>DASVAE010000110.1:0-74615 GCA_036376495.1 Candidatus Sulfotelmatobacter sp. | reverse complement strand
CCTAAGAAAAGCGAACGCTGCAGATCCGGCGAATGACGAAGCCGTTCAGATGCTCGGCCTGGCATATTTCCGCGGTGGACATCCTGCCGATGCCATTCCTTTGCTCGAAAAAGTGCAAGGCTGGTATCCGCGGGCGAACGTCGACGCGGCTTACGTCCTCGGCGTGGCGTACATTCAGACCAAGAACTACGATCAGGCACGCAAGTCATTCGCAGCGATGTTTGCTGTGCCCGCAGACTCGGCCGCCGCTTACCTGTTTACGGCGCGTATGCTGCTGCGACAGGAATACGACCCGGTTGCCGAAGAGTATGCGCAGAAGGCCGCGACCCTGGATCCCAAGTTGCCGCTGGTGCATTTCCTGCTAGGCGAGTTGTACCTGTACAAATCGCGGGTTCCAGAGTCGATTGCGGAGTTTGAAAAAGAAATCGCTCTCAATCCCGCCCACGCGGCGACCTATTACAAGTTGGCGGACGCCTACTCCCGCGTGCAGAAATACGATGAGGCCGATCGCTTGCTTCAGAAATCCATCTGGCTCGATTCCACTTCGACCGGGCCGTTCATTCTGCGGGGCAAGGTGCTAGAGAAAAAAGGCGAGTTTGAGTTGGCTGTACTTGCCCTGCAGCGGGCCGCGACTATGGATCCAAATAATCCCATGACCCATCAACTGCTGGGGCAGGCCTATCGCACTGTTGGCAAGAAAGACGATGCGGAGCGCGAATTAAAATTGGCGGAAAAGCTGCAGAACAGCCAAACCCTGCGCTGATCGTGCCCTGACCCAACGCTTCCGGCATGGCACAATCTCATCATGCCCTCCGAACGTCCCTCGTTCATTTATGGCACCGCCTGGAAAGAAGACCGCACAGCTGCTCTCACGGAACTTGCACTGCGCGCCGGATTCCGCGGCATTGATACCGCGAATCAGCGCAAGCATTACTTCGAAGAGGCCGTCGGACAAGGTCTCTCCGCTGCCTACCGCGCCGGTATATGCACTCGCAACGATCTGTTTCTGCAAACTAAATTCACCTATCAACGCGGCCAGGATTCTCGCTTGCCCTACGATCCATCCGCAAGCCTCACCACTCAGGTAAAGCAATCATTGGCAGGATCTCTCGATCACCTCAAGACTGACCATGTCGACAGTTTCATCCTCCATGGCCCCGCATCAGCCTACGAATGGACTGATGTTGACGCCGAAACCTGGGAAGCTATGCGAAAGGAACGCGACGCAGGACGCAGCCGCCTTCTCGGAGTAAGCAACGTGGCGCTAGATCATCTCGAGCAGATGAACTCTTCCGGCACCGAAATGCCAACGTTCGTGCAGAACCGCTGCTTCGCCCGCCTCGGTTGGGATCGCAATGTAAGGAATTTCTGCGCCAGCCATAACATTACCTACCAGGGATTCTCGCTGCTCACCGCGAATCCCGAGGTCCTGCAATGGGCGCCCTTGGTCGCCCTCGCGCGCCGCCTTGGAATTACTCCCGCGCAGATGATCTTCACTTTTTCCCACGCGATAGGCATCCTGCCATTGACAGGCAGCACCGACCCCGAACACCTGCAGCAGGATCTGGCGAGTCTGAGCCTGACCCTCCCGCCAGATGTCGTGAAAGCCGTCGAATCGATTGCAGGCTAACGAGCGCTCTTTACGACAGCGCCGCCCCGATGCCCGCTCCCACCAGCGTGAAGACCGCCCACCATCCAAAGACGATCGCCAGTGACGTCCCGCGCTTCACTTTGCTGACGCAGGTGAATCCGATCGCCGTCAGCACCAGCGTCCAGATCATGAAGATGTCGACGCCTGTCAGCACGCTGTAGAGGAACACGCCGTCGGCGGGATTCATGAAATAGCCGGGATTGGTCGCCACGGGATTCTGAAACGTGAATGAGTCTGGGCTCATCCCCGCCAGCACCGATGCCAGCGCGAGTAGACTCTTCAGCATCAGTGGTAGTGCGGAATAGATCACAATCGCGAGGGATACTTTAAAAGAGACGTCCACCCCAGCCACCAACTTGAAAGTGCCAAAAAGAGCGCCCGCAATGACCAGCCATATAATCAGCGTAATGACCGGGAATACATAAGAAATGATCTCGGTAAACTTCGCGCCACTCTCCAGCTGCGCTTCCCGCTGCGCAGCAGGCAGGTTCTCCAGGCGCGCCTGCGCTTTGGGCTGCGCCTGCATCTGGTTCTCCATGATCTTGCGAAACCCGATTTTCTGGCCCGCCGTATAAACAAAGGCTGACGAAACCACCACCATCAACAGGAATGGCGCCCACCAACTCGCGCTACGCCGCAGGTCCGCAAACGTCTTCGAGGGCGCTACAAAAGTATCGATAATGCGCGCACCTTCCGACAGCGGAGCCGGTGCTGGCACAGGAGAGGACGAAACTGGAGGGAGCGGAGCAACAGCCATGAGAACCTCCACGAAAAATTCGCGAGAATTCTATCCCTCTACCCCTATCCACACAAGCATGTAGGGACAGCCGCCTTCGGCTGTCCGGGAAAGCGCAGCTTCGCCTGCTTCGCGACTAAGCAATTCCTGCCCAAAGGAATTAAACTATAGCTTGCATTCCGCGCAGCCATTTCTGGTCCCAGCAATTCCCGAAGGAAGGCTCCCATGTCTGTGAACAGCTTCAAATCCAGCTCTTCTCTCCAAATCGGAAACAAGCAATACGAAATCTATCGCCTCGACGCGCTCGACAAGCAGGGTATCTCCACCAAACACCTGCCCTTCTGCCTGAGAATTCTTCTGGAAAACCTGCTGCGCACCGAAGACGGACGCAACGTGCGAAAAGAAGACATCCGAGCGCTGGCGAACTGGAACCGCAATTCTAAGCCGGATAAAGAAATCGCCTTCACCCCCAGCCGCGTCCTCCTGCAGGATTTCACCGGCGTTCCCTGCGTAGTCGATCTCGCGGCCATGCGCGACGCAATGCAGCAACTGGGCGGCGACCCCTCCCTCATCAATCCGCTGCAGCCGGTCGAGTTGGTCATTGATCACTCCGTCCAGGTCGATGAATTCGGCACCAGCAACGCCCTCGAAATGAATGCCTTGCTCGAATTCCAGCGCAACCAGGAGCGCTACTCCTTCCTGCGCTGGGGCCAAACCGGATTCAGAAATCTTGCCATCGTTCCTCCTGATACCGGCATCGTCCACCAGGTCAATCTGGAATATCTGGCCCGCGTTGTATTCGTCCGTGAGTCCCCGGGCAAGCGCGTCGCCTACCCTGACACTCTCGTCGGTACCGACAGCCACACCACCATGGTGAATGGCTTGGGCGTGCTCGGTTGGGGCGTCGGTGGGATCGAAGCTGAGGCGGCCATGCTCGGCCAGCCTGTTTCCATGCTCATCCCACTGGTCGTTGGCGTGAAGCTAACTGGCAAATTGCGCGAAGGAGCCACCGCCACCGATCTCGTTCTCACCATTACCGAAATGCTGCGCAAGCATGGAGTCGTGGGCAAATTCGTCGAGTACTTCGGTCCCGGCTTGCGCGACCTGCCGCTGGCCGATCGCGCCACCATCGCCAACATGTCCCCGGAGTACGGCGCCACCTGCGGAATCTTCCCCATCGACAAAGAGACTGTGAAATATCTGCGTCTCACTGGTCGCACGGAAGACCAGATCGCCCTCGTCGAGTCCTACGCGCGCGAACAGGGAATGTTCCACGACGAGAAGACTCCCGAGGCCGAGTACTCCGAACTGCTCTCCCTCGATCTCGCCAGTGTGGAACCCTCGCTCGCAGGTCCAAAACGCCCGCAGGACCGCGTCGTGCTCTCCCAGGCCGGAGAGTCGTTCTGCGACGCCCTGCCTGGCCTCATGAAGCCAAAGGGCGCTGACAAAACCGGAGCCATTCCTGCCGTCGCCCCAATCACCAAAGATCGTTGGGAACAGGAAGGCGGACGCCCCACTGCCGTGGGCGTCCAGGATCCTGATGTACGCGAGCATGTCCCTGAATCGGTCAAGGACTCACTCAAGCACGGTAGCGTCGTTATCGCTGCCATTACTTCCTGCACCAACACCTCCAATCCCTCAGTACTCATTGGCGCCGGACTGCTCGCCAGGAAGGCCGTCGAAAAGGGACTCACGGTTCCTCTTTGGGTCAAGACTTCATTGGCTCCCGGCTCGAAAGTGGTGCGCGATTATTTGGATAAAGCCGGCCTGATGCCGTATCTCGAGAAACTGAAATTTCATCTCGTCGGGTACGGCTGCACCACCTGCATCGGCAACTCGGGCCCGCTGCCCACCGAAGTATCGCAGGCAATCGACGAAAACGAACTGGTGGTCGCCTCCGTGCTCTCCGGCAATCGCAACTTCGAGGGCCGCATCAACTCCGAAGTTCGCGCCAACTACCTCATGTCTCCCCCTTTGGTGGTCGCCTTTGCGTTGGCCGGCAGAATCGACATCGATCTCCGCAAAGATCCCATCAGCAAAGGCAAGGACGGCCAACCGGTCTATCTCGCCGACATCTGGCCCACTTCGCGCGAAGTCGACGAGACCATGCAGCACGCCATTACTTCGGAGATGTTCAAGAAGTCCTATGCCGAAGTCTTTCAGGGAGACGAGCGCTGGCGCGGCCTCGCCGTCCCCAAAGGCGATACCTACGACTGGGACCAGAACTCCACATACATTCAACGCGCCCCCTACTTCGACGACATGGACGTGAAGCCCGCCCCAGTCGAGGACATCAACGACGCCCGCGTGCTGGCAGTTCTCGGCGACAGCGTGACCACCGACCACATCTCGCCCGCGGGATCGATCAAGAAAGACAGCCCCGCCGGAAAGTATTTGCAGGAACACGGGGTGAAGCCCGCCGACTTCAACTCCTACGGCTCCCGCCGCGGCAATCACGAAGTGATGGTGCGCGGCACCTTCGCCAACGTGCGGCTGCGTAACAAGCTGGTGCAGGCGGAAGGTGGATTCACCCGCCACCTGCCCAGCGATACCGAAATGTCGATCTTCGACGCGTCGGAGAAATATCGCGCAGCAGGCACCCCTCTCGTCATCCTTGCGGGCAAGGAATACGGCTCAGGCTCCTCGCGCGACTGGGCGGCGAAAGGCCCGGCTCTGCTCGGAGTGCGCGCCGTAATCGCGGAGAGCTACGAGCGCATTCATCGCTCCAACCTGGTCGGCATGGGCATCCTGCCGCTGCAGTTCGCCGCAGGCCAGAACGCCGAATCTCTCAGGCTCACGGGAGAAGAGACCTTCGAGATCACCGGCATCCGCGACGTAGTCAACCACTTCGCCCCCGGACGCACCGTCAAAGTGCGCGCCTCGGCGAACGGCAAGGGCCCGCTGGAGTTCGATGCCGTCGTCCGCATCGATACCCCGCAGGAAGCCTTGTACTACGCCAACGGCGGCATTCTGCAGTACGTCTTAAGGCAGTTGCTGGCCAGCAAGCCCCAGACCGTAGGGGCTTGAGGAAACGAATATTACCTGCCCCAAACAAGGCCATCTCAAACGATCCTTGCCGAACTACAGATCGCCAGGCTTCAATCCGGTCTTTTTGGCGATGCGGGCCAACATCGCTGGCCCCAGTTCGTCGTTGTCGGAGAATGCCCAGGTGTAGTTGCCAAAAGCCGGATGGCCTAGCTTCTTGTGGGAACCAACCTGGCGGAGGAAGGTCCAGCCATTTCTCAGCAGTGCTCTGTATACGATTCGAGCTTTGGTGCTCGACCACTGATTCACGCGATGTTGCGCTCGAGGCTGATCGATTTTGGAGGATCTTGCTGCGAGTGCTCTACGTCGTCGGCGATCGACCGCAACGCGATGGCGTACGCTTTGTTGGTGGCTTCCTCTCGCGTCTTTCCGTAGGCAAGCGCGCCGGGAACCTGGGGAATCTCCGCAATCCAGCGGCCGTCAGTTTCCAGTTCAGTCTCGACAATGAATCGCAAATCTTGGCTCCTGGCGCCCTGCGGCAGTTTGCGGTCAGTGCTCATATACCGTAAGAATGCCCGATGTAGATTTCGGGTTCAGCTTACGAAGGTAATTGGATTGAGGATCAGCATATCCGATCGCTGGCAGATTGCAAGCGCCCAGACGAGTTCGTCTGCTCCAGAATCAACGTCGCTTTTGCTTCCTGGCCCTTTGCCCCGCTGTGCGGCGCAGCGGTTTTGAGGAACAGGCGTACGGCGGCGATACACTTCGTCCAGAAACACGAAAGGCGCGACCTTAGGCCGCGCCTTCCCTGAATTTCTCTCTATATTTCCAGAATAGCAAATTGGCCGGGGTTAACCGGAAAAGAATTCAAATTTATATTTGCCTCATTTTCACGTACTTACCCGTTCGCTTGCGTTCTTACCCCCTTGACAACTTTTTGGTCGAAAACAAGGTACCGCTGCCGCACCAGACTCAGATTGCTAAATTCATGGCCAGCGATGTATGCCTCAGTTCTCCGGCCCCTTCATCTTCTCGCCGAGACCGGTTGGCCCTGCACCATCTCCGACTCCAGTCTCGGCCTCAATGATTTCGGGATCAGGCACCACCAGCGGCGGGATCACTTGGGCTTCCAGGCGAGCCTCCTCCCTGACCGCAGTTTGTTCTCTTACTTCCGCAGGAAGCATTTGCTCGACTGCGGCAAGCAATTCTGCGGCGTTCTCTTTAGCCACTACGTGGCGCACTCCGGACTTCTGCGCCGCCATTGCCAGCGAAGGCGTGCAATGCATGGTGTACATCAGGATGGGAATCTCGGGAAGAGTGCTCGATATCTCTCGCGCTGCCGTCAAGCCGTCCATGATCGGCATCGCGAGATCCAGAATCACGAGAGCCGGCCGCAACTCCAACGCTCGCGAAAGCGCCTCTTGCCCGTTCTCGGCTTCGATCAATTCACTGGAAAGAGCCGCGTTCAGGCGCTCGACTAGAGCTCTTCGTACGGCAGGACTGTCGTCGGCAATGAGGATGCGCGTCACGTCAGCTTTGTCCAAACAGGAGCAGGGCGCGCTCCTCCTCATCTGTTTGGTGCCCGACAATTAACGCACGTAAACGTTTTCGCACATATAGAGGAAATCCTGTACCCCCGTAGGGATTCTAGTAAGGTGACCTTACAAGAGTGGTCTCACGGCCCGTGTTCGATTTCCCGCATCACACAATGGCATGAAGTCAAGATCGCCTCGCGCACGGAGGAGAGCTTTGCATCCCAAGAATGCGATTCCCGCTATTACCGAACTCCCGCGTCCTGGAGAGCGTACTAACTCCGAAGGTAAGCCCGTACGAAATCAAATTCTGTTAGCCATTACGGACGAAGAATTCCAATTTCTGCGGCAGGATCTGCACCACCTGGAACTGCCGCAACGAACGGTTCTGCATGAGCCCAAGCAGAAGCTGCAATTCGTCTATTTTTTGAACTCGGGCATGGTCTCCCTGGTGTTCCGCACCAAGAACGGAGAGAGCGTCGAGGTCGGTGTCTTAGGCAACGAAGGCTTCACTCCCATTGCGGTTTCGGCGGGGCTGCGGAGCGTTCCTCATCAGGCCATTATGCAGATCAGCGGAGATGGCTTCCGCATGCCTGCGAGCGCCATGGAGAATGCACTGGCTTCGAATCCCCGGCTGCAGACGGCACTCAACCGCTACGCCGCGCTGCATAGTATGCAGGTCGCGCAAACCGCAGGATGCAATCGCCTGCATGACCTGGAGCAGCGCCTCTCGCGGTGGCTGCTGCTCACCCAGGATCGCGTAGGCTCCGGTCTGCTGAAAATCACTCACGATTTTCTCGCCATGATGCTCGGCACCGATCGCCCCAGCGTCAGCCTGGCTGCGGGGGGACTGCAGAAAAAGAAAATCATCGAGTACACCCACGGCGCCGTGAAGGTTCTGAACCGCAAGAAACTCGAGAGCACCGCCTGCGAGTGTTACAGCACAATCCAGCAATTCAACGGCGAAATGCTGCTAAACGCGCAAGAAATGCCAGGCGCCGCAGATTAACGCAGCCAGCACATCCTTCTAGGGACGGCCCACGAAGGTGATCCCTACACCCGCTCCCTTCAGAATTCCACGTGGGCCCGCAGCGAAGGAACGCTGGCGGGTCCCCGGTCCCGGTTGTATCCCGGATTGACGACGTGTTGAAATCCGGGAGCCAAGTAAATCCCGCGCCACACATGCACCGTGTAGTAAGTCTCGAGAATGCTCTCGCGCCCATAGTGCAGATGCCCATCCCCCAGCAGAAATCCCAGGCCTCCCGCCGCAAGATAGTTCTGGTGATCTTTCTTGATTGCGTTCGACACAAACGCTACACCCACGCGGTCCTGCTTGCGATGCCACCACGCACCGTTGGCCCCAGTGCCTTCAGCGAAAGTCTGATCCACTTCCGTATAGGCGAACGATTCAGTCTTGCCGTCATTCCAGCCGAACCGAGCAAAGCCAGTGAGATAGCGCGAGACATTCTGTTCGACGTTGAGACCGAATCCGTACTTGCGGGTGATATGCCAGGGATGCGCGGTGATGTCGGGCACGCCACCCAGGGCCGTGGCTTGGATAACCTGCTCCCGATATACGCCCATGTTTGCAGAATTCGTATAAGCCAGGATGCGCACTACTCCGGGCTTGCCAGGGAGCACGCCTTTGCGTATCTCGTATTCAAAATTCTCGGCATGCGCCTGCCAGGGCTTCCAGACCAGATCAATTCCGTTCGCCATCTTGGGCATCAGCGCTTCAGCGAAACGAAATCCCCAGTCGCGGTCTTCATAGTCGGCAACCAATCCCACGGTATATCCGCGAGTATCGGCGGCATAGTCCCAGGCGCCGTTGTTGTCGATGGTCCAGTTGGTGAATTGAAGGTGAGTATCGGAACCGACTGAATTCAGGTCGAAAAAATCCGGCACGCTGAACTTCCCGAAGCGCAGCTCAAACCGTCGGCGAGGCAGTTGATCAAACAGCGAGAAGGCCGTGCGCTGGTTCTCAACTTTGTCGTGGCTAAGGGCGAAAACTTTGTGGACCTCGCCGCGGCCAAGGTACGGCGCCTTGCTCAGAAACGGATTGCGCACGATATCCAGGTTGGTATTGCCAGCCAGCCCGAAGCCGTCGCTCAGCGCGGAGCCGCCACTTTCTTCGACGTCCACCAGGAACTCCAGCGAGTTGGTCACGCGAGCGCCGGTGTACAGCGTGAGGACGCGCGAGGTGGCCTTTTCATAATCAGATCGGAGACTGTGCGGCCCGCTGTAGGGGGAGTGAAAGTCCGGATGCGTTTGAAAGATAAAATTCGCCTGGCCCGAAAGCCAGAATCGCGTGCTCTGGAAATGAGGAAACATTGATTCTGTGCTGGTGGACGCTTCGGCATTTTCGGGCTGGCCTGGTGGCCCTGGATTAGGATCGCTCTGCTGGGCCGCGACTGGCGCCAGTGTGAGACCAAACAGAATAAAAACCAGCAGGACACAGCTCCAGGATTCTCCACCAGACCTGCTGCGGACTGTCCGAGCGCAAACCGCCATTCTGTTCGTCCTTGTCGTCGCGCAGCTGATTGAACCTGGAATCTTCCTGTCCGGCGGAAATGCGCGCGCAATGCAATCTGGCGCGAATGCAGCAACCCACCACCATATTCCGGCTTGATGAACCGGCCGTTAACATGCCGCTCGGCAGATCCCACTCTCTTCGAGTTATAACATTCGTCTGATCGCTGTCGGCGCGTTTGACAGGCTTCGTCTTCAACCCCTAACCTGATTTGCTCTGACTTATGAAAGTTCTGGTCTTAGGCGGTGGCGGGCGCGAGCACGCGTTGGTGTGGAAGCTGCGGCAATCGCCGCGCATCACGCAACTGGTGTGCGCTCCGGGAAATGGCGGCATCGCCGACGATGCCGACGTTGCTCCCGCCGATCTCAGGAGTCTGGATGCGATCGTGTCGCTGGCCAACCGCTTGCAACCGGATCTCACGGTGGTGGGACCGGAATTGCCGTTGACCCTGGGCGTGGTGGACGAGTTCACCCGTCGCGGATGGCCTGTCTTCGGCCCCACCCACGCGGCCTCCCGGCTGGAATCGAGCAAGAGCTTTGCCAAGGAATTCCTCCAGCGGCATCACATCCCCACTGCTCACTTTGCAATTTGTGATTCGATGGACCAGGTGCGTTCGGCCCTGGGGCACTTTCACAGTCCGGTCGTAGTGAAGGCCGATGGGTTAGCGGCCGGAAAAGGCGTGGTCATCGCTCGAAGCAAGGAAGAAGCCGCTTCCGTCGCTGCCGAGATGCTCAGCGGGCGCATGGTCGGCCAGGCCGGCGAGCGTGTCGTCCTCGAGGAGTGCCTGCAGGGAGATGAAGTTTCCTTTCTCGTCTTCAGCGATGGCGAGCGGGTGGCGCCGCTGGTCGCCGCCCAGGATCATAAGCGCGTCGGCGACGGTGACACCGGGCCGAACACGGGCGGCATGGGCGCATATTCTACTTCCGATCTTCTGGATCGCGGCATGAGCGATTGGCTGCTGAATCACATTGCGCGTCCCGTGGTTGCGGGGATGAAAGCCGAGGGCACGGAATTCAAAGGTGTCCTTTACTGCGGCCTCATGATGACGCCCCGCGGCCCCATGGTGCTGGAGTTCAACTGCAGGTTCGGCGATCCCGAAACCCAACCCATCCTCATGCGGCTGGACAGCGACCTTGTTGAGGCCTTCGAGGCTTCCATTCAGGGCCGTACCAGCGAAGGCGATTTCCGCTGGTCGGAAGATGCTTCGGTGTGCGTTGTGCTGTCTTCGGGCGGCTATCCCGGAACCTTTGAAGCGGGAAAGCGGATTGATGGACTCGAAGATGCTGCGAAAATCGAGGGCGTGAAGGTATTCCATGCGGGCACCTCGAAGCGCGACGGCATCTATTACACTTCCGGTGGCCGCGTTCTGGGCGTGACCGCGCGAGCCCCGGATCTGCAAACGGCTGTCAAGCGCGCCTACGAAGCATGCGGCAAAATCTCATTCGACGGCGCGCATTACCGGAAAGACATCGCCGCGCGCGCGCTGAAGCGATGACCGGGACAACATAATTAACAAAATCTCAGGAGAAGAGTTTGACATGAGCAAGCCACAAGTTTCGATTGTCATGGGAAGTGATTCCGATCTGGAGATCATGCGGGAGGCCGGCAAGGCTCTCGATGAGTTCGGCATCGCTTATGAGGTCGATGTCACATCGGCTCACCGCTCCCCGGATCGCACCGCCGAGTTCGCCCGTAACGCCGCCGAGAACGGCATCCGGGTGATCATCGCCGGCGCAGGCGGAGCAGCCCATCTGGCGGGAGTCATTGCCGCGCATACCACCTTACCGGTGATTGGAGTTCCCATTCCTTCAACCTCGCTCAACGGGATGGACTCGCTGCTCTCGACCGTGCAAATGCCGGCCGGAATCCCAGTCGCGACCGTAGCCATTGGAAAGCCGGGAGCCACGAATGCGGGCATCCTGGCCGCACAAATAATTGGTCTCGCCGATGAAGCGGTCGGTAAGAAGCTCCACGCACACAAAGAGAAGTTAGCGCGCGGCGTAGAGGAGAAATCCAGAAAACTGAAGCAAAGCAAGCCCTAGCAGAGAATCACCACAATGGGGTGTGCAACCTCGCCGATGTTGCGAGACCTGGGATTTGTGCCGTTGGAGTGTCCATCTACGGTGCAGTAATTTTTCTGAGCTGCCATGCAGAACGCCACGCCCATTGTGATCGCAGTTCTTGCGCTTGAGCTTGCGCCGGCCGCCGCTTTCGGATTCGCTGGTGAGCGGGTGATCGCGGCCATTTCGCATTGGCCACGGCTGCCGCGCCTTCTCATTCCCACGCTTGTCGCGGTGCCTTACGCCGTGGTGGCGCTGCACCACCACACCTTTCGCTGGGAATGGATGACGTTGTACATTTTCCTGCCTGTCATTGTGGCTGCATTGTTGATGCAGGCCTCCGTGGCCGACCCGGAGCAGCGTGGAAACTGGCGCGACGCTTTGATCTTGTTGACGCTGGGCCTGGCCGTGGATCTGCGCTGGTTCGATTCTGCCTGGCCCGCTGGCCTTCGTGGCTTGGGCAACCTGCTGCTGCTCGACGCGGGCTTGTACGGCTTCCTCGGTATTCGCCATCTGAGCGGCACCGGCTTCGATTTTCGTTTTCGCTGGAGCGATTGGAAGATCGGCTTTCGCGAGCTGACATTCTTCGCTCCTGTGGTAATTGCCGCAGGCCTGGCTCTAGGCTTCATTCATCCGCATACCAAGCTCCCCAGTCTCGCTAAAGCCATACTGAGCTGGGTTGGGATCTTTGTATTCATCGCCGTGCTGGAAGAATTGTTTTTTCGCGCCTGGGTACAAAATCTCTTGGAGCGCCGCCTGGGAGGGAACATGGCTCTGGTGATCGCATCCATTCTTTTCGGGCTTTCGCATTTCAACAAACGATCCGCCCACTTCAACTGGCGCTATGTCCTGCTGGCAACCCTTGCTGGGATCTTTTACGGGCGCGCCTGGCGTGTGGAAAAGCGGGTCGCCGCCTCCGCCATCACCCATACCTGCGTAGACTGGCTGTGGTCGTGGTGGTTCTAGTCTTTATCACTTACAGAACAGAACCAAAGTCCCAGCCCCGGGGCGACTGATAAATAGCCCAGCGCTTCAGCGCTGGGAAAAGCGGAAAGAACAGCACAAGTCCGGCAGGGACGGCGGGGTTTCGTAAACTCGACCTCGGGGTTCCAAGTCTCGGCCTCAGACCCCACGATTTCTACGCATCCTCTTCGCAAGCCGCAAAGCAGACGTGGTCCTCCTCCGGCGGGAGAAGATCGCGCACCGCACATTTATCCTTTTGATGCTTGCCGCGTTTATGCAGCCAGTTCTTCAGGTGCTTGCGGGCGGCGGGTGCGAGTTTGGAGAAGAACAGCCCGGCGCGTCCCTGATCGCTCGCCCAGATCACGTCTGCCTCGCCTTGCAGCGTGACCTGAGTGCCCGGCAGCACGCAGCGAAAGGGCAGGCTCGAAGTCATGGGAAGCGGGTCCGTCGCCTGCACCGCCAGCCCGTGCTCTCCGATATCGATGCTGAGGGCGGGAACGGTCTCGTTCTCTATTTCCAGATATACCAGCGTTTTTACCTCATAACGTGCCGAGCGGCGCTGATTCTGCTTGCCTGCCCTGCGCGCCGGTTTCAGCGATTCCCTCGCGAGTTCGGCATCGAGCGGCTTGTAAAGGATGCGCGTCGCGCCCGACTGGAACGCCTCTCCGGTCCCCGGCCATGCCCGGCTGGCGACAGCCAGCAGGTTCGGTTTCTGCGCTTCGGGCAGCAGATCGGCCACACGCATGACTTCCCGCGCTCCGGGTAGATCGAAATCAACAATCAAAGTCGAGCACTGGCCCGTCATGATGGATTCCAAGGCATGCCGCTCGGAGTCGCAACTGGTGAACTCAATTCCGAGGTGCTCCAATGTGCCTTGGATAGTTTTCAGGGAACGATCATCGTTGCACAACACAGCGGCAGACTTGCGCATGACCAACAAAATAGGGCTCGAAGCGGCGACGGTAAATGTCACAGCGGTAATCGATTTGCGAGTTACCAAAGCACAATGTAAGTGGCTGGACATGATTGCGCTGCCAGCTAACAGACCTAAACTGACGAGTTCGCCCGCCCATCCCGCAGATGCTTCCGGTTGCTATAATCAAGAATTGTCCTCATGTCTACGAAACGACTGATTCGCTCCACGACAGTTTTGTCCGTCCGCCGCAATGGAACCGTGGTGCTCGCCGGCGATGGGCAAGTCACGCTAGGGGAATCGGTAATTAAGCATTCCGCCAAGAAGATCCGTCGCCTGTACAACGACAAAATTGTCGCCGGATTTGCCGGTTCCACCGCCGACGCGTTTACGCTGTTCAGCCGTTTCGAAGCGAAGCTGGAGCAATACCACGGGAACCTGGGCCGGGCCGCAGTAGAACTCGCCAAGGATTGGCGAACGGACAAGTTTCTGCGTCATCTAGAGGCTCTGCTGTTAGTCAGCGACAAGGAGCAGACCTACCTGCTAAGCGGACAGGGAGACGTCATCGAGCCCGATACCGGCATTGCCGCGATCGGCAGCGGCGGTCCTTATGCCCAAGCCGCCGCGCAGGCCTTGGCGGAGCATACGCAACTCTCAGCCCGTCAAATCGCCGAAGAAGCAATGAAGATCGCGGGCAAGATCTGCATCTATACCAATGACAGGGTCACAATAGAAGAATTGTAAGGGAGTTCTCAGTTCTCGGTTCTCAGTTCTCAGCAAAATACCCGCTGACTGAGGACTGGGAAGTGGGAACTGAGAACTTTTTTATGGCCATTTACCTACCCTCCTCTGCAGAAGAAGAACAGCTGGCGCTGGACGAACTGACTCCGCGCGAGATCGTTTCCGAGCTCGACAAATACGTCGTCGGCCAAAAGGACGCGAAACGAGCCGTGGCCATCGCGCTGCGCAACCGCACGCGACGCCAGAAACTCTCCGCGGAACTCGCGGAAGAAATCATTCCCAAAAACATCATCATGATCGGCCCCACGGGTGTGGGAAAAACGGAAATCGCCCGACGCCTCGCCAAGCTGGCGAATTCCCCGTTTCTGAAGGTCGAGGCTTCGAAGTTCACCGAAGTCGGCTACGTCGGCCGCGATGTCGAATCCATGGTCCGCGATCTGGTGGAGATCGCCATCGACAACGTCCGCGAAGAAAAATTGGAAGATGTTGCCGATAAGGCGGAACTGAATGCCGAAGAGCGGCTGCTCGACATTCTCCTGCCCCCCTCGCCTCCTCCTGCTCCACCCTCGAACGCAGGCGGCGTTGTTATCGATGGCAGCACTGCCTTAGCCGAGTCTTCCAGCAGAACACGAGAAAAGCTGCGTCAACAACTGCGCGAGGGTAAGCTCGATGACCGCATGGTGGAAATCGATGTTCGCGAGAAAAACTTTCCCTCATTTGAAATTCTGACCAACCAGGGCGTAGAGGAGATGGACGTCAACATTAAAGACATGTTGCCCAACATCTTCGGCCAGCGCACCAAGAAACGAAAAATGAAGGTCAACGAGGCTTTCGAGTACCTGATCCAGGAGGAAGAACATCGCCTGATCGATATGGATCATGTCACTCGCACCGCCATCGACCGGGTGGAAAACTCAGGCATCGTCTTCCTCGATGAGATCGACAAGATTGCCGGACGCGAAGGGGGCCATGGTCCTGATGTCTCGCGCGAAGGCGTGCAGCGCGACATTCTTCCCATTGTCGAAGGCACCACCGTGAACACGCGCTATGGCATGGTTCGCACCGATCACATTCTCTTCATCGCCGCAGGCGCGTTCCACGTGTCCAAGCCGAGCGACCTGATCCCTGAACTCCAGGGCCGCTTCCCTATCCGCGTAGAACTCCAATCGCTGACCATGGAAGATTTTGTCCGCATTCTCACCGAGCCGAAATCTTCCCTGGTAAAGCAGTACACGGCATTGCTGGAGACCGAAGGCGTGAAGCTGGAATTCACCCCTGAAGCGCTGGACGAAGTCGCTCACTTCGCATTCCGCGTGAACGAGAGCACGGAAAACATCGGCGCCCGCCGCCTGCATACGATCATGGAGCGGGTGCTAGACGAACTAAGCTTCGAGGCTCCTGACAAGAAAGGCCAGCAAGTCACAATTGACGCCGAATACGTACGTAAAATGCTGACCGACATCGTCAAAGATCAAGACCTGTCGCGCTATATCCTCTAGAGATCACCACCACAAGGCCACAGAGGAATCCCCCTGTGGCCCTCCGTGCCCTCTGTGGTTTATCTTTCTTCTTTCCCAAAATCATGAAAAGCATCGATCGCAGCCGCCTGCAGTCCAGAATGCAGCGTGAGCAGAAGAAGTTTGTAGACGAGCGCCCGAAATCGAAGGCGCTGTTCGAACGAGCTCGCAAGTCGCTCCTGGCGGGCGTGCCGATGAACTGGATGGTGAAGTGGGCAGGAGCTTTCCCGCCCTTTGTACGTGAGGCGCAGGGAGCGCACTTCTTCGACGTCGATGGCCATCGCTACATCGATTTCTGCCTGGGCGACACCGGCGCCATGACCGGCCATTCCCCCTTCGCCACAGTGAAAGGCGTCGAAGAGCAGATGCGGCGCGGAATCACGTTGATGCTGCCGGGAGAAGACTCAATCTTCGTCGCCGAGGAATTGCAAAAACGTTTCAATCTTCCCTACTGGCAATTCGCGCTCACGGCCACAGACGCCAATCGCTTCTCGATTCGCCTCTGCCGGCAGATCACCGGCCGTCCTATGATTCTCGTCTTCAACTGGTGCTATCACGGCACAGTGGATGAAACCTTCATCCACCTCGATGCCGATGGGACAACCGGTCCGCGTCGGGGAAATATCGGGCCTCCAGTGAACCCGGCTGTAACTACGAAAGTGATCGAGTTTAACGACATCCCAGCGCTGGAGCACGCGCTCGCTGCCGGAGATGTTGCCTGTGTGCTGGCCGAGCCCGCAATGACGAACGTGGGCATCGTGCATCCCCAACCGGGATACCACAAGGCTCTGCGCGAACTCACGCGCAAATATGAAACCCCGCTCATCATCGACGAGACGCATACCATCTGCGCCGGCCCCGGAGGCTACACGCTGGCCGAGAATCTAGAGCCGGATGTAATTGTTTTCGGCAAGGCGATCGGCGCCGGCATTCCCGGCGCCGCCTACGGCTTCTCCCATGAACTCGCCGAGCGCATCGTCGCCCGCCAGGAACTGGAAAACTGCGATGTGGGCGGCGTTGGCGGGACACTCGCGGGCAATGCCCTGTCTGTCGCCGCCATGCGCGCCACTTTGACCAAGGTCCTGACCAAAGAGGCTTTCGAGCGCATGATTCCAATGGCGGAGCGCTGGACTGCGGGCGTCGCCAACGCCATTGCTGAGGCCGATCTACCTTGGTATGTAACCCGCCTCGGCTGCCGCGCAGAGTACATGTTCGGTCCCGAGCCAAAGACCGGGACCCAGGCGCACGACGCCATGGACTTCGAACTGGAGCGGTTCATGCATCTCTACGCCATGAATCGCGGCATTCTGCTCACGCCCTTCCACAACATGGCCCTGATGTGCCCCCAGACCGAATCCGACGACGTAGACAAACACACGAGGGTCTTCCGTGAAGCAGTCAATGAACTAGTAACCTAAGCGCGGCCCCACATGTCTTGCCGACTAGCGAATGTGACCGCGCAATGATGACGATCGGATGTGATTTTCATCCCAGCTGGCAACCGATGGCGTGGTTGGACAAAGCAAACCGGGTCCAATCGAGGCTTCGCTCTTATCGCTTCACCTGGACAGCCCAAAGGACAGCCCACTTGGGTCGACTAGACCTCTAACTGTTTCAGATATTCGCGGAAGGGCCCGCCGAGGTCTGGGCGCTTGAGCGCGAATTCCACCGTAGCTTTCAAGAAGCCCAGCTTGTCCCCCGTGTCATAGCGCTTGCCTTCGTACACGTAGGCATACATTTTTTCCTGCTTCAGGAGCACGCGCATGCCGTCGGTCAATTGCAGTTCTCCACCGGCGCCGGTTGGAGTCTTGGCGAGGCAATCGAAAATGGCCGGCGTCAGGATGTACCGCCCGATAATAGCGAGGTTGGAGGGCGCTTCTTCGGGCTTCGGCTTCTCCACCATGTTGCGGATTTCGAACAGTCGCCCGTTGAATCCATCGACCGCTTGGGCATCGAACACGCCGTAGGAAGAAATCATTTTACCTTCCACCACCTGCGCCGCAATCACGCTGCATTGCTTCTCGTTGAAAACATTCACCATCTGCTTGAGCGCGGGCACGGGGTTGTCAATCACGTCATCCGCAAGCAATACCGCGAAGGGCTCGTTTCCCACAAGTTCGCGCGCCATCAGCACGGCATGGCCCAATCCCAATGCTTCCTTCTGGCGAACATATCCCACGTAAATCATGTCGGAGATCTGGCGCACGATCTTCAGCAGATCCAGTTTGCGGCGCTCCTCCAGCATTTTCTCCAGCTCGTAACTGACGTCGAAGTGGTCCTCGATCGCCTGCTTGCCGCGCCCGGTGATGATCAGGATCTGGTCGCAACCCGAGGCCATGGCTTCTTCCACCCCGTACTGGATGATCGGCTTGTCCACCAGCGGGAGCATCTCTTTAGGTTGGGCTTTGGTGGCGGGCAGAAAGCGGGTGCCCAGGCCGGCGGCTGGGAAAACGGCTTTGCGGACTCTATTGGTCATGAGGGCGAGCTATGAGCTATGAATTAAGGATTTCATGCGCGTTAGCTTAGTGGCCGGATCATTGTAATTGGTTGTGTTGCGCAGTGGCGAGAGCCACACTAGTGCGCCGGACCAATGGGTCCGGCGCTATGTGTTACGTGACACTTTTCGCGGCTTGGATTGTCCCGTGCTACTTGCTGAGCACGAGAACTTCGAATGTATCCGGAAGAATCGTTCTTCGCGGATGAGGATTGTCGGCCGTAGCCGCCGGGGGCGGACCGAACTTCGCCGTAACCGTGAGAACGTTATGGGTTTTCGTGTCGAGCGCCATGGTGCGCGCTCCCGGCTCGGTCTTCACATTCTCCACGACGCTGAATTTCTGTGGCGAGTCTTCCTTGACGACCGTCAGCACGCCCTCGCCGCAGGAGGCAAACGCCAGGCCAGTCACATCGTCGTAAGCGGTAGCATCGACACCTTCCCCGATCGCGGGAGTCGCCAGGACTTTTCCGCTATCTGCATCCACGACGGCCATCATCTTGTTGTCGCACCCGACGAACAGACGACGGTTCTTGCGGTCCATCGCCAACCCGCTCGGCTCCGTGCAGGGAGCCAGAGGCCACTTCGCTTTCACTTCCGGCTTGTTGGGATCGATTACCGTGAGTTCGCTTTTGTCTTCGATGTTGACGAACACTTCGCCTTTGGCGTCACTGGCTGCAAATTCCGGCTTGCCATCCAGCTTGATCGTGCCCAGGACTTTGCCGCTGGCCGCATCGATAGCGGTGGAATCGTGGCTGCGACCGTTGAAAGTGAACACGCGCTTGGTCGCAGGCTCGTAGAGAATGGCGTCAGGATTCTCGCCGACCTTGATCTTACTTCCGATCGGCGCCAACGTCTTAATATCGAAAACTGTGACGGTGCCTTCGCGGCCATTGCTGACGAAGCCCTTGCCCAGTTCTGGAGCCAGAGCGATGCCATGCACCCCGGGAGTATCGGGAATGTCCCCGACCTTGTTGCCGGAGTCCGCATCCAGCACGATGACATGCGTACCCCGCGAAATGTAAAAGCGGCGTGCGCTGGCATCGACGGTGAGGTAATCCCAGCCGCCATCCCCGCCAACCTTGTAGGTTTTGACTACGTGATATCCCGGACCAGCCGCAGCGACCGCGACCGCTGCCAGGGACAGGCTGAGTATGCCAATCGACCACTTCGAATTCGAAGCCATGACTTCCTCCTAAACAATTTGGGTGCGATCTGCGAAATGGGGCCCCGTCCCATCACGCGGAATGAATCGGCACCGAAGTTCGGGTTTTTTGACCCGAAGTAACTTTACCCTATTTCGCACCTGATCCTAGACTCGTGTTGTATGGAGCCGTCCCAGCCATTTTCCGCAGACGCGCAGAACAACTCAGCGCAGGACAATGCGGCGCAGCCACTGGATCCACGCCTGCAGCCCACGCCGGATTACGGCACCCTAGGCCCTGGATCGGACGCGGCCGGCTTTGGCAGCAGTACGCAGCAGCCTGTGCGCCCTCGTCAGGACGCCAGGGTTGCATCGATCGTTGCCGCGCTCGTAGGTGTCTTTATAGCTCTGCTGGTTGGCACCATGGGGCGCGCGCATCCTGGTTTGCCACGGCTGGACAAATTCATATCAGACCCGGAGAACAAACCGGCCTCTGCCAAAGATATGCAGCAACTGGATCGCATGGGGCCGCAGCGACAGGCAGAAACTCTGCTCCAACTGGCGGTAGCCCAAAACGCGACAGCACCTCAACAAATTGCGTCACGCGTGGAACAATGGCAGGGAAAGCTGCGCTGGGATTCGCAGATGGCCCGCCTGACCACGGCTGCGCTGGACTCCAACGACCTGCGCGTGCGGGAAGCCGGGGTAGAAGTGGAACTGGTTGCGTACGGCTTGGCGAAAGATTCCGACAGCCTGGAATCTCTGCTAAAAACTGCCAAATCGACAGATCACTCGCAAAAAATCTGGGCCTTATGGTCGCTCGGATTAATGGCCAACCGCGGCGTTCAGGCGGATCAGGCGCTGCAGGTTTTGATCTCGCATCTGCAGGACTCCGATGAGGACTCGCGCCATTGGGCGGTCGAATCACTTGCGCTCACCGGCTCCGATCAAGCCATCGAGCCGCTGTTGAAGGCGATGCACGACGACCCCTCTGCGCTGGTCCGCGAGCGCGCCGCGTGCGGGCTGGCGCAATCCGGCTTATTCACTCCCGAGCAGCGCATGACCGCGCTTCCGCAATTGCTCAACTATACCGACGATCCCGCGCTCGATGCCTCGACCCACGCCTGGGCATTCCATGCCCTGAACGACATCACTCACCAGAATCTGCCCAACAACTCCGCCGCCTGGCGCAGCTGGTATGAAGCGAAGAGCGCTCAATAACGGAAACAGGGAAGTGTCCTCTGTGTCCCGGGTGTTCTCAGTGTGAAAGCTTTTCTTTCACTCCGCCATCTTCGCGACATGGACGTCAAATCCCGTTTTCGGCAGCAACGACGTTAGCGCGAAGGCCTTGAATCCATCGCCGCTCACTTCGGTGTGGCGGTAGACTCCCGGCTCATTCTCGATGGTTTCCCGCCGGCCTTCCATGTCCGCCAAAAATTCCTGGGCTCGATGCACGCTCACTTCTACATCTTTCGCGCGCGTGACAACCGCTTCCGAAGCATACGACCGAACGAGTTTTGGCCAATACTTCGCCAGCAGGTCGGTGCTGGCAAATATGTCCGCCCAAATGACGCGCCCATTCACGGCCACTACCACGCCAACCGCGTTGCGATCGCGCAGCTGGCGAATCAGGCTTTGATAATTTTGCTCGATGGGCTTGGCGACCGCGTCCACTTGTTTGCGGACTTCGGAATTTTCCATGACTCGGGCATAGGAACTCGTGCCTGCGACCTCCGCCTGCACCGGCGCAGGCATGGGAAGCCGGGTCGCGACCTGGGTCTTCTGCGCGTTCACCGCGTCCCATACTGCCTGCTGATTCTTGTCCGCCATCGCTTTGGCTCGAACCGAGGGTTGCACCATGATGGCCATGGGTGGGGGCGCTTTAGCACTATTCACCACGCCGCCATAAAGCGCCTCTGAAGCCCCAAAGTGTTCGCTGGTGGTGACCCAGCGGCCGGGCTCGACGCAGAAGACGCTGAGGTCTACGGGATCGCTTTCGGCGGGCACGATGCGGTCTTTGCCGATGACGCGATCTTGCTTGCCACCGGAAACCACTTCCCCTGCGAGCAGCAGAAGCGGACGCTTGGAATTGTTGACCAGCACCAGCCGGTTTACTTGCGCTCCGTCGTGGCGAATTCCTGAATTCGGATGTCGGCGAATCAGCCCTTGCACGGCGCCGGATTCCGTAACGATCACCTCTCCGGAGCGCAGGCCTTCATCAAGAGTCAGAAATTCGCCGGTGGGATAACTTTTCGCCGTCACCACAGGAAAGACGGTGAGATTCCCGTGGCGAATGGGATCGAGCACCTTGTATTCCGAGTTTGACGTCACTTCTCCGGCACGCGCATCACGATGATCGAGCACAACAAATCCCGCGACAATCAACAGAACCATCACAGCCAGAAATATTTTCGGACTCATAGAGGCTCCTTTGGGACGCGCGAGCGTCCACCGCAGACCAGGCGTGCGCGCCCACTTCGAACGACCAAGATGTATCGTTACCGGCGTAATCCAGACCGGGCGCACCGCCCTTTTCGACTCCGCTGAAGGAACGTAGATGCCGCCGGCGCTTGCGTACGAAATTCCGCGTGTTGTCGAGCTTCGCTCGACCCGACAGCCGAGGCGGCTGTCGCTACATGTTCCTGTAAAATTGGAAGAATACTTCGGAGCCACTTTTTTCCTTGTCTTTTCTTGACCAACTGAACCCGCAACAGCGCGAGGCTGTCGAAACCACCGAAGGCCCAGTGCTCATCCTGGCCGGCGCCGGGAGCGGGAAGACGCGGGTCATCACGTACCGCATCGCCTACTTCATCGAGCACAAGGGCGTGATGCCGGAATCTATCCTGGCCATGACCTTCACCAACAAGGCCGCCGCCGAGATGGGCGAGCGCGTCGAAAAGCTGGTGGGGGGATTAAGCATTGCCAAGCCGGTGATCTCGACGTTCCATTCTTTTTGCGTGCGCATGCTGCGGCGCGACATCGAAGCCATGCGCATCCCATCCACTGTGCCGGGGCAGCCTGCGATTGGGCATACGAAGAATTTTGTCATCTACGACGAAGCCGACCAGCAATCGGTGGTGAAGTCGCTGATGAAACGGCTTGGGCTCGATGACAAGGAACTCACGCCCCGCACTGTGCTGGGCCGCATCTCATGGGCTAAGAATCACATGCTCGATCCGCAGGAGCTTTATCTGCAGTCTGCGGATCCGAAGACGGAGCGCGTCGCACACTTGTACGAGGAGTATCGCAAGGAACTGCGCAAGGCCAACGCGCTCGACTTTGACGACCTGCTGCTGGAAGCGGTGCGCCTGCTGAAATCCGCGCCGCAGGTGCGCGAGTACTACAACCGGCGCTTTCTGTACCTGCTGATCGACGAGTACCAGGACACCAACCGCCCGCAGTACGAACTCATGCGCATGCTGGCAGGAGAGCACCACAATGTTTGCGCCGTGGGAGACGAGGATCAATCGATCTACTCCTGGCGCGGCGCCGACATCCGCAACATCCTCGAGTTCGAGCAGGACTTTCCTGAGGCCAAGATCATCCGGCTCGAACAGAACTATCGCTCCACGCAAAACATTCTGCAGGCGGCCTCGGCGGTAGTCGCCAACAACGTCCGGCGCAAGGGCAAGAATCTTTGGACCTCGCGCCAGGGCGGAACCAGGATCGGTTACTACGAAGCGCCCGACGGTGAGAACGAGGCGCTGTTCGCGGCGGACTGGATTGCGCGCTACCTCCGCGAAGCCAATGATCGCGGCGAGACTCCGAGAGCGGCCGTGCTGTACCGCACAAATTCCCAGTCGCGCTTGTTCGAAGAAGCGATGCGCCGGTATGGGCTGAAATACCACGTGGTTGGCGGATTTTCTTTTTACGAGCGCACCGAGATCAAGGACATGATCTCGTACCTGAAAGTCATTCAGAACCCGGACGATACGATTTCCCTCCTGCGCGTGATCAACACTCCCGCGCGTGGCATCGGTAAGGGGACGATCGACACGCTCGAACGCCTGGCGCTCGAGACCGGACTGTCGTTGTGGGGAGCGGTGGGCGAGGCTATTAAGCGCCAGTTGCTGCCGCCACGCGCGCTGACTTCACTCAAGAGTTTTCAGGAACTAGTGACAGACGCGCGGGCCATGCTGTATGGGAACTTTGTCGAGCAATTGGAACAGACGACGACAGAATCAGCGGATCCATCAGCGGAAGTGGCGCTGCCCACTCCCTCTTCCGAAACCGAGGCAGCCGCCGCAGAAGACGCGACCGCTTTCGACCCTGAGGAGTTCGGCAATTTCACGTTTGACTTCGGCACCAGCGCATCCGAATCAGGCGACAACGCTGGGCCCCTCGACTCCGCACAGAATGACAGACGTCCGGATGCAGCACCCGAGACGGATGCGGACGAGACAAGGGAATCGGATGCGTTTCCTGCTCCGACGGTCAGCACAGCCGACATTCTCAAGTTTCTGATCGACCGCACCGGGTACATTAAGCTGCTGGAAGCAGAGGACACGCCTGAGGCCTACTCGCGCATCGAGAATTTGCGCGAACTGGTCAACGCCGCCATGGACTCGCGCGACCGTGCCGAGACGCTGGACCAGTTTCTCGATCACGCGGCGCTGGTAGCGGATGCCGACGACTACGACGAGCGCGCCCAGATCACGCTCATGAGCCTGCACGCCGCCAAAGGACTCGAATTCCCTCTCGTTTTCCTGAGCGGACTGGAAGAAGGACTTTTTCCGCATTCTCGCACCATGCTCGTGCCCGAGGATATCGAGGAAGAGCGCCGTCTCTGCTACGTAGGCATGACGAGGGCGATGGATCAGCTAATCTTGACGCGGGCTGTCTACCGCCGCCGTTACGGAACAGATTTGCCAGAAGCCAGCGTGCCATCAAGATTCCTGGAAGAAGTGCCGGGCGGACTAATCGAAGAATTGGGAACGAGACGAGCCCGTGTAGGGACGGCCGCCACCGGCCGTCCGGCCGGGCGCAGCCCGGCTGCTTTCGACAGCGAGAGCACGCATTACTCGTATGAAGATGAAGATCAGAGCGCGTCGTGGCACGCCAACAGCCGGCAGCCTGAGCGTGCGTCCAAGCAAACGACGGCGGCCCGCGCCTACAACTCGATCGAGAACATCGCCGAATTCTTCGCCAGCCGCGGCAAAAAATTCAGCGCTCCCAAATCCGCTCCGGTCGAAGAGCCGACGGGCAAGCGCGGATTTCGTCCGGGACAGCGAGTCCGGCATCCCAAATACGGCGAAGGAACCGTTTACCAGCGCGAAGGAGAGGGCGAAGAAGCCAAGATTACGGTACAATTTCCACGCTTCGGGTTGAAGAAGCTGGTGGAGAAGTATGCCCAGCTGGAGAAAGCCTGAAGGAGATTTGGTAATTTTGTAATCGGGTAATTTTGCAATTTTAAGATCGGCGCTCCGAAAATTTAAAAATTACCCAATTACCAAATTACAAAATTCATCCAAGAAAGAGTTCATGGCAAACACAACAAAACTCAGCAGAGAAGAACGCAAAAAATCGAAGCGCACGGCGCGCAAGAAGCGCAAGGCGGAAAAGCCGCTGAAGCCTCGCGACTATCCTCGCGGATCGAAGAAGCCGAAGGTCAAGAAATTGGCCCGCGGCCAGGCGAAGCGGTAGGGCGGCAGTTGGCAGCGAGCAGTTAGCGTTTAGTCTTGATGCGCTCAGAATCCCGCCCTACGAAAATCGCGTAGGGTGGGCCACCCTTCCACCATAGGTGGTGCATCAGGTCAGCGCTAAGGGCCACATGCTGAATGCTTCGCAGGAGAACCAGACCCTTTGTCACAACCAACTACGACAGAACCTCCATCCAAAGATGTTGTGCGCTCCTCCGAGAACCAGCTTTTCTGCTGCAAATCCATCGATAAGCTGATCTCCGAAGCGGAGGACCCGGAACGAAAGCTGAAGAAGACGCTGGGCCCGTGGTCGCTGACGGCCCTCGGCATCGGGGCCATCATCGGCTCCGGGATTTTCGTCCTGACCGGCACCGCAGCCGCCGGCGAATATTTCCAGGCGCCGTCGATTCTGCACGCGCAGGTGCTCGACATCATCGTGAACTTTCTGCGGGGTGGTGGAACGGCGCAGGTTCTGATGCACGGGCGGCCTCCGGCCGGTCCTTCGATTGCCGTTTCATTTTTTCTAGTCGCCGTAGCCTGCAGTTTCGCCGGACTTTGCTATGCCGAACTGGCGTCGATGATTCCCATCGCCGGCAGCGCCTACACTTACTCCTATGCGACGCTCGGCGAAATCTTCGCGTGGATCATCGGCTGGGACCTGATTCTCGAATACGTCGTCAGCAATGTGGTGGTGGCCATTGGATTCAGCGCGTATACCAAGGCGCAGTTATCGTCTTTCGGCTTGAACTTGCCGGACCGATGGTCGACTCCGGTCTGGGAGTCCGGGCACTGGACGGGCGCGTACTTCAATGTGCCCGCGTTCCTGATCATCTTCATTCTTACCGTGCTGCTGGTGCGTGGGATCAAGGAATCGGCGGAAGCCAACAACGTCATGGTGCTGATCAAGATCAGCGCCATCCTGATCTTTTTGGTGGTGGGCGGCGCGCTGGTTCACCCCGGTAACTGGAAACCGTTTGCGCCCTCCGGATTCGGCGGCATCGTCACCGGCGGCGCCATCGTCTTCTTCACCTACATCGGCTTCGATTCCGTCTCCACCGCCGCGGAAGAAGCCCGCAATCCGCAGCGCGATCTGCCTTTCGGCATCATCGCTTCTCTGATTGTCTGCACTTTGCTTTACGTCGGCGTCTCGGTCGTGCTGCTGGGCATGATGAAGTACACGACCTTCATTTCGGGCGACGCCGCTCAGGCTCCAGTCGCATACGCCTTGAAAGCTCTCGGTGCAAGTCGCTGGGCGCAATCGATCATCGTCATCGGCGCGCTCACCGGCATGATTTCATCGCTGCTGGTTTTTCAGTACGGCCAGGCCCGCATCTGGTACGCCATGTCGCGCGACCGCCTGTTCCCAAGAATGTTTTCGGCGGTACACAAAAAATTCCAAACGCCGCACGTCTCGACCTGGATTGCTGGATTCGTGGTCGGGATCCCCTCAGGAATTTTCGCCATCAGTGACGCCGCTGACCTGTCGAACATCGGCACCTTGTTCGCTTTTGTACTGGTTTCGCTGGGCGTGATCATCTTGCGGCGCACGCAGCCCGACCGGCCTCGTGTGTTCAAGGTGCCGCTCGTGCCGTGGTTCCCTCTAATCTCGATTGTCCTTTGCGGCGGGTTGATGACCGGATTGACTGTGATCACCTGGGTCAGGTTTATCGTGTGGCTTGTGCTCGGGCTGTTGATCTACATCTTCTACAGCCGGCACCGCAGCGAGTTCGCCCGGAGGTAGGAAAGCGCCACTCAAGCCAACACGGGCTTGAATGGGGCACCCTGACTACTTCGGTGCCGCTAGCGGCTGCTTCTGCTGTTGATCCAACCGGTCTACCATTTCCTGTGGCAACCAGTGCAGTAGTTCGAGGAACGCTGCATTGGTCCAGCCGAACCCGACTACGTTCATTTCGTAACCTAGTTCAACATGCGCTTCGGATGAGCGGGTGACTACGTTGTACTTCTCGCGAATGTTGCCATCGCGACGGAAATTTTCGGCCACAGTAGAAAGAAAGTTGTACGAGATGCGATCGGCGTCGGCGTTGTAGCCGTATTTTCGGAGAGCATCGATAGCGATCATCTCAATATTTCCCCAGCCATACGGCAGATCCCACTGCGCACCCGAATCGAATGTGCTCATGGGAAGACCGCCGGGCTGCTCGAATCCTTTCAGGTTGGCGACCACCCCCTTGGCCTGTTCCGGCGTCGCCAATCCCGCCCACAGCGGGTAAAACATGCTCGCGTACACATAGCTCGAGCCTTTCGCGGTGTAGAAATTGAAATCGAAAAACGTGTGGCGTTCGTCGTTCCAGAGATATTGTGCAATGAGCCTTCTGCGCTCCTCAGCTCGCTTGTTCCAAGTCTTCGCATCCTCGGCGCGACCTAGCCACAGGCTGATCTGCTCCAAGTCTTTTTCGTTTTTATACAGAAGGCTGTTCAGGCAAACGGGAGCATAGTGATGGGTGGCTGAGCCAAACGCGCCAAACCGGAAGCTCACATCAAACCCGGACTCGCGCATGGAGCGATCGCCCTTGTAGTAATCTTTGCTCAACTTGAATTGCCGCGCCGCTTCGCACGCCGGCTTCGCCATGGTATTGCCTGCGTCGCAAACTTCCAGCGAATAAGCCGCTCCGGCAACCGAATCGTTTGCTTCGGGCCGGTTCTCGTAAACGTAGCTGTCCGCTTGGCCGGGATGAAAAAAGAAATACTGCGAGACCTTGCGATAGAAGCCGGTTTCATCTTGCACCGCTTCTTGCGGCGGCCCATCGCCGAAATCGTAGTAACGAGATAATCCGGTCTGACCCGCCAGGTGCGGCTCATGCGTCCACATCTGGTAATCGTGGTCCAGATCCTTGTAAGCCCGCTCCAGCCATGCCCTCTGGACTTGCTTGTCTTGCGGCGCCCCTTTTTTCTGCAGGGCCTCGTATACATCCATAAACATCGAACTGACGAATGGCGGTTGCGAGCGGGTCAGGTAATAGGTTCGGTTCGCGTTGAGCATGGCCCCGTAGTTCTCAATCTCGAAAAAGAAGTTGTCGACCATGTCGCGTGCCAAGTCTACGCGCCCGGCACGCAGCAACCCGCGAATGATGAAGTAACTATCCCAGCCGTACATTTCATTGAAGCGCCCGCCGGGCACAACATACTTTGAGGGCAAATAGAGCAGGCCCGGAGGATTGATGTTGCCGCTTGTGATCTCGCCGAGTCGATCGATCTTCCGCGGCAGGTGTTCGATGCGCACCTTGCATTTTCCACTGAGTTCGCGCACTGATGCCGGCTCTTCCAATCCCGCAGGCAGATACAAGACGGGGGTCTCAGCAATTTTTGGATCGACGATGCTCTCGCAACTCGTCATCGATCGCGTGAGCGTATCCCAAGCTTGCGAAATGTAGTTGAGGATTGGCTTCAGGCCCTGCTTGTCGGCGGTATCGGCGGGAGCGGCTGCGGTGCTGGTACAAAACAGCAGCGCGATGAGGAAAGAGCAAACTGGCCAGCGGAGCAGCACGCATTTCTTGCCGAAGACAATGGTCATCGTGTGGTCTCGAAAGCTTCGACATGATAAACGGCGGCGAGAGTGCCACCAAGTAAATCCGCCAAGCATCGCCGACGCGAGCCAACGCGCGTTCGATCACTGCAATTTTGGTTTATGCTAGCTAGTTTGCCGTTTCAGGTCTGAGGGGGAAAAGTGAATAAACACTTAGCCACGGGCGCATGCACCTGGCGGCGCTCGATTCGCTTCGCGGGGCGGACCAATGGGTCCGCCCCTACGTGGGGCCGGGTGGCCCTTCGTCTCTTGCTAACTGTCATCGCCCTTTTCTCGACCGTAACTTCTGCGCAGGTTCCTGAAAATACTTATCAGGAATTGCATTGGCGCATGATCGGACCTTTTCGTGGCGGACGCACCCGCGCCGCCGCCGGCGTGCCCAGCCAGCGCAACGTGTTTTACATGGGACAGGTGAACGGCGGAGTGTGGAAGTCGGAAGATTATGGCCGCACCTGGAATCCCATTTTCGATCACGAACCCACGCAGTCGATCGGCGCAATTGCGGTTGCCACTTCTGATCCGAACATTGTTTACGTCTCCAGTGGCGAGGGATTGCACCGGCCCGATCTTTCGGTAGGCGACGGAATTTACAAATCCACCGACGCGGGGAAAACGTGGACACACCTGCCCGGCTTGCGCGACGGCCAGCAGATTCCGGCTCTGGCGATCGATCCGCGCGATCCGAACAAAGTTTTTGCAGCCGTGCTGGGCCATCCCTATGGACCGAGTGAGGAGCGCGGCATCTACCGTTCCACCGATGGCGGGCAGAACTGGCAGCGCGTCATCGCAAAAGATGAAAACACTGGGGGGTCCGACGTTGAGATCGATCCCTCGAATCCGGACGTGATGTACGCCTCCATGTGGGAAGCGCGCGAAGGCCCATGGGAAGATAACAACGTATTCAATGGCCCGGGCGGCGGCCTCTTCAAGTCGAACGACGGCGGCAGCACGTGGCATCAACTGTCCAATGGCCTCCCCAAAGATCTCTCGCAAATTTATGTAGCCGTTGCTCCCAGCGATCCCCGCAGGTTATACGCGACCCTGGCGACCGCTTCCGGCAAGCTGAACGTTTACCGCTCAGACGATGCCGGCGACAGTTGGGCGCAGGCCACCACTGACCCGCGGCCCTCGGGCCGCATCGGCGGAGGCGACCTTCCAATTCCGAAGGTCGATCCCAAGAATCCCGACCTGGTTTACGTGGCCAGTACCGTGACCATGCGTTCGGGCGACGGCGGCAAGACGTGGTCCGGATTTCGCGGAGCGCCGGGCGGCGACGATTACCAGAATCTCTGGATTAATCCCAATAATGGCGACGTTATGCTACTGGTCAGCGATCAGGGCGCGATCATCACCGTCAATCGCGGCCAGACGTGGAGTTCGTGGTACAACCAACCCACGGCGCAGCTCTATCACGCGATTGCCGATAATTCTTTTCCTTACCGCGTCTGCGCGGGACAGCAGGAGAGCGGCTCGGTTTGCATCAGCAGCCGCGGCAATGACGGCGCGATCACGTTTCGCGACTGGCATCCTGTGGGAGTAATCGAGTATGGATACGTCGCACCCGATCCGCTGAATCCCGATCTGGTATACGGCGCGGGCCGAACGGAGGTTTCGAAGTTCCACTGGCCCACCGGCCAAGTACAGGACATCACGCCGATTCCCTTGCGCAATGGCAAGTACCGCGCCAACCGCACCGAGCCGCTGATGTTTTCGCCGGTTGATCCACACGTGCTTTACTACGCCACAAACGTGCTGTTCAAAACCACGGATGGCGGGACCTCCTGGCAGGAGATCAGTAAAGATTTGACGCGGGAAAATCCGGGCGCTCCGCCCAGTGTCGGAAACATGCACAACAAAGGAGCCGAGAACCAGCGCGGAGTCATTTATTCGCTAGCGAGCTCGTTCAAGTCGCTTGACACCCTGTGGGCCGGAACCGATGACGGCCTGCTTTGGATCACTCGCGATGGCGGCAAGAACTGGGCCGACATCACCCCCAAAGAACTAACTCCATGGAGCAAGGTAACGCAACTCTCCGCCTCGCATTTTGACGAGAACACGGCCTATGCCTCGGTGAGCCGCTTTCGCATCAACGACACGCATCCCTACATCTATCGCACGCATGACGGCGGCAAGAGCTGGAAACTGATCACCGCCGGGCTGCCGGAGTTCGGGCCCGTCGATACTGTGCGCGAAGATCCCGTGCGCAAAGGCCTGCTGTTCGCGGGCACCGAGAACTCTGTCTGGGTTTCCTTTGACGATGGAGATCGCTGGCAGTCGCTGCAACTGAATCTTCCGCGTACATCCATGCGCGATCTGTGGATCAAGGATGACGACCTGATCGTGGCCACGCACGGGCGTTCGTTCTGGATTCTGGATGACATTGCTCCGCTGCGCGAACTCGCGGCGGGAGTCACTGATTCGGCTCGTCTGTATGGGCCGGCGGCTGCGTACCGTATTCAGCGGGACACCTATACCGACACGCCAATGCCGCCGGATGAGCCCGTGGGTGCCAATCCTCCGGATGGTGCGATCCTGGACTATTTCCTTCCATCCGCGGCAAAGTCCGTCACGATCGAGATCCTGGATGGCAAAGGTAAGGTCGTGCGCAGGTATGCAAACACCGACAAACCGGAGGCGACCGAAGAAGAACTGCGGCAGCAACTGATTCCGCTGTACTGGGTACGACCGCCGCACCAGCTGTCGACGCAGCCCGGGATGCACCGGTGGGAATGGGATTTGCACTACACGGCGCCGGAGTCTATGCGGCATGACTATCCGATTTCCGCCATTGCTCATGACACTCCGCGATACCCGCTCGGTCCGAACGCTCTGCCCGGAAGGTACACCGTGCGCCTGATTGTGGACGGTAAAACATCTACGGCGCCTTTGACCGTGAAAATGGATCCGAGGCTGAAGACTTCTCCTGACAGTCTGCAGAAGAAGTTCGAGACCGAGGCTCAACTGGCTTCCATCATGAGTGAATCCACGCAGGCGCTGCACCAGGGAGCATCCATTCGCTCCCAATTGGACAAGCTGACCGAGAAGGGCAACGCCCAAGTGAAGACGTCGGCTGCGGAGTTTGAGAAGAAACTCAATGCCCTGGTAGGAACTGCGGGCGGATTTTTCGCCCCGCCGTCGACGGAAGTTTCCCTGAGCAATCTGAACGGACAGGCTTCGGGCCTGTATCAACAGGTCTGGCACGTCGACGCGGAACCGACCAGCGCGCAACTGCAAGCCAGCGGCGCCATCGACCACGATCGCGAGAACGTTGTGCGGCGCTGGAACGAATTTAAGCAGACGGACTTGCCGGCGATGAATCGTCTCCTGCGGCAGGCCAATATTCCAGAGATCAACCCGCAGGCCGCCATCCAGCAGGATGAACCTCCAGGAGACGAAGAGTAAGCAGCACAAGCGAAGCTGTTGCGATTCCAGAGAAGGTCACAACGCCTTTACCTCTTCCGCGAGGCGGCTGGTGATTTGTTCCGGCGTTGTCCCCGGCTCGAAGCGCATGGGTCTGCCAATGCGCACGGTAATCTTGTGGTGCGGCGCAAATTTCTTTCCCGCCTGCTTGATGTCATAAAGCCCGTCGATGCGCATCGGCAGGACCGGAATCCCGAGATTCTCGGCTAGCAGCCCAATGCCCAAGCGAAACGCATTCATCTCCCCCGTTGTGGTGAGACGGCCCTCGGGGAACACGAGCACACTGTAGCCCCGGTCCACTGCTTCGCCCGCGTAAGCAAAGCTGCGGCGGAAGCCTGCTTCTCGCGGCAGCGGGAACAAATTCAGCACAGATACTCCTGAAACCCATTGCAGCCGGTCATAAATTTTTCCGAAAAATCCGCGGTCGGGCGCTGGACTACGCAGAGCCTCCAGCGTTTCTCCGCCTGCTCCAATAGCCAGACGATGCCGGAAGCGCGCCGGCAAGGCAGTCAAGATGAATCCGGGGTCAACATCCGCGACATGGTTCGCGATCACCAGCACCGGTCCGGCAACGCCGCGCAGGTTCTCGCGACCGGTAATCCGCGGCCAGCCCAGCAGAAAAACCGCCGGGCGCAGAAGCAGGTAATGCGTAAGTAGCCGTATCCAGGTGACCGGCCAGCGTAGCGTCCAGCGGGGATAGTGAAATCCCGCAGCCGGAGCGACTTCTCCGCGGAGCATGCGTTCCAGATCGCCAACAGTGCGCACTGCGGTGAAGCGGGCTTCGCTCAGATCGACCTGATAACGATCTTCGAGCGCGCCCATCAATTCCACGCGATCTAACGAACTGAGGCCGAGGTCCGCATCCAGGTTTGCGTCCGGCCGCAAAGCGGGAGCCGCGCGTCCGGATATCCGGGCGATCAGGTCACCAAGCGGACTAGCTGGAACACCGCTGCCCGAGTTCTTTTCCCCCAGTGCGGATTTGTGAAAGAGAACCTCGTTCACCGTCTGGGCAATGAGGTTGCGTTTTGGTTTTTGCGTGCTGGTTCGGGGAAAGTCTTGCTGCGGCCATTCCATCCACAGCCGCATTCGTTGATAGTCGGCCAGCGACTCGTTGGCGCGCTGCACCACCGCTTCCACATCGCCATGACCGCGAAGGATCATCACGGCACAGGGCTCGGCGTTCCCGCCTCTCTGTACACCGACAAGGACGCAGTCCTTCACTTCCGGCTGCCGCCGCAGCGCGGCTTCCAAATCTTCCGGATAGACGTTGGTTCCGCCGGGAGTGACGATGACTTCCTTCTTGCGCCCCTTGAAATATAGATTCCCGGCCTCGTCCAGCGCGCCGATGTCGCCCGTGCGATACCATCCCTCCGCATCGGAGACCGAGTGCGCCCCGTTCGCCTCCCAGTATCCTGACGCGACCCCACTCCCGCGCACCAGAATCTCGCCATCTGGCGCGAGTTTTACCTCACGCCCGGGAAGAACTTTGCCAATCGATCCTTTGCCCAGGCGAAAGGGATGATTCACGCTGACCAGCGAGGTGGTCTCGGTGAGCCCATAGCCTTGAATGACGGCGTACCCCAATCGTCCCCAGAATTCTTCGGTTTCGCTGTCCAGCGCCGCGCCTCCCGAGATGAATGCCCAGAATTTCCATCCGAACTGGCGGCGGATGCGGCGGAAAATCCACCAGCGGTGAAGAAAATGTTTCTCTTTGGCCGCCGCGAAATGCTGGCGGAAACTCTCAATCTGCTTTCGATCCGCCAGATCGCGTTCGACTTTCTGCTTCAGCGATTGCAGCATCCGCGGCACGCTGACCAGCACGGAAACCCGCTCACGATTGATGGTGTGCATCACCTCGGAAGGCTTGAGTTCCTGTTGAAAGATGACCGTGCCGCCCAGCAAGGGGGGCAGGTACATTCCCAGGAATTGCCCGAACATATGGCTGAGAGGCAGCAGGTTCAAAAACCGGATCGGATGCACAAGCCGTTCATATTTCAGATAACCGCGCATCTCGCGCTGCAAGGGAGCGATATTCGACAGGACGTTGCCGTGACTGATGACCACTCCGCGCGGGTCGGCGGTGGTGCCTGAGGTGAAGACGATCTGAAGCGTATCCTCGCGGCCGATTTTCGGAAGAGCTTCGTGCCGCGACTCCGGCAGGCCCCGAATGTCGTCGAAAGTCATCGCAGGGCTGAGTTGCGCAGCGCCACTGGCGTGCTGCCGTGAAGTGACCAGCAGTTTTGCCTGAACCTGCCTTGATACACGCGCCGCGAAATCCGCGGACGCCCCGTCGTCCATAGGGACGACGACCACTCCACGCAGCGTGCACCCGAAAAACGCCGCCACCCACTCGGCAGAATTTTCGCCCCACAACATGACGCGGTCGCCACTAACGATTCCACGCTGGTCGAGTTCTCCCGCGAATGCCCTCGCAAGCCGAAGGACTCCTCCGTAAGTAGAGGATTCCATGCGGTATCCGCGCCTCTGCCTGTAGGCACACTGGCTCGCATGCGCTGAAAAATGGATAAGGAAAAACTCTGCCAAGCTTTCGGCCATGGGCTATCACAGCGTCGGCCAGGATAAGCCGCTCTACTCAAGTCTATTGGATTCGCACCAAGCAATACGGGTGCCCTCGACGGCGGTCCGCCGAGCATACCTTCGATCTACGCACCAAGGGGGCGTTCCTTAAGGAACTTGTCCCGGCGCTTAGAGTGTGCGACATAGATGCTATGCGCACATTCAGTTCGTGGGCCCTTGCCCTGGTCGTGATCGCCTCGGGCGCTCTTTCCGCGCAACAGAAATCCGATGCCGACACGGTTCGCGCGCTTGAGATGAAGTGGACCGAATCCTATAAGCAGCGGAACATCGAGATCCTTTCTACCCTGCTTGCCGACGATTTCGTGATTACCGTGGAAGACGGCAGTGTCTACAGCAAGGCGGGATATATCAGTCATAGCGCCGACGCAGGCACAAAGGTGCAGGTTGCCGAGCTGTCCGATCTGAAGGTCCGAATGCACGGCAACACTGCCATTGTGAACGGCACGTACCACGAGAAAGGCGAGTCGAATGGCAAGCCTTACGATTATCATGACCGCCTGACCGACTGCTGGGTCAAGACCGGCGGCAAATGGCAGGTAGTCGCATCTCACTACAGCGTGCCCTACAAGCCATAACTGTTTCCACGATCTACAGCAAAACCCTGATTACCCCTGCGGTCTGCCACTGGTAGGCTCGTTGTTCCGCCAGCATGAAAGCTGCCTGCTCGGTCCTGATCTTCGGTGCAGTGCTTCTCCTTGTGTCCTGCGGCGATTCGTCGCATAAATCAAATCCGTTGGTCTACCAATACTCTGTGAATGCCCCGGCGGGCTCCAGCGCAGCCGTGGAATTCGGCCTGGACACGAATTATGGCTTCACGACATCGTCCGCGGGGGTTGCCGACGGGGAAAACAGCGTCAACATTCAAGTTGCCGGAATGAAGCCGAAAACGGCTTACCACATGCGCGCCGACATCACGCTGCCAGATGGAACTCAACAGCAGGATCCGGATCGCGTGTTCACCACCGGTGATGTTGCGGCCGACCTTCTGCCCGATACCAAAGTGACGCTCCCTTCCGGCATGACGGCCTCGCCAGGAGTGGAATTGCTAACGCTGACGGCGGGCAAAAAGGATGCCAGCAAGAGATTGACGATTGCCGCCCTCGACCCCGCGGGCAATCTCATCTGGTATTACGACTACGATCGCTCGCTCGGCATTGCACAACCCATCAAGCTCATGAGCAACGGCCATTTCCTGGTGAACTTGTTTGTGGGCACGACCGCGCCGGGAGGAACCATCCGGGAAATTGATTTGAGCGGCGCAAGCGTGCATGAGTTCGCGGTCACGGACCTGAACCAGTGGCTGATCAAGGCGGGATACAAGTGGCTGGCGAATTCCATTCATCACGACTTTACAATTTTGCCCAACGGCCACCTGCTTTTGCTGGTGAATAGCAACAAAGATTTCACGGACCTGCCCGGCTTTCCCGGAAAGACGACCGTTCTGGGCGATGCCATTGTCGATCTCGATCCAGACTTCAATCCCGTTTGGGTGTGGTCCACGTTTGATCATCTCGACGTGAACCGCCATCCCATGATGTTTCCGGACTGGACCCACAGCAACTCGCTGGTTTATTCGCCGGACGATGGAAACCTCGTGCTTTCCATAAGGCATCAGTCCTGGGTAATCAAGATCGATTACGCCAACGGGCACGGTACAGGAGACATTCTCTGGCGCCTGGGTTACGGCGGGGACTTTACGCTTCTGGACTCTAGTTCTCCGGCGGACTGGTTCTACGCCCAGCACTACGCCCGAATTTTCAGCCCCAACAGCACAGGAATCGTCCAGATGGCGATGTTTGACAATGGCGATAACCGCATTCTCGACGCGAGCGGCACCACTTGCGGCTCTACGGGCGCACCCGATTGCTACAGCCGTCCGGCAATTTTCCAGATTGACGAAAATGCCAAGACCGCCCAAATCGTTTGGGCCTTTCCCACCGTATATTCGTTCTGGGGAGGAGACATTCAGCAACTGCCGAATTCAGACCTGTTTGTGGATTTCAACACTCCCGCCGATAATTTGACTGGAGCGCGCATCCTGGAATTGACGCAGGAAACAAATCCTCAGACGGTGTGGCAACTGGACATCAACGGGCAGAACTCGTACCGCACTACGCATCTGCCGAGTCTGTATCCCGGCGTACAGTGGTAGCAGATCGCTGGACCGAGAACTACTTCTCTTTGACGCGTTTTAGCGAAACCTTCGCGGTACGGCTATCGCCTACGCTCTCCAGCTTCAGATCTCCTTGCAGTTCATCTTTTGCACCGCGTTTTAGATGATAGGTGAACTTCCATTCTCCGGTTGTCACTTCGAACGTCGCATCGTCGTTCAGGATTCTTCCGTTTTCGATCGGGTATTGTTCGCCCTCATTGGGGCCGCCGCTGCCCGAGAGCTTCGTCCCCTGCTGTTGAAAAATAAAGAGCTGCGGAACGTTGTGATCTCCACCATCAACCCTGAAATTGCCCGACCATCTGCCGCTGAAATCAGGATTGGCCGTGGTAAGGGCTACTAGGGTGATCACCAGCGCTATAGTTTTTGTCATCGACGGATTACTCCGACCTGCTGGAAGTCATGATCGTTCGGCGACGCAGCCATATGCAAAAGCCGCTCACGATCTGAACCGGCACCAACATGCCCATAACGGCCACAATAATCCTACTGCTGATGCCAAAGGCGGCTCCTGTGTGAAGGGCTTGATTCCACGCCTTAATTCGTTCGCCAAGGCTTATATCAGACCCGCGACTAGTTGTGAGGATCTGACCGGTCCAGGCATCGAGGGCAACTGAGTCTCGTGTGCCCAAGCGGCGATCGCGCAGGTTGACCAGGCTGACCTGATAACTGCCCCCGAAGCGCGGCAGTTGCACGCGATCTGCCACGGTCCCAGGTAGCTGGGCACGAGCAATATCAACCGCCTGGTCCGGCGTGAGTTCAATGGCGGAGTGTTCTGATGGGAGAGCGCGTACAGGCGCCTTGGCCGGCATCGCTGAGGAACCCGCAGTCTTGCCCAGCAAGGACGACACCTGATCCTCAAAGCCGATCACGATTCCCGTGCCCGCGAGGGCCAGCAAGAACGCAAAGGAAAAGACTCCTACTGCGTTGTGCAGGCCGAGCCAAAATCCCCTGCTAAACCACGGTCGCCGGATTCGCATACGTTTTGCCGGCCACCAGAGATACAGTCCCGAGAACAAGGAGAAGAGCATGGCGAATGCGGCGCACCTCACGATCAAGCGGCCCATGTCTCCTGAAGCAAGTCGCACGTGAAGGGCACGGACCAGGCCCAGAAAGGTCAGACCTCTCGTGCGCACACCCAGAATGCTGCCGGTGTATTGATCCACGGAGATGATGCCGCGGGAAAGGATAACTTGGGTCGGAAACTCGGGTGACAGCGAGGGCAGATACGCAACGATAGGCTCGTCCGGATACTTACGTCTCACGGAGGCTCCGATTTCGCTGAGCGAAAGAATTCTTCTGCTTGGCTTAACGTAAGAAACGGAAGGGTGCGACAACCGGTCGAGTTCCGGCTCGAAGGCGAGGATGCTCCCCGTCACTCCTAGGAGGGCGATGAAGGCCCCTGCGATGAGAGCAACCGCTAAGTGAAGGTTGAGGATCACGCGGCGCACAGCAGCAATGCTAATGCCCGACCGGCGCGCTTGCTAGTCGCGTCCTACTCCTAGTGCATCCGCCACCCGGTTGATGTAGTTGAACCACGCCGCGATGAGCGTGATCTGCAGGATTCCGCGATCGTCGAAGCCGGCGGACCGCAGTCTTTCGTGATCGTCTTTTCCCACCTTGGTCGCGTCCTTGGTCACTTTGATCACGTAGTCCAGCATGACGCGATCCTGCTCCGAGATCGGCGCGCTCAGGTAGTCCTTCTCCAGCGCGTCCACCAGAGCTTGATCCAGCGTCACTCTACGCAGAAACTCTGCGTGCGACTCGATTCAATAAACGCACCGGTTCGTCACCGAGACCATAGTCGCGATCATCTCGTGCTGCCGGCGCTCCAGCGGCAAGTCGGGGGACATCAGCGCGCCAAAGGTGCTGAAGGCATGATAGAGCGCATCAGGAATCAGGGTGTGCGAGCCCACAATCGACGACGTCCCCGACGGGTCCGGATGCACCGGATCGGCGTACTCTTTGGGGTAGAGCGCCTTCTCACCCGCAATCGCCTGCTTCAGTTTCTCGCCGGCCTCCGACAGCGGAACAGTCTTGATCCAAGCCATAGATTCCTGTTTGCCCCCAGCTGATATTTCCACGTGAGGCGAAACCATACGCCTCGAAGCGCGTCCATCCCATAGCGCATTGATATTAGAACACCGCTACGGGAATGCACTCATAGCGGCGCCTGGATCCGTACCAATGTTAATTCAGCGGAACCCGTGGGCCGCTGAGGACGTAGTAAAACTTAGAAGCTGGCTGGAGGTTCTGCATGAGCGTTGGGACCGATCTCCGCGTTGCCTGGCGCGCCATGCGACGCAATCCTGGATTCAGCGTCGTCGCCATTGCCACGCTCGGCCTCGCCATCGGCGCCAATACGGCCATTTTCACAGTGGTGGACGCAATCCTTCTGCGTCCGCTGGGATACGGCGACGAAAGTCGCCTCTTTGTAGTTCACGAGGTGGTCCCTAAGTTCGGCCTGCTTTCGCCGCTGGTTCCAATAAACGCGATGCACTTCCTGGCCTGGCGCAAGAACGTCAGCGGGTTTGAGCAGGTGGCAATGATCGGCGGCATCAGCCGCAATCTCACCGGATCGGGCGAACCCCAGCGGCTCACAGGCGCTCGCGTCTCCCCCAGCCTGTTCCCCATGCTGGGAGCGCGCACCCAGCTGGGACGCACTTTTCTGGAAGAAGAAGATCAGCCCGGACGGGACCAAGTCGTGCTGCTCACTGACAAGCTGTGGAGGAGCCGGTTTGCCTCCGACCGCAATATCGTGGGACGCAAGATCCTGCTGGATGGGCAGCCCTATGAAGTTGTCGGCGTACTCTCTCCGAGCTTCCACTTTCCGCGGCTGAACCAGCTCTATGCGATGAAGATCTCAGACGACCAGCCAGAATTCTGGAAGCCATTTGCAGTGAAGCCCGACGAACTGGAGCCGTTAGGAGATTTCAATTACATCTGCATCGCGCGCCTGCGGCCCGGTGTGACTCGGAGCCAGGCGCTGGCGCAGTTAGAAGCGACGCAAGCTGAGTTGGCCCGACAGGCGCCGGAAAAGATCGAATTGCACGCAGCCCTGGTTCCGCTACAAGAGCAGATCACCAGCCGTTCCCGCCGCGGACTTGAGCTCATGCTGCTGGCAGTTGCCACGGTGTTGATGATCGGCTGCGTGAACATCGCCAATTTGCTGCTCGGCCGGGCAACTTCCAGGAAGCAGGAACTCGCCATCCGCTCGGCGCTGGGTGCGGGCGTTCGAAAGCTTCTGCAGCAGATGCTGGCGGAAAGCTTTCTGCTCGCCGCAATAGGAGGCGCGTTGGGAATCGCCGTAGCGTATGCCGGGCTGCGCCTGATCCTGTCCCGCGCCCCGATGGATTTGCCCCGGCTGGATGAGATTCATCTCGATGGCCGCGTCCTTCTCTTCACGGTAGCCATCTCCGCCTTCGCCGGACTCCTGTGCGGGATTCTTCCCGCATGGCGCTTCGCCCGCAGCCAGCCGTTGCTGGCTATGAAATCAGGATCGCGCACTACGGAAGGTCGCTCTACAGGTCGACTCCGCACGGCGCTGATTGGTGTCGAAGTCGGGTTGAGTACCCTGTGCCTGATCGCCGGCGGCCTGCTCCTGCGCAGCCTGGTGAATCTGTTCGAAGTCAACAAAGGATTCGCGGCGGAGAAGGTGCTAGTCGTTAATCTCAGCTTGCCCGACTCCAGGTATCGCGAGCACGCGGACCGAAACCGCTTTATGAAGTCGTTGCTCGATTCCGTGCAGGCCTCTCCCGGAGTCGTTTCTGCCGGAATTTCCAATATGCTTCCCCTCAGCGGTGAAGGCGGCAACAACTTAATCTCTTTGGAGGGAACGACCGTACCCTTTCCCGAGCGCCCGTTGGCCGATATCCGGGGCGTAAATCCCGAATACTTCCAAACCCTGGGCATTCCCCTACGGGAAGGAAGAATCTTCGCCGAATCGGATGGTGACCACAAGCTCTGCGAGGTGTCGGTTCTAGCCGCTGAGCGGCTCTGGCCGGGAGAGAATCCGCTGGGCAAACGCTTCAAGATCGGCGATCCCGATGGTCCTTTCTTCGAAGTCGCAGGGGTGGTTGGGGACGTGCGCGGAGTGGGGCTGGACCGAACGCCTTCGCTTACGATCTATGTGCCCTACTGGCAGCGCCGCACTTACAACGGCCCTTCGCTGGCTGTGAAGACGGCCGTGGGCCCGCTGTCTGTGTCCGCCGCAGTTCGAAATATCATTCGCGGGATCGACTCAGAGCTGCCCGTCCCGCGATTCGAGACCATGGAACAGGTAGTCGATGAATCCGTAGGGCAGCGCCGTTTCCAGATGAATCTGCTGCTAACCTTTGCTGTGACCGCGCTGCTGCTGGCCAGCTTGGGAATTTACGGGGTTGTGTCGTACTCGGTCACTTTACGAACCAATGAGATGGGCGTGCGCATGGCGATCGGAGCCCGCGCCTCCGACATTGTGACGATGATCTTGCGGCAGGCGATGACGCCGATTGCGATCGGAGCCTGCGGTGGACTGGTGGTCGCGCTGATTGTCGGACGCCTGTTCTCCGGGCTGCTCTACGGCGTTGCGCCGGCTGACGCCATCACCATCGGGAGCGTGCTGGCCATCCTGGGAGCAGTCGGAAGCGCCGCCAGCTTGATCCCGGCACTCCGCGCCAGCCGGGTGAATCCCGTGACCGCGTTGCGCTATGAGTAAGGTTGTCTTTGTTGTCACCTCGTCCATCTCCTGAGTAGGTTGCTATCCTGAGCCGTTTGTCATCCTGAACGGAGGAACGGCTCCGCGAAGCGGAGCCGTTCCGGAGTCGAAGGATCCGTATGATTAGCAATAGGCCAGCTAATTCCCCTCTGGTTTCTCGACGTGATCAACAACCAGGACCTGCGTCGGCGCTTTCAGGGGCTCCAGCTTGAGGCCAAGCTGCTCCTGAACGGCGGTGAACAGCGAGGATGCACTTGGGTTGCCCGAGCCGGGCTCGGCCTCGGTCGAATTCCCCTTGGCGTCATTCCAGTTCAAGCTGAAATCATACCGGCCCTGTAACCCTGTCTTGTTCAAAACCGGCATACCCACTTGTCGCGAGAGCTGCTGTGCAAGTTCGTCAGATGAGATTCCCTGCGCCGCGATCCCGTACACCTCATTCCCGTCCATCTTCATCCGCATTTGTCCTCCCATACGCACGGGGCCAGAGCCTTTCATATCATCCGACTCGCTGGCCGGTACGCGTTGCAACTTGGGACCGTTCTCTGCGACTTCCAGCGCGTAGATTGGAAGCGTCTTCGTCTCTGTGTGGAGGACCAATCCGGCTCGTTCGGCGAGGAGTTTCTGCAGCCCTTGGCGCAACTGCTGCATGTCCTCCTTCGAAGGAAGGCGATCCGTCTCAGGCTTAGCCAGTTTCATCTGGACATCGAAGGCAGACTTATCGAGAGGGTCCGAAGGGCCCTCGATCTGATTGGACTGTACCTGATAAGCCTCTTGCATGATGGCCCTCAGGGTGACATTACGTGCATCGAACTTTCCGGGACCATACATCATGCGAATCATGTGCGTCTCGGTCCCAGCGTAGGTGGGCGTGTTGAGCTCGCTCGGCTTGATGGTTGCGGACTCCACAAATCTAGTGTTCGAGACCGTGCTGTCATCCTGCGCGCGGCTGGGGGTTGCATGCAGTAACCCAAATGCGATGGGAGAGGCAATGACTGCCACTGCAACCGCGCTGAGCAATAGTCTGCGGGTGAAATCCAATTTGCGTACGACATGTTCCGACATGATATGAACCATCCTTTTCTTGAGATCCGCTCCTGTCACTCCCGCCACGCAGGGCAGAGGCGACCCCACACAGAATTCACAAACTTTCAAAATGCTTTCAGCATAAGTCTGGCGCTCGCTGCCGGAACCAATGACGTCCTCGTCGCAGGCGCGCTCACGCTCATCGATCAGACGCGCTCCCAGCCACCAAACCAGGGGATAGAACCAAAAGATCGCTTCCACCATCATGTGGGATACGGCCGCCAGATTGTCCCGCCGGCGGACGTGGCACAATTCATGCGCAATCACGGCCTGGAGTTGGGCATCGTCGAGCCGCTCCGAAATTCCCTCGGGCCATAGCAGAACAGGACGCCTCACTCCAAAGATGCCCGGCTCCAAAGTCGAGCGGGATCGCCGCAGCTCGAGTGGCGTCGTGATTCCAGCCTCGCCCTCCATCCGACGCAGGGCTTGGAACTCGCGCCCTTCGGTCCGACGTACGGCTTTTTGCACTTCGCGGTAGATTCGCCGCCAGCGGAGGCACCACCAGCAAAGCACGGCCAGAAATCCACTCAGCCAAATCGCAATCAGGGCCGAGGCCAGCAGGGGTGTCAGCCCCGCTGAGGGTGCAGCCAATTTCACGGGAACCGTCGCCGATTGCGTGAAGGGACGGCTGATCTCTTCCACCGTGTAATACAAAGCAGTACTTGCAGACGCAGCAGGGTTCCGCCATGCCAGATGATTGCCTAGAGCGACGAACCAGGAGAACGGGACCAGGAATTTCAGCGACGCGGCCAGCCAGAGCCAGTACCGGGACCGCGCATGGTTCTTGCGGAAAGCCAAGGTCAAGAGCGCCGCGACGAGCGCGACCACGGTGGATTGCCAAAGGTGATCGCCCAATGCTGGAGCGAGCGCCGACCAAAAAGAGGAGAAAGTTTTGGAAATCATTGTGAGTCATCCTTTCTCTGCAAACGGCGCAACATTTTCTCGGCTTCTTTCACGTCGGCCATCGTGAGCTTGCCTGATTCAATCAGGTGCGCCATTACCGGCTGTGTGCGTCCGCCGAACAGACCGAGCAGATCGTCGATGAGCCTGCGCTGGGCGGCATTGCGTGAGACCGCAGCTTCGAAAATGTGGAAGTTTCCGACCTTCTTCACCCGGCGTACCGCTTTTTTGGCTTCCAGGCGGTACACGGTGGTCTGCACGGTGGTATAGGCGGGGCGGTCGTCTTCCGGGAAGGTCTCCTGAATCTCGCGGATCGAGGCCTGCCCGCGCGCCCATAAAGTCTCCATAATCTTGAGTTCTAGTTTTGCCAGCTTGGGTTCGGCCATGCTCGTCTCCTACTGCTGTACGCATTACTACTACTTATGTAGTTTTTATGTCAAGCATTTTTTATAGAAAAGATGTCCACGCGGCGCCGGCGCCTTGGGCTGGAGGAGGTTTTCTTCGGGCGCAAGGTCTGCTGCACATACAGCTTGTTTTAGGACGACCCTCGCGCTTCGCTCCGCGGGGACAGTCCGAGGGCTGTTCTCGTGCACGTTCAGCCAGCGTTTAGCGTCGTAACCCTTCGGTACACTCCCTTCTGGTAACCCTTGGTAACCATCCCTTACACACCCTCCGGACGTACAATTGGCCTTGTCCGGTCGGCCATCTGCCGATATTGGAGATGACCCTCGCGGCCTGTACTCCGGAGCAGTTTCCTCGACTGGCATCCGGTTCTGTGTCAAACGTTTTTTGGCGAAAGACCAGGGTCTGGAGTTCGACGCTCTTATGGCATTGTTCGGCTTCAATAAGCAAAAGGTGTTGGCCAGTGCGGAGAAGTATGTCCAGCAGGGCAAACTGCAGAATGCCATCTCCGAGTACGAAAAAGTTCTCAAAAATGATGCCAAGGACCTGACGGTCAACAATACCGTTGGCGATCTTTACTCACGTCTGGGCGAGACCGATAAAGCTGTCGAGTGCTTCAAATCCGTTGGCGATGCCTATGCTGGCCAGGGCTTCACGGTCAAGGCCATCGCCATGTACAAGAAGATCTGCAAGCTCAAATCTTCTCTGGAGAGCCTGCTCAAGCTTGCCGAGCTCTACAGCCAGCAAGGGCTGTTCAACGATGCCCGGGCGCAGTATTTGCAGGTCGCAGAAGAATTCCTGAAGGCCAACGAACTGGAGAACGCTGTCCGCATCTTTCAAAAAGTTCTGGAGATGGATCCGGAAAACAGCGCGATGCGGATCCGCTTGGCAGAAGTTTACGTTCGCCTGAATAAGAAGAATGAGGCGTGGCAGATTTTCACCACCGCCGCCGAGAGCCTGCGCGCGAAAGGGTCTCTGAACGAGGCCGATGAAGTTTTGCAGCGCATGTTGAAGCTGGATCCAAACAACAGCTATGCGTTGCTGATGCAGGGAAAGACCCTGCTCGAGTCCGGGGACGCGGCGGCCGCGATCACCACGCTGAAAAAAGTTCCCGATGTCGACTCCAATGCGGATGCCTTGCGCGACCTGCTCAAGGCCTATTTCCAGACGGGCCAACTCTCGGATGCGGGCGCCATTGCCAGCAAGCTGCTCAACGTTCACAACGATCTGAATGCCATCGCCACCTTCGCCGACGCTCTCATGCAAGCCGGGCAATATGAGAACGCGCTGCTAGTCTTCGACCAGCATGCCGACCGGCTGCTCTCGGAAAATTCCGGGAAGGTTCTGGAGAGCCTGCACGCCATCATCGGGCATGTGCGGGATAATCCTGATTCGCTGCAGAAGCTGCTGGATCTTTTCCAGAAGTCCGGCGACACCAGCCACGTCAGTGAAGTGATGGAACTGCTGGCGCATGCCAGTGTCCAGGCCGGAGATCTGCCGCGCTCCCGCGATCTTTATCAGCAGCTGGCGCAAATCGAACCGCAAAATGCCCTGCACATGCAGAATTACCAGCAAGTGGTGGGGCAACTGGGCGGCACCTCCGGGATTAAACTGATCAGTCCGGAAGAAGCCATCGTCCTGCTCGACGATCTGGAAACCACTGCTCCCGCGCTGCACCAGCACTATAGTGACGAAGTTTCGCTGGCAGTACGCGCCGCTTTGACCGACGCCGAGCTCTTCATCTCGTACAACATGCCGGCCAAAGCCCTTGGACCGCTGGTTGGGGTCTTACCCATTGCGCCCAAGGACCTGCGAGTCAACCAGCGCCTGGCAATCCTGCACACGCGCGCCGGGCGGTTCACCGAAGCCGGGATATGTTGCCGCACGCTGCAGGGCCTGTATTCCGAAGCCGACTATCCGGATGAAGCCACGCGTTACGGCGAACTCGCTGACCGCTACGAAGAACTCACGGCCAGGCCCGCGGTAAATGCAGCCGAGGACGACGCTCCCATTATTATTGAAGCCCCGGCGCCCGAACCCGAAACGGAACAGACCGCTGTACCTGAATTCTCCGTGGAAGAAGCCGCCCCCGAGCCGGTGGCTGAAGTGGCAGAAGAGCCAGTTGCTTCCGCGGCGGCGTCCGCATGGCCGAAGCCTGAAGAAGCAGAGGCTGCCCCCGAATTTGCGGTGGTTGAAGAATCCACCTCCGCATCGCCCGAAGCGGCGGAAAGTCCCGAGGAGATCGACCTCTCCTCCGAATGGGACGATGCCCTCACTGTCGAAGCCGAGGAGCCCGCAGCGGAGATTCCAGCCGAACGGCAGCCGGTCCCGGCCGCGCAAGTTGAAGCGCCACCGCCGTTCGCGACCAAGCCGGGCGATGATCCTAGAGTCAACGAGAAGATCGAGGAAATTCGTTTTTACCTGGCCCACGGCATGCCCGAGCAGGCCATGGCTGGGCTGGCGAAGCTGCAGACGCTCACCACCGACAAAGCCAAAGTCGACGAAGTTCGCGCCGAAGTAGAAGCCGCCATGATGGAGGCTGCCGAGGCGCAAGCGCCTGCCGTGCCCGAAGCGGTGTTTGAGGAACTCACCGCCGACGATGTGCCTTCGTTTGACGTGGTGGAAGAAGCTTCGGCCCCGGCGGAGATGGCTGGCGCCGCTGCTACGGAAGCGTCTGCAATTCAAGAGATGCCAGTCGTGGACGAGGTGGTCGAGCCCGAGTCGGCTCCCGCGCCGCTGCCCCTTCCCATTGCGCCCAAGCCGGCGCCTGCCCCAATCTTAGAGAAGCCTGCGCCAGTAGCCCCCAAGTCAGCACCAGTGCCTCCGCCGCCTGCCCCAGAGCCTCAGCCCGAGCCCGGCGTCCTCGAAGAATTCGTCAGCGATCTCGAATCTTCACTGGGAGACAGCTTCCTCCCCGGGACAGTCGCTGCGCCCGTGGAACCCGCACCTCTTCCGCCAGTGCCCGCACGTGCTACCGCGGCTGCTGCAGCCCAGGGAACGCCGGTACTCGGCAAGTTCGTGGCCGATATCGAAGCTTCTTTGGGAGAAGACTTCCTGACGGCAGCCCCGGCCCCAGAGAAACCAGTTCCTGCCGCGGTTGCGCCGCCGCAGCCAGTCGCGCCGCGAACGCCTGCGCCCATGGTGGCAAGTGCGGCAGCCTCCGCTTCGCCGGCCACGCACAGCGTCGCGCCAGTACGACCCGCGCCGGCCGTACCAGTACCAGCACCTGTCGTTCCCGTGCCCGCGCCACATGCTTCGGCGGCTGCCGCGAAAGCTTCTCCCTTCGCCGAGGAGGCAGGGGTCGATCTCGCAGAAATGTTCGGGGAACTCAAGCAGGATCTGGAAGCCGATGTGGCCTCAGCCGACGAAGATCCCGAGACGCATTACAACCTCGGCATTGCCTTCCGCGAAATGGGCCTGCTCGATGAAGCCATTGGCGAGTTGCAGAAAGCCTGCCAGTCCTTCGATCGCGGGCGTCCTTTCCCGCAAATCATGCAGACCTACACCTGGCTCGCGCAGTGCTTCCTGGAAAAGGCAGTTCCCGAGGCCGCTGTGCGCTGGTACGAACGGGCTCTGCAGGTTCCCACCATCGACAACGAAACCCGTACGGCCCTGAACTACGAACTGGCGTCGGCTTATGAAGCAGCGGGCGACAAGCCTTCGGCTCTCAAATATTTCATGGACGTTTACGGCAGCAATATCGATTATCGCGACGTCTCCGAGCGCATCAAGGCCCTGAAGTCGTAAAATAGGCGGATGGGTTCCGCACCCCACAGCTGCTGTCGTGGTCTGAATCGGCTCCTCGCTGCGTTGTCTTTGTCTTTGCGCGGGAGCTGCCGCGCATGACGGATCCCACGTTCTTCCGCGCGCCTGATGCGCCGCCCGACCCTGCTCCTCGGGCCGGCGACACGCCTGCCGGCCTTCTGGATGCACCCGACGCGGGCAGGCACCCCACCGGTACTCAGCTATGGCTGCATCGCATCTCAGTGTTTCTCTTTGTATTGATCAGCGCGGTGGCGGGTGTGCTGCTCATCATCCTGCCCTGGACACCGGGATGGACCGACAATTACCTGCTGATGTCGTTCCCTTCTCTCCGCAGCGTGGTGGATAACGGTTTCTTCCGTGGCCTTTGCAGCGGCCTCGGCCTGCTTGATATCTGGATTGGCTTCTGGGAGGCGCTGCACTATCACGAGCCGGGATAGCCCGGGACACACCATGCCGGCTTGGCGGCGGTGGCAGTTTCGAGTTTCAGGTTCCAGTTTCGAAAAACCTTGTCCGTGCTTGAACTTTGAAACTCGAAACCCGAAACCCGAAACCCTCTGAAAGATGAGTCACGCATGACAGATCACCTGAAGTCCGCTCCCGTTGCCTATCAGAACGAGCCTTTTCTCAACAGCCCTGACGGGCGCATCCTGCGCATGCTGGCTGAATACCAGGAGCCGCTGGCCCGCTTCCGCCGTGAGCAGATCCAGGACACGGTCGTGTTCTTCGGCTCCGCCCGGTTTCAAGGCAGCGAAGCCGCCGCGCAGACACTATCCGCTCTGAAAGAGAACCACGCTTCGTCCGCGGCAGAGGAACTGCAGCAGGACCTGAAGCGCGCCCAGGCCGGAGTCGACATGGCGCGCTACTACGAGGACGCCCGCAAGCTCGCCCACATGCTGACCAAGTGGTCGACGCAGATTCCCGCCCGCCGTCATCGTTTCGTGGTCACCACCGGCGGAGGTCCCGGAATCATGGAAGCTGCCAACCTCGGCGCTTTCGAAGCGGGAGGCAAGAGCATCGGACTTAATATTCAGCTGCCGTTCGAGCAATACCCGAACCAGTACATCACTCCCGCGCTCAATTTTCAGTTTCATTACTTCTTCATGCGCAAGTTCTGGTTCGCCTACCTTGCCAAAGGGCTGGTGATTTTTCCCGGCGGCTTCGGAACCATGGACGAGCTGTTCGAGATTCTCACCCTCGCCCAAACCGACAAGCTGGCAAAAAAGATCCTGGTCATTATTTATGGCAGCGAATACTGGAATCGTGTGATCAATTTCCAGGCCTTTGTCGATGCGGGGACGGTGTCGCCGCAGGATCTGGATTTGATCCGAGTGGTGGACAATCCCGAGGAAGCGTTCGAATTCCTGCGCGACGGCCTCATCAAATATCACCTGGGAACGGCTCCGAAGAAAAAGGGCGAAGTGATGCCAGAGATCGCCAAGACCAGACCCTAGGCTGAGAGGTGATGACAGAAAGCTGCGTGCTCTACTACATCACGGATCGCCATCAGTTTTCGGCAGATGAATACGTAAGTCGTAAACATCTTCTTGCGAAAATCCGTGAAGCCGCCTGCGCCGGAGTCGACTACATCCAGCTCCGCGAGAAAGACCTGCGCACGCGCGAAATGGAAGCCCTTAGCCGCGACGCGGTAAAAGTGCTCGATGAGCTGAGAACGGAAAACCCGGAACTGAGAACGGCTCTGCTCATCAATTCTCGCACCGACATCGCGCTCGCCGTTGGGGCCGACGGCGTGCATCTGCGCTCTGACGACATCTCTCCAAAAGATGTCCGCGCAATCTGGAAGGCTGGTTATGTAGGGACAGCCGCGCGCGAAAGCTCGCCACAATTGCCGCTGGTCGGCGTCTCCTGTCATACGCCGGAAGAGGTAAACCACGCGGCAGAGAATGCGGTGAACTTCGCAGCTTTCGCGCCGGTATTCGAGAAATACGGCGCCACGCCAGCCGGCCTCGACCGGCTCCGCCAAGCCTGCCGCGCCAGCATTCCAGTGCTCGCTCTAGGGGGAGTCACACTGGAGAACGCTGAATCGTGCCTGCAGGCCGGGGCCGCCGGAATCGCCGGAATCCGGCTCTTTCAGGAAAACAACATCGCCGAAGTGGTGCACAAACTCCGCCACTAAGTGGCGCACTGCGGAATCTTCATGCACAGCGCTGGTAAACTCTATTTGCCAAAACGCCCACTTAGCTGAAATGCCCATTCGTTCGGAAATCTCGCCGGTGACTCTGATTCCAGCGCTTGTGCGTATCCCCGGCTCCTGGTTCCTGATGGGCTCCGATGCAGGGCAGGATTGCGAGCGTCCCATTCACCGCGTCTGGGTGGATGATTTCGAACTCGCGGCTACGCAGGTGACCAACGCTCAGTATGAGCAGTTTCTGCATGCTGCATTACGTATCCCACCGCCGTTCTGGACAGACCCCAATTTCAATCACCCCGATCAGCCTGTGGCCGGAGTTTCCTGGCATGACGCGGCAACATACTGTGAGTGGGTGAGCACGCAAACTGGCCGGCACTTCCGCCTGCCTTCGGAAGCCGAGTGGGAGATTGCAGCCCGCGGCGGCCTGGACCAGAAACAATTTCCCTGGGGCGACGAACCTCCGCAGTCCCTTCCGAACTACTCCACACGCTGGCAGACCGGCCCGGAACGAGTTGGTCAATATGCTCCGAATCCGTTCGAGCTCTACGATATCGGCGACAACGTCCACGAGTGGTGCAGCGACTGGTACGATCCGAACTACTACGCAACCTCGCCGGACCGCAACCCGCAAGGCCCGGAACAAAGCCCCATGAAGCCCCCCCGCAGATCCTCGCGCGGAGGGTCCTGGCGCCACCACATCAAAGTCGCCCGCTGCTCCGCGCGTTCGAGCATTCCCCCGGAGTTTCAATACGCCGATTACGGATTTCGCGTGGTGTGCGATTTGTAATCAGCGCTCGCGCCTGCGTCTGCCGCGAGGAGGTCGCACCGAAGGAGATCGCGCCTATAATCTGTACTCCTTTTGAAGAAGGGTACTCGTGTCGGAATGTAGCGGCTTGAGTACTGCGCCGCCGTCCCGTTCTCAAAGCATGCGATCCAGGGTACATCGTGATGGAGAACTCAGGAATTTCGTTGCTGGTCATCACAGGCGGGATGGGCGCCGGTAAGACGAGTGTTCTAGCAGAGGCCTCGGATCTTCTTGCGATGCGCCGGACTCCCCATGCGGCCATCGATGTGGACGCGTTGGGTATCGGCTTTCTTCCGTCCGGGGCAAGCACGGACGAGGTGATGTACAGTAACCTTCAATCGGTATGCGGAAACTATGCTGCCGCTGGAGTACAACGATTCGTATTGGCACGGGCCCTTGAAGACGGACAGCAACTGGAAACCTGTCGACAAGCTGTTTCAGCGACAGACATAATCGTCTGTCGTCTGATTAGTAGCATCGAAACGATGAAGCAGCGCATACAAGTGCGAGAAAATGGCATATTGCAACAGGAGTATTTCGTTCGTGCGACGAGCTTGGATGCAATTCTAGATCGTGCTCGGCTGGAAAATTTTGCTGTTATGAATGAGAATCGCTCCCTGACCGATGTTGCCGTCGAAATGCTGACGAAAGCCGGATGGATTTCGAACTGAGCACTCTCATGTTCCAGCACGATCTTCTAAAAGCCAAGCGCATTCTCATCACCGGTGGCGGCACTGGCCTGGGCAAAGGCATGGCCGCGCGTTTTCTGGAACTGGGCGCCATCGTTCATGTCTGTGGGCGCCGCGAAGAGGTTCTGAAAGCCACCGCGGCTGAACTATCCGCGAAGGGAGCAATCCACCTTCACCCCTGCGACGTTCGCAGCCTGGAAGCGGTCGAGCAGATGATGGATGCGATCTGGACCTCCGGCCCTCTGGACGTTCTTGTTAATAATGCCGCCGGGAACATTCTTGCCCGCACCGAGGAGCTTTCTCCGCGCGCGTTCGACTCGGTCATCAACATCGTCCTCATGGGCACGCTGCACTGCACCATGGCCTGCGGACGCCGCTGGCTGAAGTCAGCGCACAGCGGGACGGTCCTAAGCATCTCAGCAACCTACGCCCCGGTCGGATCCGCCTACGTGGTGCCTTCGGCGATCGCTAAGGCCGGTGTGGAAGCATTAACGCGTAGCCTCGCCGTGGAATGGGGGGATCGTAGCATTCGCATGAATGCCATCGCTCCCGGCCCGATCCCCACGCAAGGCGCCTTCTCTCGCCTCATGCCTCATCCTGGACTGGAACAGGTCGCGCGGGAACGCAACCCACAGCATCGCTTCGGCACCGTGGAGGAGTTGGCCAATCTCGCAGCTTTTCTGGTGAGCGACGGTTCGGGCTACATCAACGGAGAAGTCATCCGCATGGACGGTGGAGAATTCCTGCAGGGCGCGGGCGAATTCAGCAACCTGGGCAAGCTCCTGAGAGAAGAAGACTGGCAGGCCATCAAGCCGAATAAAGGAGCGTCGAAGACTTAGCCGTGTCGAGTTCTAAGCTTAGCGGCGATCAGCCTTCGGCATCACAATGGCCTTCAGCAGAAGATTCACCAGGCTCAGTACAATTGCGCCCACGAAAGCAGCGAAGAAGCTGCGCACATGGAATCCCGGAACCAGCGCCGAAGCCAGCTCCAGCATCAGCGCGTTGATCACGAACCAGAACAGGCCCAGGGTAAGCAATGTCAGGGGAAAGGTCAGCACCTTGAGCACGAACCCGATCGTCGCATTGATGAACCCGATGGCCAGGGCTGCGATCAAGGCCGCCATAGCGCCGTTCACGTAGACCCCGGGCACAACCTGCGCGACAATCCAGACCGCCAGCGCGCTCAACAACCAGTTCAAAAGCAGCCGCATCGCAGCCTCCTGCTTCTGCTGACAATATAGGTGCTGTCCCCTCCATTGTCATTCATGAACGCTCAAGGTTGTGTCCCAAGGTCATGCCACAGAAAAATTTCTGCCGAGTGTCCACAACCAGAAGCGCCCCATACGTTACACTACGCAATTCCAAGGAGAAACGAATGCCAGACACCGCACTCAGCGGATCGGAGTTCAAGCAGCAACTGCGCGCCGGACAACCCAAGATGGGCCTGTTCCTCAACGCGCACAGTCCCACAGTTGCAGAACAACTGGCGCACAGCGGATACGACTGGCTGCTCGTCGATACCCAGCACGGACCCATGGGCTACGAGAAGCTTTCCGCGATGCTGAGCGGCATTGCGAACGGCGGTGCGAAATCGCTGGTTCGAGTCGGCGGGTATGACGATCGCCCCGGTATCCAGCAGGCTCTCGACATGGGCGCCGACGGCGTGTTGATTCCTTACATCAACACCGCCGCGGAAGCGCGCCAAGCCGTGAGTTGCGCGAAATATCCCACGGTCGGCACGCGCTCTGTCTATTTCCCGCAGCGCAGCATGAACCGCAATGGACTGCTCGGCTACGCCGGCAACTGGAATAACGAGAGCATCGTCGCGCTGCAAGTCGAGACGGCGTCCTGCATCGAGAACATCGCGGAGATCGCGGCCATCCCCGGCGTCGACATCCTGTTCCTCGGACAGAACGACCTATGCATGTCGATGGGGCTCTATAACAAGTACGAGTTCCCACACATGTATACCTCGCCGGAACTCGACGCGGCCACGAAGAAACTCGTCGAGCACGCCCGCAAGAATAATGTCATCCTTGGCCTGTTCCTCTTCGGCACGTCACGCGTGGGCGAGTTTCTGGGAAAGGGGTTCACCTTCATCAGCATCGGTAACGACCTGCATCACGTGTTGACGCAAGCCGGAGCCTATGTCGCCGACATGGAAAATATTGCCAAAGAAAATGGAAAGAGCTGGAAGCGCCGCTCCACCGCGCTTTTCTAGAAACCTCAGGGTGCCCACCCTACGTGATTTTCGTAGGGTGGGAGTTTGACTCTCCTTCCGTCTCGCATGCTGAATTAAAATCACTCCCGTGAATCTCACCCCAATTGAAACTCGTGTGCTGGGCTCGTTGATCGAAAAAGACATTACTACGCCCGACTACTATCCCTTGTCGCTGAATGCGCTGGTCAACGCATGCAACCAGAAAAATAATCGCGACCCGATAATGACGCTGGACGAAGCTGCCGTCCGGGGGGCCCTTGCGACCCTGCAGGAAAGGCGCATGGCTGGCCCAGCCGGAGGCGCCGACAGCCGCGTCACCAAGTACGAGCATCGCCTGCAGGAGGTCTTCAATTTCGATCGCCGCGAGATCGCGGTCGTGTGTGTGCTTCTTCTCCGCGGAGCGCAAACTCCGGGAGAACTGCGCGGCCGGACCGATCGCATGTACCGCTTCGAAGCGCTGGACGACGTAGTCTCCACGCTGGATCGCCTGGCGCAACGGGAGCCGCCGCTGGTCCGAGCCCTCGCCCGCCAACCGGGCACTAAGGAAGTTCGTTACATGCACCTGTTTTCCGGAGAGCCGCCGGAGCACCTGATGCGGGCCCCGGTTGCGAGGCTCTCGCCCGCGATCGCAGACGACTCAAATTCTGAGCGCATTGCCGCACTGGAACAGGAAGTCTCGCGGCTCCGCACCGAGCTCACTGAAGTTCAGCAGCAACTGGCGTCATTCCGCAAACAGTTTGAATAGCCCCCTCGGCAGGGGAAAAGGGAACTTTTGACCCGCCATCAACGTAGAATTCTGTAGAGAGCCGAGGTCTCGCTCATGTTCACATTCTTGCTGTGGTGCATCCTGTTTGTGATCTGCTGGCCGCTGGCGCTGCTGGCCCTGATTGCGTATCCGTTTATCTGGTTGCTTCTGCTCCCTTTCCGCATTGTGGGAGTCGCCGTGCATGGCATTCTCGAGGTTATCTACCTGGGAATCACACTCCCGTTCCGCCTGCTCGCCGCCCCTTTCCGAGTCTGACGATGTAGCGACGGGCGACAGCCGCCCTTCACCTCCGCCGCCACTTGGTGTAGCCTGAATGAACGCCACGGTCTTCAGGAGGACGCCATGCGTCGCCGCGAATTCCTTGTTCGCACTGCCACCGCTGCCGGAGCCGCCTGGCTCTCATCTAAATCCATCTTCAAGAGCCTGGCCGAGCAAACCCTAGGTCAGAAATTTTCCGCCTCCGACACGGTCACGCTGGGCAGCACCGGCATCAAGACCAGCCGGCTCGCCATGGGTACAGGCACAGTCGGCACCGGACATCATTCGCACCAGACGGCTCTGGGAATTCAAGGTCTCTCCGATCTTCTGCTCAACGGATACGATCACGGCCTGCGTTTCTTCGATGCCGCCGATTCCTACGGCAGCCATCCCCATGTTGCCGAGGCCCTGAAGCACGTGCCGAGGGATAAAGTCACCGTCCTGAGCAAATCATGGGCGCGCGACGCCGATGGCATGCGGGCCGATCTCGATCGCTTCCGCAAAGAACTCCGGACGGACTACCTCGATGTCTGCCTCATGCACTGCGTGACGGAAGCCGACTGGACCGACCGCTTCCGCGGAGCCATGGATGTGCTCTCCGAAGCCAAGCAGAAGGGAATCATTCGCGCCCATGGCTGCTCATGCCACAGCATCGAGGCTCTGCGCGCCGCAGCAAAGTCTCCGTGGGTGGAAATTGATCTGGCTCGAATCAATCCTATTGGCGCCGCCATGGATGCGGATCCCGCTACCGTGGTCAGCGTTCTGAAAGAGATGAAGTCCGCGGGCAAGGCCGTGGTGGGGATGAAAATCCTGGGCCAGGGCGCACTGCGCAACCGGCAGGATGAGGGCATCAAGTACGCGCTGTCCTTGGGATTGCTGGACGCCTTTACCATCGGTGCCGAAAACAAGCAGGAACAAGAAGACTTGATCCGCCGCATATCCGCAGCTTAGGTACTTGCGCTGCCAGCGAGAACAAAACTACTAAGTCAAAAAAAACTACCAATATCGCGTAGGGTGGGACGCCCTTCGCCTTTACTAGCACTCCATGAGCTTCAGGTTCGGACTGAGTATCAGCCGCGCCTGCGTACACTTCTGCACATCCTCGGCCGTCAATCCAGGAGCCACTTCCTCCAGCACCAACCCATCCTTACTCACGCGGATGTAAGCCATCTCGGTCGCAATGGTATCCACGACTCGCACACCGGTTAGCGGCAGGGTGCATTTCCTCAAAATTTTCGGGGCTCCTTCTCGTGTCGTATGCTCCATAGCAACCACCACGCGCCGTGCTCCCGCTACCAGATCCATTGCTCCCCCCATTCCCTTTACCATCTTTCCGGGAATCATCCAGTTGGCAATGCTGCCGGTCTCATCGACCTCCATCGCGCCGAGAACGCTCAGGTCAATATGGCCGCCGCGAATCATGGCAAACGAATCGGCGCTCGAGAAGTAAGAAGTCCCTGGCATCTCGCTGACCGTCTCTTTGCCCGCATTGATCAGATCCGAATCCTCCATACCATCGAGGGGGTACGGCCCGATGCCCAGCATCCCATTCTCCGATTGCAAAGTGACCTCGATCCCAGTGGGCACGTGGTTAGCAATCAGGGTAGGCATGCCAATGCCAAGGTTCACATAAAAGCCATCGCGCAACTCGCGCGCAATGCGCCGCACAATGCGCTCGCGTTTATCGACATCTTTACCCGGCTTGCCTGTCGTCATATTTGATCCCGCAACGGCGCCCGAGTCACTGGCCGCTCGTCGCTTTCCGCACGGTCCTGCGCTCGATCCTATGCTCGTATAGTTCGCCTTGAAAAATCCGCTTCACATAGATTGACGGAGTATGAATCGCATCCCCCTCCAACCCGCCCACATCCACCAGATGCTCGACCTCAGCGATCGTAATCTTTGCCGCTGTCGCCATCATGGGGTTGAAGTTCCGCGCCGTCTTGCGATAAATCAGATTTCCCGAACGGTCGCCCTTCCACGCCCGGACGAATGCGAAGTCGGCCGTCAACCCTCGTTCCATCAGATACGGCCGGCCTTCGAACTCGCGCGTCTCCTTGCCTTCCGCGACCATCGTGCCCACGCCGCTGGGAGTGTAGAAGGCCGGAATCCCCGCGCCTCCTGCACGAATACGCTCCGCAAAGGTTCCTTGCGGAACTAATTCCAACTTGATCTTGCCGGCGAGGACCAGTTCTTCCAATAACTTATTCTCGCCAACGTATGTGCCGATGTGATGAACGATCTGTCCCGCCGCCAGCAGCAAGCCGTTACCCACGCCATCGATTCCGACATTGTTGCTGATGGTACGCAGGTTCCTAATGCCTTTGCGCGCCAGTGCTCGAATCAGGTTCTCCGGCATGCCGCACAGCCCGAACCCTCCAATCATAATGGTCGCGCCGTCGAACACGTCCCGGATGGCTTCATCCGCATTGGCCACAACTTTGTTCATAAGAAATTTGCTAATGGGTAATTTTGTAATCTGGTAATTTAACAGGCCTGATCAGCATTTTGTATTCAATCGGCTCTAGTTTTCTTCGGTGTTGCACTCTTCCGCAGTGCGTGGGCGTGCTCAAACTCCTGCGCCAGTTCCCGGGTCGCCAGATTTTCGCGGATATGCGCCAGTCGCTGCTCCACTTTCCATAAGGCGTCCGCAAGGTTCTTCTTGTTGCTGATCGCAACATCTCTCCACATCGAATACGGACTGGCCGAAATGCGTGTCATCTCCTGCAGCGCGCGGCCTCCCGCCGGCAGAAGGGGAGCGTCCTCACCAAACTCTTCTACCAGCGCGGCGGACAGGGCAGTGGAGATCATCTGCGGCACGTGGCTGATCCAAGCGCACAAGCGGTCATGCTCCTCCGCCGGCATCATCGCGACCCGCGCTCCAACGTGGTCGATCCATCCCAGATATTCGCCGATTAGGCCCTCTTGCGTGTCCTGGTTTTCGACAGGGGTGACGAACCACACCGCCTTGTGAAACAGATCTGCATCGGCGAATTCCACTCCGCTCACTTCCTTTCCCGCCATCGGATGTCCCGCAAGAAAGCAGCGACCCGCGTTCTTGCCGAAGACTTTTTTCGCGCAGTCCACCACCAGGGCTTTGGTGCTTCCGACGTCGGTCAGCAAGGCATGCCGAGGCAGCGCCGGACCTAAGCGCTGAATCAGATCGACAATCGCCAGCACCGGAGTGGCCAGCACTACCAAATCGCTTCCACGAACGGCGTCCCCCGGCTCAACGATTCCCTCGTCAATAGCGCCGCAATTGTGTGCCTTCTCCAGGATCGCTTCCCGATCGCAGCCAATAATTCTGCCGGCAAAGTTCTTCCGGCGTAGCGCCAGGGCGAGGGAGCCACCAATCAGGCCCGTGCCGATGATCGTGATTTGCCGGAGGGACATAAGAAGTTGAGTAATTTTCCAATTTGATAAGCGGGTAATTCAAAAGCGCAAATACCGAGAAGTTCAATTACTCATTGCCAGATTTCTCAATCACCCAATTTTCCGTCCCACCGCCGGGGCAATCATCCTGAGTTCATCCATAAGCTTTGCGAATTGCTCCGGGAACAGCGACTGTGCTCCATCCGACAGTGCCTTGTCCGGATTGCAATGCACTTCAATGAGCAGCGCATCTGCGCCCGCGGCCACGGATGCGCGCGCCATGGGCGCAACCTTGTCGCGACGGCCCGTCCCATGGGAGGGATCCGCCGTCATAGGCAGGTGCGAGAGCTTGTGAATGATTGGAATAGCGGAGATGTCCATGGTGTTCCGCGTGTAGGTCTCAAAGGTGCGGATCCCGCGCTCGCACAAAATGACGTCATAATTCCCGCCCGACATCACGTACTCCGCCGAAAGCAAAAGCTCCTCAAAGGTCGCAGCGATGCCACGCTTCAGCAGCACCGGTTTCCGCACCTTACCCAATTCGCGCAACAGGTTGAAATTCTGCATGTTGCGCGCGCCGATCTGCAGAATATCCACATACGGCAGCATCATCGGGATCTGCGAGATCTCCATTACTTCGCTGATAACCAAGAGGCCAAACTTTTCGCCCGCTTCCTGCAGCAACTTGAGCGCATCCTCCCCGTGTCCCTGAAACGAGTATGGGGAACTGCGCGGCTTGAATGCGCCGCCGCGCAATACTTTCGCGCCGGTCTTGGCGATCGCCTCTGCGGTGCTGAACAACTGCTCCCGGGACTCGACCGAACAGGGCCCCGCCATGACGACCACTTCATTGCCCCCAACGCCGATCCCGTTGCGCAACTTGACTATTGTGCCCTCGGGGCGAAAGCTTCTGCCCGCGAGTTTGTACGGTGAACTGATGCGGTGGACTTCCTGCACCCCGGGCAGCAACTCCAGGATGCGGATATCGAAATCGATGTTCGATCCCACGGCTCCGAGCACTGTCATGCGCGCCCCAGTGGAGCGGTGCACCTCGAACCCCATTTTCACCAGGTGCTCAATGACCTGCTGTATCTGCGCTTCGTCGGCGCGTTCCTGCATGGCAACAATCATGAAAACAGCTCCTGGCTTCTAGCTCTTAGCTTCTGGCTAGGAGCTAATGACTAACAGCTAATAGCTCTTCCTCAATCATTCACGTCCGACTCCAGTTCCGTCTCGGTCTCGTTGGACTCCTGGTGCGGGACAATTTCTTCCTTCTGAATATTTCGCATTACGTCGATGATGCGCTCGTAAATCCTTACCAGATCGCGGCCCGGCAGAGGTCCCGGATTCACCGCTTGCACATTTTCGAAAACAATCCGCTCCCGATCCGGCTCGTATATTGGCAAAGAGGTATTGCGCTTGAGCTTGCCGATTTCAACTGCTGCCCGCGCCCGTTCGCTCAGGAGCGCCACCAGCTTTTGATCCAGCTCATCGATTTGCTTTCGCCAATCTTCTATGTCCATGAACCCGCTCTCACCGCCCCAAGCACTTCCCAACGACGTATGTCTTGAAGCTTGGGAATTTCGCCGTTTCTGTCGATCCGTTGAATCCCCGTGCACTCATGCTGCACCCACGGGAACGCGTCCTAGCAAGCCTCTCACAAACTCCCCTACAGCTTTCGCTTCCCGTCCTCTGTTTTTTTCGACGGTCTGAACAATGGCACTCCCCACCACCACGGCGTCGGCAAACTGGCCCACTTCGGCGAACTGTTCTGCGGAAGAAATGCCGAATCCCAAAGCAATCGGCAACTTCGTGACCCGCCGCAAGCGCTTCACCAGCTTGCGCGCATCTTCGGCCAGTTGCTGCCGCTGTCCCGTGACGCCCGTGCGGGATACGGCATAGACAAACCCGCGCGATGCTTCCGCGATTCGCCTTAAGCGTTCGTCGGGACTGGTGGGCGCAGCCAGGAACACGGGAGACAAATCATGCTCCCGCATCGCTCGCAGATATTCTCCGGCTTCCTCCACCGGCAAATCCGTAACCAGCACGCCATCAACTCCCGCGGCCCGCGCCACTTTACAGAATTTCTCCATCCCCATCCGCAGAATGGGATTGAGATACGAAAACACAATCAGCCCGGTGGACTGTGCCTGCTGGCGAATTTCCGCAGCAAGAGTAAGCACTTGCGCCAGAGATGTTCCCTGCCTCAGCGCCCGTTCGCTGGCGCGCTGAATCACAGGTCCATCGGCAACCGGGTCGCTGAATGGCACGCCTAACTCGATCGCCTCCGCTCCCGCTTCAATGGCAGACAAAATAAGCTCACGCGTAGTCGCCAGATCCGGATCGCCGCAAGTTACATACGCCACCAGCGCCGGCTTGTTGTAGAAGGTAAGAGGCACTGAACCCTGTTCCCTATTCCCTGATCCCTGAACTTGAGCGGGATATTCCATTCCCCACGGCACCAAAAGACGCGTACGATGGGCTACCCTTGCCAACGTCCAAGAACTCAGTCGATCCTTAAATTCTCGCGAAGAATGCCTACGTCTTTATCGCCGCGCCCCGACACATTCACAATCACGACTTCGGATTTCTTCATACGAGGCGCGCGTTTGATCACCTCGGCTACGGCGTGCGCCGACTCGAGCGCCGGAATGATACCTTCCGTACGCGCCAGCACGGTCGTGGCTTCCAATGCCTCTGCGTCGGATGCCGGGACATACTCCGCCCGCCCCGCATCGCGCAATGCCGCGTGCTCGGGCCCGATCGAAGGGTAATCCAGCCCCGCCGAAACCGAATGCGTCAATGCAATCTGCCCCCCGGAATCCTGCAGCACGTATGAGTAAGTTCCCTGCAACACTCCCGGCGAGCCTCCGCGAAAACGTGCCGCGTGATCTCCCAGGGCCATGCCCCGACCGCCCGCTTCAACGCCGATCAACTTCACGTTTTTATCTTTGATGAACTCGTAAAAAGCCCCGATCGCATTGGAACCGCCGCCCACGCACGCGATGACAGCAGTGGGGAGTCTGCCCTCTGCTTTCAGGATCTGCGCCCGCGCCTCGCGGCCAATCACGCGATGAAAGTCGCGCACCATCGTGGGATAGGGATGTGCGCCCAGCACGCTCCCCAGAAGATAATGCGTCGTGCGCACGTTGGTGACCCAGTCGCGCATGGCCTCATTGATCGCATCTTTCAAGGTGCGTGATCCGGATTCCACTCCACGCACCTCGGCGCCCAGCAAGCGCATGCGGAAAACGTTGAGTTCTTGCCGCCGCATATCCTCGGTGCCCATGTACACGACGCACTCGAATCCCAGCAACGCGCACACGGTAGCCGTCGCCACTCCATGCTGCCCCGCGCCGGTCTCGGCAATTACGCGGTGTTTTCCCATTCGCTCGACCAGCAAGGCCTGCCCCAGGCAGTTGTTGATCTTGTGCGCCCCGGTGTGCAGCAGGTCTTCGCGCTTGAGATAAATTTTGGCGCCGCCCAGTTTCTCTGTCACGCGCCGCGCGAAAAATAACGGGGTAGGGCGTCCCGCATAAGTGCGCAGCAATTCATCCAATCGCGCCTGAAATCTCTTGTCCTTCCGAGCTTTCGCGTACTCGCGCTCCAGTTCGTCGAGCGCAGCCATCAAAGTCTCTGGTACATAGCGTCCGCCATAAGCGCCAAAGCGTCCAGCCTGATCGCCAGGAAGAGAAGGAGAAGTCGAAGACGAACGGGGGGGCCCCACTCTACGTGTTTTTCGTAGACGGGGAATTTTGACTCTGGAACTCCGAGGAACCGTAGCCATCCCTAGTCCGCCTTCCGTTCTGCTTCCCGCACCGCGCGCACAAACGCGCGCACCTTCTCGGGATCTTTCTTTCCAGGCCGCGACTCCACACCCGAGACCACATCCACTCCCCATGGCGTCAGAATGTTCAAAGCCGTACACACATTCTCGGGCGTAAGACCGCCTGCCGCGACCACGTTGCCCAGTGCCTTTATGTTTTCCAGCATGGGGCCCGACGCACGCCAGTCGAAAGGCTTGCCCGTCCCGCCGGGCCTAGAACCGCCGCCGGAATCGAGAAGAAAGGCGTGAACGACGTCTGGACGCCACATCATCGCCCACCCGTCAGGACTTTCGTGAACCATTGAAATCGCCGCAAGAACCTTCAACTCCGGTCGCCTCGCCTTCACCAGGTCCGCAACATGCGGATCCTCATGATCGCCGTGCATCTGAATTGCGGTCAGGCCGGCACCCTCAGCAATTTCGGAAAGCATGTCCTCCGCCTCATTCACAAATACGCCCACCTTCTCGATTTCTTTGGGCAGTTCTTGCACAATCTGCCGTGCGGTTTCCACGTTCACGCACCGCGGACTCTTTTCATAGAAAACGAATCCGATCGCATCCGCTCCCGCATCCACCGCAAGTAGCGCGTCTTCCAGATTCGTCATCCCGCAAACTTTGACCCAAGTCATAAATGAACAGTCAACGACCGGGCGCCCCCGCTCACTGAGCACGGGATACCGAGGTATGAAGCACAGGTGCTCCCATGAGTTCCCGCAGTGCAGCACCGGGACGATCCGCCCGCATCAGTGACTCGCCTACCAGAAACGCGTGATAACCAGCCGAGCGCAACAATCTGACATCCTGCGGAGAATGAATCCCACTCTCCGCGACGCCAACCACATTGCGGGGAAAGCGATCTGCCAGCGCGATTGCCGTCTGCAGGTCAACCTTAAACGTCCGCAGATCCCGCGTATTCACGCCAATCAAGTCACACCTCGCATCCAGAGCCCGATCCAACTCCTGGAGGTCGTGCGCTTCGCAAAGCACATCGAGACCATGCGACCGTGCTGAACTCGAAAGCGAGATCAACTCTGCCTGCGACAGCGCCGCGACAATCAGCAACACCGCATCCGCCGAATTCGCCCGCGCTTCCAGGATTTGAAATTCATCCACGATGAAATCCTTGCGCAAGCAGGGAATCGCCACTGCTTCCGATGCCCGCCGCAAGTTCTCCAGCGATCCCTGGAAGAATTCCTCGTCGGTTAGCACCGACAGCGCTGCCGCGCCCGCCCCTTCCAACTCTCTCGCCAGAGCGGGCACATCGAAATCAACCCGAATCAGCCCTTTGGACGGCGAAGCCTTCTTCAACTCGGCAATGACCGCGATCCCATCCTGGCTTCGTGCGGCCAGCGCTCGTCGAAACCCGCGCGGCGCATGCGTTTCGGCCTGCTTCTCTAACGCGCGCCAGTCGGCCGCGCTCTTGCTCCGAGCCACCCGGCGACGCGTCGCCGCCACAATTTCATCCAGAAATGCAGCCATACCAAGAGCACCCACAAGTCAGGGGAATCTCACGATTATACGGGATGCGCCTGCCGATGCTTGTCTTCGCGGCGCCTTCAAGGCCGGAAAGAATAGGTGTACTTGATCACAAAGCGGTGCTCATAGAACTGCTGTGGAGTCACCGCCGCCAGGCTGGCGAACTTCTGCCCCGCGGTGTAAATCACATACAAATCGCTATCCGGGCGGTAGTTCCACCGCAGACGGATGTTAGCGCTGGCGCCCTGCGGGTCCGCCGTATTCATCTGCAGGATGGTGGAGAGCGACAGAAAGCGCGAGAACGCGTAATCCGTCTCGAGCGACCCAAACACCACGGAAAAGTCCTGGAACGAAGGCGCCGCGCCCGGACTGCCGTTCGTCACCCCCAGGTGAAACCGGTTCCACTGCTCGCTAAATCCAAACGCGAGACGCTGGTTCGCCCGGTACGTCGCCCGCACCCGGGCCTCGTTCAGCTTTCCGTTGTAATATCCTCCGAATCTTTCATAAAAGCTTACCGTCACCTTTCGTTCTTTCGACGAACTATAGGTGAGTTGATGACGCGCCCAGTTGTACACGCCGACGGGAATATACAGGTTCTTATAAATGTTGAATGGTTCGGTCAGCCGCTGCGCGAACGCGTCCACAATGTCATCATCGGTGTAGGAACCGTTGTTGAACTCCGCCCGAAACGTCGCCTGCCACTCCTGGGTTTGCACGCTGCCGTGCGTATCCGGATCGTGCACGAGGAAGCTCTCGAAATTAAGCTCCCGCAGCTTCATCACTTGCGGACGCACCTTGAAATTCGCATCCGCAAAATCGCAAACGCAGTCTGTCCTCTCCAGGAAACCGACCGCGGGATTGAAATTCGGCCCAATCTTTCTGTGCTCGGCAAACAGATCCAACCAGTTCGATCGATAAATGAGTCCCGCCCCCAGGCTCGTCTGCCCCGATTGGCAATCACCCGGATTGATGGAGCACAAGTAATATCCCGGACTGCGCGTCTGCGCCGCGTATCCTGACAACGCCAGATTTTTCAGCAGCACCAGCCGCCCATCCACGCCCTCGGTTTGGTTGTAATTCCCCGCAGGATTGCCAAACCGCTTATCGATGCCCATCACACCGAGATACGACCCGCTCTCACCCATTGATCGCTTCACCCGCACCACGGCATAGTTGGCGTATGGATTCGGCCCCGACGACCTTGTATTTACATCCATCACTCCCAGCTCAAATCCACCCAGTTGACCAGTGACGCGGCCACCACCATTGATCGGAACCTCCTGGCCGGTGACCGGGTCGATGCCGATCTGCCGGCTGAAAAAAAGCTGGTCGCCGCTCTCCCCAATGCTCATGGGAAACGAAAATACGTTGGCGTTCTCCAGAAAGAACTGCCGCTTCTCGGGAAAAAATAGTTTGTAAGGAGTCAGATTGAACTGCTGCACATCCACATCGCTGTCGGCGAAATCCGTGTTGCCGGTGAGATTCGCGACCAGGTTGGAACGCAGCCCATATTTGATATCCAAGCCGCCGGTGTATAGCGCGCTAGTTCCAGGCCTCAAGCCGCTGCTCACCGCGCTTGGCGGAAGATGGCTGAATCCTCCCAGCGCATACGGCTTCACGATAAACAGCCGGCCGCTACCAATCTGGCTGATCCCGCTGAGTTCCCCGGCTTCGCTGATCTTGCTAATGCCAAAGGTTCGCCGCCAGGCGCTCCACAAATCTTCTTCGTTCTTTCGCCGGATAAAGCGCTTGAAGTTCACGCCCCACACTACGTCTTCGCTGCGCATGAAATTCAGCGTGGAAAAAGGAATCTCCACCGTCGCCGTCCACCCGTCCTCGGTAATCCGCGCTTCCGATGTCCAGACGCCGTCCCATCCCGGGTCGCCATCTTGCGAATTATCCATCTGGGCCTCGGCGGTGAGCAGTCCGTCGCGCTGCGTTCCGAGAGGATTGATTTGGAAGAGGTAGGCGTTCCGCCGGTCGCGACGCGAATCAATGATGATTTCGAAGTGGTCGTCGAACTCCTGGCTGACGTCCCGCCGCAGTTGAGAAGCGATGACGCCATGTGGAGTCGAGTCATGGCATGCGATCCCAAAGTACACGTCGTTGTGCGTGTACAAGATTCGAACTTCGGTGCCTTCAGTAGCGCGCTGTCCTTCGAAGGGCTCTCGCTGCCGGAAATCTGTGATCGGTTTCGCCAGTTGCCAGATAGGATCGTCGAGGCTTCCGTCCATCTTCGGCGCGCGCTCGACGTGCACCGCACGAGCCGTGCGGATGGGCTCGGTTACCGACTCCGCGGGAGTAATCTGCGCCAGCGCTGCCCCCCCAGCCAGCACGAGCAGACAAGCCGCAACCCGAATGAATCCCGGTTTTCCACCATCCATCGACACATATCCCCAAGCGCTCAACAACTATCAATTGAACCTGAACAGTACCTGAAAACCGAAGAGCACTTACTGGCAAATCTCTTTGAGTTCTTTATACGGCTTCGGTATTACCGGCGGATATTTGATCTTCCTGGCATCCATCCACTGCTCCAGCAGCGTCCCGCCATATTGCGAACCGGCATCTGGATCGCCTCCATATACAGGGTCGCTCTGCGCTTCTTCCAGCGTCACCGGCCTGAATCCTTTCTGCTTCATCAACTCGAATACATCCGGCAAAATCGTGCTGCTGAACGCGCCCAGATGCAGCAGCAGCACATGATTAATGTCGTGCCCGTAGACCAGCTTCGCCATGTCGCGCCCCAGGTCGAGATAAGAAGCAGCGATGCGCACATAGCTGGAACGCAGCGATGCAATAGACTTCTCGTCCCTCTTCGCCTCGCACCGCGCATACGCGCTGTTCCACAGATAATCTTCCCAATCGAGCGTCACCTGCGCGATGCGGTATTGATGCCCCTGTAAATAAGCCCGAACAGCTCGCCTCTTCTCGACCGTGTCCCCCTCCCGCAAGAACGGATAGCGCAGCCAATGCCAGTCCTGTCCAGGTTTCGCCAGCAATTCCAGCGCGGGCTCGTTCTCGTCGACTTCGCGCTCAAAAGCCTCAGCGGGATTCTGATTCAAATCCATGTGCGAATACGTGTGCGTGCCAAACGGTTCTGCGGCAGCCCAGACCCTCAACGCCTCCGCCGCGTCCGCATTTCCTTCCAGCTTTTTCGCATTAACGAATCCATATGCGGGAGGCATGTGCGCCTGCTTCAGAACCGCGATCGTATCGCGCGCAGTTTGTACGCGCGTAACTCCAGGCGGAAGGTCTCCATTCAGCGGCAGGTCGTCAAAGGTAATCGCCACTTTCTGGGCGGCACTTGCACTGAGGAAAAATAAAATACAAAGAAGCTGCCGCGATGCTGCCTTCCTGAGCCCTATCCCCTGACACCTGTCCCCTGAATGTGTCAACGCCGTTACTCCATGCCTAAAGACTTCTTCACCGCCATACCATACTCTTGCGCCTTCTCAACCACCGCTGCTTCATCGACAGTCAGCAGTTTCCGAGCGCGCATCACGATGCGGCCGCCAATGACCACATCCTCCACATCGCTGCCCTTGAGCGAATATGCAACCTGGGCATAGATGTCATACACGGGCACGGCATTGGGCTCATTCAAACTGATCAGCACCAGATCAGCTTTCTTGCCCACCTCCAGCGATCCAATCTCCTTTTCCATGTGCAATGCGCGGGCTCCATCGATGGTGGCCATTTCCACCACCGCCTTGGCATTCAAGGCCAAGGGGTCCATCTTGGAAATCTTCGCCAGCTTTGCCGCAAGATCGATCTCTTCCATCAGATCGAGATCGTTGTTACTCCCCGCGGGACCGTCTGTTCCCAGCCCGACCGCCACTCCCGCCGCCCGCATCTCGGAAACCGGCGATACTCCGCTCGCGATCATCATGTTGCTCGAGGGATTGTGTACGCAACCCGTGCCCCGCTCCGCCAGCAGCTTGCGGTCCGCTTCATCGACGAAAATGCAATGCGCCGCGACGATGTCGGGCCCGAGCACGCCGATTTTCTGCAGAAATTGCACCGGGGACATCCCGTTGGCCTTCTCGCTGTCCTCCCACTCTTTCTTCATCTCCGCCACGTGAATCAGGATCGGCGATTGATATTTCCGTGCGAGTGCCGCCGCATCCTGCAGCGTCTTCTTGGAGCACGTATAAATGGAATGCGGAGCCGCCGCCGCATGGATCAGCCGATCTCCCTGCCAGCGCTTCAGGAACTTTTCCGTATAGGCCAACATCTCTGCCTCCGATTTATTGTCGGGAGCAGGAAAATCGATGAAGGTCTCACCCAGCACGCCGCGCATCCCCGCAGCTTTCGTCTCCTCGGCGATGGCGTCCTCGAAGTAATACATGTCTGCAAATGTCGTGACTCCGGCGCGAATCTGCTCCGCCGCAGCCAGCCGGGTTCCCCAGCGCACAAATTCTTCATTCACATTCTTTGCTTCCGCCGGGAAAATGTATTTGTAGAGCCAGTCGTTCAGCGTGACGTCATCATGCAACCCGCGAAACAGGGTCATGGGCACGTGCGTGTGCCCGTTGATGAAGCCTGGCAGTACCAGATGCCCCCGCGCATCGATCACCTGCGCCCCGCGATAGCGCGACTCAATCTCCGCCCGCGGCCCGACCGCCACGATGGAATCTCCGCGCACGGCCAAACTTCCATCCTGATAAACCGAACGCGCGCCGTTCATAGTGACGACAGTGCCGCCGCTCACGATGAGGTCGACAGCCTGCTTTTCCTGCGCAGAGGCCGTAGCACTCCCGGCCATCAAAACTGCAATCCAAAATCGACTCAGCATTTTTAGCTCTCCACACTTGTCATTCCGAGCGAAGCGAGAAATCCCTACCTCCAAGATGCACTCTGAGTCTTCGCCCCTGGACCACTATTGAGAACTGACTACTGAGAACTGGCCGGGTGCCCTATTCTATCGTCGCGTATTTTGCGATGTTAGAGTCGTGTTTGATTTCTTTACGACTTCGCCTTATCTCTCCCCCACTCTCCTCAAATAAAACTGGAAAAAATCCTCCGGATTCGAATTCAGGCAAACCTGCGCATTCGGCGTCCCCGACTCCTCGCGTGTGTATCCCTTCTCATCCACCCGAATATGCATTGGCGTCACGGGACACAACTCCGGCTTCAACACAAACGTCACCGTCATAGGATCAAACAGCGTCGGAGTCTCCTGCGCCCACAAGTGATACAAGATCGCCAGCTGATCGGTTACCGGAGTCCCGCGCGTAAACAGAAAGGCGCGCTTCACCTCGTCCAGCTTCAACTGCGTCGAATCCAGCGGCATGACATAGAGCGGCACCCCTGACGCGAACAACTTCTGGGCCGACTTCACATCATTCAAGATGTTCCACTCCGGCGAAGGAGGGAAATGCTCGTTATAGCCGTAATCCCCATACCCGCGCCGGACCGCCCCTCCCATGATCACAACGCGCTTGAGCTCGCGAAACGCTGGCGCGTCGCGATCGATGGCTTCGCCGATGTTCATCAGCGGTCCAATCGCGACCAGCGTAATCTCTCCCGGATATTTTTTAATCTCTTGCAGCAGAAAATCTGTCGCATCCCGGTGAGAACTCTTGGCGAAGTGTCCTTGTTCGCCATAAAGGCGCTGCGACATCGGGGTCTTTCCCGCAGGCGTCCCCACGAACACCGGGATATCCGACTTCCCGACTTCTGCCAGAAACCGGTCCACAATTTTTGCGCGCGCTTCGGTTTCGCCAAATGCAGTCGAGATTCCCAGCACCTGCAGTTCGGGACTCTTAACCGCCAGCGCCAAGGCGAAGGCATCATCCACATCGTCACCAATGTCGGTATCAATAATGATTTTCTCCTGAGCCCAACCCGCCGACCGCAGACACAAGAGCAAACCGAGCAAGCAACGCGAGAAACGATTCATGATGGAAGCTCCAGGTAAGAGAATGTAAACCAGAATGCTCTAGAACAAGGTGGGGCGCGTCCCGAGCATACGCGCTTTTCGCTTCTTCACCACTGAGGACACAGAGGAACACATAAGCCCTACTGAACCCTCGCTCGGATGCAGAATGCCGGTCAATCACAAATCTAAGCACAGCTCCTAAACTCTACCTCAGTTTGGTTGGACAACCCCCATACCCCCCGCCCGCATCCCACCGGAAGAATACGCAAGCGTTCTAGTGGCGCCGCACGGACTTAATGCACCTGCGTGCTCCATGCCGCCGGTGTTTCCTTCCAACCAGCTCAGCAGGTGAGTTGCATGCAAGGCGCAGACGCAGCGCAGATGCTCACTAACCTCACACCCATTCCGTCCAAGAATGTCGCGCGGCGCTATACCATTGCGCTTGCCGCCGGGGTAGCCGCGATCCTGCTCCGCTGGTTGCTCGATCCGCTGCTGGGACACGTCGCTTTTTACGTTACCGTTTACATCGCTGTGGCTTATTGCGCTGTGGTCTGCGGATATCTCCCGGCAGCGCTCAGTGGCGTAATCGGATTCTTTGGCATTTTCTACTGGTTCATGGATCCCCGGCATTCCTTCGCCGTCATTCACTCTTCAGAAATTCACGCCACGATCGGCTTCTTTCTGGTCTCCGCCGTCCTGATTGCCCTCGGGGGCGCCAACCGTAATAAGCAATTGCGCCTGAATGAAACCATTGACGCCTTGACCAGGGAAGCAGGCGAGCGCCAGCGCGCCGAGCAAGACCTGCGGAAGGCGCATGACCAGTTAGAAGCGCGGGTGCTGCAGCGTACCGCGGAACTTTCGAAGGCGCTTGACCGGCTGCAATCCGAGATCAGCGTCCGCCACCAGGCCGAGATCGATCTTCGCCAGCTTTCCGTACGCTTGATGACGCTGCAGGACGAAGAACGCCGGCGCATCGCGCGCGACCTGCACGACACCGTCGGCCAGACCCTCGCCGCCGTAAAGATGTCCATCGCCCTGATCCGGCAGGTCAGAGGATCTCCTCCCGCTCTCCAGCCCCTGATTGACGATCTCAACGCACTGGCCGATGAGGCGCTGCAGGAAGTACGCACTACTTCCTATCTCTTGCACCCGCCGCTGCTCGATGAAGCCGGAATCGCCCCCGCCGCGCGCTGGTTCGTCGAAGGATTTGCCCGGCGCAGCGGGCTTCACATCGAATGCGACATCCCCCAGAATATGGACCGCCCTTCCCGCGATCGAGAACTTGTCCTTTTTCGCATCCTGCAGGAGAGCCTTACCAACGTTCACCGTCATTCCCAGGCCTCAGCGGCAACCGTTCGCCTGATCCGGAATGGCCATCACATCGAAATCGAAGTACGCGATAACGGCAAGGGAATTCCAGAAGCCCGCCTGCGCCGACTCGATAGCTCTGCTGCTCAGGCCGGGGTTGGCATCACCGGCATGCGCGAGCGCGTCCTCAAGCTTGGAGGCCTCTTCGAGATCCAAGCTCTCAATCCCGGCACAGCCGTGCGTGCCGCCCTCCCGCTCCATTCTGAAACCTTTACTGAGCCCGGGGACGCTCTGCCCATCACGCAAACCAGTGCCAGGTAGATCCGGACATCCATTTTCCTTCCGGAACATAGGACGTAACCAGGCACCGTGTTGCGCCCGCCACAACGTGTCTCGCGGGCCACGCTCTCAAGCCTCCGCATCCTCGTAACTCCTTCAGAGTCAATCACGTTTCCCTGGTTCCTCTTTTGCATTACGCATGGTGCCGCTAGTCGGCAGGAGGCAACCACAATGACCCGCATCAACCTGAGCAACACTCGAGAGACCAGTTTTCTGACTTGGGGCAAGAACGCCAGCGCGCTCGTATTCGCTGCCGTCCTGATCATCTGCTCCATCGCAGTCGGATGTTCCAGCGACAAACCGAAACCCGTAACCATCAATAACCCGATTCCAGCAGCAGAGCCGCAACCCCAGCCCATGCCGACAATGCCCGTCGCACAGGCTGAGAACAAGCCAGCGCCCAAGAAGCCTGTGGTCCGTAAACGACCTGCGACCGTGAACTATGCCGATAAAACCTACGGCGTGACCTTCGAATATCCGCGGCGTTATGCCATCGAGACCGGCGACGCTGCCACCCAGTTCATCCTGTCGAATCCGATCCCGATGAACTTCGTGCAGCCCGGCGGAGTCGCGCTTGCTGCCGTCGAACTGCCCGAGACCAACTATGTCAACACGGACTTCTCGTCCGCATTCTTCAACGTGAGCGTGCACAAGGGTCTCACCGCGGACGAATGCGGTCAGTTTGCCGTACCGGCCCAAAAGTCAACTGCGAAGTCTGACCCAGCTCCCATCACCGAAGTGAAGCCCGAAACTGCAACCACCGGATCCGCCAAGGTCGATGACGTGAAGAAGGATGCACCCACGGACTCGAGCGCCAAACTTGATTCCTCCACCCCGTCCAGCACCGAACCCACTGCGAAGACGCTTGACGCCTACCAGCTTCTCATCGGCGACATGCAACTCCGCGCCACCGAAGCCGTCTCCGGCGAAGGCACGCGCCAGAGCGACTCCAAGTACTTCCATCTGTATCAGAACGGCGCCTGCTACGAATTCGCGCTGAACGTCACCACCGACGCCAGCGAAGAAGGCCTGGTAAAGCATGTGGATCGCGACCGGGTCTTCAACCGCCTGGAGCAGATCCTGCATACGGTAAAGATCAACCCGGTTCAGCCGGAAGTCCAAGCCCAATCCACTCCAATCGCAACCCCAGCCCAGTAAGTGAAATCACCGAAACGCTGCCCCACCCTACGCGCCTTTCGTAGGGTGGGGATTTTAGCTTTCAAACGAGAGAAGACCGCAATGTCCATACCCAGTCCCGCCATCATCACCGCAGCAGTGATCCGTTCCATCCTGCAAGCCCTCGGCATGGAGCAAGTCGTGATCGATTTCATTGCGATCACCGGCATCGGAACCCTCGCCGTCCTCTCTGCAATCCTCCTGGTTGGCATCCGCTCATCCCGCTCCATCCGCTCAAAATAGCCTTACAAATCGTGACCGCCATCACTGCCATGCTGCTGCCGCAACGATATGCTCCAGAGTTTCTCACTGCTCTCACTGGAGATCGAACGTGTCCCATCCCTACTCTCGCAGAACTTTCCTGCAAACCTCAGCCATAGCCGGAGCCGCTCTTGCCGGCACACCGCAGCTCTCACGCGCGCTGGCGCCCAGCAATCGCGAATCCTCCGGACCCCCAGCCAAGCCGGCCTACCCCGTCACGGACTATCACGTCCACCTCAGCGAGCATCTCTCCATCGAGCAAGCAGTCGATCTCGCCAAACAACGTGGAGTGCAGATCGGCATCGTCGAGCATCCCGGCCCCGGCTACAAGCTCAACAGCGATGCGGACCTCAAGCAATATCTCGACACTCTCCGCAAATATCCCGTGCACATCGGCCTGCAGCCCGTCTATCCCGGCTGGTCGAAAGCATTCTCCAAGCCTTTGCTGGATCAACTCGACTACATCCTCATGGACGCCCTCACGCTTCCCAAGCCCGACGGCACTTTCCTCGCGATCTGGCAAATCGATACTATGGTCGACGACGAACAAGCCTTTATGCACCGCTACCTGCAATTCATCGAGCAGGTGATGACGACCGAACCTATCGACATCTTCGGATGGCCCACCTTCCTCCCAGTTCCCATCGCCCGTCAATACGCCGACCTCTGGACGAAGCCGCGAATGCAGCGCATCATCGACCTGGCGCGCTCGAAACACATCGCCATCGAAATCAACGAAGTCTCCCATGTCCCCGACGCGAGCTTCATCACGCTGGCCAGGCGAGCCGGCCTGAAATTCACCTTCGGCACCGATTCCCGCACTCCCCAAGGCGCCGCCCACCTCTACTACTGCTACCAGATGGCAAATAAATGCGGACTCACCGAAGCGGATATGTTCGTACCCAGGAAAAAATCTCTGAGCTGAGCAATCTCAAAGATTGCGCAGATTGCGAGCTATTCGCAAAAACTTCGACGGAGTCTTCAGAATAAATTAAGAGAAAATTCCTCCGTGCCGCCCTGTGCCTTCTGTGGTGGGTGACCCTGACGTTGTTCGAATCAGTCGAGTCCAATCCGCATCTTGAGCATCCAACCCAAGGAAGGAAGGAGAAAACTATGTTCGTCATCATGGGAGCAAGCGGCAACACCGGACATACGGTGGCCGAGAATCTTCTTGCACGCGAGCAGAAAGTCCGCGTCGTCGGCAGAAATGCCGCTCACTTAAAACCTCTCGCTGCCAAAGGTGCGGAGATCTTTGTTGCCGACGTCAGCGACACCGCGGCTCTCACCAAAGCCTTCGATCAAGCGGACTCCGCCTATGTAATGATTCCACCCAATATCACCAGCAATGATCCTGTGGGCTATTCCAATCGGGTCAGCGACGCTATTGCCACCGCCGTGCAAGCGGCAGGAACGAAGAATGTAGTCGCCCTAAGCAGCATTGGCGCTGACAAATCCAGTGGAACCGGTCCCGTGCTGGGGCTCCATCATCTGGAACAAAAGCTCAACCAGATCAGCAGCGCAAACGTGCTTCATCTGCGCGCCGCCTACTTCATGGAGAACACGCTTCCCCAGGTGAACGCGATTCGCAAGATGGGCTACAGCGTCGGACCGCTGCGTCCGGATCTGAAGCTTCCCATGATCGCTACGCGCGACATCGGAACCGCCGCCGCCGATGCCCTGCTTCACCCAACCGTTCCCGGCAAACAAACCCGCGAACTGCTCGGACAGCGCGATCTCTCCTACAACGAAGTCGCCGCCATTCTTGGAAAAGCAATCGGCAAGCCCGATCTCAAGTACGTCCAACTAAGCGACGATCAGGCCCGCGGCGCCATGGTCCAGATGGGAATGTCCGATCAAGCCGCCAGGCTGCTTCTGGAGATGGCGGCCTCCCTGAACTCCGGATACATGCGTGCCCTGGAACCCCGCACCCGCGAGAACACCACGCCCACCAGCTACGAGACCTTCGTAGCCGAAACCTTCGTGCCAGCCTATCACCTGCAAGCAGCAGCCTGAAACTGCTCGTGTAGGGGCGGACGCCTCGTCCGCCCCGCGAGCCAAGCGAGCGTAAGACGGGCGGGGCATCCCGCAGTACGCACGAACACGGCGTGGATTATTTCCGCTTCTCGATCAAGATGTGGGTCGCATTCTCTCCCGCAACACTCTGGGCCACGCGAAACCCAAGCTGCTGCAGATTGATCCCGGCAAACAGATGCTCGCCTTCACCCATCAACACCGGCGACATCGCCAAATGCATCTCGTCGATCTGCCCCGCAAGAAGATACTGCCGGATCGTCGACACACCTCCGCCGATGCGCACGTCTTTCCCAGCAGCCGCTTCCCGCGCCCGCTTCAACGCCGACTCAGCCCCGTCGGTGACGAAGTGAAACGTAGTCCCGCCCTGCATGGCGAGGGGCTTCCGCGCATGATGCGTCAGGACAAACACGGGAACGTGATACGGAGGTTCATCACCCCACCATCCCTTCCACGACTCGTCGGGCCATGGCCCCCGCACCGGACCAAACATGTTCCGCCCCAGAATCCACGCGCCGACATTCTCGAACGCGCGCTCCGCCATCTGGTTGTCGACGCCTCGCCCGCCACCGCT
>DASVAE010000109.1:0-14380 GCA_036376495.1 Candidatus Sulfotelmatobacter sp. | reverse complement strand
AGAGTCTGAGAAATACAGCATCTTGCGCTCGGGTTCGGACAGGACGATATTCTCCCGTTGCGCCTCTTCCACAATTTGGGAGACCAAGAACTCCTTGGCTTCTCGCGCACTGTGGAACTGACTCATCGCGCAGATTCTACTACGGTTCTCATGCAGCGAATCCCGTTCTCCGAAGTCTGTTGTCGTAATATCTCGATTACACTCAAAACCCCTGCTTCGTATTACAATCCGTGCCGCCATGGGACAAGTTTTGACATTGACGAATTGGACGAAATCCAGCTGCTCGAACAATCGATGAAGTTAATCTCTTACGCCTGGACCATACCAGCGCAGACCAACAATCAAAGAGGCCCTGATCGTTTGAAAGTAATCACGTTTGTATTGTAGGGCACATCGTCAGCGAAAAACGCCATGGCACTCATGAACCAGCTCGCGTCGTAGCTTTTACAGTACATACATCCGCAGCATCCACCAGACAAGGAATATGGCGATAATGGCGCCGATGATGTGAACTATCCAGTCACCAACCGTTCTCGGTTTTCCAAAATTGAACATTCCGCAATGGTAGCAAGGTCCCTTGACGTTACATCCCCGTTCGCAACACGCAACAATGAGCGCTGTCGCTGGCGCGGCGCACCGCTCTTCTACCGCTCATGCTTTGCGGCGCGCGCCATATCTCGAATTCGATTTAAGTACTCGACGTAAACCGGAATCGGAATGTCGGGCGAGTCGCCATCGTTCAAGAAATGCGATAGGCGAATCTCCATCGGAATGGAGCGGATGACCTCGCCAAAGCGGGGCATCTGCAGGTACTTCACCTTCCAGATTTCGAGCATTAGCGACCGGAATTCTTCGCTGATGAACCCCATCCTGCGGCCTTCGAGGTACACGGCATCAAAATGATTTTTCGCCAGTTGCTTGCGAAAGGGATCGTCCGGCTGCGAAAACGTGTACACGAGATGAAACAGATCGGCCAGGTCACCCCACAGAACCTTCTCTTCGAAGGCGCTGAATCGTAGACCCACAGATCCTCGCTGCTGAATGATCCGCGGGTGTTCCTCGCGGCTGACCTTCGCGCGAGTAAGCTCCTGGCGAAACCATTCCAGGCGTTCGCGCGCAAGGTTGTGCCGCAGGAACTCCACTGCATACGCATTGGGAAGATAGATCGCAGGATCATCGTCTAGACGCTGGAGCCATGCAGTCCAGTCAATCTTCTCCATAGCGTCGAGCAAGCCCGTGACGTCCGCAACCGTCACGTCGGGATGGTATTTGACCGACTGCCAGAAGTGTTCCGTCGAATCATAGGTTTCGCCGTACAGTCGGATCCCTTCTTCGATCGGGTACCAATTGGATAGGACCCGGCCCGGAATGGAGGGAGAAGCGCTCCAGCAGTTCAGTGAATGCTTCCACTTGTCCTGTACCGCCAGAAAAGCTTCCGCATAACCTGGCGGCACCGGCGCTTTCACCTCGGCCAGAGCCTGTTGGAGTTGTGCCTGCGTATGGGTGATGAGCGTTTCCAGCGGGCGCTCATCCACCATGGAGACCACCCGGCTCTCGATACCGCGCCGCAGCAACTCTGGGCCTAACTTTCGACGGTCCGTGTCGTCGAAACCGAGGCTCCCTGGCCAGCGCCGAGTTTGGGATTCAACGTAGGGAAAAAGCTCGGCCAATGAACTGAATTCGATGAACCCATGCACCGCAAATTTCACCGGGACGCCATCCTTTTGGATAACCGTTGAGGGTGAGACAAGTGATTGCAAGGAAAGGGCTTGGCAATAAGCGACGCAGGGACTGAGCAGAAGGAGCGCGACCGCCAACAGCAACTTCAGGATTTGGGCGTGTTTTGTTCGCATGCGCGAGAAAATCATCCCACGCCTGTCAACTGTCCATGGTTCCAAAGCAGATTACCGAAGTTTCGCCAGATTCCCTCTAAATCATTGTCTCCATGCAGGTTAGCTGGTATTCATGGTAAGTCCCCGGGGCATCCCCCGCTCTGGCCGACTTATTTCCATGACTGGTGCAACCAGCATAGCTATCGGTCTGCCCGAGCATTCCCGCTCGTGGAGAGTACTGCCTTTCTTCGCCAAAGTATTTATCGGGCTGACCATCCTTGGCGGGCTGGGAACGTTGGTCTACGGCGGAATTCACCAGAGCAGCAACAACATTGCGGAGTTCATCTGCTACCTGGGCATTGCGGTCCTGGCATCACGCCTGAAAGTGAACCTGCCCGGAATCACCGGAACGTTGTCGGTGAATTTCCTTTTCATTCTGATCGGTGTTCTCGATCTCAGCTTTTCGGAAACCTTGATTCTGGGCGCAATCTCCATGGTCGCCCAGTGCTTTTACCCGGAGCGGCCGAAGGCCTTGCAGTTGGCGTTTAACGTTTGCGCTGGCTCGATCGCTACTGCTCTCGCCTACGTGGCTTATCACCAGCGGCTCATCACGCATGTTGTCGATAGCCGGCCGATCTTACTGGGATTGGCTGCGACGATTTATTTCATCGCTAATGCGGGCACAATTGCCACCGTAATCTCACTCACCGAGCGCCGCCCCATCACCCGCATCTTGGTCGATTGCTATTTTTGGTCTTTCCCCTATTACCTGGTCGGAGCCGGCATCGCCGCCATCATCGTCTGGTTGAACCACGCTTTCAACTGGGAGACATCGCTCCTGGTCTTGCCCGCCGTTTACCTGATCTACCGCTCTTACCGCCTCTACCTCGGCAAACTGGAAGATGAGAAGCGCCACGTGGAGGAGATGGCAAACCTCCACTTGCGCACTATTGAGGCGCTCGCGCTGGCCATTGAGGCCAAGGATCACACCACCCACGAACATCTGCAGCGCGTACGCGTCTATGCCATCGAGGTTGCCAAGCAATTAGGCGTCAACGGGCCGGAACTCGAGGCCTTGCATGCCGCGTCTCTGCTGCATGACATCGGCAAACTGGCCGTGCCCGAGCACATCATCTCCAAGCCCGGACGCCTCAGTCCGGAAGAGTTCGAGAAGATGAAGATCCACACCCTGGTGGGCGCCGAGATTCTGGAACGAGTGCGCTTCCCCTACCCCGTGGTCCCCATTGTGCGCGCGCACCATGAGAAATGGGACGGCTCGGGTTATCCCATGGGCCTGAAGGGCGCTGAGATTCCACTCGGAGCACGCATTCTTTCCGCCGTTGATTACCTCGATGCTCTGGCCTCGGACCGGCAGTATCGCCGCGCCCTGCCCATGCGCGAGGTCATGCAGAAGCTGGCGCTGGAGTCGGGCAAATCCTTCGATCCGAAAGTCGTCGACGTTCTGCTGAAGCGCTATGAAAATCTCGAGCGCCTCGTAATCAGCAAGTCGTCGGAAGATCTGAACGCCCCGCTCTCCACAGCAATCAAAATCGATCGTGGACTGGAACCTGCCGCGGGCTTTGAAAATTCCACCGTAACCGATTACGTAGGTCGTGAGACGACCTTTCTGTCCTCGATCGCTGCCGCCCGGCAGGAGGCTCAGGCGCTATTTGAGTTGAGCCAGGATCTCGGAGCCTCCCTCAGCTTGGGAGAAACCCTGTCCGTCTTCTCCGTCAAGCTCAAGCCCATGGTGCCCTACGACGCGATCGCGATTTACATCAAGCGCGAAAACGAACTCGTGGCGGAGTTCGTCAATGGCGACAACTATCGCCTGTTTTCTTCCTTGCGCATTCCAATAGGCCAAGGCTTGTCGGGCTGGGTGGCTCACAATCGTAAGCCCATCATCAATGGAAATCCATCGGTCGAGCCGGGATACTTGAACGATCCTTCAAAATTCAGCACCCTTCGTTCCGCCCTGGCCGTACCGCTGGAGGGAGTCGCCGGCATTATTGGCGTTCTCGCCTTATACCGCGGCGAACGCGACGCCTTTACCTCCGATCACCTGCGCATCTTGCTGGCGGTCAGCGGAAAGATGGCCCTTGCCATCGAGAATGCTCTCAAATACCAGCAAGCCGAGAATTCCGCCACGACGGATTACCTGACCGGCCTGCCCAACGCGCGGTCGCTTTTCCTGCAGCTCGACCGCGAGTTGGCTCGCTGCAAGCGCGATAACACCAGCCTGACCGTCATGGTCTCTGACATGGACGGTTTCAAGCAGATCAATGATCGTTTCGGACATCTCGAGGGCAATCGTGTGCTGCGTCTGTTTGCCCAGGCGCTGAAAGATACTTGCCGCGAGTACGACTATGTCGCGCGCATGGGTGGCGACGAATTCGTAGTCATTGCTCCCGGCCTGACTCCCGATGCATCTGCGAAGAAGACCGAGCAGATGCGCGCCTTAGCCCGGCACGCTGGAAGTGAAGTTTGTGGCGAGGATATTCTTTCCCTCAGCGTCGGCCGTGCCGTCTTTCCGGCTGACGGCAAGGACGCAGAACAACTCCTGGCCGAAGCCGATCGTCGCATGTATCTCGAGAAACAGAAGCAACTGGCCTACAAAGACCGGCGTGCGCATCCCCGTCTCAAGTGCCGGGTGACGATCGAATTGACGACTGATAATAGCGGTGTCCCTCTATTCGCTAATCTCACCGACATCAGTCTTGGGGGCTGCTTCATCGAGACCAGCACCATCGTGCCCGCCGGCAGCAAAATCAAGCTCGGCTTCTCCATGGATGATCCCACCCTGACCACCGAAGGTTTAGTCATGCGTCTGGATCCGGGCTCGGGGCTCGCAGTTCAATTCCCTGAGCTGAATCGCGACGCGCGGGATCGCATGTTCCGCATAATCGAATTCGTTCAGAAGAGCACAAGCTTCTATAACAAGCGTTACCTGGATAGTCTGGCAAAGAGCTGAGCCGTGGTAGGAATTCAGAGCTCCGCTCCCGTTCTAAGCTTCAGGCTTGCTCCGTTCCCCAACCTCCGCCACCCGGTTGACATCCAGCGCCAATAGCAAACGATCCGGCAGTTTGTAGACGCCCTCGATCACTTCACGCGCGAGGCCCTGCAGAGTTTCCGGAGCCCTTTCCCGCGCCTGGTCCTTCACTTCGATGACATCCCCAATCTCATCTACCAAGAGACTGACTGTCCCTTGATTGGTCCGCACCACCACGCCCATGGGCATTTGGTCGGCTGCGCGATCGGGTAACTGCAACCGCCGCCGAAGATCGATTGCGCACACAATCTGCCCGCGCAAATTCATCATGCCAGCAACAACGTCCGGCGCATGCGGCACGGGCGTCATCTCGTGCTGTTGGATTACTTCTTGTACTCTGGCCACCGGCGTGCCGAACATCTCGCCGTCAACCAGAAACGTGCAGAATTGCTGCGATGAAGACATGCAGGCGCTTAGCTCCTCTCCCCGGACGTCCTTCTGGACATCGTCCAACGCGCCGATTGTCTTGAATGAGAAGTTACTAAGATACCGCGCGACGTGGGTTGAACACCCTGCCTAGGGCCCGTACACTTAGGAAGGGATGCACGTTCATGTACATGGCGCCGGTAGCCCGACGCGAGTTCTGAAGATCTCGCTAGGCTTGACCCTCGCCTACATCCTGCTGCTGGTCCTGGCGGGTATCAGGGCCCATTCCCTCGCGCTGCTTTCCGAGGCCGGGCACAATCTTTCGGATTTTCTTGCGCTTCTACTCTCGCTTATTGCGGTGTATTTTCAGTCGCGCCCCGCCAATGCCAACAAGACTTATGGCTACCAGCGCGCCGGAGTGCTCGCCGCACTCGTGAATGCCAGTTCGCTCGTGGTGGTCTCATTTTTTATCTTCTACGAAGCTTTTTGGCGCTTGCAGCACCCCGAGCATGTACGCGCCGGCCTGATGATGTGGGTTGCAGGGGCCGGGGTAGCCATGAATGGGGCGATCGCGTTGCTCCTGTATCGTTCCGGCGGCGACGTGAATATCCGCAGTGCCCTGTTGCACGAGGTAGGCGACACCTTTTCCACCGCGGCCGTCATTGCTGGAGGCTGGGCGATTCTCGCTACCGGCAACTACTGGATCGATTCTGTATTGTCCCTGGGCATCGCTGTGCTCATCCTGTGGTCCGCCTTTGGGATCGTGCGCGAGACACTGAACATTCTGCTCGAGGGCACGCCTCGCGGCATGAAGTTGGAAAGAATCGAGACCGTCATTCGCTCCGTGCAAGGAGTTAACGACGTCCACGACCTCCACGTCTGGAGTCTCGGTTCAGAGACGCACGCGCTCTCCTGCCATATCTCGATTGAGGATATCCCGCCTTCGATCAGCGAGCGCATTCTGCGCGACGTGAAAGAACGTCTCCTGCACGACTTCCGTATCGATCACACCACCATACAGTTCGAGCACGTAGTCTGCGAAACCGCCCACGGCTGCGTGATCCCGGTAATCGAGACCGCCGAAGAGCACCGCCACACTCACTAATTTCACTGTTGAGCGTGCCACTTCCTTGAGGGTGGCCCACCCTACGCGGTTTTCGTAGGGTGGGGTTTTTGGAACGATGGAGCTTTTGCACCCTGGCCCGCATAAATCTTGCGGACTGTCTCGATGCTGTCCGCTTCTTCCGCCGACTTGTCCGGACGCAATCGAACGATCCGAGGAAACCGTAGCGCATACCCGCTCTCGTGCCGCTCGGATTCCATCATGTTATTGAACGCCACTTCCAGCACGACTTTCGGCTCCACGACCAATCGCAACCCCTGATCTTCCAGCGTGTGTTCCAAAAACCATTTCGTCATTTCCGCGATTTCCACGTCGGTCAACCCGGAATATGCTTTCCCTATGTTGACCAGCTTGTCTCCATCCCACACTGCGAACGTATAATCGCTGAGCACCCCGATGCGCTTGCCGTGGCCGTATTCCACCGCGGTCACCACCACATCGAGTGTTGCCAGTTCGCGCTTCATCTTTAGCCACGATTTCCCGCGTTTGCCCGGGCTATAGGTCGAAGCCAGATCCTTGATCATGAGCCCTTCATTGCCTCTGGCCTGGGACGCAGTGAACAGTTGTTCCAGATCGTCGGCGGCTGAGGCGCGGAATGCCGGGGCGCGCATGATTCTGGCTTCCACGTGCGGATCTCGTTCGGCCTCGTCGAAAGCGAGGGAGTGTTGCATTGCCTTCTTCGCGCCAACATTGGCGCTCTGAGCCCGGCGCGGCGCCTGCAACAATTGGTCTAGCACCTGGGCTCTTTCGCGCAGGGTTCGATCGATGAGCAATTCCCCCATGGCGTAGAGAACATCGAATACCAGGTACGCGACGGGCGCCTCACGCAGCATCGAGTCGCTGACTTTCTTCCTCCCCAGTCGCTGCTGCAGAACAGTAAACGGGCGAGCATGGCCCATTTCGGTCGCCTTGTTCTCGGCTGTATCTGAAAGGAACTGATCCACAATGGCCTTCGCCGCTTCCGGCCTGGCAGGAAACTCCCAGGCCACGATCTCTCCATCGAGAATGACATCTGGCGGCAAGCCCGCCAGCGCGGGAAGCAAATCCGGGAATGACTCCGTGATGTCATCTCGAGTGCGCGAAAAGATCCGGACCTGATCTCCCGAGACATGAGCCTGCGCTCGGATACCGTCGTACTTGTCTTCCACCCCCGCTTCCGCGAAATAGCTCAGGCCCTCCTCCGCCGAATCAATGGGACTTGCCAACATGAATCCGAGCGGATGAAACAGCCGCATCTTGGCTTCGTCCAGCCGCCCTTCTGCGGCGAATTTTACGGTTTCCCCGATATCTCCCAGCAGCATGTTTACCCGCTGTACATCCGCCGCCGGGCCGCCATATGCTTTCGCAATCGCCTCCTCGACCAGGCTCTCCTTGAGCCCAATTCGCAGGTCTCCGGTAATGATTTTGATGATGTACTTCGCGTCGAGCGGCGTTGCTCGGGAGAGCAGATCGCGCAGCACCGCGCCTTTCGGCACCACCCCTCGAGCGGCGGCAATCTGCCTAAACGCGCGCTCCACCTCCAGCACATCCAAATGCACCGCCTGACTCTCCGGAAGCACCGCCTGCGCCACGCTTCCCAGGTCTCCATATTTCCGGTATGCCGCGGTGAGCGCCCCTTCCTCTTTGCCTGACAACTCGGCCACCAATTGCCACAACGCGCGCCCGCCCAGCTGCAAGGTGGTCTCTTCCCAGACCGGAAAAGGACGGCCAGAAAGGAATAAAGCGGCCGCGGCGGCCTGTTCCAGCGGCAGTGAGTTCAGAAGCTCCGAGACGATGGCGGTCTTTTGCAGTTTCTTGGTAGTGGCTGCGATCTCGTCGCAAGCTTTCGCGAGGCGCTGGAATGATTCGCTCATGCTTGCCATTTGGATGCCATCCAGGGCGTCCCACAAAACCTGGTAAGTGCCTTATCTGCCTCCACTTACCCCTGCTACAACTCCATCGTAAACCATCTTTCCCTGTGGTATCGTAGAAGCTGCGTCGCGTGCCTTGAAGGAGCATCCAATAGCTGTGCGTTATCTGCGAAATTATCTCCGCTTTCTAGCCGCCATCCAGCTCTTACCCGCCCTTGAAAGTGGCGAAGAAACCTTGGTGGGAGGCCAGGCTGTGCTCGAAGGCGTGATGATGCGTTCCCCTCATGCCTGGGCGATCTCCTGTCGCAAGCCTTCCGGCGAGGTCGTCACCATGAGTGAGCCCCTGGAGCGCCCTTCGGAGAAGCACAAATGGATGGCGTGGCCCATCCTTCGCGGCGTGGTGACACTCGGCTATGCGATGAAGTTGGGATACCGAGCCCTGCGTTTTTCGGCCAATGTCGCAATCGAAGATATTCTGCAGGAAGATGGCAAGGAAAACTCAACCCCGAACTCTGCCGCAAAAGTTCAGGCCCAAGTCCCGTCCTCCAAGTCACGGGAAAAGGCGGCAGCGGTGAGCGGCTGGCTGGCCACCGTCAATATTGTGATCTCGCTGGCTTTCTTCATCTTCATGTACAAATACCTGCCGCTCTTGGCGGCAACAGAGTTGAAGAAAATCGATCCCGCTTTCGGCGGACGGATCGTCTTCAACCTGATTGATGGAGCCGTCCGTCTGATCCTCTTCCTGCTTTTCATCTGGGGCATCTCCCTCTGGAAAGATATTCGGCGGGTGTACGAATATCACGGCGCCGAACATAAGACGGTATTTGCCTTTGAGAACGGTGATCCACTCGAAACCGCGGTCGTGCAGAAGTATTCGACTTTTCATCCGCGATGCGGCACCAGCTTTCTCATGACCGTCATGCTCATTTCGATCGGCTTCTATATGCTGATCCCGTTTACCACCTTTGGGGCGCGCTTTGCCTCTCGCATCGTTCTGCTCCCGGTGATCGCAGGAGTCTCCTACGAGATCATTCGTTTTGCCGCCAAGCATCGCGGGTCGCTGTTCGCGCTGATGACCGCGCCCGGCCTCTGGCTGCAGCGGATTACCACTCAGCCGCCCTCCGATCAGCAGGCGGAGTGCGCCATTGTTGCCCTCGACCATGCCATGTCGCTCGAGAAGGAGCGCGGTGGTGAGCTGGTGATTGCCTAGCGGTCCCCCCGCGAATACTTCTCCTCTTTTTTCCACCACAATAGAATGCCGTAAAGACGTACTGTCCGCCCCAAGGCGGGGTTACGGCCGCACTGAGACTTAGCAGGTCTTCCGAGGAGCCGACCGACAATGTTTGAGAGATTAGATCAAATTGAAGCGCGTTACGAAGAGCTGACGAATGCGCTCGCCACGCCCGAGATTGTGAGCGATTCGGCGAAATACCAGAAGACGGCCAAGGCCCACGCGGAAATCTCCTCGATCGTCGAGAAATACCGCGAGTACAAGGATCTGACCAAGGGAATCGCCGAAAGCAAAGCCGTGCTCGTAGACGAAAAGGATCCCGACATGCGCGCCTATGCGCAGGAAGAGCTCGATCGCCTGCAGGCGAGAGTTTCCGGGGTAGAGGAAGAACTCAAATTTCTTCTGCTGCCGAAAGATCCCAACGACGAGAAGAACATCATTCTGGAAATTCGCGCTGGTACGGGTGGCGATGAAGCTACCCTGTTTGCCGCCGAGATCTTCCGCATGTACACCCGCTACGCCGAAATCCAGCGCTGGAAAGTCGAAGTGCTCTCCACCTCAGAGTCATCGGTCGGCGGGCTCAAAGAAGTCATCGCGATCATTGAAGGAAACCGCGTTTATTCGCAGCTGAAGTACGAAAGCGGAGTCCACCGCGTCCAGCGCGTGCCGGCTACAGAACAACAGGGAAGGGTACACACGTCGGCCGTGACCGTAGCAGTGCTGCCCGAAGCTGAAGACGTCGACATCAAGATCGAAGCCAAGGACCTGCGCATCGACACCTTCTGCTCCTCCGGGCCGGGCGGGCAATCGGTGAACACGACCTATTCTGCCGTGCGCATCACGCACATTCCCAGCAACACGGTGGTGAGTTGCCAGGACGAAAAGTCCCAGATCAAAAACCGCGAAAAAGGCATGCGCGTGCTGCGCGCCCGTCTCTACGAACTCGAAATGGAGAAGCAGCAGGAAGCCTTGGCGAAAGAGCGCAGAGCCATGGTGAAATCTGGAGACCGCAGCGAGAAGATACGCACCTACAACTTCCCCCAGAACCGGTTGACCGATCACCGCATAGGATTTACGATCCACCAGCTGGACGCCGTAATGGATGGCAAGATCCAGCCGCTCATTGACGCCCTGATCACCTACTACCAGTCCGAAAAGCTCAAACAGGAAACCGCAACCGTGGTTTAACAACCTCAGAGTTGAGTAGCCCCGGCCCCATTGGCCGCAAGTTTTCGCAGAATTCTGGGCGCCCCACCTGAGATTCTGCCGTGAGGCTGAAGACAATGCCTTCCCAAAACGGGAATTCCACAGCTCCGGATCGCCGCATTTTACCTGCCGACATTTCGGCAAGTTGCATCAAGCTTCCTTGTTTTCAACCATGTACGAACAACTTGCTTTTCCTGCTAGTCACTCGCGCGTTCCTCACAAGAACAATGCCAAATGGTTGGGGTGTTCCTGCAGGAACATTCTTAGTAAACCGCCCCGCCCCGCTCCCGCCTGCGCCCCTCCCGTGTGTTGAAATAGCTGCGTGCAGCTGAAGCAAGCCTTGAAGGCCGCAGTCTCCCGCCTAACCGTGGACCAGGTCCCCTCGCCACAGATGAACGCCGAACTACTCCTGCGATTCGTGCTGAATTGCGATCGGGCCTACCTCTTTGCGCATCCCGAGCGCGAGTTGACGGCCGAAGAATACTCTCGCTACGAAGCTGCCCTTGCGGAACGCGCCCTCGGCGTGCCGGCGCAGTACATCACCGGTCATCAGGAATTTTGGGGCATGGACCTCATCGTCACGCCTGCCGTACTGATTCCTCGTCCAGAGACGGAGCACGTCATCGAAACCGTACTCGAACTCCAGGCGTCAGAGCGCGCGCTTCGCGCCGACAAACTTCGTATTGCAGACGTAGGCACAGGATCAGGTTGCATCGCCTTGGCTCTTGCGAAAGAGCTGCCCAATGCGGAAATTCATGCGACTGATTCTTCACTGCAGGCTCTGGAAATCGCTCGCGCCAATGCCGCGCGGCATCAACTGGAGGAGCGCATTCACTTTCATCACACCGACCTGCTCGCCACCCTGACTCCCCCATTCGATTTCATCGTTTCTAACCCACCTTACGTGGGCGAATCGGAAGAAGGCCAGGTGCAACTCGAAGTTCGCAAATTCGAACCCCGCTCTGCGGTATTCGGAGGGCGAACCGGGACAGAGGTGATCGCACGACTCATCCCGCCAGCGCGCAGCCTTCTCCGCCCTGGCGGTGCCCTGGTCATCGAAGTAAGTGGAATCATTGCGGATCAGGTTCTTGCCTTACTCAAAGGCTGGGAGCAGCCCGACATCATTCCGGACTTGCAGCAGATACCCCGAGTGATACGCGCTCGAAAGCCATAGTCTTTGGGAAGTGCACGGCTTGGCAACCGTAAAAAAATCGGATCGTGCGCGTTTTGAAAGGGCACGGCTTCAATCGTGCCGTAAGGACTCCAAAACGAGACGGGCTTTAGCCCCTGAGGGAGTCAGCGTCGAGCCGAAGCGGGCTGAATCTCTTCGATGTCGACGATGTCGGTCGGGTATTTGCCGGTATAGCAGGCGGAACAGTACGAAATCTTCTCTCCCTCACCACAAGCCTTCTTCAATCCCTCGAGAGACAAATATGCCAAGGAATCGGCGCCAATGTACTCGCGGATCTCGTCCACGGACTTGTTGGCTGCTATCAGTTGCTTGCGGGAAGGCGTGTCGACTCCGTAATAGCACGGAGAGATGGTTGGCGGGCACGAGATGCGCATGTGCACCTCTGTGGCCCCCGCGCTGCGGATCATGCGCACAATTTTCCTGCTGGTCGTGCCGCGCACGATGGAATCGTCAATCAGGACAATCCGCTTCCCCTCCAGCAGGGAGCGGACTGGATTTAACTTCAGCTTCACGCCAAAATCACGGACGCTCTGGCTGGGCTCAATGAAGGTGCGCCCCACATAGTGATTTCGGATCAGCGCGAATCGAAAGGGGATTCCGCTCTCAGCAGCGTAACCAACGCCAGCCGTGACTCCCGAATCGGGCACAGGCACGACCAGGTCGGCCTCCACACCTGCTTCTCGAGCCAATTGCCGGCCCAGTTCCTCCCGGCTGGTCTGAACCGCTCGCCCGAAGACCAGGCTATCGGGGCGCGAGAAATAAACGTGTTCGAAAATGCAACTCGACTGTGGCGCTGCTGTCGAATAGAAGCGCGAACTCACGCCTTCGGGGCCGACGATGATCAACTCTCCCGGCTTCACATCGCGGATGTATTCGGCGCCGATGAGATCGAATGCACAAGTCTCGGAGGCGAATACGAACGTATCGTGCTTGTGGCCGTCGATCGCGGCAATTTTGCCCATCGCCAGCGGACGGAAGCCGCGCGGGTCACGGGCGGCGAAAATACGGTCGTTACTCATCATTACCAAGGAGAAGGCGCCTTCGACACGGCGCAGCGCGTCGGCCATGGCTTCCGGCAGTGTGTGCTCTTTCGAGAGCGCGATCAGGTGAACCAGAACCTCAGTGTCGCTGTTGGTTTGAAAGATAGATCCCTGACTCTCTAAACGGGCCCGAATCGCGGTGGCGTTCACCAGGTTGCCATTGTGCGCAACCGCAATCGCTCCCTTGTTCGATTGCACCAGGATGGGCTGCGCGTTCAGCAGGGCGGAATCGCCAGCGGTCGAGTATCGGGTGTGACCGATCGCCAGCGTGCCGTGCAGCTTCGACAGCACGTCCTCGGTGAAGATATCTGCCACCGAGCCCATAGCCTTATGAACGCGCGAGACCAGGCCGTCGGAGCTAACGATCCCCGCCGATTCCTGCCCGCGGTGCTGCAAGGCATGCAGGCCAAGGTAGGCCAGCTTTTCCGCCTCGGCATGCGAGAAGATGGCGACCACTCCACACTCGTCGTGAAATTTGTCAGGAATCTGCATTTAGGTCCTTAGTCCTTCGCCGTCAGTCCTTAGCCCTGAGCTCTTAGCTGTTTGCTTACACGTTCACTAGTTCGGGATCAGTTTTCAGCGACGCTTCCAATGCGCCTTCGTACGCCTGGTTCAGTTCCGAGACCCCGGCTGAGATCACTGTCTTGCCATCCAGCGTGATCTCGAGCCTCTCCATGATGGTTTCGCCAATCTTCTCCGCAGCGACGCCGTGTGTTCCCGCTATTTCTTTGATTCGCGCCAGGTGCGCGGGGTCGCAGGAGACTAGGATTCGGCCGGCATCTTCGCCGAACAGTGCAAATGTGGGGGGAAGCCCCTCGCTCGCCAGCTCAACCCGGGCTCCCATGCCCTTGGGGAACGTCATTTCCGCCAGCCCCACTGCGATTCCGCCATCGCTGCAGTCGTGCACCGACTCGAGCAATCCATCGCGGATCAGGTTGATGATCGCCTTCTGCAGAGCTGCTTCTTTCTCCAAGTCGATTTCCGGCGGATATCCCCAGAGGGCGCCCAGAATCTCTTTGGCGTATTCGGACGAGCCGAATTCAGTTTCGGCATCCGTCATATCGCCGGGTTCTCCCGCGCGCAATAGCACGATGGTGCGTTTAGGGGCGGTGAAATGCATCCTGGCGGCCTTGTGAACGTCTTCGAGGACGCCCACCACTCCGAGCACAGGCGTGGGATAAATGCCTTCGCCGAGCGTCTCGTTGTAAAAACTCACGTTGCCGCCGGTTATGGGGATCTCCAGCTCCTCGCACGCCTTGGTGATGCCGTCGATGGTTTGCGAGAACTGCCACATGATGTGCGGCTTTTCGGGGTTGCCGAAGTTCAGGCAATTCGTTGCCCCGATCGGGATCGCGCCGGAACACGCGACTTTGCGGGCAGCCTCCGCCACAGCGTGCATCGCCCCGACCCGCGGATCGAGATAGCACCAGCGTCCATTGCCATCGAGAGCCATGGCCAGACCGCGGTTCGAACCTTTGATGCGGATCACTC
>DASVAE010000108.1:0-46956 GCA_036376495.1 Candidatus Sulfotelmatobacter sp. | reverse complement strand
CAAAGATCTCCGGCTATCGATACCGCAATTCGCGCCAGGAGCACGCTTTCTTCTTTGCCGCCCAGCAGGGTTCGTGGAAGTTGGTTTCCTGGGGCAGCGACGCCGAGTTTCTGTGGTGGCGACTGGATCGTACCAAAGATGAATACACGCTCGTCTTGTGCAATGGTTCCTATGTGGATGCGGGCGGACGTCGAGTGCTCACCTGCGGAAAGACGGTGAGCTATGCTGAGGTAGTGAGCTCGGCCGGTAAGGTTGAACTCGTCTCCTCGGACCGGGAAGGCATTGTGCTTGAGGAGTCTCTCGACCGGGTATGGGCCGAACGAGAGTTGACGGCGCTCGACGGCGATCGGAAACGGATGGGTCTCTAGTCATGTGTGGAATCTGCGGCGTCTTTTATTCGGACCGGACGCAACACGCGAATCGCGAAACGCTGGCGGTAATGAACCGGCAGATTGTGCACCGTGGTCCCGACGACGATGGCTTTTTTGTCGAAGGCAACGTCGGTCTGGCTATGCGCCGCCTCAGCATCATCGATGTTCAAGCCGGTCACCAGCCGCTCAGTAATGAACTTGGCAGCATCTGGATCGTCTTCAACGGTGAAATCTACAACCATCAGGATCTGCGCAAGGATCTCGAAATGCGCGGGCATCACTATCGCACCCACAGCGACACCGAAAGTATCGTTCACCTGTATGAGGAGTATGGGACGAAGTGTGTCGAGCACTTGCGTGGCATGTTCGCCTTTGCCATCTGGGACAGACCGAAAAAGACTCTATTCATTGCGCGTGACCGGCTGGGCATTAAGCCGCTTTACTATCGTTACGACGGTCGCACATTGCTCTTCGGTTCCGAAATCAAGACAATCCTTGCATATCCGGGAGTGCATCCGGAGTTCGACAGCAGCACACTAGCTGAATACCTTGCGTTCGGTTACCTGAGTGGCGAACACACGATGTACGCGGGCATTCGGAAATTGATGCCCGGGCACACTCTCAGTGTCGACGAGAGTGGACAGCTGCAAATTCGCCAATACTGGGATTTGACCATCAATGCCGATGACGGAAGCCGGTCCGCCGCGTTTTACGTCAGCCAATATCGCGAGCAGCTGGAACAGTGCGTTGCCAGCCACCTCATGAGCGATGTCCCGCTCGGAGTCTTTCTAAGCGGTGGCCTGGACTCGAGCGCGATCGCAGCGCTCACTACAAAAATTCGCAATGAACCCATTGAAACTTTCTCGGTAGGCTACGGCGAGGACGCGTTCAGCGAGCTGCCGTATGCGAGATCGGTGGCGGAGCATTTGCGATCGAAACATCACGAAGTTCATCTCAGCCGGGATGAATTCTTCCAAACCTTGCCGCGACTGATCTGGCATGAAGACGAACCTGTGGTTTGGCCCTCCAGCGTATCGCTTTACTTCGTCGCCCGCCTTGCCAGGGAACGTGTCACCGTGGTCTTGACTGGCGAAGGCAGTGACGAAACTTTAGGTGGCTACACCCGCTACGCCTGGACGCTGCTGAACACGCGCATGGACCGCGTCTACCGCACTATGACCCCGGCTTCGCTGCGTCGCATGCTGCGGGAACGGCTTGTTACCTCTCCGCTTTCTGGGGCCCTGAAACGCAAGCTGGAGCACACTTTCCTGGGGCGGGATGGCGCTTCCTGGCCATCGTTCTACTTCGATAACTTCTATTCCGCTTTCTCCGCCGCGGAACAGGAGGACTTATTGACTCCAGAGGCCGCCGCAGCCGCACAGGATGCTTACGCAGCCTCGATGTACCAGTGGGAGAAGTCCTCGGGGGACCTTCTGCATAGATTGCTGTATACCGACATCAAGACGTATCTGGTAGAGCTTCTGATGAAGCAGGATCAGATGAGCATGGCAGCGTCGGTGGAGAGCCGCGTGCCTTTTCTGGATCACCAATTGGTCGAACTCACGGCCAGGATACCTGCGAAACACTCAATCGATGGTATGGCGGGGAAGTCCATCCTGAAAGCCGCGGTCAAAGATCTGCTACCCAGTTCAATTGTGTACCGCAAAAAAATGGGATTTCCGACTCCGTGGGCGTACTGGCTGGAGGGGGCAACCATCGATCATATACAAGAACAATTGACTGAGCCTCGAACTTTGGAACGCGGTCTCTTCCGGCCCGAGGCGATCAGCCGGATCATTGCTGAACACAGGGCAGGGTACCGAGATCACGGTAATCGCATCTGGCGCTTGCTCAACCTCGAGTTATGGTTCAGAGTCTGCCTGGAACAGTCATCGCTCGATGATCTGGTACAACCAGGACACGCCATAGCGTACTGAGAGATACCTGTTATGGAGAACGATACGGCCGTATTGGGACAACCGGTGACCTAGCTTGACAGAAGCTTCGAATGGCGGGACTGAAACAGTTGCGAAACCAGAAACGGGAGATGGTAACCATGCCCGCCCCCTTCTGGCGAGTATAGCTGCGCGAATCTTACCTGGTACTTGGCTGAAAAACCTGCGAAGTTATCGAAATGTTGATGCAGCCCGGCGTCCGCTGTATCTCAAACTGAGGTTGCTAGATGTTATCGGCAGAGGACGCGGCAACAGGAGGGCTCCCAGGTCAGCCCGTCATATTTTATTCGTGTGTTTTGGAAACCGTATGCGGAGCCCCATGTGCGAAGCCCTGATGAGAAAGGCACTAGGTGCGGAGTTGCGGTGCTTCGACGTCAGATCCGCTGGCTTGCATGCCGTTCCGGGCATTGCCGCGCATCCCTGGGCTTTGGCATCTGCGCGCGAGTTCGGGCTCTCTTTGGAGGATTGCCGCGCGCAATCTCTGACCGCCGAAATGGTCAAAGAGGCGGACGCGATCTTCGCCATGGATTATCAAAACGAGGTGGAGTTGCTCTCTGCTTATCCAGCCGCCCGACAGAAGATTTTCATGCTGGGAGCCTATGTGGGAGGTGTGCATCCCCACTTGGAAATTGCCGATCCGTATTATGCAACTCCGGAGCAGACCCGGAGTTGCTATCAGGTTCTGCAACGATGTGTCCGCGAACTGGCTGCTGACGTTTTGCAGGATTTAAAGGAAAAAGCGGCAGACGACCCCGCCCGCGTGCCTTGCAATACGAATCATGAGTCGTAAATCTTCATGAAAAAGCCCGTCCTCATTCTGGGAATGGTTCCGCGAATCACGACCGCGGTCGCAAGGTCGCTTGCCCGGCATGGTATCCCCACCGATGTGGCGACGTTCTCTACCATCGAACGTAACGTTGGATCGCGGGCGATCCGTAATTTCTGGCAAGTACCCGACCCTGGCATTTCCTCCCTGGGTTTTGTGGACGCAATCCGCACCCTGATTCGAGCAAATCACCACGGCATGCTGATCCCCGCCAATGATCTCGCGCTCTCTGCGACAGTTGAGCATTACGATTTCTTCAAGGATTTAGTTCATATCGCGTGTCCCCCGCCGGAGATCACCCGCCAAGTTCTGGATAAGAGTCAGACGTTGGAGGCGGGGCGACGATGCGGAATGCGAATACCGCGAACTTTTCTCGTGTCCAGTTCGGCGGAGTTGTCCGAGATTGCTCGAGATTTAAATTTTCCAATCGTGCTGAAGCCCAGCGAGAAGAAACCGGCAGATGAGTTCAAGACCTGTGTGATCGACGATCTGCAAACGGTTCAGCAACGGTTCCACACTTCCCGCCGCTTCATACCACCGATGCTGGTGCAGGAGTTTTGTGCGGGCGAAGGGGTTGGCATTGAACTCCTGATGCACGGCGGAGAGCCGGTCGTAGGCTTTCAACATCGGCGACTGAAGGAACTTCCTCCGGCAGGTGGAGTCGCGGTCGTCGCCATCGCAGAAACGCTCAACCCGGAATTGTTGTACTCCTCCGTGCAGTTGCTCCGCTCCTTGAAGTGGGAAGGTGTCGCGATGGTCGAGTTTAAGGTCGATGCCGTCACCGGCACTGCCACTCTGATGGAAGTGAACGGGCGATATTGGGGAACCATTTCTTTACCGCTCCTGGCGGGACTCGATTTTCCGTTTTACCACTGGGCTCTGGTCCACGGTGAAGTTCCAGAAATTCCAGCGACTTACCGGATTGCGACCAAATGGCGCTGGAGTGCTGGCTGGATCTCCCGCTGGCATGACCTGCTGCTCGATGCACTGCGCGGATCGATTGATCGCCGGCGTGTGCTGGAGGAATTAAGAGATATCCCGAGTGATTTCACGTCGTCAATTTGCGACGCGTTGTTTTCGGCCGATGACCCCATGCCGGTCATTCTCGAATGTCTCCGGACTATCAAGGATCTGGCCATCTCTGATATGCGAAGAGTTCTCCGTGTTAGACGAACTCCACCAGCGGCTGCCAAGAACGTCTCGGCCTTGACAAAACTAACCACGAACCTACGGGAAGCTGGAGATGCGAAGATTGACTCACGCCGTTAGGGAGCAACAGCCGTCCGCTGGGGTAGAAGACGGGCGCTCATCTCACAGTGTTCCCCTTGACGCCACGTGTGAAGTGAAAGGCAATCCCACATGAGCATTGCTGAACGAACGATGAATGCAAGCACGCGATCCGCACCGCTGGTTGTCATGGCCGATTGCGGTGGCTTGGAGGTCATCGATCGGTGGGCCGACCAATGGCGAAAATTATGCCATGATGCGGTGAATGAGCAGCCCTTCTATCGCCCGGAGTGGATTCGTGCCCATATCCGGGCGTTTACGCCCCAGGCAAGAATTTTCCTTCTGACGGTTACGTGTGAGGGGCAGCTGCTCCTGGTTTTACCTCTTCTAGAGGAAAGGTCAGTATTCGATGGCGTGCCCTTGCGAACCTTGCGTGCGCCGGTCAACAGCCACGCCCTGCGATTCGATGCCGTTCGCCATGCGAGTGCTGAAGGCGAAGCAGCCGTTTTTGCGGCATGGAATCATTTGCGGCAACGTCGCGACTGGCAGTTGCTGTCTCTTCCGCAAGTTCCGGAAGGAGCAGTGCTTTCAGATCTGGTTCGTGCGGCCGGCCAGGACGGATTTTACGTAGGCGAGTTGCCAATGGAGCAGAATCCGTATGTGCCACTTCCGTTCGATCCCGCTGGCCTCAACAAGCTCCCCATCAATGCGCGCTTAAGAAGTAAGCTGCGTCATATAAGCCGTGAACTGCAGTCGCAAGGTGGCGAGCTGAAACTTTCGCGTGTCGAGAAGGCAGCCCCGTCTGTCTTGCAGCGCTTCTATGAACTGGAAGCCTCTGGTTGGAAGGGCGCGGAAAAGAGTGCCATCGCGTGCAATGCAGACACTCGCCAGTTCTACGACGAGATTGCAGTCGAGGCCGCACGTTTCGGTTATCTTTGCATCTATTCGCTGGAACTGAATGGCGAGTTGCTGGCATCGCATTTCGGCCTTTCTCTGAAGGGACGCTATTATTCACCGAAGATTGCTCACGACGAGAAGTTCCCGCAATATGCTCCTGGCCATCTCATCGTGCGGGAGATTTTGCAGGATTGCGCTGCTCGGCATATTCCGGAATACGACATCACTGGTGTTGTCGATGATTGGAAGTCGAAGTGGACGTCGCAAAGCAGAACGAAGTTTAAATATTTTATCTTCCGTCCTGGGCTTCCCGCAGGCTTGGCCTATGCCATTAGATTCCGGATGAGACCGCTGGTGAAGAAACTCCTTCGACGTGCCTAGCACGAGCGCTGCTTTACCCCGGATTCCCGAGTGCTTGTTTGCGTCCAGTCTATCCCTGAGTCGGTTTGTCCTTGGGCTTGCGGGCAAGGTTGATTTTGTGAAGTACGCTCCAGGCGCCTGCGGGAAGGTTTTCTCTCAGCCAAGATTTTGCCCGGCGGGAATGGTCCAGGCTTCTAAGGTAGGCTGCTCCTTTGCTGCGCGGCCTGGCGAAGCTGAGATTGAAGTAATCGTCCCGCTCCGCTCCCCACCGCTTCTTGAATTCGTCGGTGCCGCCGAGAAAATCGTAACGACGAATGCCTTGGCTGATAAGATTCCGGATCACTTGGCTGCGTAAGACAAATCCCACGCTGTCGCTGGCATATTCTGCATCAAAGCCTTCCTGCAAGCAGAACACGGCTGTCCCGTGCCGAAATCCGAACTGTGCGGCGACCACTTTCCCATTCAACTCCAGCACCCAAAATTCGAGGAGATTCTTTTGCAGCAGAGACCGCGCCAGCTCACCGTAAAACCGACGCCGGGAAGGCACATGGAGCGTCCCGGGCAGACCTCTCGCCTGCCAGCTCTTGCGGTGGAGTTCGTAAAGAACCTGAAGGAGTGCATCCAGTTCCTGTGGGTCCTCGCATTTGCGAATGCGCACTGAATATTTTTTTTCTAATCGCCGGGAGCGCGGGCCGACCTTGGCGCGTTCGTTCGACGAAAGCTGCTTCAGATACTGCTCCCAGGTTTCCGGCAGTGCGATTGCCGAGGCGGGACTATTCGTCCCAAAGGTCAACCATCCCTTTCGCTCGAGTACCTGCCGAAGGGCCGCAACTCCGGGAGATTGAGCGGGCATGAGATTGAAGTAGCCGACGTCCCACCGTTGTTTCTGTGCCTCGAGAATGCCAACCAGAGCTTCTGCGAAATCGGATTCGAAGCCAGATCGAACCGGTAAGTCAAGATTGTCCGAATCCTGGCTCCCATCACTCATTAAGCGCAAGATGCGCAACGGAATCGCTCCGGCAGAAGCTGACGTCAAAGACAGACCGGCAAAACCCACCAGGGATGAGTCGACGAAGGCGCCAATAGCTAGAAGCTCCTGGTGCTGCCCAAAACTCCGCCACCAGGACAGAAGCCACTCCGGCGTGGAGAACGTCGTGGCCAATGGATAGTGCGCCAGCAGACCTTCCCACTGGCTGCGCAGTTGTTCCAACTGTTCCAAGGAATTGTAAGTTTGGGTAGACACTTTACCGGTCGTCATTTTTCAGGGCCGATTCCCGGGGGCAGTCGCGTCATAAATGCCGAAAATGACGTTCATGCCGTGACCCTCAAGATCAATTTCTTGCAGGCACTTTTGCTCAGCAATGTCGTAAAGCCCAAGGTGGGTCGGCTTGCTCTTATTCTGGAATCCCTTTTTAATCCACAAAACATTTTCCATGAACATGGTTTTCCGCACGCGTGTGAATCCGACCCAAATGCGACGTTCGTCGATCGGCAGAATGCCTCGGCACCAGCCGAGCAAAATGTTTTCATGCCGCGAATTTCTGTGGATTTCATGCAGGTCGACAATACGTTCAACTTGCAGCGACTGCGGGTTTGCGATCACGATGCGTCCATCCACGGTCGTGAAATAAAGGTGTTCATTCCAGAGCAGGCCGTCGTGCGGTCTCTGAACTTCAATGTTGATGCGCAATCCCGGGCGAGTCAGGCAAACGGCATCTCTTTGTTGGAGACGCGTCACCCAGACGTCATCCCCCAATTCAAAGGCTGCATTGGGATGCGAGTCATGAGGCTTCGTGCTTTCCACTTTGCGGTAATCGACCTCAGGAGAAAACCGCGACCACGGATCTTTGCCTAGTACATTCCAATGATTGAGGACCTTGCCCTCAGGCGTGAACTTCACGACCATATCCAAGCCCGTCGCTGCAACCAGCAGGTTGCCGTCGCGCGTCGGAGTGACGTGATGAAGATCGTTGAAGCAGGGCAGCGAAACGTAACTGATGCGCCTGAACTCCGGCATTTCGTATACCAGAACTTCGGTTGAAGTACAGGTGTAAAACCTGTTCCCGAGAATTGTCGAAGTCTTGAAAACGTCAGACGTCTCCTCACTGGCGCGTGCTTCCAGGGGGCTCTTGTACTCGACCTTCAAGTCCGATGTGTTGCTCGCAGGGTCGAGGCGCAAGATCAGAGCGGCCTCATACAAGCGTTGTTCTTCTTCGTTCTTGAACAACAGCTTGCGCTGTCGACCTCCGGTCAAGTAGAGAGAACTCATCGCCCCAATGGCCGTCCGATGACTGATTGCCCCGAATTATTTGAGAGCGCCACCTGATGTGCCCGAGAGCATGGCGTTTTGATCATGGCAAAATTTGTGGAGCGTTGGTGGGATAGAGCATCGGCGCATCGTGAGTACAAGGGGGCCTCGGTCCGTGTTGGCAGCATGTGACTATGATCTTGTGACGCTATTTAGCCGGCTCAAAATGCGGTTCAAGTATGGCGAGCAATTCATCTTTGAGAAAAGAGCCGCAGGCCAGCAACCCAGAAAGAAGTGGATCGCGTCGATTGGCCACCAGTCTCGTCTTCTCGAGAGTGGAGACAAAGCCGCCGGCGCTTTCTACCAAGGCCACGCCGGCGGCAACATCCCACTCATTTTTCGGAGTCAAGGTGAATGTAATGTCAGCGCGGCCAGCGGCCACCAGCGCCAATTTGTACGCGACCGAGCCCATGGCTTGGATGCGGTAGTCTCCGTTTTGAAACTGTTCCCACTCGCCGCGTTTCATCTCGCTGCGGCTGGCCAAAATCAGTGATCCGCGCAAAGCGGTCCGTTGGCTCGGCCGCGCGGGCGCGCCGTTGTAAGTGATTCCGCAATCGAGTGCGCCGAGAATGGTTTCATTTGTGGCAGGATTGCAAATACCGCCAGCGACGGCGCGCCCATTCTCGACGAAAGCGATGGAAACGCAGAATTCGGGAATGCCCTGCACGAATTCGCGGGTGCCGTCGAGGGGATCGACCACCCACACGTGGTTCTTCTCCAATCGTGAAATGTCGTCCACGCTCTCTTCCGAAAGCCAACCCTCGCCTTGTCGCAACAGATTCTTGCGAAGTACGGTGTCCAAGGCGCGATCGGCTTCGGTGACTGGATCGTGTCCGGCCTTAAATTCGGCTTGAATCGCGCCAGGAGTGAACTGCGCGAATACGGCTCGTGCAGCCTCGATTGCGGCAGCGATCCGGGTGAGAATCTCAGAATAGCAAGAAGTCATGCAGGTGTTGGAGTTCATTTATACGGGCCAGAGCATGCGGGCCCCCGTAATCAACAGAAGAGCGCAAAGAATCCGACGTAACCAGAGTATTGGGATGCGGGTGGACAGATATGAGCCAACGAGTCCACCGGGAATCGAGCCGATCAGCAATGTCAGGACCAGCCTGGGATCCACATTTCCAAAACGGAAATGCAGGAAACCCGTGACTCCGGTCAGTATAACAGCGTGAACAATGTCAGTTCCGACATTCACCTTCGGCGGGAAGCTATAGAAGAGCAGCAACAACATCATGATGATGCTCCCGGACCCAACCGATGTCATCCCCACTAACACACCGGCGATGGCGCCGATCCCTACCATGCCGGCAAATCCACGCATCGTCGGTGGACGGTTTGCCACCCGCTCCTCAATGTGGCGCTGGAAAAGTAACAAGAGGGGGATGATGATGAGCAACACGCCCACGGCAGTCTTGATGAAGTGATTGACGCCTTCCCCATAGACATGGCGGATATACATTAAGGCATTGACTCCACAAATGGAGCCAGGCACGCTGCCGGCTGCCAGCGCAAGCACCACTTTCCGCCTGACGGTTTCTTTCTTCAGGTGCATCAGGCCAGCGGGCACCTTCGTAAAAAAATTGAAGAGAGCGTCAGAGCCCACGGCCACCAGCGCCGGCACCTTCAAACCGAAAATCAGGATAGGAAGCAGCAGCACACCGCCTCCCACGCCGCTCATTCCGATGAGGATGCCGACGAGGAACCCAACCAGGACTTTGAGTACCAACAGTTCCATGGCTGATCAGCCGTGTGCGCTCAGGCAGCGGCCCCGTTTACTCCGATGAACCCCTCCCGCTCCAGATGCAAAATAATCTCCTGAGCGGCTTCCTCCGGAGATAGCTCACCGGTGTTGATTGTTACCTCCGCATCGGCTGGGACCTCGTACGGATCGGATATGCCGGTGAACTCCTTGAGGATTCCTGCGCGCGCCTTGGCATAGAGGCCCTTGCGGTCACGCAGCTCGCAGATTTCTACCGGCGTAGCGATGTGCACGAGGATGAACCCACCGTAGGGCTCAATCATTTGCCGAACGTGCTTCCGGGTGGCGTCGTAAGGAGCGATGGGCGCGCAGATCGCGATCCCGCCATTTTTTGTGATCTCCGAAGCCACGTATCCGATTCGTCGAATGTTAATGTCGCGATGCTCCTTGGAGAATCCCAGTTCTGAGGACAAGTGCTTGCGCACCAGATCGCCATCGAGCAAGGTTACGGGACGCCCCCCAACTTCTAGAAACTTAGTCAGCAGCACATTGGCGATGGTCGATTTGCCCGACCCGGACAGGCCGGTAAAGAAAATCGTGACGCCTTGCTTGCCGCGAGGCGGGAAACTGCGCCGCAGTTCATGCACAACTTCCGGATACGTGAACCATCCAGGAATCTCTCGTCCCTCATTCAGCCTTCGCCGCAGTTCCGTGCCCGAGATGTTGAGAACACGGTCTGTGGGCTTTACCTCGTCATCCGGCACGTAGCGATCTTCGGTCTCGAGGTACACCATCATGTTGAAAGGGACCATGGTCACGCCGATGTCGGACTCGTGCTTTTTGAACAATTGCTGCGCCTCATAGGGCCCATAGAACGGCTTGCCATCGGTATCCTTGCCAGGTCCGGCATGGTCGCGTCCCACAATGAAGTGTGTGCAGCCGTGATTCTTGCGGATCAGAGCGTGCCACATCGCTTCCCGCGGGCCGCCCATTCGCATGGCCAACGGCAACAGCGACAGCTTCTGCGTCCCTTGCGGATACTTTGAACCGAGCAACTGATAACAACGCACCCGAGTGTAATAGTCGACATCCCCGGGCTTCGTCATTCCGACGACAGGATGGATCAGAAGGTTGGCTTCAACTTGCTTGGCGGCGCGAAAGGTTAATTCCACGTGCGCCCGGTGCATGGGATTGCGAGTCTGGAAAGCGACTACCCGGCGCCACCCCACGCGGGCAAATTCTGCGCGCAATTCCGCCGGAGTGAATCGTAGCGTGCGGAAATCGTAATGTGAAGGCGCTTGCAGGCCTTCCACTCGTCCCCCGATGTACCACGGGTTCGATTTATTCATGGTGTAGTCGGCGCCCGGATGTGCCTTGCTTGTGCTGTTGAATACGGCCTTGGCCTCAGCCGCGCGATCAGGTTGCCAGATTTCCTCCACATTCAAAACTGCCAGCATGACGCCCTCAGCGTCACGCAGCGCCACTTTGCTGCTGCCGGCAGTCAGCTTCCTGGCAAATTCTTCCGTGACATCCAGCGTGATCGGCATGGGCCAGATCAACCCGCTGGCCAGACGCATCTTGTGACATACGCCTTCGTAGTCAGCTTTGGTCATGAAACCGCGCAGCGGGGAAAAGCCCCCCGTCATCAACAACTCGAGATCGCAGATCTGACGCGCAGTTAGATCCCATGAGGGCCACTCCCGCGAGTGGGCTTTCAGTTCGGCAGTTTGTTCCGGAGCCACCATTAAATCCACGAGTTCGCCGCCGTGCGGCGCGATCAAATGACTAGTCGATGCAGACAAGTGCGTGAACCTCCCAGGTTCGGCGAGCGAGATGAAATGCAGTGAATTCAGTATCTAGCAAGAATCGAATGAACTGCTATTTTGGGGGACAACAATCGGACTGCAAAACCCACTGTGGATCAAACACCCAAGCTGGATGTCATTCTATCGCAACGAATTGGATATCTGACTACAAGCAAGTACCGTACCATCAAGAACTTCCGTCATTGTACTGTAAGCTTATAGAGTTGAAGGGTTAGCAGGATGCACTCGATTGAATGAAGATGGAAGCCGGTCTCCGTGTGCAAACTCTTGCGCACAGGGGAAACCTTTTATCTTCTTGTGCTTTGGGTGAAATCTCCTCTCCACGGCGATTTCAGGGACCCAGTCACGTCCCTGGCAGCACAGAGCAGCTTCGTATCCCTCGCCCTCGTCGATCTGCGCGATTGAGCGGCTTCGCTCGCGTCGGGCCGAGTTGCAAGCAGCAGGTTCTTTTCTGCTATTGAGACAAGTACACCAAGGCATGTAGCGGCAGAGCGAGGCTTGCTCCGCGAGCTTTGATGTAGGGCTCCTTGCGAGTCCAGCAACAAAAGAAAAACTCGGCAACCTTCCGAAGCTTCCAAGGAGGAAAGCGCATTTTGTTCACATCGTGGGAAATAGCGTCGGTTTAGCGATTCGCAATCAACATTCTCCCGAATTCGCTCGATGTCCAGTCCCACCGGACGTTCTCTCGCGATCGCAATCAGCGCCCCCGCTCCGGAATGGAAAACGTTGAATTGCACCTCGCTGCACCGTGGCTCGGTTCAAGAGACGGCTTTCCGTTTTGGCCATGGGTGAAACTCAACCGTTGGGGGATTCCCTGGCAGATAGCTGCCCAGCAGAATTGGCAGCAACGCCCGGGTCGCCGTGAAAATCTGGCGATCCCCCGCGAACTTGAAGCGATCTGCCCGGGTGGTCTCATCCTGCAAAAGCACGGTGCGCCAGCGTGATGCCGCGACAGCCACCTTGTCGAGATCGAGGCACCACACGTGTACTTCGCCGCCCGGCATGATCATTTCGCAGCCGGGCTCGAGATGTGCATCGTATAGCTCACCGTGCGCAGATTAATTCCAATCTGGGAAACAGGCTATTCCCGGACGCCTTGGTACTTTTCTATGGCGCCAATCATCAGTATGCTTGTCATAGTAGGGAATGGCGCGTGATGTCTGATGAAACCTTTCCGCAGATGAGGGAAGAATCAGCGAGTAGTCGCGGGCTTGCTTCGGTGTCGGTGATCGTGCCCGTGTTCAACGAAGAAGGTCATTTAAGCGAGTTGCTGCGTGCCGTTCTAGCCTCTCCGGTGAATAAAGAAATTATCATCGTAGATGATGGCTCCACTGATGGCACTCGCGAGAAGCTTGAGGCGCTGCCGCGCATTGAAAACGTCACGATCGTTTTTCATGGTAAGAACTACGGCAAAGGTGCATCTATCCGCACCGCGCTGAGTTATGCTCGCGGCGAGTACGTACTGATCCAGGATTCCGACCTGGAATACGATCCTGCTGACTATCCCGCATTACTAGCTCCGCTGGAGCGTGGTGAAGCAAACGCGGTCTATGGCGTGCGTCCGGATCGTCCGGAGCGGGGCCTCCGTTTTTTTTGGGGAGCCAAGTTCCTCACCCACGTCACCAATTTGCTGTATGGCGTCAAGATCCACGACGAGGCCACGTGTTACAAGGTGTTGCGCCGATCCGTACTCATGCAGATGCGACTTGAGTGTCGCCGTTTCGAGTTTTGTCCTGAAGTGACAGCTAAGCTGTGCCGCATGGGTGAATCGATTGCCGAGGTGCCAATCTCGTATCACCCGCGATCTGCGGTCGAAGGAAAAAAAATTCGCCACACTGACGGTTGGCTGGCGATTTGGACCCTGCTGCGTTACCGCTTTGTGTCCCGCAACCGCTGGCTGCGGACGAGTTCAGAAAATTCCCCCGCGCCATTCAGTGCGCGGCTTTTGCTTCCTCCTGCAGAGTAGCGACGCGAGTGGCGCTCGCACCCATTTTCAATTCACGAACCGCAGCAGGTACTTCCCAGTCTGGGAACACACAAGTGCATATCCACACTCACAGGTGCCTTCGAGCATTGACTCATTTCCGCTGGTGAAATACCTTCACCGCAGATTGATTCGATTGTTAGTCCCAGATAGGAACGCGGACCGTTCTTAGCGGGGGCCCAACTCCCCTCTCCCGCGGGGACGGAGCCAAACTTAATTCGCAAGACTTGCATGGACCGTGCGTGGCAACTTCTGCGCCACGCAAGCGATCCGCGTGTGCCTGATAGCTGTGCCCGATAGCTGTACTCATTCAAACCAGGAGGAATTCATGCATTCGTTGCGTAATTACTTGTTGGGAATACCGTTGCTGGCACTGTCATCCTTTGCAGTCGCACAAACTTGCGCTCCGCCAACCTATGGCTGTGCTCGCAGTGATCTGATTAAGACAAACAACCTGAACCCGCCCCCGGTTGTCAGCCAAAAGAATGCGATTGTCACACCATCGGATTTCCGGTTGCCCATCGTACGCGCGACGGACGGCTCCATGTTGGCCAAGAAAACCTTGACTACGACCAACAGTGGTTCCAACGGCGATAACATTTTCAACGTCGACGACACCTACGTTCTCGTCGTCGATGGTGGCGGATGGACTTACCCACTGGCGTTCAGCCCCTCCACGTTGCATACCCTCAATACAAGTGCCTGGAAGATCGGGACAAATCAGGTAAGGTGGGCCGGAACATCTTCCTTTAGCCGAGTGAACCGGAGCGTCGTGTATTCCGTTCCCTCAGGATACACCCCGATCAGAGGCGTCACACCGAATGGCAGCACGCTGTACAAGATCACGCTTGCGGGAACCACTTCGATTACCGCAAGCGGTGCGCCAGTGTTCGATTATGCCAAGTGCCCTGGTATGCGCAATCCATATGGGATCGGGAATGGGATATGGCATTCCGTGTTGACCGTTAGCAAGGGCGATACTCGCTTTGCGGTTGCGTTATCCAACCAAGGCGGCCAGAACACTGGGACGGATATCGTTGTTTACGATGCCCCTTCAGGACACTGCTACCGCTATGACACAGCGCACGCCCGACTGTGCATTTCCACCGGATGCATGCCCATGAGTCTATCGGACGAATACAAGATCCACGAAGTGTATATGTCGCTGGATGGGAAGTACCTGCGCATCACTATCGGCGGTTGCATCACGTCAGGATGCCTAAACACATTAGCGACGGTACCTTACATTTGGCAGATCGGAACGACGGAGGTGACTCGGTGCACTAATTCGGCGGGGAACACGGCGTGTACGGGGCACATGGTTGAGGGCTACAGTCACCTCTACAATGGCCTCTACTGGCCCATAGTGGGTAAGCGGCTGATGTCCGATCCACTCTCCTATGGCATGCTGAACACGACTCCGACTCTCTCACCTCGATCTGACCAACATTATTCCAACAACGCGGCGGACACTAACGACACCAATCCTGTCTGGGTAACCAATGTTCAGAACATTCGCACTAAGTTTGGCGGTGCAGGCTGCAACAAGACAGGAAATCTTTACTTCGGCTGCACTTTTCCAGGGCCGCTTTATGGAGAGGTATTCGGAATTACTAGCCATGGAGGTTACATCCGCGCAGCGCACAGCTATAACAGCGGATCCTCCGCCTATTTCAACTGCTCCAACACCATAGGTTCGGTCTCGCAGACCGGCAGGTTCTTCGCCTGGTCATCCGACTGGCTCAATACGTTAGGTATAGACAACTTCGGGCGCCATCGCTGCGATGTCTTCATCGTGGATCTGGCGGCGGCGCAAGGTGCGAATCATTGACCGAAGGAACTTCTGTATTCATGAAACTCGCCTCTCCGCTGCACAGAGGGGCGAGGTTTCTCTGGACGAACTCTCTGGCTTAAAAACGGCTAAACTACTGTGTGGGCCCAGCCTCCTTGGATATATCGCACACTCCTGACAAACTGCCCTGATTCAGGAACTGTGTCCACGCCATCCCTCCGGGCGCTTTTGATAGGGCAGGCGTATTGAAATCGAAAAACTCGTTCATGTCACGCGAGGGATCTTGCCAATACTTATCTCGCGCGGTGAGCGCAGGTATGCCAAACAGTTCTTCAATGTAAGCCAGAATCGCAGTGTAATCGCGCGGAACATGCGACACGAAATTTGGTTTGGCATACGGTGACACAATAACCAGGGGCACGCGAAACCCGGTCAGGTTGAACGTTCCGCCCAGTTTGCCAGTGCTGCAGTATCCGGCGGAACCGTTGTTAGGATCGGGACAATGTCCGGGTCCGTACGAATCTGGCGCCGGAACCGAAAACGGTGGTACGTGATCGTAGAGTTCGCCGCCCTCGTCATATGTCAGAATGAAAATCGAGTCCTTCCATGCGTCGCTATTCATGAGCGCCGAAATGATGGACTGGACATAAAGCGCGCCGCGTTGGATGTTATCCGTGGGATGTTCGTCCGTGCCGCTCGGTCCGTCCCCACTATCAATGAAAATAACTTGTGGCAGCACTTGGTCGGGATCGCAGGGGCCTGTACTGCAGGTTCCCGCCAGTCGGTCCATCAAATCACTCTCGGGGAAAGTTTTTGGCTGGATCGCAGGATCCTGAAAATCCGCGAAGTTTGCAAGGAAAATTCCATCTTTGTAGTAGTAGATCCAGCTCACGTTCGCGGCGTTCATGGCGCGGAAGATCGTGGGTGCCGCATACAACGGGTGGCCTGTCGTATCGGGGTATTCATGTCCAAACGACGTTCCCGCCATCAGGAACATCCGGTTTGGCACTGTATTGGCAAGAACAGGGGAATGCCAAGCATCGCTGGTGCCAAAGAAAGTTGCCAGATCGTAGTAGTAAGGCAAGTCCTGTTCAGTGTAATAGGCCATTGCCCTTGTGCCATTGGGATCATTCTTGTCGACAAACGCTGTCGCGCTGTCCAAGAACCCAGACATACCGAATGAATTCGGAGCGTAAGTCGTTGTCGTAGCCCACGCGTTATCCCCCCCGACAAGGGATACGTCATGATGGCTTTCATCCCATGTCATCCGGACGTTTCCTGTGCAAACACTGGCCTCGTGGAATGGCCGAACCTTTGCGCCGGTAGTCGAGTTGGTGAGTGTTACGTTTGGATCGAAACCATCAACAGTCTGATTATCGCTGATGCCGAATTGCGCGAGGCGGCCCGCTCGGTACGCTCCCAGCTGCCCAAAGTAATTATCGAAGGAGCGGTTCTCCTGCACGAGGAAAAAAATGTGCTTGATAATTCCTGCTTTCGCGGCACTCACAGTAACAGTCGTTGATTGGGTGATCGAATCGCTCGCCGGGATGGAGGCCGTGGCGGTGTAAGTGTCGGTGGCAGCCGGAGTCACCGAGGTCGTCCCATGTGGCAGAGCACACGGATTACATATCGTCGCGCCGGAACCGTCCGTGATACTGAGCGAAGTTGGACTTCCGTGCGTAACTTGCCAGGAAAGGGTAGAACTTTGTCCCGGCACGATGGTGTTCGGACTGGCGTTCAACGCCAAGGTGGCGGGAACCGAAACCGTCACTGTTTGCGGGCCTGTACTTCCACCCGGTCCGGTCGCAGTGATTGAAAATATGGTGGTGTCGCTGACCGGAACAACGGCGGACGCCGATGTAGGGAGCGCTCCCGAATCCTCAGGTACCGAGACCGTGGGAGTAATTGTCACGGACGTGGCATTCTCGGTTGCCCATGTCAGCGTGGTGGTCTGGCCGCTGTTCACCGTGCTTGGGTTGACGCTAAACTGAGTGATAGTCGGCGGCACAGATTGCGCGACCTGAACCGTGGCGGATTCAGCGGGACTGTTCCCACCAGCCCCTGTCGCGACTGCGGAATAGGTAGTCGTCTCGCTCGGAGAATCTGTGACCGAACCGGCAAGTTGCGAACTGGTCGTCAATGTCCGCGTAGAGGATCCGACCGTGGCCGTAATGGTGGTCGAGGTGGCGTTTGTGGCCTGCCAATTCAGGGTAACGCTCTGCCCCGTACTGATCGAGTTCGTATTCGCAGAGAAAACGAGAGTTGGTGGATTGGAACCTTTGCTGGTGCCGGTGCTTGTGTTAGGGCTGCTGGAACAGGAACACATGTACCACACTGGCACGATCAACCCGAAGGCAATCCCGCGAACCCAGTTGTTTGTCATTTCGTCGTGTGCGCGTTAACGGAAGTCGCTATCGACGTGCGGCAAAATAGATGCCAAATTGGCTGTGTATAGTTGCCGCACGCGCACCTTACTCCTGAAACGACTATGAGCCTTAAAACCCCCTCATGCCGAGGTGTACGGGGCGATCGCTTACCTATGTCCACGTACTCCCGGTCGGCTTCCCGATCCTTCTGAATACAGGCGTGTTCGGGCTGGCGAGTTGCACCGCGTGGACAAAATGTTTGTTTCGGGCGCGTGATGGGCTTACAAGTTCCGTGAGAGCTTGGGAGGGCATCGGGGGTTCTTGCGGAATTTCGTGAGGGGTTTACAACGGCGAGCAGGACTCGGCGCAAGGCCTCGCGGAGTTCAACTCGAGGTTGGCAGGTTTCCCCTAGGGCACGAAGTGATGAGATTTCTTCACAATCAAGTCTTCTTTTTTCGATTTGGTGTACAAATGAAAGGAAGCTCAACCTCATTTTGAGAATACGATTCGACTTTCGTCTTGACGCGCCGCACCATCTGCTAAGATCATGAACTGCCTATGGAGATGGTGAATTTCGCTGCTCTCTCGGCCGAGCAGGCAAGAAGCTATGTATGCGGCCAGGGCAGTCGTCTGCCGTCCGGTTGATCTTCGGCGGCCCTAACTTTCTCAGCTGTCCTTCAATGCTGGCAGACCGCGGGACGCCGGTCTACCAATCCGAGTATTAGAGAAACTGAAACGTTTACGGAAACCTGCAGAATCATAGCTCTTATCGACGCTTGCCTGAAACCAGGGTGGTATCGCATAAATCATGGCTAAACTTTACATCTTAGGTGGAAGGGAACAAAAACTCTCCCTCACGCATGATCGGCCCCACTGGGCCTGGTACGAGGCGGCTGTAATCCTGCAAGTCGACACTGGGTCGGGAGAGGTTCGGACCTGTGTAGAGTACGTCACTCCCGAGGAAGCACGGGCGAACTCGAAAGCGTCCGTAAACTTCCACAGTGGGACCGTGGTTGGTAACACGCTCTACACTTGTACGACCACTGAAGTTTTGATCTTCGAGTTGCCTGAATTCAGACAGGTTGGATACATTTCTCTGCCTTGCTTCAATGATGTTCATCACGTTACGCCTACTTCCGATGGCAACCTCCTTGTCGTCAGTACAGGGCTCGACATGGTCGTCAAGATCACACCCCAGGGTGAGCTGGTAGCCGAGTGGAGCGTCTGCGAGGAGGTTCCGTGGACCCGCTTCGATCGGAGTATTGATTATCGGAAAGTTGAGAGCACCAAGCCCCATAGGTCGCATCCCAACTTCGTGTTTGAGCTGGACGGTGAAATTTGGGTGACGCGCTTCAATCAACGCGATGCCATCGCCCTAAATGGCTCGGGAAAGAGCATTCCAATCGGGGTCGAAAAACCGCACGATGGCCTTGTCCGCGGTGGTCGAATTTATTTTTCTGTGGTAGATGGAAAAATTGTGATTGTGAACCGTCACTCTTTGAAAGTCGATCAAATCATCGATTTGAGAGGAATTGAGGGTGATCCGGATCGAGTTTTGCCGGCGTGGTGTCGAGGGTTACATCCCGTCGATGACCGAACGATCTGGGTAGGATTTACCCGCATCCGCCAAACCCAGTTCCACGAAAACATTCGATGGGTTAAGGCTGTCTTGCACAAGAACACCCTCGCACCTACGCATATTGCCCTCTATGACATGGTCGAAAACCGCCGTTTGAAGCAGTTCGATCTGGAGCGACATGGCATGAACACCGTTTTCAGTATTCTTCCGGCGCACGAATAATCATTTAACGGAGTATTGGCGATAGGACTCCACGATCCTGCCGGCTTCGCGGTAGGCGCGCAGCTGGTGATGGAATCGGCGCTTGCCATTCAGGCTGAACATCCATTTAAAAGAATTCACGAGTACTCCGCGCAGGCTCCAACGAGGAATGCCGAAGTAACGCACAATGTCGGGCGGCGGGGGAAAGGCTCTCGCCATGGACCGGCCGTCATTGTAATACCATTTGCGGAAGTAGGCTTTGGTTGCTCGCCTGGGGTCGACCGGATGATAAATAATGGCATCGGGCGCATAGACGATTTTTTCACCGGCACGAAGAAGGCGGGTGGCAAATTCCGTATCCTCGCACGTAATCCCACGATTTTCTCCACTGACACCAAGATCCAGGCGAAAGGTCCCATACTTCATAAACTCGTTTTTGCGGTAGGCACAGTTCGCGCCCATTGGGGGATGATCTTTGAGCACGAGCGGCTCATTTCCAGGTTCGTAGTGAACGATGGCCTGCTGCTCCTCCATTTCTAGCCAGTCCGGTTTAGGCTGCTCCCATACGGGGATGATGCGTCCCCCAACGCCAGCACACTGAAATGTGTCAAATGTACGCTTCAAAGTGATGAGCCATTCTTGGTGGAGGGTCACGTCATCATCGGTAAAGGCGATGATCTTGCCTGCGGCAGCGGCAATTCCGGCGTTCAGAGCCGGCGACCGGCCTTGTTGACGCTCGAATATATAGCGCACGCGGAAAGGCGCTGTGCTGGCGAAGTCCCGGACGACCTGAGCAGTGTTGTCGGTGGAGTTGTTGTCGACGATTATGAGTTCCCAGGCGAGATCGGGAGACAGCGCAAGGTGGGAGATGCTGTCGAGGGTGGTTCTTAGAGACGCGCCGCGATTGAAGGTAGGGAGAACGACGGTGATCTCCACCTGCAATTGTTCGCCTGACTGGATCAAGTGTGCGTGCCCGTATGTAAAAGAGACACTATAAATTATCCCTCCCCATAGTGTGGCAAGCATAGCTTGCAGGCGACGCTACTGGCCTCCCGCCGCTTTCGGCAGACCAACGGAGCTATGGCGTGACTGAATGCCGGCGGGTTTGCGTGTTGCTGGGCTGATCAAGGAATTGGGCGCATTCACATCTGCTCCCTCGTGCATGCCGACCCCCAACCGGTCCACCGATTCTCCTCCCAGCCATTCTGTAACTAAAGCGAGGCCCGCGCGCTCGGTCAACTCAACCAGCAGCAGTGACATCGAAAGTGGATGGCGGCGCTTCCGCAATTTCCGTCTGAACTGCGTTAGCGGATTCCCGTATAGCGCAATCTCGTCACTGCCGGATCCGCGGATTCGCGACCGAGTACAGCATATCGGTGAGGAAGTTCACTGCTACGTAAGTTAAGCCAATCGCGAGAATGCACCCCTGCACCAGGTAGTAATCGCGGTTGGAGATGGCTTGAATGGTAAGGCGTCCGATGCCGGGCCAGGCAAAAATCGTTTCGGTGACGATGGCTCCCGCGAGCAGCGCACCGAATTGCAAACCCAGAACCGTAAGGATCGGGATCATGGCGTTACGCAGCGCGTGTCGGTATACAACGGTCCGCTCAGGCAAGCCTTTGGCGCGCGCGGTGCGGATATAGTCTTGGCTGAGTTCCTCGAGCATGGAGGTGCGCACCATGCGCGTGAGGATTGCGGCTAACGCTCCCCCCATGGTGATCGCAGGCAGCACCAGGTTCGCCAGCGATCCTGCGCCGGACACGGGCAGCATTCCCAACTTGATAGCGAACAGCAGGATGAGAATTGGACCCAGCGCGAAATTTGGGAACGAGAGGCCGAAGAGACTTACGACAGAGAGCACCCGGTCATCCCACCGGTTGCGGCGGCGCGCTGACCGGACTCCCGCGGGGATCGAGAGCACGACGGCCACCAACAATGACGCCAGCGTCAGCCGCAGCGTGTAGGGATAGCGCTGAGACAAAAGTTTCGTGACCGACTGGTTGTAGCGAATGGATCGCCCCAAATCGCCGTTCAGCACGCCTTTCCAGTAGCGTACATATTGTTCGCCCAGGGGCGCGTCGAGGCCAAACGCATGCCGCGTGGCGGCGATATCGGCAGGGGGCGCTCCTTCTCCCAGCATCTGCGCAATGGGATCGCCAGGGACCAGGTGAATCAGGAGAAAGACAAAGCTGACCACCAGCCAGACAACGGGCAGCGTGTAGAGCACGCGTTGAAGTAGGGGTTTCAGTTCTCGGTTCTCAACTGCCGGCGCCCTTGGCGGCTTCCGCCTCGCCTTCCGTTGGCGTTGTTTTCTCGATTCGGACCCGCGCAATGCGATGCCCGTCCATCTGCTCCACCGTGTACCGTCGGCCTTCGTATTCGAAAGTGTCGCGGATTTCAGGGACGCGCTGCAGCCGCGCGAGAATAAATCCTCCCAAGGTCTCGAACCCAGCCTCCCGCGGCAAAATCAATCCATACTCCGTTTCCAGGTCGCGTATATTGGCCGACCCTTCCAGCAGCATTACCGATTCATGCTGCAGCGCCGGCTGGCTGGGAGACACGTCGAATTCATCTTCGATGTTGCCCACCAGTTGTTCCAGGACATCTTCGACCGTAATAACCCCTGCGGTGGAACCGAACTCATCTACCACTACCGCAAGATGGCGGCGGCGTTCCTTGAATTCTGACAGCAACTCGGCAAGGACCTTGGTCTCTGGGACGACCACCACATCGTGCATAATCTGTGCGATTTGCATACGCGAGATGCGGGTTGCCGTGGTCTGGCCCAGGTTGCTCAAACGAAGCCGCATCCAGCGCATGAGGTCCTTGTAATAGAGCACTCCGACAATGTGTTCGGGCCCCCGCTGCGGATCGTAAACCGGGATGCGCGAGTGCTGACCCTCAACCACTCTGACCAGGGCGTCATCCAGCAGCAGGTCCGAAGGCAGCGAAAAGATGTCTGGACGTGCAACCATCACTTCGCGCACCGTGATGCTGTCCAGTTCGATGGCGTTGTGGATCATCTCTTCCTGGAACTCTGGAATCTGGCCGAACTGGCGGCTGGCGGTAACGATCAATTTGAGCTCGTCCGGCGAGTGTACCGCCCCACCGCGCCGGGTGGGGTGTGCGCCAAAGGCACGCAGAACAAGTCCCCCGGACCGCCTCATAAAAAACAGCAGCGGTCGGGTGATGGTGAGGAAGGCTTCCATGGGCGCGCCCACCGCCAGTGCGATCTGCTCGGCTCGCTGCAGCGCCAATGTCTTGGGCACCAGTTCGCCCAGGATCACGTGCATATATGTAATCAGGGTGAAGGCAATGGCGATGGCGATTCCGTGGGCGTATATGGCGAGATGAGGAAGGCGCTGCAGGAAACGCAGGTTACCGACCAATCCGGCAACCATTGGCTCGCCGATCCAGCCCAGGGTAAGGCTAACCATGGTGATGCCGAGTTGCACCCCGTTTACAACTTCGTCCAGGTTGGCGTGCAAGCGCTGGACGACACGAGCGCCGATTCGTCCGGCTTCAATCAGTTGCTGGATCCGCGTATCGCGCACACTTACCAGCGCAAATTCAGCCGCGGCGAAGAACGCGTTTGCCGCTACCAGAAGCAGGATCAGAAAGACCCGGAGCAGCACGAATGCGATCATTGGGGGGTAATTTTAAATGAAACCAGCAATTAGCACCCAGTATTCGTCGATACCGGGACGCCGCTTTCGGCGGTCCGGGCGAGCCGAAGGTCGGCCAGCTTACTCTGAAGTCCAGAAGTCCAATGGTTAGGTGCGGAGGATCACAGGATTCGTCAAGAATTTGCGCTATCCTTTCTAGAGCAAGATGGTCTAACTGGCAGATGGCTGAAGGGGTTCAAGCGTGACCACCCTCCGTCATCGCGGACTGAAGTCCAGCTTTTCTGCGGACTTCAGGACACTCGCCGAGAACAGGCGTGCGCGGAAGTCACTTCGCAGACAGGGCCATTTCGCAGAAACTTCTTTTTTTTACGTGACTTCAGGAACAAAAAACAAGCGTCGGGCGTACATACGAGTGAGGGTGCAATGGCTCCCAATCTCCAGCTGGCGGTACATCGAGGAGGAGTTGTGAACGGTAACGGCACTAATGGCAAAAAGAAACGTCGCAGACTAATTATCTGGGTCAGCGTAATCGCGGTGATCGTGCTGCTCATCGCTGGAGGAGTGTTTGCGGCGACCCGCGGCGGCACCAAAATCGACCCCTCCAAGCTCGCCAAGGTGGAAAAGGGAGACCTCGCCAAGAGCGTGGTGGCGACCGGCAAGGTCACGCCGATCACCAAGGTTGAGGTGAAGTCCAAGGCCAGCGGCATTGTGAAGAAGTTGCTGGTCGATTACGGCGATCGAGTCAAGAAGGGTCAATTGCTGGCGCAGCTGGACAAGATCGAGATCGAGGCGCAGGTGGAGCAGTCCAAGGCAGCTTTGGCCGCAGCCGAGGCGAACCTGAAGAGTTCGCAGGCTGACTTCGAACGCGCGAAAGTGGATGCCGAAGGACCGGACGTTCCACTGCTGAAGCGAGCCTACGACCGCGCCGTCAACATGGCAAAAGATGGGGTGGTTTCTACTTCGGCCCTGGAAGATGCGCAGAAGAACTATGAGCTGGCATTGAACAAACAGAATGTGTCCAAGGCGCAGGTCACGGTGCTGAAGGCAAAGATCGCGCAGTCACAGGCGGTCGTGGCGGAAGATGAAGCCAATCTGAAGCAGTTGGAGGAGCAGCTCAGCTATACCGACATTGTTTCTCCGATTGACGGCATCGTGCTCTCGCGCGATGTGCAGATGGGCGATGCGGTCAGCTCGATCCTGGTATTGGGATCCTCGGCCACCCTTGTCATGACGCTGGGCGATACCAGCGAAGTGTATGTCAAGGGCAAGGTGGACGAGAGCGATATCGGCAAGGTTTATCTGGGACAGCGCGCGCGCATCAAAGTTGAATCTTTCAAGGACAAGACTTTTGACGGCAAGGTGACCAAGATCTCTCCCATGGGCGTGGAAAAAGATAACGTCACAACCTTCGAAGTGCGCGTCTCGATCCAGAACCCCGGCGGCGAACTCAAGGCCGAAATGACCGCGAACGCCGAAATCATCCTGGAAGAACACAAGAACGTGCTGCAGATTCCCGAGGGCGCCATCCTCTACGACAAGGACAAGAAAGCGTCGGTAGAGATTCCGAATCCCAAGGCCAAAGACGGCAAGGAGAAGCTGGCCGTCAACATTGGAATCTCCAACGGCGCGAAGACGGAAGTGCTGAGCGGCTTGAAGGAAGGACAAGAAGTAGTGCTGCAGTAGGCGCGAGTCCGGAGCCGTGAGGATACGAGCGCAGCGACTTGATGGCGTGCAAGAAGGGAATGGAATTGAGACGAGTTCTTTTTGAGTTGATCAATTCCCGACAAGCCTCGTAGTCACCGCAACTCGGGACTCAGGACTCGGGACCCGGGACTGCTATGACTCTGCGCGAAATCCTACGACAAGCGGTGGCCACGTTCCGGGCCCACAAACTGCGGACATTCCTCACCATGTTCGGCCTGGTCTGGGGAATCGCCTCGGTGATCTTGCTGGTGGGATTGGGACGCGGATTTGTCGTTGATCAGAAAAAGCACATGGAATCCCTGGGCAAAGACCTGGTCATCGTCTGGGGAGGGCGCACCAGTGCACAGGTGGGCGGACGCGCAGCGGGCCGTGAGATTCATCTGAATGTCGACGACGCCCGGCTGATTCGCGACGAGTGCTATCTAGTGAAGAACGTCAGCCCCGAGTTGCGCAGAACCATCCCCGAGGTCAGCCAGTTTAACTCCGCAAATCGCGGGGTGGTGGGTATGTGGCCATCGTACCAGGAATTCCGTTCGCTGAAAGTTTCCGAAGGACGATTGCTCACCGACGACGATGAACGCGAAGGCCGTCGCGTTCTGGTGTTGGGATCCAAAGCCTACCGTCAGCTGTTTCCCGGGCAGCCGGCAATTGGGGCGACGGTACTGGTGAAAAGCGTTCCTTACTGGGTAGTGGGAGTTCTGCAGGAAAAGAAGCAGAATTCCAATTACAGCGGGCCCGACAACGATTATCTGTTTGCGCCTTATTCGGCCGTGTCGCGCGATTTTCCTCCTCCCGAGAAGCCCGGTGCTGGCATCACCAGAGGTTATCTGGATGACATCGTGTTCGAAGTTGTGAATCCCGAGGAGCACGAAGAGGCGGTGCTGCAGGTGCGACGAACGCTGGGGCGAATCCGGCATTTCGATCCGCAAGATAAAGACGCCCTCTTCATCTGGGACACGATGGATGGAGCCAAGCAGCTGGCAAAGATTTTTGGTGTGGTCACGCTTTTCTTCGGCTGTGTGGCGATTGTGACGCTATGTCTTGGCGGTATTGGGGTTATGAACATCATGCTGGTCTCGGTCACCGAGCGCACGCGCGAGATTGGTACTCGTAAAGCCATGGGGGCGACCAAGCGTGACATCCTGCGCCAATTTTTTGCCGAGTCAGCCATGCTGACCGCAGCTAGTGGTTGTCTAGGTCTCGGGTTCGGAGTTGGCACCTGCGTCCTGATGAAAGCGGTGCCTCTGCCCGATTTCGTCCCGCATCCGATCGTTTCGCCGATATCCATCGTGCTTTCAATTTTCACTCTTTCGCTCATCACCGTGACCGCGGGCATGTATCCCGCCCAGCGCGCCGCGGATATGACCCCTGTGGAGTCGCTGCGCTATGAATAATGGAAATTGTGCTGTCTCTCAGTTTCGCTTTTCCGGACGGTTGACCTTCTTGGCGGCCGCGCTGGTTGTGCTGTTCGCATCCACAACGCTATTTGCTTCGAACCCGCAGGGAGCTTTTGAAAAAACTCTGCAGGTGAACGGGCCGGTTGACCTGGAAGTGCTCACCCATTCCGGCGACGTCACGGTGCGTGCCGGATCATCGGGATCGGTTTTCATTCGCGGGAAAATCTTCGTCGGCGACCGCTGGTTCGGCGGACGCCGCGAAGATGATGTGCATGCCATTGAGCAGAACCCGCCCATTCGCCAGAGTGGGAACAGCATCCACATCGACTATGTGAATTACCGCAATATTTCCGTCGATTACGAGATCACGGTTCCCGTGGATACGACGGTTCGGTCGCGCAGCGGCTCGGGTGATCAGATTATCGAGGGTACGAAAGGGAACGCCGACGTTCAGACCGGCTCCGGCGACGTGAAGTTGGCGAAGCTGAATGGCGAAATTCGACTGCAGACCGGGTCCGGCAACATTCGAGCGCGGGAAATTTCCGGCTCGGTGAGGGGTGGAACCGGCAGCGGCGATGTGGAGATTGAAGAGACTGGATCGGGAGATGTGGACCTGCACACCGGCTCGGGGAATATCACTGCACATGGCGTCCAGGGGGGCTTCCACGGCGAGACGGGTAGCGGTGATGTTACGGCGGAGGGAACGCAGAGCGGCACTTGGGATATTCGTACCGGATCAGGGAATGTGCATATTCGCCTGCCGCAGAATGCCGCCTTCGACGCCGATATCTCCACCAGTTCGGGATCAATCGATGTCGGGGAGCCGATTGAGATGACAGTACAGGGCAGAGTGGGAGATTCCCACAAATCGATTCACGGCAAAGTGCACGGCGGCGGACCGTCGCTGCGAGTACACACGGGATCGGGAGACATTCACATTCAGTAACTTCAGTTTGGCCATGGATCTGTGCGGGTGGGTAAGGGTAGTTCTCTTTAAGAATTCTTTTTGGTCTGATCCACGTAATCCGCAGCAGAGAAGTTTCAACATGTTCCTAAGAGAGCTCATATTGCAAGGCTGGCAGGCACTCATGCGCGATCGCACGCGCTCCGCGCTGACCATGTTGGGCATTGGATGGGGCCTGGTGTCGGTCGTGCTGTTGCTGGCCTACGGTCAAGGCCTAGGCGGCTGCGTCCTTCATGCCTTTTTGAACATGGGAAACAACGTCATCGTCCTGTGGCCAGGGCAAACCAGTTTGCAGGCGGGCGGCCAGCGCGCAGGGAAAAAGGTCACCTACGAGCTCGAGGATGTCGAAGCCATTCGTGATGAAGTACCACTAGTGCGTGCAGTCAGCGGCGAGATCGATCGCGACTTTGGTTTCAAGATTGGCACCCGCGTGGTATCGATCATGACTCGCGGCGTGGATCTGCCCTATGGCCAGATGCGCAAGCTCGACATCGAGGACGGCCGCTACTTCGAGGAATCTGATTTCCTGGAACACCGCCGGGTCGTGATCCTCGGCTACAGAGCTGCCAAAAAAGTTTTTCAGGGCGCTCCCGGAGTGGGACAGCGAGTCCAGATCGGCGGCTTGGATTTTGAAGTCATCGGCACCATGCGCAACAAAATTCAGGACTCGATGTACCAGGGCCCAGATAACGAGAACGCGTTCATCCCGTTCGGCCTGATGCGGGATTTGAAGAACCTGCGTGATCCCGATGAGATCATCATTCAGCCCACGGCACCGGAATTAAACAAGAAGGCGCTGGCAGCTGTCCGCGAGGTCATCGGGCGCCGCCATCACTTCGATCCCAAGGACGAGAAAGCCACGCCGGAATGGGACACTATCGAAGACCGTTCCATGATCAACGCATTTTCCTATGGACTGCAGGCTGTTTTAGGGCTGATCGGAGTGTGCACGCTGGCCGTTGGCGGCATTGGCGTCATGAACATCATGCTGGTATCGGTCACGGAGCGGACGCGCGAAATCGGCTTGCGCAAAGCCATCGGCGCCCGCCCACGGCATATCCTCGTCCAGTTTCTGCTGGAAGCGCTGGTTCTGACCTTTGTTGGCGGGCTACTCGGGATGCTTGTTGCCCAGTTCCTGACCTGGGTCATTCCTCCGATGCCCCTGTACGACGAGTTCTACAAAACCGCCGATCATGAGGGTGCGATCTTTCTGCATGCGTCAGTGAGCGTAATGATTATTTCGTTTACGATTCTTTCGCTGGTGGGTATCGTCTCGGGCTTCTTCCCGGCCCTTAAGGCCGCGCGCCTCCACCCCATTGAAGCTCTCCGCTACGAGTAAATCTCCCTGTTCATTTTCGAACAGTGCCCTTCCAATTTCGATCAAATTTCGATTGATCAGGACTGACCTAAGGATTGCAAACACTGAAAACGCGGAGGATATCGTTTCGTGATTTGGCCGGGGAAATGCCACCTCGAATTCTTCGCAGGAGAATAGTGATGTCAAGCCTTTTGCGTGACTTGCTGTATGCCGCGCGCCAGCTGCGCAAAACACCGGGAATGGCTTTTCTGGCCATCTTCACGCTTGCGCTCGGGGTGGGAGCGAACACTGGGATCTTCACCGTCATCGAGAGCGTGTTGCTCCGGCCGCTTCCGTATCCGAACTCAGATCGTTTGGTCTATATCAGCAACGCAACCGATCAGCCCGGTTTCTCGACCACCTCCTGGATGAATTATCAGGACATTAAGGCGCAATCCAAGCTGCTGCAGACTGTGGGCGGCTACTCCGAGGACGTTTCCGTTCTCCAGACCAAGAACAGCTCGCAAAGCGTAGCTGTCCCGCACGTCACGCCCAGTCTGTTCGCCATGTTGGGGGCACGTCCGCTGCTGGGCCGCACGTTTACCGAATCCGAGGGTCAGCCGGGCGGAGCCCTGGTCGCCTTGTTGTCTGAAGGATTATGGCGAGAGACTTTCCATGCCGACCAGGGTGTCGTAGGCCAGAGCGTCAGTCTCGCAGGAAAGCCCTACACGATCATCGGAGTCATGCCGGCAAACTTTCGGTTTCCTGAGCAAATCGGGCCCGACCTGCAAAAAGGCTTGTGGGTCCCGATGCAGCCTACTGCAACAATGCTGAACGACCGGGGATACAACCTCTTCGAAGTCATAGGCGAACTTCGGCCCGGGGCGACCATCTCGCAGGCGCAACAGGAAGTAGATGCGATTGCCGCCCATATTCCGCGGAAAAAGGACGAACCTGCGGTTAAGCTGCAGGCTAGTTTGTACCATGAGTTGCTGACGGGACCCGTGCGTCCCGTGCTGCTGGCCCTTTTCGGTGCGCTGGCACTAGTGCTGCTCATCGCCTGCGCCAATGTTTCCAATCTTCTTATTGCACGCTGTCTGGGCAGGCAGCAGGAGTTTGCTGTCCGTACGGCGCTGGGCGCGGGGCGCTTTCGGCTGGTGCGTCAATTACTGGCCGAAGGTTTGGCGCTGAGCTTCGCGGGTTGTGGAGTGGGCTTGCTGCTGGCGCAGTTAGCCATGGTCGGAGTCCACAAACTGCCCCCCGGAACAATCGCGCGGGGCGATTTGATCGACATCCACTGGACGGTTGTGCTGGTGCTCGCGGCTATTGCGATTCTCACCACGGTGCTGTCATCGCTCTTGCCCGCACTGATTGTGTCACGGTCCAACCCTCAGGCTGCTTTGCAGTCGGCCTCTCGAGGGGTAGGTGCGCGTTCGGTCGGCGGAAAGCTCACGGCTGGCCTTGTCGCAGGGGAGGTCGCGCTTTCCACCTTATTGCTGGTGGGAACTGGATTGCTGTTTCACACGCTGTGGAATCTGCAGAAATCGCGGCTGGGATTCGAAACGGAGCACATCACCGCGTTCACGGCAATGCCGCCCGACGCAGCGGGATTCTCTGGCCTTGCAGTTTCTGAGGACACGGCCAATGCACCGACTTCGATCGCGACGCTCACTTACAAACCGGTTCTCGAGAAGATTCGCCATGTGCCCGGGGTACAGAGCGCGGCACTGGCCACTGCTCCCCCTCTATCGAGCATGGACCTGAGTTCGGACTTCGAGATCATCGGGGAACCGAAAGATCCTGCGAACCCGCCAGACGCACGAGTCTCGGCCGTTAGCGGCGATTATGCTCGCACTCTCGGCACTCCCCTGGTGAGCGGACGCAATATCACCGACGATGACATCGCAAGCAGTCCTTTTGTGGCTGTCATCAATGAGACGCTGGCCCATAAATATTTCCAGGGCAAGGATACTCTGGGAAGGCAGATCAATCTCGGCGGCAAAGATACCGGGATGATCAAGCCCTACACCATCGTTGGTGTGCTCGCCGATCAGGTGGATAAAACAGTGGGCGGGACCATTCAACCCTTCATCTTGATCCCACAAGAGCAGGTTCCGACCACGTCCCTTTTCTATCAGGGGCTGCTGAAGACCATCGTCAGTTTCGTAGTGAAGATCAGGGGAAATGTTCCAGTTGCAGCAGAGATGCGATCAGTCTTTCAGCAGGCGGCACCCGGGATTGCACTGGATAACTTCAAAACTATGCGAGATTTGGTGGAGCAGAATACCTTCAGCCAGCGCCTGGGACTCTATCTGGTGGGCTCCTTTGCGAGCCTGGCGGTGCTGATGGTTATCGCTGGGCTGTACGGAGTGTTGTCGCAGTTGGTGGGCTACCGGCGCCGGGAAATCGGCGTCCGTATGGCGCTGGGAGCAAGCCGGGAGAGCGTAGCGCAAATGGTGCTGCGACAGGGATCGATGCTGATCGCGGTGGGACTCGGTGTCGGGATCGCCTTGGCATTTCCGGCAGAGCGGCTGATCAAGAGCTTCCTCTACCGAGTACCGGCCTTGGATGCGTGGACTTATGGCGCAGTAGTCCTGGCGCTACCCGCAGTGGGATTGCTCGCAGCATTTCTGCCTGCCCGCAAGGCGGCATCGATTCAGCCCATGCAGGCCTTGCGGGAAGATTGACCATCCGCAATCGTCCATAAACTGACGCCGCGTTGGCGGGGAGGCCGACGTTGTTTACTCGGTCTGTACGAGCGGATTCTATTACCTACGTGCCTTGACGCCCTCGTTGGCTCCGAATTAACTTCGCACTTACGGGGAAAATTCTGTCTTCCAGCGAGGCATCCAGTTGGCGCATCGTCCGATTGTTACGCTTACCACTGATTTTGGCATTAACGATTACTTTGTTGGCGCGGTGAAGGGCGTCATTCTCGACATCGTGCCGGAAGCGGCGATCGTCGATATTTCTCATGCCGTGCAGGCCTTCGACGTGCTCGATGGCGCGCTGACGATCTCACAGACCTATTCTTATTTCCCCACCGGGACGGTTCACATGATTGTGGTCGATCCGGGTGTGGGCACGACGCGCCGTCCCATCATTGCATCCAGCGACGGCTACCATTTCGTCGCACCCGACAATGGCGTGCTGTCAATGGTCTACGCCCGCGAAGAACGCATGGCGGTGCGGCATGTGACTGCAGACCACTATTTCCGGCAGCCGGTGAGCAACACGTTTCACGGCCGAGATATTTTCGCGCCCGTCGCCGCTTACCTGGCGAAGATGGTGGACTCGCACAAATTTGGCGAAGAAATTGAGGATTACGTGCGCTTTGCCGCGCCCAAGCCCAAGCCTGCGGGCGACAATCGCCTCCGCGCCGTGGTTCTGAAGGTGGATCGCTTCGGAAACCTCATTACCAACCTCACCCCGGACGATGCTCCCGCTCTGTTTACCGGCAAAACGCCTTTCAAAATTATCGTGGGTAGTAAAGAAATCTCGGAGGTTCGCAATGCCTATGCCGAAGGAGCGCCGGGCGAAGTTTTCGGCATTCTCGGGAGCATGGGATATCTGGAGATTGTGGCCAATCGCGCCGCCGCTGCTCAGATCACCGGCGCAGGCAAGGGCGCCGAAGTCAGCATCGTTTTCTCCGAGGGTGCGGCCGCCGGCAAGAGCGCCTAGCTGCCCTGTTTCAACTGTTGCTTCCATCCCAGTACCCGAGCTTTGGCGCCTTCCGCTTCGGCTTCCGGGATCATTCCCTTTTTCTGATACAGCACGGATAGACTGGTGTGCGCCAGCACGTCGTCGGGATCGAGTTCCGCGATCTTCTGTGCCACCTCGATGGCTTCATCGTAGCGCTGAAGGTCCTGCAGCGCGCGTGCAAGTCCGTGCATGGCCTCGGTGAAGGTTGGGTCCGACTGCAAGGCTTCCCGGTATCGCGCGACCGCCTGCTCCAATTGCCCTTCAGCCATCAGGTCGAGCGCGGCGTAGTAATGATCTTCAGCTTGTTGGCGGGCGTGGGGCATGGAAGAATTCCCAGGCAGAGCTTGGATTCTAGCATGCGGGGAAGCCGCTTCATCTAGGTACAGCCGCCCTCGGCTGCCCAGGGCGAAGTGTATCCCAATCACGCCTTCTTGGCTGGCTCCCAATCTTCTTTCTGTTTATCATGCACTTGCATGCGCTCCCGACTCCGCTTTCTGTGGAACGCCACCAAGGGCCATCGCATCACGCCCTGGCGCAGTCCATATCTGCTGTGGCGTATCGAAACTTATACCGGCGTGAAGATGAAGGAAATCGGATTCCTGGAGTTCTGGGAATTCATGTGGCGCGAGCGACGCGAACTTTGGCGCTTCCTCCGCTGGACCGGAGAGATGGAACGCTGGGTCCAACCCCGGCCCAAAAATTCCTGAGCACAATCCGGGCGACCCCAAATGCTCGACAACAAACTCCGCAATCCCCGCTTCAACCTGCAGGCCGTCCTCGGATTTCTGCTCGGAGTAGTCGCCAGCTTGCTCTGGATGTTCTTCACCGTGTTCGTGGGCGGTACCCTGGGTCCGCGGCATACGCGCATGTATGCATGGCTTGCTGCGCTGGGATTTGCGGTGTTCGGTTTTATTGCACTCAGAAAGGCGCGATCCAGTTATGCGCTTGGCATCGCACTTGCGTTTGGGCTCGCCATTCTGCTGCTGGCTGGATACAGTCTCATCTTTTAGTGATCCCCGTAGTTTCTTCCGCACCGTTCAAGCGTCCAGGCCGGTGTGCGCGACTCTAATGGCCAAGCCGCGAACTGCTTGCGCCTATCCAGGAGCACAAACTTGTATTTCGGAATCGGCGTGACTGCATTTAAGATCCTCTCAGTGCCGAGGACTGCCATCTCACTGCGAAGCCGCATCGCGGGCAATGCCCGCCACAACCCGCTAGCTGCGATTGGGGTCGTGCTAGTTCTGGTATTCGTCATCTTTGCACTGTTCGCCCCCTGGATCGCACCGCAAGATCCCGCGGCGATCGAGCTTCCCACGCGTCTGAGTTCTCCTTCGGTTGCGCACTGGCTGGGCACCGATGAGCTGGGCCGCGATATCCTGTCGCGCGTCATCTACGGCGCGCGCATTTCGATGCTAGTCGGCAGCTGCGTTGTTCTCGCTTCTCTCCTCCTTGGACTCATCATCGGTTCCATCGCCGGATATTACGGCGGAGCTATCGACCGCTTTGTGAATGTGGTGCTGATGAACGCGTTCCTTTCGTTCCCGGGAATCCTGATTGCGATCGCCTTCGTCGCCTTTCGCGGCCCAGGTATCTTTAACCTCGTCGTTGCGCTCTCGCTCGGCGGATGGGTGGGCTACGCGCGGCTGGTGCGAGGGCAGGTCCTCGCCGCGCGCGAACGCGAATTCGTGGAAGCTGCTCGCGCTCTCGGCGCAAGTGATTTGCGGATTGTGCTGCGCCATATCCTCCCTAACATCATTCAGCCCGTGATCGTGCAGGCCGCGATCGGCATGGCGGGGGCAATTCTGGCCGAAGCCACCATGAGTTTCCTCGGGCTAGGCGTTCCACCGCCCACGGCAAGCTGGGGGGCGATGCTGAATGACGCCCGGGCGCATCTGTTCGACTCTCCCCACCTCGTGCTTTTTCCCGCGCTCGCGGTGATGCTGGCCGTCCTCAGTTTCAATTTCATTGGGGACGCGCTGCGCGACTATCTCGATCCTCGTTCCCGCCTCGAAGCCGGACTGTAACTCCAAAGACAGCGATGAGCAACGAGCAGTGAGCGATGCCGTGGCCCACTCTTCTCTTAGCGCTCGTTGTTCATTGCTGCAAGTCATTGAATACAACTAACATACACTTCTTGACAGCAATTGCATATTGCAATATAAATATTTCGATTAGAAATACAAGTGCGGCCATGAAGCTGGGCGAAAAAATTCGTTACTTGCGGGAAGTCGAGGGGTCTCTTCGCGGGCTGGGCCGCCCTATGACGCAGCTGGAACTGGTACGCGCCATTCAGAAGGAATTAGGACCAGGCAAGTCGATCAGCCAGTCCTATCTTTCGCAGATCGAGAACGGTACCCGGCCCCACATGACGCAGTCCTCGCGCGCGCTGCTGGCGAGGTTTTTCAAGGTACATCCGGGCTTTCTGGTTGATGATCCCGAGGGATATCACACGGAGCTCACCTCTGATTTAAGGAGCACGGAAGGGCAGCTCGATGTCTGGCTGCTGCAAGGTTCGGAGCGCTTTGCCAGCGATCCGGAAGTCAGCCATGTGCTGATCAAAGCCGCTCGCGAAAAAGATACGCGCCGATGCTTTCTTCTGTTAGGAGCCATTCTCGACACGCCAGGACTGGCTGACCGCTTACTGGAAGCGTTGCGTCCGGAGCTTGCGGGTAATGGCAGTCATGTTCGCCGCGCTTCAGAAGAAGGGAGGCGACTGCGGTGACCTGGTCTGATTTCTATTTGATCTGTTTCGCGGTCGGCTTCTGTTTCAGTTTCTTTTCCTTCGTCTTTGGAGGATCGCGCTTCGGGAAGCTGCACCTGCCGCATTTCCACGGTCATGCGCACTTGCCTGCGGCACACGGCGCGCCATCCGTTCCGGGCGGAGACGGTGGCGTTGGGGCAGCGCATGGGGGAGACGCCGCGCATCTTCATCATGGCGCGACGGTTTCGCCATTCAATCCTCCGTCGGTGGCGGCGTTCCTGGCCTGGTTTGGCGGAGCGGGATATCTGTTGACGCGTTTTTCCGCCCTATGGGTAGGAACGGCGCTTTCCTTGTCGATCCTGGCGGGGCTGGTGGGAGGGGCCATCATCTTTTTCTTCCTGACCAAGGTGCTGATCTCAGACCAGGAATATCTCGATCCGGCCGATTTTGAGATGGTCGGCGTTCTGGGCAAGCTCTCGGTGTCCATTCGCGAGGGCGGCACCGGCGAATTGATCTATTCGCAGATGGGCACGCGCCGTGTCTGTGGAGCGCGCAGTGACAACGGCGGCGCAGTCGCGAGGGGCGCCGAGGTTGTGGTGACCCGTTATGACAAAGGCATCGCGTACGTGCGCCTGTGGAGCGAGATGTCGGGCGAAGTGGATGAAGCGAGTACCGAGAAGGCGGAATAGGGAGCGCACATGAATCGCACTTGGTTGAAAGCGGGAGTTTTGCTGATGTGGCTGGCTCTGCCCATTTCGGCCTGGGAATATCGCAGCGTTTGGGAGCAACTGCCGGCGCGCATGGCGGTCCACTTCGACGCCAACTGGAGGCCGAACGGCTACACCTCGCGACAAGGGGCGCTGGAGCTGGGTCTGGGGATTATGGGTGTGATGCTGGTGATCTTCACGCTATCCACGTTGATCCTCGACGGACAGAAGCCAGCTGCCGCCTGGTCCGCCCTGCTGATTGGGTACGTAGTCGTGAGCTTTTGCTGGTACGGCAATCATTCGATCGTCAAATTCAATTTGAACGCGCAGAAGGAACAACAAAGGTCTCAAGAAAGTTCTCAGTTGTCAGTTTTCTGTTCTCGGTTTCCCAACTCCCCTGTATTTGCCATCCGTCGACTGAGAACCAAGAACTGAGAACTGAGAACTGGTTCCAAGGAGGCGTTATGCCGGAAATACCCCATGCAGTAGAAATTTGGATCTTTGTCGCCTTGGCCGTCATGGTCATTCTGTTCCTGATCAGCGGGATGGCAAGGATCTATCGCAAAGCGGGACCGCACGAGGCGCTGATCGTTTATGGACTGGGTGGAACCCGCGTCGTAAAAGGCCACGGGACGATGGTGCTGCCCATGGTGCAGATCTGCCGCGAGCTTTCGCTCGAACTGATGTCGTTCGACGTGGCTCCGCAACAGGATCTGTACACCAAACAAGGGGTTGCAGTCACGGTCGAAGCCGTGGCGCAGATCAAGGTGAAATCGGACACCGAATCGATTCTCACCGCCTCCGAGCAGTTCCTGACCAAGACAGACGACGAGCGGCAAGGCCTGATTCGCCTGGTCATGGAAGGCCATCTACGCGGCATCATCGGTCAGCTTACCGTGGAAGAAATCGTGAAGCAGCCGGAGATGGTTTCCGACCGCATGCGCTCCACTTGCGCCGATGACATGAACAAGATGGGCCTGGAAGTCATCTCCTTCACGATCAAGGAAGTTCGCGACAAGAACGAGTACATCACCAACATGGGGCGTCCCGACGTAGCCCGCATCAAGCGCGATGCCGATGTTGCCGCCGCTGAAGCGGATCGCGACACCGCGATTCGGCGAGCCCTGGCGACTCGGGAATCGGCGGTAGCCAAAGCGCAAGCCGATCAGGAACGAGTGCTGGCAGAGACATTATCTCTGGCCAAACAGGCCGAAGCGCAGCGCGATCTCGAAGTGAAGAAAGCGCAGTTCCTGGAAGTCACCAAGCGCCAGCAAGCGCAGGCTGACAAGGCCTATGACATCCAGACCAACATCATGCAGCAGCAGGTTGTGGCGGAGCAGGTGAAGGTGCAGCAGGTCGAGAAGGAGCAGCAGGTCAAGGTGCAGGAAGCCGAGATCAATCGCCGAGAAAAAGAACTGATCGCAACCGTGCTGAAGCAGGCGGAAATCGAGCGTCAGCGCATCGAGACGCTGGCCGAAGCCGAGAAGCAGCGGCTTATGGCGGAAGCCGAAGGCCACGCTTCATCGATCCGGCAGCAGGGCGAGGCCGAAGCCGAGATCATCTTCAAAAAAGGCGAAGCCGAAGCCAAGGCGATGAACGTGAAAGCTGAGGCCTACCAGGAATACAACCAGGCCGCGGTCATCGACAAGCTATTCGCCAGCATGCCAGAGGTGGTGAAGGCATTGGCGGGTCCGTTGACCAACGTGGACAAGATCACGATCGTGTCCACCGGAAACGGTGAGGCCGCAGGCATGAACAAGATCACCGGCGATATCGCCAAGATGGCGGCGCAAGTGCCGGCCCTGTTTGAGACGCTCTCGGGTATGCCGATGTCTGAATTGCTAGGCAAGATAAGAGCGATCGGTGACAAGGGCCCAAAACCGCCGGAGTTGCCGAAAGCGTAAAGCTTGTGTAGTGGCAGACGCCTCGTCCGCCCCGCCGCAAAGCGTGCGGCGGTGAAATTTCAGAGCCTGAAACGCGAGAAGCGGAATCTGCGTAGGAGTGAGTTATGAAAGTCAAGCCAAGATATGCAGGACTCGGGATTGCACTCGGTGCCGCGCTGGGGGCTGTCTTCGGCGTGGTTGCCGGGAACGTGGGCGTCTGGCTGGCGATTGGAATCGCAATTGGTGTGGCGATTGGCGCTTCGTGGCAACGTAAGAAACCGGAGTGTCCAGACTGCGCGGCCATTCACTCGTCCCATGAAGTAATCCAGAGGAAGCCATTGTGAAACCGAAGCGTAGATCGGAGCGATCGCGCCGATATTGGTGAGAAGAGCTAAGAGCTAAGAGCCAGCAACTAGCAACTAAGAAGCTAAGAAAGAGGTCCCCATGGCATTACTAGAGCGTGTTTCCACATTGTTAAGAGCGAATTTGAACGACCTGATCGATAAGGCCGAAGATCCGGAAAAGATGATCAAGCAGGTCATTCTCGACATGCAGAACCAGCTTCTGCAGGTCAAGACCCAGGTTGCCATCGCCATCGCCGACCAACATCTGCTGGAGAAAAAGCAAAAAGAGAACGAGGCCAAAGTGGCGGAATGGATGCGCAAGGCCGAACTGGCCGTCGACAAAAAAGAAGACGATCTGGCGCGGGCCTCGCTCCAACGCGTCGAAAGCTTCCGCGAGCTCAGCGAGAACTTCCAACAGCAGGTGACCGATCAGAAGGCGCAGGTCGAAAACTTGAAGAGCGCATTGCGCCAATTGGAGCAGAAGCTGACCGAAGCGCAAGCTAAATCTGACGTGCTGATTGCGCGCCATCGCCGTGCTCGTGCCGCAGGGAAGGCGAACGATGCACGCATGGCCTCGGGCGACGGATCGAAAGCCGCAGCCTTTGATCGCATGAAGCGCAAAGTGGCGCACTCGGAAGCGGTGAGCCAGGCCAAGGGCGAGATTGCCTCCGACAACATCGAGGACCGTCTCGCCGCTCTCGAGAAGGAAGATCGGATCGAGCACCTGCTGGCGGAGTTGAAATCCAAGCGCGGCGCATAATTCTGAAGTCACGCTACTTTGGTTGTGCGACGGTCGAAATACTTGACTAAGTCAAATAATTGGAGGATGATCCAAAGCCATGGCTTCTCCTCCAATAGTTGCCGATTCGCCTGTCCGAACCGTCCGTAGCTTCAATCGTTTCTACACGCGGCAAATTGGCGTCTTGAATGAGCACCTGCTCGATGGTCCGTTTTCCCTCACGGAAACGCGCGTGCTCTATGAACTGGCCCACCGTCCGCAATGCACGGCCACAGATCTTTGCCGAGACCTGGGCCTCGATGCCGGTTATCTCAGCCGGATGCTGTGTAATTTCGAGAAACACCAGCTGATCGCCCGTGCTGAATCCCCTCTCGATGGACGGCAGGCCTTGCTTTCGTTGACTGCTCTCGGAAGAAAAACGTTCGAGCCTCTGGAAGCCCGTTCCGACGAGCAGGTGGGCGCTCTCTTAACCAAGCTGTCGCCGTCACAGCAGAAGCGCTTGCTCAGCGCCCTGCATACCGTCGAAAACGTGCTTGGTCCCAAGCCTCAATCGCAGTCGCCGTACTTGGTGCGCCCGCATCGTCCTGGAGACATGGGATGGGTCGTTCATCGACATGGCGCACTCTACTGGCAAGAGTACAAATACGACGAGCGCTTCGAGGCGCTCGTGGCCGAAATCGTGGCCCACTTCGTCCAGAACTTCGATCCGAAGCGCGACGCCTGCTGGATCGCAGAGCGCGACGGAGAGATTATCGGCTCCATCTTTTTGGTCAAAAAATCAAAGATGGTGGCCAAACTCCGCCTGCTGCTCGTGGAACCGTCCGCTCGCGGCCTCGGCATTGGCAAGCGCCTCGTCGCCGAATGCACAAGCTTCGCCCGCCACGCGGGATATAAGAAGATCGTTTTGTGGACGCAGAGCGAACTCTATTCCGCCCGGCATCTGTACCAGCAAGCAGGGTTTAAGCTGGTGGCCAAAAAGCGCCACCACAGCTGGGGCCGGAAAAATCTGGTCGCCGAAAGATGGGAACTCGAAGTCTAGGCGAAGGTTCAGTTTGTGTAGGGCCGAACGCCTCGTTCGCCGTGCGTCGCCGAACGCGACGCATACGGTGTTATGCCTGGCCCCCGGAGATTCGATCGCGCTTCGCGCGATCCCGGACGATGCGTCGCGGCTACACCTTCCTTCTGCTTACAAAAATTTCAATCTAGGCGCAAAAAAAGTATTGCATCTGGGGAATTTTCCCGTAATCTCACACTTGCGAACTAACTCCGCCGCAATGCCCGTGGAATCGCTCTAACCCGGGAGCCGCGAGTGAGACATCAAGGGAGACGCGGTGGTGAGAGTGAGTCGCTTGCGGAGGAAGCCGTAGAAATTGGCAACAGCTAGCGCCCAGCGTCCACAATTCGAACACCCCCAGCCTGCCGTAGTCCCCAACCGGAAAAAATTCGTCCGCCTCACCCTTTGGCCCTTGGTCGCCGCTACCTTCTTTATGGTGTCGGGCGGAACCTATGGCACCGAAGACATCGTGCATGGTGCCGGGTACGGACGCGGCATCCTGATCCTGCTCATCACCCCGTTGCTCTGGAGCCTGCCCACGGCCTTCATGATCGGCGAGCTATCGAGCGCGCTGCCCTTCGAAGGCGGATATTACGCCTGGGTTCGCCGCGCCATGGGCAACTTCTGGGGGTTCCAGGAAGCCTGGCTATCGCTGATTGCGTCGATCTTCGACATGGCGATCTATCCCACGCTCTTCGTCGCCTACCTGACCCGGATGTTCCCTTGGTTTCAGCAGGCAAACCGCGGGTGGTGGGTAGCGCTGGCGGTCGTGATCGCCTGCGCGCTGCTGAATATTGCTGGAGTAAAAGTCGTGTCCTTGACCTCGCTCTGGCTGTTCTTCGCACTGTCGGCCCCATTCATCGCGGTCGTGTTGTTGGCCCCGTTCAAACTCGGAGCCTTGGCCAACGCCGTCACCCGGCCGACGACGTCAAACGTGGATATCCTTGGCGGCCTGCTCATCTGCATGTGGAACTACATGGGATGGGACAATGCCTCGACAATCGCCACCGAAGTCGAGCGCCCGCAGCGGACGTATCCCCGCGCTATGCTCGCGGCGGTCACGATCGTGGCCATCAGCTACGTCCTGCCATTCGCGGCGATGTGGATGACTGGGCTCAAAGCTACCGCCTGGGAAACCGGTTCCTGGGCTGATATCGCCGCCCTCGTCGGCGGTCCGCTTCTGCGCATCGGGATTGTGCTCGGGGGCATGATCAGCGCCTTCGGCATGTTTAACGCGCTGGTGATGAGCTACTCGCGGCTTCCGCTGGCCATGGCGCAGGACGGGATGCTTCCGGCCGTCTTCGGGAAACTGCAGAAGAAATCCCGCGCTCCGTGGGTCGCCATCATCGCTCTCGCGATTGGATGGGCGATGTGCCTCGGCTTGGGCTTCGCCCGGCTGGTGACACTCGACATCCTGCTTTACGGGGCGAGTCTGTCGCTAGAGTTCCTCGCCTTGGCGGTCCTCCGGTTCCGCGAACCTGCTCTGAAGCGCCCCTTCCGTGTTCCAGGTGGAAAGCTGGGAGCCATAGCCATCGGCATTCCTCCCGTGCTTCTGCTCGTATTTTCAGTGATCCGCAGCGAGCACGAGTCCATTCTGGGCATGAGTTCCTTCGCTTTCGGCATGATCCTGATTGCGGCCGGCGGCCTGGCCTACATCATCAATCACCTGCTCAAACCGCAAGGTTGGTCGGCTGCGGAACCCACCAGAGCGCAGCCCACAGCCTGAGCAACGAGACAAGGGACGGGTCTGGAACTGAGATCGCCAGACCCGTTTCTTTCCTGCCTAGAAACGGACTCCGAAGCCGCTCGAGATGATCGGATACACCTTCAGAAAGGACAAAGTGTTATTGATCTTCCGCTGCTCAGAAACGATATTGCGCTGTACCTCCGCATTGCTCTGCGCTGAAGTGCAATCTACCCCAGGCGAGGTACACACATTGCCGCCGAATGCCAAGCTGGTGCTCGGACTACCCTGAAATACGACGCCGATCTCAAAAGGGAAGCTGAACCGGCTCCCTTCCTTTCGGGAAATGAGATTCCCCCATCCCACAGTGATGGTGGGAGCAGCCCGATTGAAAGTGATTCTGCCTCGCGCTGTCGTGGGGCTGGAACGATCGCTATAGAAGGTCACTCCGCCCAGCGAGAAAGATTTATCACCGGGCACCGATGCATTCGCCTTGATCGGATCGGCGGTGTAAAGCAATAAGCCCGGGCTCACATGAAACCCGCCGGCCCAGGGGAAGAAGTCATAGTGCGCTTCGAGTGTTTTGAAGTTCAAATGACCGTCGTACGCAATCCCATCTTTGGTGAAGATGTGACTATATCCCAGAACGTTGAACCCGGCGCGCAGATTGCTGCGCTCGTTCACCCGCAACGCCGCTTCGAGACCCAGACCCAAAGAGGAGAGTTTCACGCCGATGCCGAAGTGCCCGGCGCGATCTTTTGCGCTGGGCAGGTTCTTCTGTGCGGCAGGCAGTGCTTGGTTTTCCGGCGCGGTCGTCTGACATTGACCCGGCTGGGAGAACGCACTCGACAAAATGCTGCCGAATGCAACCAACAGCGCCAGCGGTTTCATGCTATTGCTCCTGCTTCACGAAAAAAAATGAGAGGACTGGAAACCCAGTCCTCTCCTCTGGACTCCTCCATCCATGCTGACCGGCTGAGGACCGGAGTTGCGCATTCAAGCCGCTTTGGCCTGATCGCGGAAGGCTTTCACTTGATCATGCACGCGCTGCACACTCGCGGCCTGCCGCCTGACGATTTGGCCCACCGTGCCCGGCAAGGCTGAAGTAAGCGCCTTTTGGTAAGCGTCTTTGGCAACATCCTCTCCGTGCTCGAGCCAGTCAAGCACTGTATGATCATCGCCGCCCAGCGCGACCTTTGTATCGACCCATGCACGATGCAGTGCGCCCTCGGCCGATCCGGATACTTTCTTCTCCGGCTTGCCGAGGCGCGCGAGCTCCGCCTGCAGTTCTTCGGCGAATTCTCGGCGTTCCGCACTGACCTCGATGAAAAATGATTTCAAGTCTGTCCTTTTTACCTTTTCGGCGGCCTCTTGAAAGCCGTTTTGCCCGTCCCGGCACCTTTCAATCAGATGTTCCACTACATCGATGGCATTGTTCTCGTCCATTTTGACCTCCGGCAGTTCGATGCAGGGTCCGCTTTCAGGTTTGGCGCATTTCTCCCGCAGGGGTTGATATGGAACTAGAAGGGAAGGGAAGCCCTGCAATAGAATCGTTTGGGTACTCCATGACGAAGCGAAAATCCAAGGGAGCCTACATGATCTCGTCCGTCGCCGAGATGTACGGCATCCACCCCCAAACCCTGCGGCTCTACGAGCGCGAAGGCCTGCTTAAACCCTCTCGCACCGAAGGCAATACGCGCCTTTACACCGACGAAGATCTGGAACGATTGGAATTCATTCTTTCCCTGGCACGCGATCTTGGGGTCAATATCGCGGGAATGGCGATCATCCTGCAAATGCGCGAACGCATGGAGGAGATGCAGCGACAGATTCAGGAGTTCGTCCAGTACATCCAGCAGGAAGTGTTGACCCGGGCCAGCGCGGCCGCGGACCCGTCCAAAGGAGCGATTGTCCCCGTGCGGAGGCAGATCGTCCCGAGCGAGTCATCGCCACGCAAGCGCTGACTCTCGCTGTGCTCGATTGACAATGGTAAAGGTTTGATCAAACGCAATGCTCCCGTTCAAGCTCGTTTACAGCGACTCCTATTTTCTGCCAATTGGCAAACATGTTTTTCCCGCGGAAAAGTACCGTCGCATCCGGGATCGATTGATTTCCACTGGTGTCGCACATCCCGCTGACTTCCTGGAGCCGCAACCCGCGACCGATCAGGACATTCTGCTCGTTCACAAACCCGAGTATGTGCAGAAGCTGAAGACTGGAGCCCTGAGCCCGCGCGAAGAGATGGAGATGGAGATTCCCTACTCCCGCGACCTGGTCGACGCCTTCTGGCTAGCCGCAGGCGGATCGATATTGGCGGCTCAACAGGCACTAAACGACCGGGTCTGCATCAGCATCGGCGGCGGATTCCATCATGCTCATGCCGATCATGGCGAAGGCTTCTGCATGATCCACGACGTTGCGGTGGCGATCCGTCGTTTGCAGCGCGATAATCAGATCCGCACCGCCATGACTGTCGATTGCGATGTTCACCAGGGAAACGGAACCGCTGCGATTTTTGCAGGCACCCGGACGGAGAGCCTTCCCTTGCCATCTGCGTCCGCATCGACTCTGAATCAGGCTTGGGCGGCGAAAACTCGCATGCGCGGAGCGCACGCTGGGGATGTCTTCACCATTTCCCTTCACCAGCACAATAATTATCCGATGTACAAGCCGCCATCTTCGATCGACGTCGATCTCCCGGACGGCATTGGCGATGATGACTATCTTGCGTGGCTGGATAACGCGCTGAGCTCGGGCTTCCGGCAGTTCGAGCCCGACTTGCTTTGCTACGTCGCGGGCGCAGACCCGTATCGCGAAGACCAGCTCGGCGGCTTGGATCTGACGATTGAAGGCTTAAGGAAGCGAGACGAGTTAGTCTTACGGGTAGCAAAAGTGCGAGACGTCCCAGTGATGGTCACTTATGCTGGCGGCTACGCCCTGAATGTGGAGGACACGGTCACGATCCACACCAACACAGTACTAGCAGCAAGAGAAGTCTTCGAATCGTAGCCACGGGGCCTGGCTCCAGCGCTGGTAAAATAGACAAATCTGACTATGTTTGAAAACCTTCAGGAAAAACTCCAACGCGCTTTCAAGAGCCTCCGTGGGCAAGCCACACTGACGGAGGAGAACATTGATGAGGCGATGCGCGAAATTCGCCTCGCCCTGCTTGAGGCCGACGTCAACTTCAAAGTTGTCAAGCAGCTGATCGACCACATCCGCGCCAAGGCAGTCGGACAAGAAGTCATGACTGCGCTCTCGCCCGGTGAGCAGGTCATCAAGATTCTGCGCGACGAATTGGTCGAGATCCTGGGCAAAGACACCGCGAAGGTGAGGTTCGCTTCCCAGCCACCCACAGTCGTTCTCATGGCAGGGTTGCAAGGTTCTGGTAAGACGACCACCTCCGGCAAACTCGCCCACTGGTACAAAAATGGCGGCCATCGCCCGCTGCTCGTCTCCGTGGACGTGTACCGTCCTGCCGCTCGCGAGCAGTTGAAGGTCGTAGCGCAGGCGGTCAGGAGCCACATCTACGAAGGACAAGTCACCGAGGCCAATACCGCGACGGTCGAGCGGCTCGTGAAAGAAGCTCGCCGAGAAGCGGTGGTTACCGGATGCGACGTGCTCATTGTCGATACCGCGGGCCGGTTGCACATCGACGACCAGCTCATGGACGAGATGCAGTCGCTGAAAAAGCTGCTGAATCCGTCAGAAATCCTTTTCGTTGCCGACGCTATGACTGGACAGGATGCGGTGAACTCCGCCGAAGAGTTCCACAAAAAGCTCTCGCTTACGGGCGTCGTGCTCACAAAAATGGATGGCGACGCCCGCGGCGGAGCGGCGCTCTCGATCCGCCAAGTCACAGGACAACCGATCAAGTTCATCGGAATTGGTGAAAAGTATGATGCGCTCGAACCGTTCCATCCCGATCGCATCGTCTCCCGCATTCTCGGCATGGGCGACATCTTGTCGCTGATCGAGCGCGCCGAACAGCATGTAGACAAGAAAAAAGCCGAGGAAATGGCGAAGAAAGCCCTTGCCGGGGACGGCTTCTCGCTCGAAGATTTCCGCGACCAGTTGCGATCAGTGCGCAAGATGGGATCGATGAAGAGCCTGATGGGCATGCTGCCGTCCATTGGCCCCTTCAGCGGCCTGCAAAAGGCTGCGGACCAGGTGGACGAAAAGCAGATTGACCGGGTGGAAGCCATTATCAACTCCATGACCAGGCACGAGCGCAGTCATCACGAGGTCATCAATGGCAGCCGCAGAAAGCGCATCGCCCGCGGCTCCGGTACGACCATTCAGGAAGTGAACAATCTTCTTCGTCAGTATGCGCAAATGAAAAAAATGTTCAAGCAGATGGGCAAACCCAGCTTTGCGCGCAGGCTGGCAGGGATGAAGATGCCAGGGATGTAGGATTCGAGGTCACTCACACAGGTCTCCAGGAATGTCATACTGAGCGCAGTCGAAGGATCCCTACTCCGGGCGCGGAACTACGATTATGAAGTGGCGTTCTCTAGAAGAATCCATCCCAGCCTCCGACATGCGCCCCTTGCGCGAGATTTTTGCGGAGCGCAAAGACCTGATCGCGAAGTATGTCCCGCCTCAAACCCAGTCCCTCCACGCGGGAGCAGTCGCTGAACTGAAAGCCAGGAATCTCGCGGCAAAAATCTTGCCCGTACGTGCGACGATCCCATACTTCGAATTGCAGGATCATGATGGCAGGATGGTGCGGTCCTCCGACCTGCTCGCCAAAGGACGCCTGGTGCTTTGTTTCATCCGCGGGCGCTGGTGCCCATTCTGCGTTGGACAGATGGAAGCCATGAATTTGATTCTGCCGCAGATCGAGCAAGCGGGACCGAGCTTGGTCGCGATCTCGCCGCAAACTGTGAAGCAGTCGTTCTTCATGCATGATCAGCACAAGCTGCGTTTTCCCTTGCTCTCGGATCCTGGGAACAAGATTGCACGTCAGTTTGGGCTGACATATCGCGTTCCGCCAGCGCAGGAAGCGGTCTACCGCCGCGCATTCGTCAACCTGCCCTTCGCGAATGGCGATCCCAGTTGGGAGTTGCCCATTCCCGCGACATACATCATCAACCGAGACGGCATAGTCCTGTATGCGTCAGCCGATGAAGACTACACCGAGCGTCCGGAACCAGTTGCCATTCTCGAATTCGTCAAACGGTGGGCCATTAGCTAAGAGCTGGAAGCTAAGAGCTAGGAGCTAACGCGTTACACTGATACTTCATGCACTACATCTACGGGATCAACTCCGTCACTGAGGCCCTGAAAGCGCGCGGAAGGGCATTCGAGTGGGTGGGAATGGCGAAAGAGCGGCATGACATCCGCCTGCAGCGCCTGATCGAAGATTGCCGGCGCCTCAGCGTGCCGGTCCGCTTTCTGCAGCGCACCGAACTCGATCGCATGGCGGGGAACGCCGCGCACCAGGGAGTCGTCGCCGTTACGTCCGCCAAGCAGTACAACGATCTTGCCGACGTGATCGCGGCGAAGCGCGGCAACTATTCGCTCATCGTGGTCCTCGACGGCGTGGAAGATCCGCACAACCTGGGAGCAATTCTGCGTACCGCTGATGCTGCGGGAGCAAACGGCGTCGTTATTCCGGAACGGCGGGCGGCCACCGTTACCGGCACCGTGACCAAGGCCTCCGCTGGTGCCAGCGAGCACCTGCCCATCGCCAAGGTCACCAATATCTCGCGGAGTGTTGAGGAGTTGAAGGAAAACAATATTTGGACGGTCGGCCTC
>DASVAE010000107.1:0-39607 GCA_036376495.1 Candidatus Sulfotelmatobacter sp. | reverse complement strand
CAGGCCGACGGCGTTCGCTCGCGATACGGCCACCGGATTGAATTCCGATTCCTGCCGGATCAGCGAAGCGACGAGGTAAGGATCCAAACCGTTTTTCTCGGAAAATTTCTTTAAGTCCGGCCAATAGGGACGCGGAAACAGCGCTTCCCAATATTCTCGCGGCAGCATAGGGATGTCTACGGCGAAGTAGCTGGGCACCGAACGCTTCATGGTTTCGATCGCCCGATCATAATGACCAGTATCGGTGAACAGCTCCGCCGTTTCTGCGAGCGACCAGCTGCCCGGATCTTCTTTCGCGGCCGCCTGCATCTCGCTCACCGCGAAATCCACCAGGCCGCCGTTGCCGAGCAGCTTCGCTTTCTGCAGGTGGAGATTATCGCTGGGCGCTTCCGTCAATTCGATCTTCTCCGCGTGCTCAAGCGGCGGAATTCTATCCAGCAGAGGAAACTCTCCCGGAGGATCGGCCACCACGGGAATTTTCTCCAAACGCTGCCGCGCCAATTCAGCGTAGTAGTAGTTGCGATATCGTTGCGACAACTTCTCATAGAATGCCCGGGCCATCGCCGGCTGGTTATCCTCTTCCGCTAATCGGGCACGCCAGTACAGCGCCGCATTCGCTTCGTTGCCCCCGGGATACAACGAGATCTGCTCCTCCAGAAGTTTCTTGGCATCTTCCTTGCGAGCCTGCCGCAGTGTCAGCCATGCAGTCTTCCAGTGAGCGTAAGAAGCCTTTGATCCATTTGGAAATCGCTGCTGCAGTTCGCGGTAGCAGTCGAGCGCCTGATCGTATTCGTGATGCACCAGGTGGAGATTCGCCGCAGACAACAGCGCCGCTTCCAGCCACGGGCTGGTGGAAGCGGATTGTCGCAACTGGTCCACGGTGCTGTAGAACGTTGCATTATCATCGGTAGCCCATGCGACCTCGCCGAGAATGTACAAGCGATGCGCGCTCTGTTCCGCAGTCGCCCCCGGCAGATTGGTGATTTCCGCCTTGGCTTCCCGATTACGTCCCGCCCGATGCAAGGCATCGGCATAAGCCAGTTCCGCTTCCGGCCGCGTTTCCGGGGACGCATTGGCGGCCAGTTGCCCGAATTCTGCCGCGGCATCGGCGTACCGTCGCGCTTTAATGAGCAACTCTGCCCTGGCCTTGCGCTGGGCCGCGGTGGTCGGTGGCGCGCCGTGCAGCTTGAGCAGTTCGGAATATGCATTATCTGCATCCGGCGACGAAGGCATGTTGAAGTACACGTTGCTGAATGCCTCGGCTGCCTTGCCGGTTTGGCCCAGAGCCGCGTAGACCTTGCCCAGCGCAAATTCGATGTCCGATCGCGCCGGGAGCCGGTCTTTCTCCAGAATCTCAGCAGCCTCCGCCGCACGACCCTCACTCAGCAGGCCGTTGGCATACGCCAAATGAGCGTCCCGCGCGAGCAGCGAGTCAGGATACGTGCTGCTGAAGGTTGCCAGCGCCGCCATGCCTTCGGCCTGGCGGCCCGTTTGCAGGTAGCAAAGCCCCAGATAGTAAGTAACGTAATCCCCCAAATCGCCGGCTAGCGGCTTGGCCCGGTTCAGCGGATCGATCGCCTTGGCGTATTCGTGATCGATGACGTGTGCGTATCCCACAGCCAGCCACGCGAGCGCGCCGGCATCTTCCTTGGCGTGCGCACGCGCGTACGCTTCGACTCCCGCATAGGCGGCCGGAGTGCGATCCTGAATCAATTGCTGCGCCATGGGACGCAAAGTTGTGGAGGCAACAAATGCCTGCCGGATCCGGCGCACCCGCGGAGACATGGCCCGGCGACGCCTGCGCGCCGCAGCGTGCGCGCTAGTCTTCTTCGTCGCAGTCTTGGATTTCGTGCTGGAAGACTTCTTTGAGGATGACGCACGCTTGGGACCCTGATCAGCCCCTTGCGCAGCTGTTGCCGCGGACGTTTGAAACGGCCACGCACTGGGGAACGCGCTCAACAGCCCCCCGGCCAGCGCGAGCACTCGCGAATGCTTGAGACAGAAGTGAACCACTGATCTATTTGCCCGAAAACCCGAGTCCAGAACCTGTTTTGAAGCCGTTATGACAACGCCACTTTAATTTTTGATGCGTCCTGGGACGGGACTGGAATCGCAAGAGCTCTCCCTCTAAGCTTGCTTATCGCACTACCTGCGGAAGTTCGCGCCCATGACCGACAGGTCGTCCTCGGCCAGGCTGCGAAGCACTTCCTTTTGGAAGTAGTCGCCGCTGGCCGCCGCAGTATTGCCATAACGTTTTTGGAACGTGACGCGACTCTTCTCAATATCTTCCTTCAAGCGATCATACAAATCTTTGTTCCGCCGGCCCTCGGACACCTTCGCCTGGTTGTATAGCTTGATCTCATCCACCAACAGGCGCGCAAAGCGCTGCGCTTTGCGGTGAACATCGGCATCCTCAGCAGAAAGTCCGGCAAATGGGTCGGTTGCCGGAGCCGCCGCTGCGCTTGCCGACGCGGCAGAAGCCACTTCCACCACCTCCGCCACGGGCTCCGGTTCAGGAGATCGGGCCACGTGTTTCGGAGCATGCCCGGCAAAAGGATCGGGAAAAGAAGTAACCGTCTGCACCGGCGCGCCAGGGCGCTCAACCGCGACTGTATCTCCGGCTTCGCGGAGGGCCTGCGCTTGCTTGCGAAGTGAAGCCACTTCCAGCCACGTGCTGGCGCTCATGACCAGTACCTCTAAAGACGCAGCGTCCAGCAACCCGCTTGATCCGCCGTCGGCGTATAGAAGCGCGGCCACTTTCTCTTTCAAGACCAGCGGCAGCACCAGAATCTGCTCGTTGTCCGGCCCGCCGAATTGCTTTACGAAGCGCCGGTCCATCTCAGCGATGTTCGCTGGAGCAGCCACCCGGTTCTGAAAGGCGTGAGCGACCGGCCCGCTGCTGATATCGAGAGGGAAATCCTTGACCGCATCCTCATTGCCCAGGCCACGGCTTTGCCATCCGGTTGCGGCCCCCGCTTTCACCACGAACAAAGCCACGCGAGCGGCGTACCCCGCGGCCGCATCAAGCAGCGAGCGAAGAATTTCTTTTTGCGTGGTGCCCGCGTGAATGCTGGCCATCGCGTGCACCAGGCCACTGGAAACAGCGACACCGGCGCCCGCCGTCACATTTGCAGGCTGTGCTGGCAAGTCCGCGAGTACGCGCTCAACGAGCTCCGCCTGCAGTTTGGGCAGTTGGCGGTCCAGAACCTGCGCCACTGCGCGTTCGACAATTTGCTGGATTTTCTTGCTATCCGCCATTGGTCAAAAAACCATTTTCCACCCGGGGGCTCCGGCGGTCGAAATGACACGACCTAACTGCTGATTATATTGCACTTGCCCGACGGCAGAAGGTGACTTCGGTACCTGCTCATCTGCGACAAAACCGCCTACTTCGAACTCTAACCCAAACCCCTCCCCTCGACCATGACAAAGCCAATTCGCCATCCGGCTGGTTACCAAGTAAAATAACAGTTCCGATTCGTCGCCTCGTCCTACGGCTGCCGCGAAATTCTGCGTGACGCTGCTGCGAAGCGGGCAAAATTACTGCATCGTTGGAGTCATGGGAGCCATCCAAAACAAACTAGATGGGCCTGTTAGCGAGGAGATAGCGCTCGTACGGGCGGCCAAGGCGGGAGATGATTCCGCGTTCGAAGAACTGGTTCGCCGCTACGATCGCAACGTCTTTCGGATCGCTCAGCACATCACGCAGAACCGCGAAGATGCGGAAGATGTGGTGCAGGAGGCGTTCCTCAAGGCCTATGGCAACCTGGCCAAGTTCCAAGAGCAATCGAAGTTTTATACCTGGCTGGTTCGCATTGCAGTAAACGAAGCGCTGATGAAATTGCGCCGGCGCAAGCCCGAGCGCACCGTTTCGCTGGATGAAGACATCAAAACGGAAGATGACTCTTTGCCGCGTGAGATCGCGGACTGGAGTCCGAATCCGGAACAGCAGTACACGCAAGCGGAGTTACGAGAGATTCTAAGCAAGACCATCCAAGGCTTGCCCCCGGGCTTTCGGACGGTGTTCGTGTTGAGGGACGTGGAAGGTTTATCCACGGAAGAAACGGCGGCCGCGCTCGAGTTGAGTGTGCCTGCGGTGAAATCGCGGCTGTTGCGGGCGCGCCTGCAGCTTCGCGAGCGGCTTACGCGGTACTTTCAGCGCCGCGAGAATGGCGACGAAAAGAAGGCTAAGAATGGAAATGTTGAAAACGATGTGGCGAGCGGAGATGGCGACCTGTGAAATGCTCTGAGTTCCTTCACGAGCTGACCAGTTATCTGGACGGCGTTCTCGACGAAAAAACTAAAGTCGAGTTGGAAAATCATCTTTCCTGGTGCCACAACTGCTACGTCGTTTGCGACACTACCAAGAAGACCATCGAGATCTATCGCGACTCGCAACTCTACGAATTGCCTGACGATCTCCGCAGCCGGTTGCGCTCGGCGATTATGACCAAGTGCCAGCAGCAGAAAAAGCGCGGTCCGCAGAGTGTCTAGCACTCACCTCTAAGTTATCCAGCTCGGGCGATAGTTGTTCGGGCAACAACACCGCCCTGAACACACAGAAAGCACTCTGGTGAGTGCCATCACTTTCTGGCGCCTTCTTCATGGCTAAAATTCTCGTATGACAGACCGCGTTTGCCCGTGGTGGATTGGATACTTCCTCTTGTGTCCATTTCGTCGCTGGTCACAGGATCCGATCAGTATTCTTAGCCCTTACGTGCATGAAGGAATCACCGCGCTCGAACCCGGTCCGGGCATGGGATTTTTTACGATTCCGTTGGCTCGTCTGGTTGGTGCGTCGGGCCGGGTGTATGCAGTTGATCTCCAGCCCCAAATGATTGCCGCTCTGAAACGTCGCGCTGCCAGGGCGCACGTGCTGCAGCGCATTGACGCGCGCATCGTCCCGGCGGACACCATGGCGTTGAATGATCTCACGGACAAAATCGATTTCACTCTTGCCTTCGCAGTCGTACACGAGTTCCCCGACCCCTTGCGGTTCTTCTCCGAAGCCGCGAAGGTCTGCAAACCACACGCGAGTCTCCTGCTTGCCGAGCCACGCGGACACGTAAGTACCGCGAAGTTTCAAGCTGAGTTGACGGCCGCGAAGGCCGCCGGATTCAAGGTCGCGGCGCAGCCCGAGATTCCACGCAGCCATGCAGCTTTGCTGATGAAGGATGAAAAATAGTTCACTTCCAACCTTGGACTGCTCGGAGGAACTTGCGCTAAACGCTAGTAATGCAGGCACTTCCATTCCGGCCCCTGGTTTGCAACGACACGGGGTGGAAAACCTAAACCCTTTTGGCAACGGGTGAATCTAAGTAGATGAGTGGCAGCGTACACGTCGTCGTGAGGGGGCGCACCCACTCAGGTAGAACCCAGGTTCGGACATACACCGCTCAGGTATGGAAGGTGGGTCATGATTGCAAAACTGGTCGAAGCGCTTTTCGGCTGTAGACACTCGCGTTACAGCTTTCCTGTTACAGTTCGCCGCGCCAAACGCCGCCCCCAGGCCGCTGCGCTTACTGGTACGTATGTCGTCTGTCTCGATTGCGGCAAGGAATTTGCATACGACTGGCAGCAGATGAAAGTCATCACCTCGCCCGAACGCCACCGCGAGCGCCTGGCAGAATTGGCCAAGCACGCTGTCTGAAGTTCACCGCAACTTCCCGGTTGGCGCAGGACGCCAACACAAAAACTGAGCCCTGGACGGATTTGTCGTCCAGGACTCGCTTCTTTGCAGATTAGCTAGCGCGTTGGATAATCAGCCGGAATTGGTACCGGCACGCGCTTGTCAATCGGAACAAACTCGCGCTCTCCCAAGCCAGTGTAGACCTGACGCGGACGCGCAATTTTCTGCTCTGGGTCGTTCGTCAGTTCTTCCCACTGCGCCAGCCATCCTGCCGTCCGCGGAATTGCAAACAACACTGTGAACATTTCCGGACGGAAGCCCATCGCCTGGTACATGATTCCTGAATAGAAGTCGACGTTGGGATACAGCTTGCGCTTCACGAAGTACTCGTCTTCCAGCGCGATGCGCTCCAGTTCCAGCGCAATGTCGAGCTTGGGATTGCGCCCGGTGACTTCGAACACCTGCTCAGCGCTCCAGCGGATGATCTTGGCTCGCGGGTCGTAGTTCTTGTAGATCCGGTGCCCGAAGCCCATCAGCTTGATCTTTCCCTCCTTCACCCGCTTGATGTACGCGGGAACGTGATCTTTGCTTCCAATCTCATCCAGCATCTTCAGTACTTCTTCGTTGGCTCCGCCATGGAGCGTACCCGCAAGGGCTGAGGCGGCCGAAGCGACTGCGAGATAGGGATCGGTCTCCGAACTGCCCACAGACCGCATTGCGCTGGTGCTGCAGTTCTGTTCGTGATCGGCATGGAGGATGAAGAGAATGTCCAGAGCACGCGCAATCGCTGGATGCGCCACGTACTTGGGCTCAACCATCTTCCACAACATGTTCATGAAATTCTCGGTGTAGCTCAGGTCGTTGTCGGGATAGACATAGGGAAACCCCACATTATGCCGGTATGACATCGCTGCAATCGACGGTACTTTTCCAATCAGCCGGATAATCTGGTGCATGCGATGCTTGGGATCGCGTACCAGCTTGGCGTCCGGATAAACGCTCGACAAAGCCGCAATCGTGCTCACGAACATCGACATGGGATGCGCCGAGTAACGGAATCCCTCCATGAATTTCTTTGTGGTCTCGTGCAGCATGGTGTGGTGCGTGATGTCGTAAACCCACTGCTTGAGTTCCTTTTCGGTGGGCAACTCACCAAACATCAACAGGTACGCGACTTCCAGAAATGTGCAACGCTCGGCCAGGACCTCGATGGGATAACCGCGATAGCGCAGGATTCCCTTCTCTCCATCGATGTAAGTGATGCTGCTCCTGCACGAGGCCGTATTCATGTACGCCGGGTCGTACGTCATCAGCCCAAAATCGTCGGGTCCGCTCTTGATTTGACGCAAATCCATCGCGCGTATCGTGCCGTTCTCGACTGGAACGGTGTAGACCTTCCCGGTCCGGTTGTCGGTGATACTTAGTGTATTTTCTGGCATGAACTTTTCCGCCTTTAAGCTCGCGTGCACACAAGCATAGCCGAGGGTAAGTCGTTCCCCAAGTGCAATCTGTGATCAGAATCACAACCGCTGGTGATGAGATGTAGTTCCAGGAGAATAGGTGACCTGCTGAACACAGGGGGAGAACTGGATGCCCCAAACATTAGCGTGCCCCATGTCTCGCCATTTTGCGAGACATGGGAACTGCGAAGTTCAGGGTGCGTCCTTCCCCCGGCTCTATGAGGCCTCGCTAGGCAAAACAAACCGGCGGCCTCCGCCGCCGGTGTAGTCAGGAGCAGACTGGTTAATTGGAATCGTCACGCCGCTTCAAGGTCGGACGATCGTCATCCTTCTTGCTGTCATCCGACTTGTCGCTGGTGTTGGAAGTTCGCCGTAAGCTGGGCTTGTTTGCGTCTTTCTCGTCCAGCAACTTGTGCTTGTTCTCGATCGCCGCCAACCGCGCCTTCACCTCGTCGAATTCCGAAGTGGTCACGACGTACTGCTGTTTGGCGGGCAAAATCTTGCGGATCTCGTCCTGCGATTTTTCGATACGGTCCGGCGTCTGCGGATGCGTGTCAAAGGCCTTCGACAGGGTGCCGGGTTTCTTCTTCTCCATCGCCTGGATCTTTTCGAAGAACGATACGAACGCCGACGGATCATATCCCGACCGGTACATGTACTCGATTCCGAGATAGTCCGCCTCAGCTTCGAAGCCGCGAGAGAAGTGCAGAAAGGTCAGCGGAATCCCGAGACCCATACCTTCGTAGATCCCGTATCCCAGTGCGCCGCCCATGAAGATCGCCGGTAACGAGGCCAGCTGCAGCAGATTGGCCCGGGTCATTTCCCGGCCATAGTGGCATGCGGCCACGTGCGCAATTTCATGCGCCATAACGCCGGCCATTTCGGCTTCTTCATCCGCGGCCAGAATCAACCCGGAGTTAACGTAGAAGAATCCGCCGGGCAAGGCCATCGCATTTACCACGTCGGAATCAATAACCTTGATGGTGAACGGCACCTGGGCGTCCGAGTTGCGCACCAGATTCTGTCCGACGCGGTTCACGTACTCGGTAATGACGGGATCGTTGACTAACTTGATCTGGGACTCGATCTGCTGGGCATACTGACGCCCGCGTGCTACCTGTCCCTCGACCGAGTACCAGTTTCCTACGCCGCGCCCGCAACCCACGTTGCGGTTCCCCACCGCATCCACGTCGGTTTTGCCGCCGTTATGCTTGATCTGGCTGTCATCCTGCGTCGGCAGGGCTGCGGGTTTTTGCTTGGGCGCGTTCTGCACGTCCCCGGCTTTGGGCTGACCCGCGTCCGGATCGTTTCCCGGCGTCTGGGTCTGCGGTGAATTCTGGCCAGGAGTCTGCGTTTGCGCAAACATCCAAGGCTCTGCAGTGAACGCCGCCAATCCGATCGCGATTGCCAGCCATCTGAACTTCATAGGGGTACTCCTCTAAGGCCTGATTATACGCCCGGGTGGGAAGACACCAAGGTCCCTAAATCTTGGTCCTTTTCATTAGACGCGGGGAGCGGAATCGGGGTTATCCGCGGTGGCAAATGTATGTTCCGAAGCCTTATTCGCCCCTGGCCTGCACTGTCCGAAAAGTCTTTTGTGAGCGTACTTTCGAGGGCGTGGTATAACTTCCGCGACTGTGGGGGTGCCCCTTGTTTGATCGCCGCCAGTTCCTTTCGACCGCAGCTTCCGGAATGGCTGCATCCTTGGCCTTTCGCGGGATCCTTCTAGCCCAAGTGGAAAAGGCCCCACCCCTGCCGGACAACTTCCTCCTCGGCCAAAACGAAGATGCCTACTGGGCCGAGATGCGGCGACAATTCATCATTCCCGATGACGAGATTTATCTGAACAACGGAACTGTCGGTTCCAGCCCTGTTCCCGTGCTGCGCGCCATCTTTGATGGCTACAACACCACGGAAAAAATGGACCAGCAGGATCCCGAGGATTACCCCATTTGGGGATATGCCTCCTGGAACGAATTCCGCGATCCTTTGGCGCAGTTCGTAGGATGCACGCGCGACGAAATCGCCTTGCTGCGGAATGCCACTGAAGCCAACAGTTACATCGCGAACGGCCTGGACATGAAGCCCGGCGATGAAGTGCTGATGACCGACCAGGAACACCCCGGCGGCGAGCATCCCTGGAATCTGAAAGCTAAGCGCTATGGCATCGTGGTCAAGAAGATCGCGCTTCCCCGCCCTGTGAAAGATGCCGCACAGGTCCTCAACCTGTTCAATGACGCTATCACTCCACGCACCCGCGTCCTGTTCTTCAGCCATATCACGACATTCTCCGGGGTTGTGCTGCCTGCCAAAGAGCTTTCGGCGCTGGCTCGTAGCAAGGGAATTCTTTCCGCTGTTGATGGTGCGCATGTCCCGGGCATGATGCGGCTTAACATCCGGGACCTCGGCTGCGACATGTATTCCTCCAGCCCCCACAAATGGCTGTTCGCCACCAAAGGCTCCGGATTTCTTTACGTGCGCGATGAAGTGATCGATCGGCTGTGGAACACCATCGTGACCGAGGGCTGGGAGGACAAGAAGATTCGCGCCGAGCGCTTCCAGCGCATCGGCAGTTCGAACGTGCCCGCGCTTTGGGGACTGCGCGCCTCCATCAAACTCGCAAATGACATAGGCATGGACCGCATCGAGCGGCGCCATCGCCAGATGGCGGACTACATCCTGGGGGAAATGATCCGACGCGGGGCCGAGTCGTGGACCTCACCCGATCCCGCGCTGCGCTGCGGCATCGTCAGCGTGAACATTCCCCCAGTGGAGCGCGGAGATCTGGAGAACTGGCTCTGGAAAATGCACAAGATCCGCATCCGTGGCGGAGACCCACATAAACTGCGCTTGTCGACTCCGTACTACCTGCAGAAGAAAGACATTGATCGATTCCTGGAGAAATTCGACGACTACAAGCGCGAGAAGAAGATTGCCTAAGGAACTATGGTCATTTGCACCGGACCATGCATTCTGCAATGTGTCCATGAAGATATCGAATCTCCCATTGAGCCCACCTCAGGCTTGGGAGTCCACATGTTGATCGCTACCAAACCGTTCGGATCAACGGATTCGACAGGATTCTCTCATCGTGCGTGATCAGGGTGAGCCCATGGCTGCGGGCTGTCGCGCCGATCAAGCGATCTCCGGGATCGTTGGGATAGTCTTGGGAGAACGCCATCGCGAGATCGGCGATTTCGGGTGTAATCTCCAGCACCTGGACTCGCGCTCGCTCCACTATTTCGCGAATGGAAGCGTCAATGGTTCCTGCGCCCCTTAGTCTGCCTTTTGCAAACAGCAGTGCCAGTTCCCAAAGCGTTATCGAGGCAATGGCACAACCTCCTGCGCGAAACGCTTTGTCGATCTCTCGGGCGGCGGCCCGGGAAAGGCGCCCCGCATCCGATACCATCCAGATGAGCACATGGGTATCGAGGAGGATCACTTTAAAGCGTCCCAATCTTCCAGCGGAGTTATGGGAGAGACGATATCGCCCAGGATTTCGATCTTTCCCTTGAGGCTGTCAAAAACCGGTGAGGCAGGTTCGTCGGGGGGAACCAACTTGGCGACGGGCTTCCCACGTTTAGTGATCACGAGCGGTGTTCGAGTTTTTCGCACCTGGTCCAAGAGCTGCAGGCAGTGTGCTTTGAACTCTCCGGCACCCATAGTCTTCATATAGTCACCTAGACATAACCATGGATATTGTAGCATGACGCATCAGTCGTAATACTCCAGCCCGAGATGCGTGATCAACTCTTCGCCCCTGAGGTGGCGGAGCGTGTTCTTCAGCTTCATCAGCTGAATAAACAAGTCGTGCTCGGGGTAAAGACCAGGCACTGTCATTGGAGACTTAAAGTAAAAGCTCAGCCACTCCTGGATCCCAAGCCCACGCAGGTCCTCGCAGCGTTTTGCCAGGTCCAGAAGCAGCACGAGATCCAGGACAATCGGCGCCGCAAGGATTGAGTCCCGGCACAAGAAGTCCACCTTGATCTGCATCGGATATCCCAGCCATCCAAAGATGTCGATGTTGTCCCATCCCTCTTTGTTATCACCGCGCGGCGGGTAATAGTTGATACGAACCTTGTGGAACATGTTCCCGTACAGCTCGGGATACAACCCGGGCTGGAGAATGTGTTCCAACACTCCGAGCTTCGACTCCTCCTTGGTCTTAAAAGACCCAGGATCGTCGAGAACTTCGCCATCGCGATTGCCAAGAATGTTGGTGGAATACCAGCCACTGAGTCCCAACAGGCGCGCCTTGAAGGCCGGAGCGAGCACCGTCTTCATCCACGTCTGACCGGTTTTAAAGTCTTTCCCGCAAATGGGGGCCTCGTTTTTCCGCGACAATTCCAGCATGACGGGAAGATCGACCGTCAAATTGGGTGCTCCATTTGCGAACGGGACACCTTCCATCAGGGACGCGTAGGCGTACATCATCGAGGGCGCAATCATCTCGTCGTTCTCGCGCAAGCCCTTCTCGAATGCCTTCAGCGACTGGTGCGCTTCTGTAGGCTCGATATAAGACTCCGTGGACCCGCACCACATCGTGATCAGCCGGCTGGCGCCACTTGATTTTTTGAAATCGCGAATGTCCTGGCGCAGTTGCTCCGCCAAATCCATCTTCGACTTGCCCTTCTTCACGTTGGGCCCCTCAATCTTTTTCACGTAATTGTGATCGAAGACCGCAGGCCGCGGCGTAATCGAGGACAGGAAAGGTTTCAACTGCTCCAGTAATCGGTAATCCAGTACGCCCGCGTTCGAGGCGGCCTCATACATGTTGTCGTCGAAGATGTCCCAGCCTGTAAAAACCAGGTCGTCCGGCGAGGCCAGGGGAACAAACTCCTTGATCTTCGGGGAGCGTCCATCCGTCCGCTTCCCCAGTCGAATGGTACCCATCTGGGTGAGGGACCCGATCGGCTTGGCCAGGCCCTTGCGCACCGCCTCCACGCCGGCAACAAAGGTCGTGGCGACCGCCCCCATGCCAGGAATCATGACACCCAGCTTTCCTTTCGCCGGCTCGATACTGGTCTCTTCTCGCCGCGGTGACGGAGAGCGTCTACTGCCACCACTGCGGGCTGCCAGTTTCATTTCCCGGCTGGCGCGCTCCGCATGCGCCAGAGCTGTCTCGCGATGCTCATGTTCCCGGGCCAATGAAGCCGTATTAAACTGTTTACGATGACGGCGGCCGTCCGCATCCCACCAGTCAGCCATGAAAACTCCGGGGCGCTTCTGATACATGATGATCCTTTCTTGGTGGCGGTGGCTTGCCACCATAACAACTCATGATGTTCTCATGTCAGGGGCCATCAGGGCAATTCGGCCGCGGACATAAGTACGCGCGCGCGAATTCCAAAACGGGAATGCCCTATGAACTTACGACTAAATACAGGATTTACCGTACTGGCCTACATGGTTCCCGCGTGCTACTTTACCTACACGACCTTACTTAGCTGGTAGTTCCTCCCGGAAAGCGAATGCGGAGGAGTTGAGGAGTACCGCATGGACCCGCGAAATAAGCACGCACAATGTTTCTACGGCACCCTCGAGGAGTGTCTGGAGCGCTACGGCGGCAAGTCCCAGTTCACCGTATCGGCTCCCCTGACGTTCTTCAGCGGAGCGAGGCTCGAAACTCACCGCCGCGCTGAGTCCAAAGATGGGCAGCTGGTGATCGTGGAGCGTCAGCTAGGCCCCACCAGCTGCGAAGTCTATTCCATTGGGGCAAAGATGCCGCCCCGAGCTGCCGGCGCCGCAGCAGTGCAGTCGAACTGTGCATAGCGCCGGCCGAAAGTGCTCCATCTCACCTAACTCTCAAACGCACATCAGCCGCCCGCGACGCATCCTAGTCCGGCTGGGAACTTCCCCGGACGTCATCACTTAGCACAATCGCCTCGGCAATCTCCTTCATGGGACGCCTCTTCTGCCGGCTCTGGCGCTGCAATGCCAAATACGCCTGCTCTTCGCTGAGTCCCAGATCGCGTTGCAGAATCCCCTTTGCGCGCTCCACCAGCTTACGGGTCTGCAACTGCTCGGAAAGCGTGAAGTTGGCTTCCTCCAACCGCGCCAGTTCGATCTCGGCTCCCACCAGGAAGCCCACGGCGGAAATCATACGGATCTCACGCCGTCGGTATACGTGGTGCTGCTTGTGCTGGAAATTAATGACCCCAACCACTCGTCCCCGGCACATCAGCGGCACGGACAGAAAAGCTTCGTAGCTGTCTTCCGGCAATTCGTGGAAGAATTGGAAGCGAGGATCCTGCGCCGCCTTCTCAGGGATGGCCACCGGTTCGCGATGCTCAGCCACCCAACCAGTAATTCCCTGGCCCACTCGCAATTTCAAACGATTGACGGCGTCCGGATGCGGATTCCTGGATGCCCGCAACACCAATTCGTCATCTTCCAGGACATAAACCAGGCAGGAATCGCACTTCACCAGAGCGGATGCAAAATCGACGACACGGCTGAGAACCTCGTGAAATCCCTCCGCCGCGTTTAGCCGCACGCTAATGTCATGCAAAACATCCAGGTGTGAATCCTCGACAGTAATGAAAGATTCCATGCTGCAACAATATCGATTAGGTAGAAATCCTGTCTAATTCCAATTTTTGATGGTTGTGATAAGGGATTTCCCTGCAGATTGTCACGAAGGTTTCACATCTTTTTCAGAGTTCGCGCATCGCAGAGCCTCGCCGCGTGGAGATCGCGGGACAAAAGAATCCTGAGCGTGTTTTCTTGATGGCGAATTCGCGCCTAGTGCGCGGGAACCACCAGGAACCAGATCAGCATTCCGAAGAGAATCAATGCTCCCAGGAGCGAAAACGCGGTGTGCAGGGGATGGAACTGGAAGTAGGGATTTCGCGGGGAACGATGCCGTAGTGCCAGCATGAGACCTCCTTCGAGCACAGCTCGGTAGCAACGGATGGCCTGCCCTTATTGTCCCACTCCGGCGCACGGGATTCCAGCGTCTTCTGTTGTGATACACCTTGGCTATGCCGGAAAAGGTAGCAGTGTTGACAGGCGCATCCAGCGGCTTCGGCCTGCTGACTTCGGTGGAACTGGCCAAGGCCGGGTTTCGGGTCCTCGCCAGCATGCGAGATCTGGGAAAACGCGAGCGGCTGCTGCAGGCGGCAGTGTCGGCTAAGGTTTCGGACCGGATCGATGTGCGCGAGCTCGACGTGACTCATGTCGAGGCTGTGCCAGAGTTCGTGGAATCAGTGATTCGCGAGTGTGGGCGCATTGACGTGCTCGTCAATAATGCGGGATTCGCAGTCGGAGGCTTCGCCGAAGATATCAGGCTCGAGGAATTGCGCCTTCAGTTCGAAACGAACTTTTTCGGCGCGGTCGCGATGACCAAAGCCGTGCTGCCCGTCATGCGGCAGCAACGATCGGGGCACATCATTCAGATCTCTTCCATAGGTGGATTGCAGGGGGCAGTGTCGGTGAGTAGTTACAGCGCATCGAAGCATGCGCTCGAGGGCTGGAGCGAGTCGCTGCGCTTAGAAATGAATTCGCTCGGCATCCAGGTCGTGCTGGTCGAGCCCGGCGCCTTCGATACGGGTGTCTGGACCAGCGGTGCGGTGATGGGACAGGAAGCAAAAAAGAAGACCTCGCCAAACTTCCAGCGCAGCCTGCGCATGCGCGAAGTGATCGCGAGAATTCCGAAAGCCAATCCAATTGCCGTCGCGCGCACCATCGTTGCCATTGCCCAGAATCCTCATCCGAAATTGCGTTACCTGGTCGGCCGCGACGCAAAAATGCAGCTGGCAATGAAGCGCATCCTACCCTGGAAGTGGTACGAAAAGATAATCGCGAATTACCTGAGGATGGATCAAGGTTAGATTGAAACAGAACTCAACGCGGTTCCCCCCCCGTGTACCTCAGCGTCCCCGGTGGTGAAAAGGTTCTAGGGCTTGCCATCCAGATCGACAGTTTTGACAGGCAAGTCCCAATGCGCGTCGAGAATCTCAAACCGCCGCTGCTCTTCGCGGTTGTAAGTATCCTGATCGGGCCAGAGTTGTTTTTTGAGCGCGTCCTCGTCGAATGCCTCATTGGCCACGGCCGCATTCTTGAAGACTATGGTCACGCGATAATCCCAGCGCCCGTCTTCAGTCGTGTGATAACGCGGCTGATCCATCCATACCTTCAGCATCCGCCCCATCTCGACCTGCTTCTTGAGCAAAGGATAGTGATTCTTCTTGAACAACTTGAGAAACTCGTCGGCATGTCCCCATTTCGTTTTGTAGTAGTACTCGACGACAAAGGGCTTGTCGGAAGTGTTGGCTGACTGCGATTGCGGCCACGCAGGCACGCAAACGGCGAGGAACAACAGAACGGTACAGAAGCAGCGTGTGATGGTCACGACTCCTCCCTGATGTTGATGCACTCATTTACCATTGATAGCTGGCGGCTGAGAGCTAATTCTATGCTGCCAGTGACTCCAGACAAACCAAACGACAGCGATGATGATCACAACTCCGATGACCGCGTCGAACCGGTGAAAATACTTCCCGAGTTCGCGCCAGTTCTCGCCCAGTTTCATTCCCAGCCAAGCCAGCCCGAGGCACCATGGCCACGATCCTAAAAATGTGTAGAGATGAAATCGCCCCCGGGGCATTCGTGAAATGCCAGCAGGTAATGCTATGAATGTACGAATCACCGGCAGCAGCCGTCCCACGAATACCGCCAGATATCCCCAGCGGCCGAAGAAGCGATCAGCCCAGTCGAGTTCGCGCCTGCCCATCAGAATCCAGCGTCCATAGCGCTCCACCAGCGGCCGTCCGCCAAAAGATCCGATCTCGTAAGCGACCAGCGACCCCAAATTGCAACCGATCGCGCCTACCGTTGCGACCCACAGCAGCTTGAACTTGCCCTGAAACACCAGGAATCCCGCAAAGGGCATAATCAACTCGGAGGGCAGCGGAATGCATGCCGACTCAATCGCCATCAGGAGCACAATCCCGCCATAACCGGCCGAAACAATGATTTTGCTGATGAAGGCAAATAGAACCGCAAGGATCTTTTCAGTCATGAAAGCAGTTCTCAGTTCCCAGTTCTCAGTCGGGATGCAATAACTGAGAACTGAGAACCGCTATCCAGTGTAACGGAAAAAAGCAGGCTGCTAGAACGAGCCTTCTTGGGTGAACGCGTAGCCGGGCAGGGTCGCGCCTTGCGCTCCCTTCGCGACTTTCACGCGGACCGTGGGGGCTTCGGGCGCCGAAATTCCTGCCGGACGAAGCATTGCATATTGCGTGAATACTTCGTTATAGACCTTGGTGACAAGATAATCTTGCCCATCGGCTTCGCTGCGCCAAACTTGCCCGAGTTGGATGGAATTCACTGCCATAGTATTTCCTGGTTCATTTGGGTAGCTCCAGACTACGCACGGCAAGTAGCACCGTCAATTCCCGAAGTGGTTACCGAGGGACAGTATCGCTAGCAGATCGTGTAGAGGCGGACGCCATCGTCCGCCTCGCGCGCGCAGCGAGCGCCGCGCGCGCTAGAGATTTCGTAGTCCCTGCGAGTTGCCCAACCAGGCGGTTCATTGGCACCCGTCGAAGCTCGCTTGCTATCATGAAGCGCATCGCTCAACAGAGGAAAAACCTCATGCCCCGCGGAGTCGCACCTCGTCAACCCGCCCGAACCGGCCGTCAGGATAAAGTTCATCTGGTGCGGACGCCTCTGTCCCCGAAGTCCGCGCCCCCGCGCCAAATCTCAAAGTTTGAGAGAGCGCCTGCGAAGCTTGCCAAAGGCCAAACGTCAGCCCGAAACTCCGCCCCCAAGAAGACACAGGCCAAGAAGTTCAACCCGATCGCGCCCGAGAGAGTCCAGGAAATTCTGAAGCGTCTCAACGACCTGTATCCCGACGTAACCTGCGCTCTCACGCACACCAGCGCATGGGAACTCCTGGTGGCCACTATTCTCTCCGCGCAATCGACAGACGTGAATGTAAACCGGGTCACGCCCGAGCTCTTCCGGAAATATCCCAGCGTCGAAGCCTTCGCTGCTCTTCGTCCCGAGCAACTGGAACCGGATGTTCGATCCACTGGATTTTTCCGCAACAAGTCGAAATCCGTTGTTGGAGCGGCCAAAAAGATCGTCGAAGAATTCGGTGGCCAGGTTCCAGAAGACATTGAAAAGCTGCTCACGCTGCCGGGCGTCGCGCGCAAGACCGCCAACGTTGTCCTGGGCACATGGTTCAAGAAGGCCGATGGTGTAGTGGTCGACACGCACGTCCACCGCATCTCCCGCCGCCTGGAGCTAACCAGGGAAACTGATCCGCCGAAGATCGAGCGGGATCTGATGAAAATCCTTCCCCGCGAACGCTGGATTCTCTTCTCGCACCAGATCATCTGGCACGGACGCAAGCTTTGCTTTGCCCGCAAACCCAAGTGCGTCGATTGCGCTCTCGAGAACATCTGTCACGCCGGCGATAAGACATGGAGCACGGTGGATATGCACAAGAACGCCCAATGATCCCTAGTTCCCCCTGAGGAGAATAAGAGCAGTCATCCATCGAGCGTCCCGCGGGTGAATGAAAAGCTCTCTGCTAGACTCTCTTTTCTACATCACCCAGAGGTTCCGCGCCATGCGCCGCGCACTTGCCATTGTCCTCGTCATGCTCTCCGTTGGGCTCGAAGCTCAGGTACTTTCTGCACCCCATGCCATCACCGATCCCAAGCAGATTGCCAGTAAACCTAACGCTCAAATCGAGCCGCGCAGCCTGAGCATCGAAAAGCTTTTCATGACGCGCCAGATCGGCGGCGCAACCTGGTCTCCGGATGGCAAAAACCTTGCCTTCATCTCCAATATGAGTGGGCGAAATAATCTCTGGCTCATGCCCGCCGATGGAGGATTTCCGGTGCAACTCACGGTGAGCGATCAGAGGCAAACCAACCCGGCGTGGTCGCCCGATGGCAAGTGGATCGCTTTCCAGTCCGACTATGAGGGCGACGAGCAATGGGACATATTCCTGGTTTCGCCCAGGAGCGGCAAGGTTGTGAACCTCACCCAGACTCGGGAAATTGCCGAGCAGGCCCCGACATGGTCAGCTGACGGACGTTATCTGGCGTACGAGGTGAAAGCGAAAACCTCGGCCGCCTATGAGATCGACGTCTATGACATGATCATGCGCGAGGTGAAGCACCTTACCTCAAACACTCCCCAGGATAAAGGCAACTACAACCCCATCTGGTCCAAAGACGGAAAATACCTCGTCTACACCCAGGAGCAAGCAAAGGGCACCAACTCCAATGTTTTCATGGCAGACCTGGGTACGGGACAAAGCGTGTTGTTGACTTCGCATGAGGGCGAGCAGCTTTTCTCGGCCGACGACGTGTCCCCAGACGGTAAATCGGTCTTGCTTACCTCTAATGCCTCGAATGGGTACGAAAACATTGGACTCCTGAGCCTCGCCACGAAAAAGATCACCTGGCTCACAAAAGACGCATGGCAGATCCGCGCCCACAACTTCTCCACCGATGGCAAACGTCTGCTATTCAGCGCCAACGTGGACGGCAATCAAAATATCTACCTGTTCGACCTCGGCGCCGGAAAATCAGCCGAGTTGGCTATCGCCAATGGCGTCAACGAACCCACCGGGGGCCACTCTGCCTTCAGCCCGGACGGCTCCCGAATGCTCTACATGCACAACGGCCCAACCGCACCGAGCGACCTCTGGATCTACGATCTCGCGAAGAATCAATCCCGGCAGATCACCCATTCCTTGCTCGCGGGAATCCGTTCCGAAGACCTGGTCGAACCTTACCTGATTCATTACCCCAGCCGCGACGGCAAGTGGACCATCTCGGCTTTCTTGTACGTCCCCTTCAACATGGCGCGCAACGGCCAGAACGCCGCCGTCGTTTACATTCACGGCGGTCCCGCTTCGCAAACCATGAACTCGTTCAACCGTTTCATCCAGTTTGCCGCGAATCAGGGATACATGGTGCTCGCGCCCAACTATCGCGGCTCCACCGGCTACGGTAAGAAGTTTCAGCAGGCTAATCTCTTCGATATGGGGGGCGGCGATTTGGAGGATGTTCTCGCCGGCGTGGACTGGATCAAGCAGACCGGCCATCTCGACCCCAAAAAGATCGCCGTTATGGGCGGCAGCTACGGTGGCTATCTGAGCATGATGGCCGTCACCAAGGCCCCCGATCTCTGGGCCGCCGGTATCCCCATCGTACCGTTCGTCAATTGGTTCACCGAAATTGAGAATGAAGACCCGGTTCTCCGCGAAGGCGACATCGCCACCATGGGCGATCCCGCGAAAAACCAGGCGCGGCTCCATGATCGCTCCCCCATCAACTTTATCGACAGAATCAAAGCTCCGCTGCTTTTGCTAGCTGGGGGCCATGATCCCCGCTGCCCAAAATCCGAGGCCTTGCAGGTCGTCGAGGCGATCAGGAAGCGCGGCGGTTCAGTCGACTACAAAATCTACGAGAACGAAGGGCATGGTTTTGCACGCGTCGATAATCAGATTGACGCCTACAGGCGCATAGCGGATTTCCTGCTCGCTCGGGTGGTCCCAGCTGACTGCGGTTGTTCGCTTAACGAATAGCTGCGCTGTACAGGTGTTTGCCGGTTCTCCAACCTAGGGCGAATGTCCGATGTCCTTCTCATTTCTGCCCACGGTACTTTTTTGATGCGTCCCTCGACCAAGCTTCGCTAAACTTCGGGCACTGCAAGACGGTTTCACTTCCAGTAAGGCCCTTGAGAACCCGTGTCGGGCAAGGGAGGCCCAACGTAAGTCAAATTTGAGGGGGTTTGATGTGTTGATAAGAGCAGGGAGACTTCTATCCTCTGCCATCGTACTGCTGTGTTTCGCCGCAACAGTCTTTGCGCAGGTACCTTCAGCGCAGCACGTCGTGCTGGTAATCGATGAAAATTCAAGCTACAGCGCAGTGATGGGGAATATGCCGTGGCTCGTGGGCAAAGGAAACGCCTACGGGTACGCCACCCACTACCAATCCGATAACGGTGGTTCGCTTCTGGATTATCTCTGGCTGGCTTCGGGCAGTTGCGAGTCCAGCGTTAATTGCGCGCTTCCCGCGGGAACGCATAATTTCTATTGCAGCGGAAACTCTTGCTACTATCCCGGCACCACCAAGACCGACGCCATCACCGATAACAACATCTTCCGCGTGCTCAATAATGCAGGGATTTCCTGGAAGGTGTACGCGCAATCCTACGCTGCAGCAGGGGGGACCGTCACCACGCCCGACAATCACAACGGCACTTCGTATTATCGCCGTCACAACGGAGCCACCTGGTACAGCGATGTGATCAACAATGTGAACGGCTCGGCCGGCAAAGTGGTCGATCTCGCACAGCTCAACACGGATATTCAAGCAGGCAAATTGCCTCGGTTCTCGATCATCGTTCCTGACGGGAAGCACGATGCCCACGATGGCTCGCTGGCGGCCGCCGACCAGTTCCTCAATAGCACGCTTTCACCCATTCTCAACCTGCCCGATTTCAAATCGGGCGGCACGGGACTGATCCTGGTGACCTTCGATGAGTGCGGAGGCGGCACCAACGCGGGTTGCGGCGCCTCCGTTTACACCGCGCTGATCGGACCGAAAGTGAAAGCGCACTATGTCTCGTCGCACGTTTACAAGCACGAGAACGCGCTCCGGACCATCCTCGACAGCCTGGGCGCGAAATCCTACCCAGGTGCCTCTGCGTATGCTGCCGCCATGGCTGATTTCTTCGGCGCGAGCGTTGCCGCGAAACCGGTCGTGACGGTCAGTTCTCCCGGAGCCGGTTCCTCGGTGAGTTCTCCGGTTCAGATCGATGCTTCAGCATCCCCCAGTTCGGGCCATTCCATCACCGGATGGCACGTCTACGTCGATAGCGTCAACGTCTTCAACGGGGGAGCAGTCAACTACATCACGCCACAAGTTAAGATGAGCGCGGGATCGCATACGGTTGTAGTCCGCGCCTGGGATACCTCAGGCGGCTACGGCGATCGGAGCTTCACGTTACAAGCTGCGACCGCCTTACCCACTCTGGCGGTCGCTACCCCGGTGAATAACGTCACGGTCGGCACGCCCGTGAACGTGCAGGCAGCCGCCTCCCCCACCCCCGGACATACCATCCAGTCCTGGCACGTACTGGTGGATGGCAGGAGTACGCTCACGGCTGGCGCGACCAACAAAGTCAACCTGCAGGTCCCCTTGTCCCAGGGGAAGCACACGGTTGCCGTTCAGGCACATGATAGCTCCGGGTCGTATGCGCAAAAGACGCTCACGGTAACCGCAAGCGCGAAACCTGCGGTTACGATTTCTTGGCCAGCCTTCGCCTCCAACGTGAGGTCGCCCATGAACATTCATGCCTCGGCCATCGCGGCCTCGGGACGTGCCATCGTGGGCTGGTGGGTGTACGTAGACAGCGTGGGCAGATTCAAAGCTGGAGCTGTAAATTCGATTGCACCCGCTATCACCGCCTCGCTAGGCGTCCACACTGTCGTCGTTCGTGCCTGGGATTCATCTGGCGCCTATGGCGATCAGACATTCACAGTGGACGTCAGGCCGGTCGCGGTCAACATCACTAACCTTCTCAATGGCGCACAAGTGCCGTCCAACGTGAATCTGGCGGCAACCGCATGGTCTTCGAATGCGATCGCCTCATGGACCGTGTTCGTCGATTCCGGCATTGTTCACCGCCAGAACTACGGCAATACCCTCAATACCACTCTCAACCTGACTCCCGGCACGCACACCCTCACGGTTCGCTCGTGGAATAGTACGGGAGGCGTCGGTGACCAGACGATCAAAGTGAGCGTCCCGTAAGAAGATAAGACCTGGTTGAACCTTTGCCCCGCCCTGCGAACATTTCGCAGGGCGGGGTTTTATTTTGAGCGGGGTTTCAGGCCCGCAGCTCGGTGGGTTACTGATTTTCTTTCTGACCGGCTGTAAACACGGTCCAGGGTCCAGCCTTCATATCCCGCAGCAGCGGCTTCTGCCATGAATACTCCGGATGCCGCTCCAGAAAATCGGCAGCCAGGAAATCCTGGCCGCAAGGATGTCCTGCCCGTGCCACAAAACTCATCTTGGCCGCCATGCCACTGTCGGCCGCCTTACCCTGCACTGCGCCGCCTGGATTGTAATCATTCCATCCCCATTCCTTCACCCCTCGCGGCGATGCATCCACATGCCCGCACAGTGACCGTTCATCCGCTTGTTCTTTCTTTTCGAAGCTGTCCACGTGGTCGGCCAAAAACTGCTGAGCCATGCTCACGTCGATCTTGCCTTTAGCTTCTTTCATCAGTCCCTCCCAACGCGCTCGCCGGGCATTCGGAGAAGAAGATGCATCCGCCGGATCGAACGTGGTTTCCTCCTTGATCAGTTTCGGATCGCGTGCGAAATTTGAACTCACAAAATACCCGTCCTTGGTGCGCCACAGCGGAGTGTTCTTCAGCCCCAATTCCAAGTACGCAATCTCCCCCGTTTTTCGATCTCCAATCAGCCAATCATTGGCGTATCCGCCGTTATTCCCCTCCTTGATGATCCGCACGTAATCGTCAATGCTGTTGGCATACTGCATGGCCTTTCGCGAGCGCATGAACTCGGGCTTCCCCTTCGGATCCCAGCCTTCGAATTGCGTGATCGTCGTCTCGCTGATCATCATGCCCGCCGAACTAATTCCAAAATCGTCATCGCTGGTGATCACGCCCGGAAAGCCGTCCATCAAAATGCGATTCCCATGCTGCGGTTGAATGTCGAAAATAATCACCCACCGGGCCCCCGCGAGATAGCTGGTCCAGTTGTTATGTGCGATCACAATCTGGTGATCCTTGGTTATGCTCCCGGTGGCAATGAACGCACTGCAATTCCCCGGCGCTTTCAACTTCGGATTCCTCGCAGTCTTCTGCTGCTTCGCCAGCCACGGCAGGTAATAATCGGGCACTTCCTCGAAGGCATTGAGAGCGACAATGTCCCAGACGTCGAGATTCACTCCCTTCGCCTTGACTCCATCCGCGATCCCCTGTAACTCCTGCTGATACTCGCGATCGATATGCGGCCAGAGCATTTGGCGAGCGGTAGTCCGGAAGAACTCCCAATCCTTTCCCGACTGGTGCACGTCGAACAGCTTGATAGCTGCAAACGCATCCTGGATCTCTGCCGCCAGCAGGTAGCCATGCTGATACCCGACATCGAAAGGCGAGCCCTCCAGGTGAACATAAGTCCACCCTCCCTGCTGAAACCGGTAAGCCTTCTGCAATCGAGCATCGGGAGAATCAGCGACCGCGCCGATCGCGAGAGCCATGAGCACTCCAGCCAGGCAGGTGAACTGACCAATATTTTTCAACGTGACCCCCTTGTTTCCAAGTTGAACCCGCAACATTTTAGTTCAGTAGACATGCACTCATTCCCAAGACATTGAACTCTAGATGTCAGTCCTCTGCTCCGGATGCCGTGTCAAATACCAGCAAGGTTCGCAGCCGGCATGAGGAAATAACGTGCGCACACAGTTCTCGGCTGCCGGCGGATCGAAAATGAATTGCGTTTTCCCGTTCTTCTGCTTCACCGCATAATAATGCGACACCACAACTGAGCTGTAAGCTTTCCCTCTAGCAACCCGGATCCGAAACACAACCGAATCCGCACTGTATGCCAAAGCCAGTGCAGAGATGGCGAACAGAAGCACCCCAAGCAGTATCCGCCGCACCCACCGCCGCAGGTCGTGAACTGTGAACGCCGTCACGAGGCCCGATTATAGGCCTCGCCTCTTCATTCAGCCTTGCGCCTTAATACATTGACAATATTGCCATCCGACAGGCAAACTACCGCATTCGCCGGGATTCGCCTCCGGCGATGCGCCAAGGACGGGAATGCGGGCTTTCTCCTCCCTGGCCGTATATTCATCTCAACTTCATCCATGGCCATGACCGAGCAACGGGTCTCTTACACGATGGACTCCTCACTGGAGACAATTGACAGTGCCGAGGAGAAAGCCACGAAGATCGCCACCGAGCTCGGTTTTGGCGAAGATGAAGTCATGCAGATTTCCATGGCCGTCCGCGAAGGCGCCGTCAATGCCGTATTGCACGGCAACGCCTATGCCAAAGATAAAAAAGTGATCCTGGGATTTGAGCGCACCGGCCAGGATTTCATCATCACCATTCGCGACCAGGGCCCGGGTATGGATCTCAGCAAAATCCCCAACCCCCTGGCCCCTGAAAATCTGCTCAAGACTTCCGGACGCGGAATTTTTCTTATGCGCTCGTTTATGGATGTGGTCGAAATTCGGCCCTCCTCTTCGGGCACCGAACTCAAATTGATCAAGCACGTCCACGGACCCACCGCGGGCGGCAAGGAGGCTTCCCAGTGACCATGAAGGTTGGTAGTCGACAAGTGGATGGCGTGACCATCGTAGACTGCAGCGGCCGCATCACGCTCGGCGAAGGCAGCGTTATCCTTCGCGACACCGTGCGCGACCTGCTCAGCAAAGGCAACAAAAAGATCGTCCTGAATCTCCAGGACGTCAATTACATCGACAGCTCCGGCATCGGCGAACTGGTCAGCGCCTTCACCACAACCAAGAATCAGGGTGGCGAACTCAAGCTGCTCAACCTAACCAAGAAAGTCAACGACCTGCTTCAGATCACCAAGCTCTATACCGTCTTCGACGTGAAAGACGACGAAGCCTCAGCCGTCAAATCATTCAAGTAAATATCCTGGCACGAGTGCCCACTTCTCGCCGGTGTCGCGAGAAGTGGGAATCTCGTCTTTCCCTTTCCGGAACTCACCGGCAATTTTCTGTTTCGCATCACAGACAACTCCAAAAGATTTCCCTAAACTGGCCGCATGTTGGGCCAGAGCCATGTGGGGGCAGCCGCCATTGGCTATCCAACCCGGCAAACCCTGGCAGCGCGCTGCACAGGAGTTGCGACAAGATGCGCTCTAGTCGCGCTGGCAACTGTACTGTTCGTGCGTCCGCTCCCAGCCGCTGACTGCCTCTCCATCCACGAAGCCGCCCAGCATATAGGCGAAACTAAATGCGTCAGCGGAAAAGTCTTGAAGGTGAAGGTGGGCAACAAAGGCGTTCACTTCCTGGATTTCTGTGAGGACGCAATGGCCTGTCCGTTCACGGTCGTAGTCTTCGCCGGTGATCTCAAGGACGTCGGCGACGTCCGCCTGCTCTCCGGACGAAACATCGAGATCCGCGGCGCCCTGAAAATGTACGATGGCCGGCCCGAGATCATCCTGAACCGAATCAGCCAGATCGAAGGCGGCGCGGCCATGATCCCGCCTCTGCCCAAAAACTACGATGTGGAGAATCGCGGCCGCTTCAGTGCTGGCCGTCTTTATCCGGGCAAGAAACCGAGGAAAGCCAAACCCCAAAAGCCGAGCGCCACCGCCACCTACAGCAACGAGGTCGAGCGCGAAGATCCGCAATAGCGGTGGGTCATTCACAAACCTTCACTTTTCCATCGATTCGCACGCGGTCCGGGATCGGAATGGAAGAGAATTGATCCGTGAAAGCCGTGAAATCCGCGCCATGATCCTACCTTTGCGGGCGCGTTCGCATCCAATCCCGCAACCCTATGACCAAATTTACTCGCCGGGAACTACTGAAGCTCGGAGGTGCGGCAGCGGTAACGCAGTTGGGATCTCTGGGATTGCAGGGATGCGGCGGTATTTCCAAATTAGTTCCGTCACTTACCGGTTGCGCCAAGATCACCGACATTGAGCATGTAGTAATCCTGACTCAGGAGAACCGCTCTTTCGATCACTATTTCGGGAGCTATCGCGGAGTGCGCGGTTTCTCCGATCAAAGCGCGGCATTTCAACAACCCGATTCAGCCAACACCACGGTTCCACCCGCCGGGAAGCTCCTGCCATTTCACCTGAACACCTCGCAGGTAAACGCTGCCTGCACCCACGACATCAGCCACGACTGGGTGCCTCAGCATCAGAGCTGGGACAACGGAAAGATGGACGGCTTCGTGAATTCGCGCCTGGCCATCAACTCCAATGATGCGGTTCTAACGATGGGGTACTACACGCGTGGCGATCTGCCCTATTACTACGCGCTGGCCGACGCATTCACCCTGTGCGACAACTATTTCTGCTCCGTCATCGGTCCCACAGATCCGAATCGTTTATACGCGATGGCAGGTTCGCTTGATCCCGACGGAAAAAATGGCGGCCCGGTGCTGCAGACCATTGTCACCAATCGATCCGCTATGTACGGGCGTCTGACCTACACGACCATGCCCGAGCAACTGCAAGCTCGCGGCATTTCCTGGAAAGTCTACTCATCGCCGGATGTGGATATTCTGGGCGGGATTCTGTCGGATAATGTGCTCTCTTATTTTAAGAATTTCCAGGATTCTTCTTCGCCCCTGCACCAGAATGCATTTGGCCCGCAGTTCCCAGTCGACTTCCTGGCCGATGTAGCTTCGGGCAATTTGCCGCAAGTCTCATGGCTGATCGGATCCGTCGTGACCTCGGATCATCCGCCTGCGCCTTCTATCTTTGGCGAGAATATTCTTTCACTGATCGTAACTGCCCTCATGGCCAACCCACTACTGTGGGCAAAGACGGTTTTGTTTGTGAACTATGACGAAAATGGCGGATTCTTCGACCACGTTCCGCCGGTCACTGCGCCTGCCGGCACGCCCGGTGAATACATCACCGCACCCGCCTTTCCAGACCCCACAGTTGCCGGCAGTCCCGCCGTCAACGGCCCCATTGGGCTCGGCTTTCGCGTTCCCATGTTGATCATCTCGCCGTTCAGCCGCGGCGGCTTCGTTTCCTCGGACCTGTTCGATCACACTTCGGTTTTGCGCTTCCTGGAAACTCGCTTCGGAGCGGAGGTGCCGAATCTGAGCGCCTGGCGACGCGCCACGGTGGGAGACTTGACTTCAGCCTTCAATTTCAAGAGTCCGGACCAGTCCATGCCAAGCTTGCCCTCGACCCTGCAGGCTGATTCACAAGCGATTCAACAATGCACAAACAACCTGGCCGGATTCACCCCCTTAACATTGCCGAACACGCAGAGCCAACCCACCCAGGAATCCGGCAACCCCACTCGCCCTAGCGGCCCGTGTTGAAAGCAGACATGCAGGGACAACCGCCGTCCGCTGTCCAGCTTTTGAGCGCCGACGAACTCTCTCATGTTGTCACACCATCCCCCGCCGCAGTTCCTCCAGCGGATACTTCGTCCCCCGCCAAACAATCCCATCATTCCACAACGTCAGAATCATCGAGCGCAGCAGGGTGTAGATGAACAAGGTCGTGCTCACCGGATGCAGCAGCAGATAATAAGCCGGCACCGCCGATCGCCATGACATGCCAATGTAGATCAGCAGCATAGATATGAGGGCGATCCCATAGGGCAAGCGCGCCCATCCATGCGCCAGCCATAACCCAAGAAACGGCCCGTAATTCAGGAACGCCAGCCCAAACGCCGAAAGCACGGTCCGCCACGACTGAAACGACAACACCGCGAAAAAATTCTTCGTGAGATTGTTCACCACCCCAAACGCCCCATGCGCCCAGCGGATGGAAATCAAGTCTCCGCCAAACACATTCCTCTGCGCGAAGCCGGCATTCTTCACCACCTTCCCCAACTTCATGTCGTCGAGCACTTCCATGCGCAGCGCCTGGTACGTGCCCACTGCCTCATACACGCGCCGCCGCACTAGGTTGAACGCGCCCACTCCCATGTGATCGTCCGTGCTCGGATCTGCCACTTTCCACGGCCGGTGGCCGAACATGAACATGCTCTGGAAAAATGCGATCATCATGTATTCCCCCGGACGCTTCATAATCATCCGCGGAAACAGGACCACATGATCTGCATGCTCGTGTTCTGCATAAGCCAGTGCCCGCCGCACCGAATCCGGCTTAAATAGAACATCGGCATCGGTGAACAGTAGCCAGTCCCCCGAAGCTGTCTTAGCCGCAGTCCACATCGCGTGGGTCTTCCCCAGCCACCCGCCGGGCAATTCCGAATGCTGGATCACTCGCAACTCGGGTCTACTGAGAACGGGATGCCACACTTCTCGCTTCTTTGGCGAGAAGTGGGAAGCCTGACTCTGAACCGAGTCGGAGTGTTCCAAGCCTTCTGAACGGTGGCTCGCGGCGACCCGCTCCATAATTTCGCCAGTTCGGTCGGTCGACCGGTCGTTCACCGCAATCACTTCATAATTGTCGTAATCCAGCGCGAGCAAGCTGCGCAGGCACTGCTCCACGCTGTCTTCTTCGTTCCGTGCAGGAACGATGATCGAAACTCGAGGATTTCCGGAAGCCAAAACAGGATTTCGCTCCCACTCCGGACGCGAGACGTCGGCCACGCTCGGCATCCCCAGCGCAGCGTCTACAATGCGGGAAGCCCAGGCGAGCGCCAGAATGATTCCCGCGATCCAAAAAAAGTAAGTCATTTATGGTTGGTATTAGTGGACGGCGATCTTCGCCCGGTCCACGCCCACGGCGGGCGCAAACTTCATCCCAAAAAACAGTATGGCAGAGGAAATTCCCATCGCGATCACCGGCAAAATGAAGGCCACCTGCAGCGACTTCCGGTCCGCCACCCAGCCCATCATAGTTGGCGAAGGCACATCTCCAAGAATGTGGATGATGAAGATATTCACCGCGATCGCGGTAGCCCGAATATGTGCCCCCACGGAGTTGATCACCGCCGCATTTAAGGGAGAGGTGTTCAGCAGTAGAAAAAATGCGGCCAGCGCGATGGCTGGAATCATCAGCGGCCCCCGGGCAAACAGTGCCACGATCATGACCGGTACCCCCAGCAGCATGCTCGCCGCGGACACCAGGTAATACGAACTCTTCATCCGTGGCAGCAGATAATCCCCCAGCCAACCTCCCGCCAGCGACGCCACGATCCCATCGACCACAATAATCATCCCGAACATCAGGTTGGCGTGCTCCAGCGTGTAATGCCGCTCGCTGTACAAAAATTGCGGCATCCACACTTGGATCCCGCCTAGGGAAAACGTCATGGCCGCCATTCCCAGCGTCGCGGTAATGAAGGCCCAGTTCCCCACCAGTCCCCGGATCGTTCCCCGCGCCGCAGTCTCTTGCAAGGTATCGAATCGCCCTCGTTCCGGTTCTTTCAGAAAAGAGACCATCAACGCGAGCACGAATCCCGGTGCCGCCGCAATGTAAAACGGAAATCTCCATCCATGCCCCGGTGCCAGATACCCCCCCAACAGATAACCGGCCGCAGAGCCTACTGGGATCGCCAAATAAAAGACGCCCAGGATTCGCCCGCGCTTCTTCTCCTCGAAAAGATCCGCAACAAACGTGGGTGCGATGGTCACAAACGTCGCCTCGCCCACTCCCACCAGGGTGTGGCGAATCAGCAGTTCCGTGTAGGTGTGCGTCACCGCGGTCATCAGCGTCAGCCCGCTCCAGAAAATCGCCCCCAGGACAATGATCAGTTTCCGCGAGTAACGATCTGCCAGCGGCCCCACAAACGGCGCGGCGATCATGTAGAAGCCAAGAAACGCGCTGGTCAGATACCCGATCTGCTCTTTGCTCAGATGGAACTCGTCCTGCACCAGCGGTTGCACCGCGAACAGCACATTGCGGTCCGCATAATTGAGCAGGTTCAAGGCCGTCAAAATGATCAGAGCCGTCCGGGGTTGCAGGTTATTTTGGGACACGGGTCTGGCGAATATAACACGCAGTAACTCCGCGGGCGGTTGCCTACCCAGAACTACGGTATACGAAGTGTTACGGAGGCGTGCCCTGTGTCGTGATGCGGCTACGACTTGGAGTTAGGTCGTGGCCAGCGCGCCACAATCGTAGTCGAGATCCCGCCTCGCGGGCGGAACTCCCCCCGCACCTCCGCCCACACCGGCTTCGCCCACTTCACCACGTCTTCTAGCACCTGGTTCACAACATTCTCCTGAAAAATTCCCAGGTTCCGGTAGCACTGCAAGTACTCTTTCAAGGATTTCAACTCGAGGCAATCCTTATCCGGCATGTACCGGATATTCAAGAGGCCAAAATCCGGCAGCCCGGTCTTCGGACACACCGAAGTAAACTCCGGATCATCCACGACAATCTCGTAGCCCGGAAACTGGTTCGGCCAGGTTTCAATGGCCGGAAAGCTGTAATCGAGCCCCGCAGCGGCGTGCTCTGGCGTATAACGTGGCGCTTTCGACATGCAAGTATTCTATCGGTTCGGTGTTCATCAGTCCCGCATCGTCTCGCTCGCAGCAAACCCGAGGATTGCAGCGGAACTCCGTCTCCCAGCATCCAATGTGATACCTGCGGGTGTGGGTTCTGTCCAGCGGTCAGAGCCTCGCGGATGGTAAATTGATACTTACGCTATTCCTGCCGGACCCTGAAAGAAAGACAGGTTGCCACCGACGAACAAGTCGCAAAACCCGCCGCGCCGACGGTGGCTGTGGATCGCACTCGCTGCTCTCGTTGTATTACTCATTCTTTATTCCACGCTGCGCCAGACGCCGTTGAAAGTTCGCGTCACCGCCGTGCAACGCGGTCCCATTCGCAGCGTCGTTTCCACCAATGGCAAGGTTGAGCCCATTCACAATTTCGAAGCTCACGCTCCCATTGCCACGACGGTCCACCGCCTGCTCGTAAGAGAAGGGGATCACGTAAAGCGAGGCCAGGTCCTGCTGCAGCTTGACGATGCCGACATCCGTGCGAAAGCCGCCACTGCCCAGGCCCAAATCAAGGCCGCGCAGGCTGACCAGAATGCCTTGAAAGCCGGCGGCACCCAGGAAGAAGTCATCACGCTCAACTCGCAGCTCATCAAAGCGCGAAACGCAAGTCAAACCGCTCAACACAACCTCGACGCCCTGCGTCGCCTGCAGCAACAAGGTGCCGCGTCCTCCGGAGAAGTCCGCCAAGCCGAGGACAACCTGCAGCGGGCTCAGGCCGATCTCAGTCTGCTGGAGGAAAAACAGAAAGACCGCTACTCTCAGCCCGAAATTGCCCGCATCGAGGCCCAGAGCACCGAGGCGCAAGCAGCCTACGCCAGCGCTGAAGATGCTCTGCTGAAATCCACCGTCCGAGCTCCGTTCGACGGAATCGTCTATTCCGTGCCGGTCAAGGAGGGAGCCTTCGTTCAGGGGGGCGAGCTCATGCTGCAGGAAGCTGACTTAGCGAAGATTCTGGTACGCGCCTTCGTCGACGAGCCCGACGTCGGACGTCTCCAGGTCGGCCAAAAAGTTGAAGTCACATGGGACGCCATCCCCGGCCGTGTCTGGAATGGCTCTGTCAACGCGGTGCCCGCCACGGTGAAGTTGCGCGGCAATCGCAACGTCGGGGAAACGACCTGCCTGATCGACAATCAGGATTTCCGCCTGCTCCCCAACATTAACGTCGGCGTCACCATCGTGACCGCGGAACACCAGAACGTGCTCACATTGCAGCGCGATGCCTTGCGCATGGACGACAGCCGCCCCTACGTCTTCCGCATCGATGGCGACCGCCTTCACCAGCAGACCGTTTCGTTCTCTCTGCAGAACCTGACGCGCGTGGAAATCACCTCTGGCCTGAACGAGGGCGATAAAGTGGCTTTGCCGGCAGACGAACAGAAGCCGCTGGTCGACCGCGCAAAAATTAAGGTCGTGCCTTAAGGCATCTTTGGGGACCCAGCTCCCAACCCCCGGCCGCCGCTTCTGAAATAGAATTTGCGATGACGCATCCATGAAGTTGCAACTGCTGCTGCTGATGTTCGCTTCCGTTTTGCCCAGTTCGGCGATCCCCGCGAACGTTACTCCGCGGCAATTACTGGCCGAGGGTCGCGCGGATGACGCCGTTCGCGTGCTGCAGCAGCACGTCCGCCTACAGCCGGCTGATGCCGAATCCTTCAATCTACTCTGCCGGGCTTACTTCATGGCCGACGACTGGGATCCGGCATTAGAGGCTTGCCAGCGCGCCGTCAGCCTCGCCCCGCAGAACAGCATGTACCAGTTGTGGCTTGGTCGGGTCTATGGCGAGAAAGCGGACCACTCCTCAATTTTCTCCGCCCCTGGACTTGCCAAGCAAGCGCGCAGCGCCTTCGAACGCGCCGTGCAACTCGATCCCGGCAATTGGGAAGCGCGCGCCGATCTCGGCGAATTTTATGCCGAAGCTCCGGGCTTTATCGGTGGAGGTAAAGACAAGGCACGCGCGCAAGCCGATGCGCTCATGGCAATCAATCCCGCGATGGGACATTGGGTTTTAGCCCGCATCGCGGAAAAGGAAAAACAGCCCGACGTCGCCGAACGCGAATATCGCGCCGAGATCGCCGCCAGCCATTCTGGCGCGCGCGCCTGGCTCGATCTGGCAGGATTTCTCCGCTACCAAAAACGCTACGAGGAGATGAAGCAGGCCCTGCACACCCTCGATTCCAGTCTCCTGGACCGCCCAGAGGCGCTCTTGCATGCAGCGCAGCAACTCTACCGCTCTGATTTTGATCTTCCCTTTGCGGTCGGCCTGCTCGAGCGTTATCTCAAAAACCCCGTGGAAGACGGCCCGGCATTCAAGGCGCATGATCTGCTCGGCCAGATTTATGAGAAGCAAGGAGACAAGCGTGCCGCGCTTGACCAGTTTCGCGCCGCGCTCGCCCTGGCGCACTCCTATTCACGTGCCCAGGAGAATCTAAAACGCCTGGAGCGCTAACCATCACGGAACGGGTGCTCCATTTCTCGCGCCCGATTTGTGAGAAGCGTAGATCTTCTCGAACGAAAATGGCCGCGTGCCTGTGCCCGACATTTAGAATTTCGCTTGATCCAATCTGTTGATCAGGAACCAGAGCCGTGATCCGGAGCAAGTGTTTCCTGTTGCTCATGGCTCATTGCTCATAGCCGGAAGAGGGACGCATGAAGACTCGGTACCGCACTGTTCTGTGCCACGCTAGCATATTGTTTTTCGTACTTCGCGCTCTGTCGTTCGCCGAGCCCATCCCGCTCAAACGCGTCGTCGAACTCGCCTTGACGCACGCGACCAGTGGCGCCATTGCTGCCGCTGAAGAGCAGCGCATAGCCGCGGCTTATCACGACCTGCGTAACAACTACATTCCGCAAGTCATGACCGGCGCTGGTCTGGGCTGGTCCTACGGATTCCCTCTCGGACTGGAAGGCTCTGCTCCGTCTCTGTTCAACATCACCGCGCAATCCGCTGTCCTCAACCCTTCGCTCAGCCAGTTCATCAAGGCCGCCAAAGTCGATTCCCACGTCGCTTCTCTAAACAGCAAAGATCAGCGAAATCAGATTATTCAGGACGCCGCACAAAGTTACGCCGAACTCGCCAAATGGGAGCAGCGTTTGACTCGGCTGCAGGAAAGCGCGACTGAAACGGCAAAGATGGAGGCTGCCGTGAGTGACCGCGTCAAAGAGGGTATCGACACCGAAATCGATCAGACCAAAGCCCGCCTTTCCACCGCGCGCGTGCGCCTCCGTATTGCCGAGGCTCAAGGCGCCGCTGACGTGCTGCGCGAGCATCTCGCCAAATTGACTGGCCTCGCCGCGGCGGTCATACAGACCCAACCCGAGTCGATCCCTGCACCGCCCGCTTTACCGGAAGAGAATCCGGACAACGCCGCTGCTAATCCATCCGTGCAGGCCGCTCTGGAACATGCGCGGGCGCAATACCTGCGCGCCAAAGGAGAGCATCGCGCTCTCTGGCCCAGCTTGGACTTCGCCGCCCAATACGCGCTACTCTCAAAATTCAATAACTTCCAGAACTACTACATCCCGTCGCACCCCTGCGTGACTCCGCTGGGAGAATTTCTTTGCGTGTCCAATAGCTTTCAGCAAAATAATGCTACCGTCGGCGTGAGCATCCGTTTTCCCTTGTTCAACGCCTCTCAGCGTTCGAAAGCGGAGCTCGCCGACGCCGATGCGCGCAAGGCCAGCAAGCAGGCCGAAGCCGCGAAAAATCAGCTATCCGAAGAGACCCTGCGCCTGCAGCGTTCCGTCGCGCAATTGCAGGCAGCCCGGGATGTCGCGCAACTCGAATACGAAATTGCTGACAAAAACATGGCCGCCGTGCACACCCGCATGGACCAGGGTACGGCCACGCTCCACGACCTCGACGACGCCCGCACCCAGCTGAGCGAGCACTTCATCTCACTGCAAGACGTAACCTTCGAACTGCAGCGTGCTCAGTTAGGCTTGATGCGGTCCACAGGAGAATTGGAAAAGTGGGCGCTGGGAACCCGGTAGCCTGAAGCGGAGAGGGATGACCGATATCTGCTTTCCTCCGGGTTCCGCTGCGTTTTCCTTACAGGCTCTATAACTTCCCTCGAAGGCTCTTCACCACCTGCCGAATGGCCTTTTCGTCCCGCCGGTACCACCGCCACTGCCCCTGTTTCGTTGCCTCAACCAATCCTGCCTTCGTCAAAATACCCATGTGATGCGAGATGGTGGGCTGCGACAGCCGGACACGCTGCTCGATGTCTCCCCCGCAGAGGAACCCCGGTCGTATCTCCGAATTCTTCCCTTCTTTCAAAATTTGCAGAATCCGCCGCCGGGTAGGATCGGCAATGGCCTGAAGCGCACGATCAAGCGATGCGTCGGAAGACATCAATTAGAGATAACGTCAGAATCGATGCCTGTCAATGTACATCTGTGGAAACCTTCCGCCATTTTCTGGTGTCCAATCAGAAACAACAGGGGTTCGTCATGGATGCTTTCGACCCGGCGCAGGCCACTGCCTCATCCTCGGTCACCAAGCTCCTACCCGCCCTCGTCGGCTTGCTGGCAGCCGCTGCGGTCGCCTTCTCTGCCGCATCGCCACCCACTCACTACCTGTCGTGGACCGGCGTACTCACCTTCGCCCTCCAGCGTCTGTTCGCAGTGTCCCTGGCTTCTGTGCTGACGGTCGCGATCCTGTGCGCCATCGTTTGGCGAGGCAAGCATCTCGATTCCCAGTTGCTGCTCGTGCAAACCTCGCGTGCCGCAATCTGGCTTGCTCCGTTGGCCCTGTTGATTCGCGCGAATTCGGCCTGGACGTTGGTCGCTGTCGCTGCTTTCGCCATCCTGCTCACGCCCTCATTGCGTTTATCCGCACCCCGCACCCTCGACCCCGAAGACTCTGTCCTTCTTTCACTCCGGCCCGATATCCTCCCACTCTTTCCCAAGTTGCGGCCTCAAATGTCGGTCGCCGCAGCCCTCTGTGCGCAAACCGGAATGCTAATCTTTTTCGCTGGATATACAACCGTCGGCTCGATCCTGTTCGGCGTAGCCATTTGTGCTTGGGCGTGGTGGTCGATTCCAGGCGCGAATTCTCTTCATGCCTCTCAAGCGCAGAACGTGCCCGCAGTGCTTCTTGCAACCGTCTTCACGCTGGCCGCGCTCCTTCCTTACCTCCACGGGGCCGTGGGATTCGGCCTGGGTTCTTCTCACCAGCGCGCTGTGCGTGTCCTGCCACGCGGTCGCGCGTCCGCGAGGCGCTATACCACCGAAACCTTGAACGACTCGCAACGGCCTCCCGGTGAGGGAAATACCGGGATCGTTCTCTGGCCAGAGATGAAACTCCACACCCAACTGATCGCTCCCGCTCCCATCGATCTCACGAATCCGCCGGCACTCGGACCCAATGCGAATCCTCTGGTCATTCCGTTCGACGGCGTCTACTGGTTCTTCAAAGCACCTGATGTGCGCCCGCCTACAACTTCGCGCCAGGCTCATGCCAGTCCCGAGACGGTGGACATCCGCTCCACCGACGGACGCCCGCTTTCTATCGAGGCTCACGATTACCTTGGGAGCCTTATTGCCCTCGATTGCTGCAGCCGAATCCAGATCGCTGTCCGCAACGCCGATCGCTATCCCGACACCATTTCCTTGGAATTGATCCTGGTCGATACCAGTCAAGCGGGACAACCTTCGGAATCGCTGGGAAGAATGCTGGTCAAATCCACCCGCCCGTGGAGGATATACGAACGGCCCCAGCCCGTAAGCGAAATGCTGAATTTCCAGATTCCGCCCCACGCCTCGCTCCGAAATTTCGATGAAGTGCGAATTATTTTCCGGCTGGATCCCACTCGCGCCGAAGCCGGCGCCCGCATCGCGATCGATCACTTAGTGCTCGTCCCCCGCGGCTTGTAAGCACACGAATTCCTAAATCCAGCAAGCGCAAGCTTCTACCAAGGGGCAGAGCTATGACATAAAAAGGCGTCCCCAAGGACGCCTGAACGGCGCAACAGTGCCATCTGACGATGCAACTACTTCTTCAGGATCGGATTGTAGCCATCCCCAATTAACTTGGTCCGCATTCCTTCCGCATCTTTCACATCGGAATACGGCCCCAATTGCACATGAAAGAGCTTGTCGTTCGCAGCCGTGCTGGCCACGAACGCCGGATACTCCTTCTTCTTCAACGCATCCACCAGCGAGTCCGCATCTTCCTGCTTGCTTACTGCTGCCACTTGCACGAAATATCCCGCCGTTGGAACTGTAGTCGCCGGATCCACCCCATTACTTTGCCCACTCTTGTCAGGCGAAACAGCCGGCGGTGTCGTATCTGGCTTCGCCTCCGCTGCCGGATTCAGTTCCGCATTCGCATCTTTCTGCTCAACGTTTTTAGAGAAAGTCATCTGCGGCGAGGCTGCGGCTCCGCCCCCGGACTTATTCACACTCGTCGAGACCTTCGGCGTCCCTGCGTTGCTGGCCCCTGCCAATCCCAGGTCGGACTTCCGGCCCAGCGAATATCCCAACGCAAAAAACAATGCGCACACCCCGACCAGCCCGAAAAACAAGAAGAGCAATTTCCCTGTTCCCAGCGTGATCTCGGTATCTTGTGACGACCCCATAGTTCAACTCCACCAAAAGCACTACAACGCCACTTCGCCAGTCCGCGAGCTTAAGCTGTCTTCGCCGCCGGCGAAGGTTCATCTCCCTTGCCTAACATCTTTTGAAGTCCCGAGAAGAAATCCACCGGCACCGGAAACACGACAGTTGTATTTTTCTCGACCCCGATCTCCGTTAGAGTCTGCAGATATCGCAACTGCACGCTGACCGGTTCGCCCGACAGCAGGTGCGCGGCATCCACCAGTCGCTGCGCCGCCGAAAACTCGCCTTCCGCATGGATGATCTTCGACCGCTTCTCGCGTTCCGCCTCGGCTTGCTTGGCCATCGCGCGCAGCATCGACTCCGGCATATCCACCTGCTTCACTTCTACATTGGTGACCTTTACGCCCCAGGGTGAAGTATGCGTATCCAGAATGCTCTGCAGCCGAAGATTGATCTTGTCGCGGTGCGCCAGTAACTCATCCAGTTCCTGCTCGCCCAGGACCGATCGCAGAGTAGTCTGCGCAAACTGGGATGTCTGATAAACGTAATTCGAAACTTCCACCACCGCCTTCCGCGGTTCAATCACTCGCAAAAAGATGACGGCATTCACTTTGAGTGTGACGTTGTCGCGCGTGATGATATCCTGCGGCGGTACCTCCAGCGCTTCCTGCCGCAAAGAAACGCGAACGATGCGATCGATCGGCGCAAATACCAGGATCACTCCCGGCCCCTTCGCCTCAGGCAACAAGCGCCCCAGCCGGAAAATTACGCCGCGCTCGTACTCGGCCAGTATTTTGATGGAACTCAGAAGGTAGATAACAACGACAACGATAATGATGGTAGTAAAACCAAACCCAAGCTCTGCCACAAACGCCTCCGCCCAGGAGCTGGAACACTCCTATCGCGGATTGTATAGCAGCAGCAAGCGCCCGGCGCGTAAATCAGGACCAGACCATTGCTTGCCTTGATACGCGACCAAAGCGGCGCCGGCTGAGAGCAGCGCGCCTACGACCCTGCCCTAGCCAGATGAATCCGCGTAGCGTCCACCGGCACATCCCGCTGAATCTCCATCTCCAGGGACGTCCCCACCTCCAGCTTGACGTCCGGACCATGTTTCAGGAGTGCCCAGGCAACACCGCCAGCCAAGCCCGCCAGGCCGCCATAACGAGCACCATTCAAACCACCTGCCGCGAGGCCGCCGATACTCCCCACGGTTCCGCCGACGGCGCCGCCCTTGGCCGCGTCTTCAACTCGCTTCCCATCCTGGTTATCGGCCTTGATGGTTCCTTCCGCATCTTTCACTTTCTTGTCTTCCGCGCCCGGCGTGTTCTGGACCGATCCCGGGAGCATCACCGTGTAGCCACTTGGATAAATCATCGACGTGAAGTGGATTAGCAACCCGGCTCCGCCTTTGAGTCCCCGCTTGGCGCGGTCGACGCGCGAAATCTTTCCTTGAATGTAAGTCCCCGCAGGAATCAGCATGCGATCGTTTGCCACAAACGGAAACGCCGTCTCGGCATACACCGGGTCGCCTTCCCGCGCATTTTTTGTGGAGATCGCTTGCTTAAGGGTTAGCGGAACCTTGGTCCCCGCTGGGATGACAACGGAATGAAGGTCCACCGCCGGAACCGCCTGCGCCGCCGCCGCACTCTGCTCCTGCCCAGAGGACGCACGCTCGGGCTTAGCCTGCTCTGCAGCCTGTCCCCAAACCATTCCCGAAAGCATCAGCATCGCCAGAATTAGACGCATGTGTCGCACCTCCTAGGCGAACCTGCCGAGCGCAACCCTAGCTCCTGAGCCACCCGCTCCTGGCCGGCCAAAGACGATTCGCACATTGCTGAGATTACCACCCTAATAGCGCCTAGGATGCGGCGTTGCCGCGAGAAGTTATCCAGACGCTGGGTCGGCTGTGCCTGGGCTTCTATATCAGCTAATTTTGCTCCCTGGGCTCTAGTGCTCGCACCGCCGCCAAACTACAATCGGTCAGGCTGCAAATTTCGATCAATGCCCGCGCAGAGTCCATTTCTCGGTCTCATTAGCCAGCAGTGGATACAAACTGTCACCATGCTCAGTCTTGGTTTTTCAGGCACCCGAGGCTTCTCGATATGACTCGTACCTCTAACGCCCGCATCGCCGGCGTGACCTTTCTCGCTTACATCGTCGTCGGCATTACTGATATGCAACTCCATTCCCGTGCTCGCGCCGGAGCCGATATCGAGGCCAGGCTCGTCTCCATGTCCCAGCATGCCGATCTTGTTCGTTACACCGCTCTGCTCGGGATCCTCGAGGTGTTCTGCGCCTTGATTCTGGCGGTGACGCTTTATGCGATCACACGCGACGAGGATCGCGACTTGGCAACACTCGGGATGATTTGCCGCGTTGCGGAAGGCATCATTGGGGCATTCTCTGTGCCCGGAACGCTGGCTCTGCTCTGGCTCGCAACTGCCAGCGGAAACGATGCGCCCGATCGCACGGCGATGCACGCCCTCGCCGCTTACTTGATGCGGGGGGACATGCCCTTCACCGCAACGTTCTTTGCGGTCGGGAGCACGCTGTTCGCGTGGCTTCTGCTTCGCGGCCGCATGATTCCCGTGGTGCTGGGCTGGATTGGTGTCTTCGCGTCGTTGCTGCTCGTCATCTGCCTCCCCTTGCAACTGGTCGGCTTTCTCCACGGCCCGCTGATTCAGTGGATGTGGCTCCCGATGTTCTTTTTCGAAGTGCCCCTCGCCCTGTGGTTCCTGATCAAAGGGGTCGCGCCGCCGGCTCCGGCACACGCTGGATAAACCCACAACTTCAGCC
>DASVAE010000106.1:0-26204 GCA_036376495.1 Candidatus Sulfotelmatobacter sp. | reverse complement strand
CTCCATCACGGCGAAACGCTGGACCGCCTGGGCGGCAAGATCGCCGTAGGGCATAGGATGGCGCACCACTACAACTCTTTGTCCCTCGCGGCGCAGTTCAGACGCCACCAAGCGCCCCACAGGACTCTTACCGCAACCTGTCCGCACCGCACAGATCGAGATCACCGGCACCGAGGACTTCAGCTGTGTCCGGCTGGCACTCAGGAGCCGGAACTCGGCACCGCTCGCCACCACCCGCGACGCCAGATGCATCAGGTTCGGGTAGGAGATGTCGCTGTAGGAGAAGACCGCGGCGTCGATGTTGTGTTCTTTCACCAGGTACTCGAGATCTTTTTCTTCGAAAATCGGGATCCCAGCCGGGTAAAGTGGTCCAGCAAGTTCGGTGGGGAAGCGCCGGTTGGCGATGCCGGGAATCTGGTTCGCCGTGAAGGCTACGACGTTGTACTCCGGGTCGCCACGAAACACTACGTTGAAATTGTGGAAGTCTCTTCCAGCTGCGCCGAGAATCAGGATTTTTTTCGTTTTCATTCCTACTCCTTTGGACTGCGCCTCCACATGGGAACGCTAGGATTCCAGGTATGCACGTCTTTTTGAAAGTCGCGAGACGCCGGGGTAGCAGCCACCGAACTCAGATCCTCCACCGGTGACTTCAGGAGCTCCATAATGTAGTTTTCGATCTGTTCGCGCAGAGCCGGAGTGTGCAGCGCCTTCAGCAAGGCCGGGTTTTGAATGTGGGTAAATCCGCCGCAGAGGGGGCATTTCACAACGTCGTCATTGACCATCGCCAGCCTCGCTTTTTGGGGAGTTGTGCGAAAGCGCCTGCCGCTCAGCACCTCTGATCCGCCTCCCTATTACAGAAGAGCGTGTGATTTCAGACAGTGACAATGGTCTCTGGGGGGAGTGATTGGGGTCACAACGAGATCACGCCTGTGCGGAACGATTTTGCGGAGCACCCCTCCCCAAAGTGCTCCGGCAACGTTTACGGCGCTTCCCTTTCCCTGCTAACATCAAAGGTTTACCACACAACCGTAAACGACATCTGTTCGGGCCTCATAAATTTAGGGAGGAAACATGGCAATCAAAGTGGGTATTAATGGCTTTGGACGAATCGGCCGCAACGTTCTGCGCGCTTCGCTCAAGGACCCCAACTTGGAGTTCGTCGCCGTCAACGATCTGACGGAACCGAAGACTCTCGCTCACCTGCTAAAGTACGACTCGGTACTGGGCAACCTGCCCAACCAAGTCACTGCAGGTGCCGACTGTATTCAGGTGGATGGCAAAAACATCAAAGTCTTCAAAGAAAAAGACCCTGCCGCTCTGCCCTGGGATTCCGTGGGCGTGCAGGTTGTGATCGAATCGACCGGCCGCTTCACCGATGCTAACGACGCCAAGAAGCATCTACGCGGGCCGGTGAAGAAAGTCATCATCTCGGCTCCGGCGAAGAATGAAGACGTGACGGTCGTGCTGGGCGTGAATCACGAAAAGTACGACGCCGCAAAGCACAATATCATTTCGAATGCTTCGTGCACCACCAACTGCCTGGCTCCGGTAGCCAAGGTCATCAATGACGAATTCAAGATTGTCAGCGGCACGATGACGACCATTCACTCCTACACCAACGATCAAGTCATCTTAGACTTCCCGCACAAAGATCTGCGGCGCGCGCGGGCCGCGGCGCTTTCGATGATTCCCACCACGACTGGAGCGGCTAAAGCGCTCAAACTGGTAATCCCAGAACTGGGGGGCAAGCTGGATGGATTTTCCATGCGGGTGCCGACTCCCAACGTTTCGGTAGTCGATCTGGTCGCCTGGGTTGACAAGAAAACGACCAAGGAAGAAGTCAACGCGGCGCTGAAGAAAGCATCGGAATCCGGTTCGTTGAAGGGCTATCTCGGATTCGAAGAGCACGAACTGGTCTCGTCCGATTTCAAGGGCGACAGTCGCTCTTCCATTGTGGACGCTCCTTGCACGCTGGTGGTCGGCGGCAATTGCGTGAAGGTGATCTCCTGGTACGACAACGAGTGGGGATACTCCTGCCGCGTGCGCGACCTGATCAACTACATCGCCAGCAAGGGCCTGTAAGAATGGCGGACCCACCCTAGCCGCAAAAGCGCGGCTAGGATGGGGCACCCGCTCGCTCCCTTATCCATATCTGAAAGAGGACTCCAAGAGGGCTCCAGCCATGTCCAAGCTGTCCATTCGTGATCTCCCGCTCAATGGAAACCGTATCTTCATGCGCGTCGACTTCAATGTTCCCCTCGACGACGGACGCGTCATGGACGACACCCGCATCCGTGAAACTTTGCCCACGATCGAATATGCCTTGCGCCACGGGGCGCGCCTGATTCTGGCCTCCCATCTCGGCCGTCCTAAGGGGAAGCCGAATCCCAAGATGAGCCTGAAGCCGGTGGCGGAACGACTGCGCATGCTCCTCGACAAGGAACTGGCGCGCGGCGAAAACGTAGGTTTCTGCCCCGATTGCGTAGGTCCCGAGGCGGAAGAAGTTGCCACGCAATTAGAAAAAGGCCAGACCTTGCTTCTGGAAAACCTGCGATTCCACGCCGAAGAGGAAGCCAACGATCCCAAGTTCGCCAAGCAGCTTTCGAAACTAGCCGAGTACTACGTGAACGACGCCTTCGGTTCGGCGCATCGCGCTCACGCCTCGACCGAGGGCATTACCAAGTACATGAAGGAATGCGCCGCCGGACTGCTGATGGAAAAGGAATTGAAATACCTCGGTCAAGCGCTGGAGCATCCTGAAGAACCTTTTGTAGCAATTCTCGGCGGTGCCAAGGTGAGCGACAAGATTGGCGTGATTCGCAATCTTCTTACTAAGGTGAATGCGCTGATCATCGGCGGAGGCATGGCGTATACCTTCCTCAAAGCACAGGGCCAGGAAATCGGCAAGTCGCTGCTGGAATCCGACAAGGTGGATCTCGCCAAGGAACTGCTTGCCGAAGCCAAGAAGCGGAATGTGAAGTTGCTGCTGCCGGTCGATCATGTGGTGGCGATGAAGCCCGAGGCCAATGCCGTAATCCAGCAGGTGGGCGAAGGACAGCCTATACCCGCCGACAAGATGGCGCTCGATATTGGCCCGAAGACGATTGAGTTGTTTTCGGACGAAATCGCCACCGCTCGCACCATTGTTTGGAACGGCCCCATGGGTGTGTTCGAGATTCCGGGATTTTCCAAGGGCACCTTCAAAGTTGCACATGCGGTGGCTGATAATGGCGGGGCGATTTCCATTGTCGGCGGCGGAGATTCCGTGGCAGCCGTGAAGGCCGCGAACGTGGCCGACAAGATCACACACATTTCCACCGGCGGCGGAGCTTCGCTGGAATTTTTGGAAGGGCAGAAACTGCCGGGCGTCGAAGCTTTGACGGACAAGAAATGAGCTACAGACGATCGAGCGTAAGCTGGTCCTGTGCTCCGCCAAAGTATTGTTGCAGGGCGCGGATGAAGATGTCATCGTCCGCCGAGGCCTGTGCGAAGAGAGTCATCGACGATCTGAATTTCATGTCGTCTGGGGATCCAAAGATCTCTTCGGCCGACCGGTTCTCCACTTCGAGCACGAGCCGGGTACATGCTTTCAGGCGAGGTCCGAGAACTGGGTGTTGCAAGTAAGCTGCGGCTTCTTCGCGGGAGGAGATCGCATATTCGATCGAGACCGAACTGCGCCCCAAGCCTCGGATCTGGGGGAAGATAAACCACATCCAGTGGCCGGTTTTCATTCCCGCACGCAGTTCGGAGACGACCTCAGCGTAAATTGAATCTTGCGCGAAGACGAAGCGTTCGAGATTGTACGGGTCGCGAGCAGAGCGGTTGGGGGACATCGCTACAGACAAGTTTATTTCAGACCGAGGTCAAGCAACGCAACATCAATTCGGCAATCATAGAAAGGCTTCATCATGCGCAAGAAAGTAATGGCCGCCAATTGGAAGATGTACAAAACTCCCGACCAGACGCGCGACTTTTTTCAGGCATTCCTGCCGCTGGTCTCGGGACACACTCGCGATGAAATCGTGGTCTGCCCTCCCTTCCTCGACTTGCCCGCGGCACTCGAGGCGGCCAAAGGCTCGAACGTCGCCATCGGCGCCCAAAATATTCACTGGAAGGATGAAGGGGCGTTCACCGGAGAAACTTCCGCGGCACAATTGCTTGCCCTCGGAATCAAGCACGTCATCATCGGACACTCGGAGCGGCGCCAGTATTTCGGTGAAACCGACGACACGGTGAACCTGCGGCTTAAGATGGCTTTGGAAAACGGTTTCACCCCCATCTGCTGCGTCGGCGAAGTTTTGGAAGAACGTGAAGCTGGAATGACCGACGATGTTCTGCGGCGGCAGTGTATGCGAGCCTTTCACGCCGTCTCCAATAAGAAAGCCGCGAAGCTGGTCATAGCCTATGAGCCGGTGTGGGCGATTGGCACCGGAAAGACCGCCACTCCTGAACTTGCAGCCGAAGCTCACGCAGTGATCCGTCGCGAGGCTACGGAAATCTTTGGCGAGGAATTCGCGCAGAACCTGCGCATCCTCTATGGCGGATCGGTGAAACCCGAAAACGTTTCCGCCCTCATGTCTCAGGAGGAAATTGACGGCGCCCTGGTCGGGGGCGCCTCGCTCGACCCCAAATCCTTCGCCGCCATCGTGAAGTACTGAGGCTTCGTTTTTTCGTTCTTACAGGGACGTCATAGAACCCCTGCAAACAGAATGATTCGGCAGATAAAGGACTGAGGTGCCCGGGTCTCGCGGAAGTTGCGAGACCTGGGAGCTATTGGCTGAAAGGCTCCGACCCTCCCAACCAGGCGGAATTCATCGTGATTCGACTCACAGAATCCTGGTCGCCAGTGGCGTAATATGAGTCAGCCAATCATCACGCCACCGGCCTCTCATCCCATTCACTACCCAGCGAGGAGGTCATATGCCGCTTTCGAAGCTTCGCGAATTTCTCGATTCTCAACGGATTAAGTATTTGGTCATCTCGCATTCCGTGGGCTACACCGCCCAGGGCATCGCCGCAGCCGCGCACGTATCCGGCAAGAAGCTGGCCAAAACGGTCGTCGTCAAACTGGACGGCATTCTTGCCATGGCCGTAGTGCCCGCATCTGAACACGTCGACATGGATCGTCTGAAGGCGTTGACCGGCTGCAACTGCGTTGAGATCGCCTCCGAGAACGAATTTCGGAACGCCTTCCCCGATTGTGAACTCGGAGCCATGCCGCCTTTCGGGAATCTGTACGACATGCCGGTGTATGCCGACGCAAGCCTCGCCGACAATGAGGAGATCACCTTCAGCGGCGGCACGCATCGTGAACTGGTCCGCATGCACTGGGAGGATATATTGCGGGTGGTAAATCCCACCGTGGCGGAATTGACTTATCACAGCCTGGTCTCGGCTTGAAGTTCTTGCGTGACGCGGTAGAAAGCGAGTCCCTGGATCACTCAGGGCTTATTTGCGCCCAATCGCCATGATGTGCGAGCTAGCGCCTAGGATGGAGGGCTCGCGCTCCACTTTGCGAATCGTCGTAAGCAGACGCTCGCGCTGAACCGGGTTCTTCCACATCCGGTCAAAATCGCGCGCCAACCAGCCTGGCCCCTCGATGGCGGTTATTTCGAGAACCTGAAATCCGGCTGCCAGGAACTCCCGCGACAATTCTCCGGGCTTGTGAAAATAAGCGTCGGTGAAGTAGCTGGAATTGGTCGTTGGATTTCTATGCTGGCCATCCTCAAGATCGCGCTCCAGAATGGGGGCAAACTCGGGGTCAGCGAAAAATCCGTTGGAAATGGAATCCAACAAAGAGGCGAAGCGGCTGATGCCGGCGGCCCATATCAACCCTCCCGGACGCAGAACGCGCCGAGCTTCGCGCAAGCAGGCGATCCGGTCGTCCTTCTCGACGAGGTGATAGAGCGGGCCTAACAGAAGCACAGCGTCGAATGGTTTCTCAGAACTCGGCAACTGCCGTGCGTCGCCCACTTCGGCCGACGCCAGCGGATGATCCAGTTGCTGGCTCGAGGCCGCGCGAGCCTGTTCGACGTGCTTTGGAACGGGATCGATCAAATGCACTTCATGCCCCAGCCATGCAAGCCAGCAAGCATAGACACCGGATGCACCTCCGGCGTCAAGGATGCGGGCGGGTGGTGGCGGCAGATGACGTTGTATCAACTCCCGAGTGCGTTCGTGCTCCAGCTGAAACCATGTTGTGCGGAGTCGCGCGGCTTCATCAGAGTCGGCGTAGTACTGGAGGACGCGCTCGCGAGATGGATCGGGCATGACTTCAGGAATTCTCTCTTCTCGTCACAACGGCGAGGAGTGCGTAATCCCGAGAAAGGACTAGCTCCCAGCGCTGGTTCGGCGCGGAACACGATACCCGAGTTGCATGGAGAGATGCCGTGCCGCGTCTTTCAAAGCTTCCAGAATGCGCGGCATGGTTTGCGCATTGACCTGGTGGATGGTTCCGCTCAATCCGAGGCTGGCTTCAATCTCGCCCTTCTGATTAAAAACTGGAGCACCCAGGCATCTGGCCCCCAAATTATTTTCTTCATCGTCCACGGCGTACCCCAGGCTGCGCACCTTTTCCAATTCTTTGAACAGGCGCGAGGCAGATGTAATCGTTTTCGGAGTGCGCCTCTCCATGGAACGTTCGGCAAGAATCTTTTCCACCTTCTCCTGGGGAATATGCGCGACCAGCGCTTTGCCTACGCTGGTGGCGTGAACGCGCATGCGCCGTCCGACCCAAGTGTCCATGCGGATGAATCCTTGCGGCTCAACTTTTTCGATGTACACCGCTTCGGGTCCGTCGAGGATAGCCAGATGGCAAGTGAGGTTCGTCTTTTCCATCAGGTTCCGCATAATCGGAAGGGCAACTTCGCGAACATCGATTCCGCTCAGGGCGCCGCGGCTCAGGCTCAAAATTTTCAGCCCCACGCGATATTTTCCCGTCTCCTCATCGCGGTTCAGATAATTCTGTTTCTCCAGGGTGCGCAAAATATAGCTGGCGGAACTCTTTGGAATCTGCAACTTGCGGCTGATTTCCGCGTTGCTCATCCCCTCCGGTTCCTGCGCCACCATCTCCAGCATGCTGAGCGCGCGCTCCACCGCGACCGAGGGGTTTTCTTCCTTGTGGGGCATAGCAAATCGTTATGGTAACAAACCCTGTAGGTGGACAACAAATTGAATGTATGTTCATCATATTGAACATCACTCTTGACCGACGGCTCCGAGCATCTTACGATCCGCCAGTATTGCGAATGGCAGTTCAGCATATTGAACGCCCCTTGGAGAGAGTTAGCAGATGACACCGACCGCAGTTGCTTCACCGGAATCCGGAGTTCTCGTCAACCCTGTCAGCAGCGCCCCTGCCGAGTTCGATGCAACGCGCGATCTGCCTGCGGGTTTTATGGATTTCTTCCTTCCCCTGCACCGCAGGTTCACCCCGCGGCAACAGCAGCTAGCTCATAAGCGCACCGAGGTCCTGCAGCGTTCGCTCGAAGGCGAAAAGCCCACGCATCACTTCCCTTCCGATACGGTTCGCAACGGCTGGCGCATATCCCTGCCCGAGTGGTGCCAGGACCAGCGCAATCAGATGACGGGTCCTGCAGATGATGGCGAACTCTGCGTCAAGATGCTCAACTCGGGCGCCCCAGGAGTGATGCTTGACCTGGAAGACTCCTGCGTGAATGAGTGGACTCATCACCAGACCGGCATCGAAAACATTCTCGCCTGCCTGCGGGGAGAACTCAGTTATTACGACAAGAAGCGCGACAAGACTGTCACCATCCAGCCAAGCAAGACCGTGATCTTTACCCGGCCTCGTGGACTGCACTTGAGCCAGGCGGGACTGATCCCCGGAGAACTCGTTTCCGCTTCCCTGTTCGATGTGGCCCGTGTTTTCTATGGCATCAATCCCGAGGACTTGAAGCATCCGCTCTGCATCTACATCCCGAAATCCGAGTCCGCTGAAGAAGCCTTGTGGTGGCGCGATTTGTTCCAGGCGCTAGCGAGCTCGCGCGGCCTGGCGCACGATTCCATCAAGTGCATGGCCCTTGTGGAATCTCATCCCATGGCGTTCCAGATGGAGGAGTTCACCTACCATCTGCGCGATCACATCATCGGGCTGAATCTGGGCCGATGGGATTACATGGCGAGCCTGATTCACTTCAACCTGGACGATCCCGACTGGGTTCTGCCGGATCGCAATACGATTCCGCATAACGTGCCGTTTTTTCAGAACCTGCGGGAACTGATCCCCGAAATCTGCCACCATCGGGGAATTCTGGCGATCGGTGGCATGACAGCCCTCTATCCTAGCCGCGAAGACGCCGAACTGAATGCGCGCGCGCTGGCAGTTCTGGAGAAGGACAAGAAGAACGAAGCTGACTGCCTTATGGATGGCGCCTGGACCGGTCACCCGGATCAGAACGCCATCGCGGTCGCGCAATTCCCTTACCCAAATCAACTGCAGAAAAGGCCGACAAATGCCAGCCGGTATCCCGATCTCCGCCCGGTTCCGCACGGAATCGGAACCCGGACGGTGAACGGTACGCGAGCAGCCGTGCGCACCGTGATCCGTTACCGCCATGGAGTGCTCAGCGGCCGTGGAGCCAGCTTGCTGGACGGATACATGGAAGATCTGGCGACCGATCGAATTTACCGTCTGATGATCGCGCAGCGCGTGATCCATCGCGACCTGGTGCACGTTCTCGACGCGCAGGGAAATTCGGTGAAGCACACGCCGGAGTTCATGACTCAATTGTTCGATGAGGAACTCGATCGCCTGCTGAGCGATCTGCCTTCGGACACAGATCCGCAAGAGGCAGACCGTTACCGCCGCGCCCGAGAAATTAGCGAAGCTATGATCGTCAACGGAGAATTCAACCCGGTCTAATTGCCACTCACCCTAGAAAGATTTCAGGAGAAGAAAGTAATGTCCGCAAACGGAAACAGCAATAGCACGTCGACGCCCCGGACCGAGTCCCCGTTAAACCCGCAGGAACGGACGGCTCAATACAAATTAGCGGCTAAGGCCATCGCTCACGAGTGGTCTACCAATCAACGCTGGCGAGGAGTCGAACGTCCGTATACGGCGGATGAGGTGATGCGCCTTCGCGGTTCGATTCACATCGAGCACACGTTGGCACGGATGGGTGCCGAGCGACTCTGGGATCTTTTGCAGACTGAGCCCTACATCAATTCGCTGGGAGCGATGAGCGGCAACCAGGCGGTCCAGCAGGTGCAGGCCGGGCTGAAGGCAATCTACGTAAGCGGCTGGCAAGTGGCCGCCGATGCCAACAACGCTGGCACGATGTATCCCGACCAGAGCCTGTATCCCGCGGATAGCGTCCCGAACCTCTGCCGGCGCATCAACAACGCTCTGCAACGTGCTGACCAGGTACATCACGTGGAAGGCAAAGTCGCCCCGGGGCAGACGTGGTTTGCGCCACTGGTGGCCGACGCCGAGGCTGGTTTTGGCGGAACCCTGAACGCTTTCGAACTCATGAAGGGCATGATTGAAGCGGGCGCAGCCTGCGTTCACTTCGAAGATCAACTATCCTCCGCCAAGAAATGCGGACACCTGGGCGGAAAGGTTCTGGTCCCCACGCCGGAAGCCATTCAGAAGCTGGTCGCAGCCCGGCTGGCGGCCGACGTCATGGGCGTACCCACGCTGATCATGGCTCGCACGGACGCCGACAGCGCCAATCTCCTGACCAGCGATATTGACGAGCGGGACCGCGCCTTCTGCACCGGCGAACGTACGCCGGAGGGATTTTTCCGCATTCGTGGCGGCATCGATTCGGCGATCGCTCGCGGTCTCGCCTACGCTCCTTATGCCGACCTGATCTGGTGTGAGACTTCGCATCCGGACATGGCCGAAGCCAAGCAATTCGCACAAGCGATCCGAGCGCACTATCCGGACAAGATGCTGGCCTACAACTGCTCTCCCAGCTTCAACTGGCGAAAGAACATCGACGAAGCCACCATCGCCCGCTTTCAACCCGAGTTGGCGAAGATGGGGTACAAGTTCCAGTTTGTGACTCTGGCCGGATTCCACGCCTTGAACTTGAGCATGTTCGAACTGGCGCGCGGCTACAAACTTTCGGGCATGACAGCCTACACCCGGCTGCAGGAAAAAGAATTCAGCCGCGAAGCCGAGTACGGGTACGAGGCTGTCAAGCACCAGCGCTTCGTGGGCACCGGCTATTTCGATCAGGTGCAGCAGGTCATCAGCGGAGGCCTGTCTTCCACGACCGCGCTGGCCGGATCGACTGAATCCGAGCAGTTCCTCGGAATCAAGCAACAGGTTCATCCTGAAAAAGGACCGGATGCGGCATGCCAGCCGATTCTGGGCCATTGCCCGCAAACTCCGGTGAACATCGACCTCGGCTCAGAGGACATGCTGCTGCCCTCTGGCGACTAACGTTTGCAGCAAAGCAACTTCATGCTGCGGAAGGGCCGGATTCCGGGAATCCGGCCCTTTTTTATGGGGAAGTCAGACGATTGCGTCAAACTACCCGCAGTCCCTACTCGACACTCACGGGAGCGAATGTCCGCGAGCGCAGGCGAGTGTGCCATGTCCAGAGTAGCGCGAGGCCAATCAATATGAGTCCAGCGCAGAGCCCGAGCCAAATTCCCAATGCACCCCAACCGAAGTAGAAGCAGAGCACGGACCCCGCGGGAAGACCAATGAACCAGTACGCCACCAGATTGGCCAGCATAGGAGTGCGCGTATCGCCGCTGCCGCGGAGGGCGCCTGTAGCAACGGTTTGCACGCCGTCAAATAACTGGAACACGGCAGCCACCATCAGCAACCGGGCGCCGACTCCAATCACAAGCGGGTCCGGGCTGAAGATGCGGGCGATAGGTCTTGAAAAAAGCAGGAACGATAGTCCCGTGCACGACATGAATCCGGCGCCCAGCAGGACGGCCGACCATCCCGCCAGATGAGCTTTACCGGGATCGCCACGCCCGATCTCCTGGCCCACGCGAACCGCCGCCGCGGAACTGATGCCAAGCGGGACCATGAAGGTGAACGCGGCGCAGTTGAGCGCGATCTCGTGCCCGGAAAGCGGTATAGGTCCCAGCTTCGCGCACAGTGCCGTCGCGCCGGAGAAAGCGCCAATTTCAAGCAGAATCTGCGTCGCCGCAGGAGCGCCGAGCGCGAGCAGTTGCCATACTCGCCGAAGGTCGAGTGCGAGCTCGTTCATCCACTCCGACCGGCCTCGTTTCCGCTCCACGTAGATGACGGTGGCGAGCATGACTAATGCCATGTAGATGCGAGCGAAACAGGTGGACCATCCGGATCCGGTGATGCCCATCGCCGGTAATCCAAGGTGCCCGTAGATCAGAGCCCAGTTGCCGACGAAGTTCACCACGTTCGCCGACACCAGAGCGAACATGATCGGATGCACCACCGTGACGGCCTGTAGGTACCGTCGCAATCCGAAGTAGCATAGCAGTGGAAGTGTTCCCCAGTTCAGCGCAGTCAGGAAAGGTCGCATGGGCTCGACCAGTTCCCCACTCACTCCAAAGCGATGCATCGCTGCCGGCCAGAAGGAAATCAGCAGCATGAGGAGTGGCGTCAAAGCAATGGCAAGAAAGAACCCGTTCACCAGGGAATGGCGAGCGTCCTGCATGTCCTCGCGGCCGTGTGCTTGCGCGACGAAAGTATCCAGACCGAGCAGCAACCCGGCGCCAAAAATCGCCACAATGTTGTAGAGACTTTGGCCCAGACCGGTAGCGCCGATCGCAACAGCGCTGTTTGGAAGGCGCCCGACCATAATCGTGTCAACGACTCCCATCGTCATCCAGCCAATCTCGGCAAGTACCAGCGGCAATGCCAGCCGCAGTGTCGGCCGGAACTCGTTCTGGAGCGCACGAAGGGACGACATGGGATCGTCATTATGCCGAAAAGCGCCGTCCGCCATCAAACAGCAGCAGAGCAGGACGCTATGGCGACTTTGCTATAATCTAGGTGCTGTTCGGCACTTCATGTCCCCGAATTTGTGCGGAAGTGGTGGAACTGGCAGACACACCATCTTGAGGGGGTGGCGCCGAAAGGCGTGGGGGTTCAAATCCCCCCTTCCGCACCATGAGTTCTATCGTCAGCAACAGATTCCAACATAGGTAGCTTCGGCTAACCGGCAGGAAACATACGCACATGGTTTACGGCTTGATCGTCGCGATTCACATTCTGGTTTGCTTCTTCATTATCATCGTCGTTCTACTGCAGAGCGGAAAAAGCGGCGACATCTCCGCAGCTTTCGGCGGACAAGGCAGCCAGACGGCTTTCGGTCCGCGCGGCGCCGCCAGCGCCCTCTCCAAAGCGACCACATGGTCCGCTGTCGCTTTCATGATTACTTCCATCACGCTGTCGGTGTACGCCAGCAAGCACGGCGGACCCGGTTCTGTGCTTCAGGGACTCAAATCGCAGCCTGTTAAGACTCAACCGGCTCCGGCCCAGAATCCAGCGCCAACCACGCCCACCAAGTAGATTCGGTTCATGCCGCCTGAGGTAAAACGTTAGCCGAGTTAGAGCACGTCCTGTAGCCGCAAAGCCGCCCGTTTTGGGCCTGCCATACAATCCTGCCCGGAGTACCGCAAGCCCTGTAATTGTCTTTTGCCCTGAAGAGGATGTACCATCGAAAATAGACGTTTGAGTGTGGAGGATTGACATGTCTGATCGAGATAGTGGCACTAGTTTCGTTTGGTTTCTGGCGGGACTCGGACTGGGAGCGCTGGCAGGAGTTCTGTACGCACCGCGTTCCGGCAGCGAAACGCGCGAGGCTATCCGGGCAAAGGCAGAAGAGGGCCGCGAGTTTGTAAAGAATCGGGCACGTGACGCCCGCGAGCAGGCATCGCAGTGGGCAGACAAGGGCCGCGAGGTGGTCACTCAACAGAAAGAGCAGTTCCGGCAAGCCTACGAAGCCGGGCGTCAGGCTTATCACGAGGCCACTGCTGAGACGGCACCTGCAAAGAACTTGTAGTCTTCGAGTCCGCCCCGGTTCTCCCCCCGGGCGCTGCGCTTCGCACTATTGAGGGCGGAAGCACTATGGATATGCTGACGGTCTTCGTTGCTCTGACGGCGATTGCCATCCTGTTGCAAGCGGGTTTGCTGCTGGGGATGTACCTCACCATGCGCAAGAGCACCGAGCGTATGGAAGCGCTGGCTGGTGAAGTCCGGACCAAAGTCCTGCCCACACTGGAGCAAGTGCAGGAAGTACTTACGGATGTGCGTCCCAAGGTGACGACCATCGTCGCCAATGCCGAACATGCGACCACTGTGCTACGCGGCCAACTGGAACGTATCGACGCAACCGTGAACGACGTCGTCGATCGCGCGCGCTTGCAGATTATTCGTGGTGACGAAATGCTCACTCGAACCATGGACCGGGTCGAGCAAACGACCGAGGTTGTGCAGCGGACTGTCGTCTCTCCCGTACGCCGAGTCTCCGGACTGATGCAGGGCATCACCGTGGGCCTGGAATATTTTTTCGGGCGCGGCCGCAGAAATGGCGGCCGCCGCGGAGAACGCCGCCCCGTTCCCCAAGATGAAATGTTCATCTGAGTTGAATGCCGGTCCCGGTCATCTTCCTGAGCCTCGCTAAGGAATCTATGCCTACCGCACCCTCCCGCTCTCCTGTTGCAATTTTCATTCTCTTACTCGCGATTCCTCTTTCCTCGCAACAGAAGACGGCATGGAGCGCACAGGAGCAGCCTATCGTTGATCAAATCAAGGGATTGCGGAAGCTCGACGATACCGTCCGGGCGCGCACCACTAAGGAATTGGCTCTCCAGATTCGCCAGCTTCCGGTGGTTCCAAACAAACTGAAGTTGGCCGGAGCGCTGGCAAACCTCTCAACAGAGGGCGACTTTGGTCGCGACACTCTGCAGGAAGTGACGACCACATTGGCTTCCGCGCTGCGCGAGCAGCCCCCCGAGGGAAAGCCCGGACAACCCGATGACCTTTATATGTGGCTCGCATCCCTGGTCCGTTACGAGCATATGCAAGCTCAGTCCGACAATCCTCAGTTCGCGGCAGCAATCTCCAAACTCGAGGCTGCCGATGCCGCACGACAAGAGGCCGACTTCACGCTTTTGGACCTGCAGGGAAGCCGGTGGCATCTGCGGGATCTACAAGGCAAAGTCGTGCTGGTAAATTTCTGGGCCACGTGGTGTCCCCCATGCCGCAAAGAGATGCCCGATCTGCAAGCGCTGTACGACAAGTACAAAAATCAGGGATTTATGGTGATCTCGATTTCCGATGAAGAGGCCGCAAAAGTTCAGCCCTTTATCGCGGAACGAAAGATCACCTACCCCGTGCTGCTCGACCCCGGCCGAAAGGTAAACGATCTTTTCCGGGTGGAAGGCATTCCCAAGAGCTTCGTTTACGACCGTGAAGGCAAACTGGTTGCACAGTCCATCGACATGCGCACCAGGAATCAATTCCTCCAAATGCTCGCCCAGGCCGGTCTTCAATAACCAGGTAGGGACAGCGCCCATCGGCTGTCCGACAGGGCGGAGTGCAGCCGTCGTCGAATAAGGCAACACTGCCGCGCTACGATGGATCGCCGATGGCGGCTGTCACTACCTGGACGTGTTTCGCGTTACCATAGATTTATGCGTTATCTGGTCCGAGCCCGCGTAAAACCCGGTCGAGAAGCCGATTTGCTGAAAGCAATCGACTCTGGAGCCCTGGGTCAGGGATCCGTGGCCGAAGGGGAATATCTCCGTAATATGCAAGATGCCCGCTTCTGCGAAGACCAGACCGCCCGCTGGGTTGAGATCTGCTACTGCCCGACGCCTCTGCAGGAAGAGCGTCCTTACTGGGAACGATATTTCGACCTCACCCGCGTCCAGGACGCGCACGACCGTCGCAAATGCCGCGACGACAACGGCGCTGAAGCCTGGGCTTGCGACGGATGTGACTGCACCGCACGGCTGGAAGAGAAGCTAGGAAAGACCGGGAAATCGTTTATGGAGTCGCTGCGCTCGGGAAAACTTAGGCTCATCAAACCGCAGCAGCGGATTGCTTCCGGGCACAAAAAATAGGTTAAGCCGCGGTCTGCGAGTCTGGTTACCTGCGGGCTGGTTACACTAACGAGCCATAGCAAAACAGTCCCTCTCAGGTAGACTGATCCGAGCATCTGTGGGCAGTTCCAAGACTCTATGAAACAACTTGCCGCCATCTTCTGCCTGGCCCTCTGCTTAACGGCCTTCGGCATGCCTGCAGTTGCTCAAAAGAACAAGCCGGCATATCCCGACAAACCCGTGTATCCCGATAGGCCTGTGTATCCCGAGAGTCGCGCCGCGCGGAGAGCCACCAGGAAACACCAGAAGGCGGAAGAAAAGTACCTCAGGAAGCAGAAGAAGGCACAGGACAAGATGTACAGGGAAAGTGTGAAGAAGAGCCATCTTCCGAAGCACTCATACTGACAAGCTTCAAAACAAGCAGCGCCTTCAGGCTGCAGCTCTCTTCGCTGCCGGCCTTCCTAGCTGATCCAGCCGCCGCCAACCACAACATCGCCGTCGTAAAACACAGCAGCTTGCCCGGGAGTGATGGCGCGCTGTGGCTGGTCAAAGGTCACGAGGATTTCGTCCTCTCCCGTCTTCTCGATAATCGCGGGAGCGGGCTCATGTCGGTGCCGAATCTTCACAGTCACGCGCATCGGCTCACGAATCTCTGCCACGGAAACCAAGTTCACTCGGCGCGCCCGCAGTGTCGAGGAGTAGAGATGCTCATCATTACCCACGACCACCTGCTTATCCGCACCGCTGATCTGGATGACGTACAGAGGTGATCCGGTCGCGACGCCAAGGCCCTTACGCTGGCCCACAGTGAAGTTGTGAATGCCCGTGTGCTCGCCGATGACTTCCCCGTTCGTGGTGACGAGTTGGCCCGCGGTGTCGGGCAACGACTCTGCTTGCTCAGCCAGGTACGCGTCGATGAAGCGCTTGTAATCGCCACCGGGCACAAAGCAGATCTCTTGTGAATCCGGCTTCTCCGCCAACGCAAGCCCATGCCGGCGGGCGCATTCACGGACTACCGGCTTGGTCATGTCTCCGAGCGGAAACAGCGTACGGCTGAGTTGCTCCTGGGTCAGGCCGAACAGAAAATAAGTTTGATCCTTGCTGTGATCCGCAGGGCGCTTGAGCAACCAGCGCTGCCGGTTTTCATCGAATGCGACGCGCGCATAGTGCCCGGTAGCGACGCGCTCGGCCCCAATCTGCCGCGCCACCAGTTGCAACTGCTCGAACTTCAGATGATTGTTGCAGAGGCTGCAGGGGATGGGCGTTCGCCCGGAAAGATACTCGTTGATAAACGGGCGAATCACGTCTCGCTCGAAGCTGTTCTCGTGATTGACCACGTAATACGGAATGCCAATCTGCTGCGCCACGCGGCGCGCATCGTACACGTCATCAAGCGAGCAGCAGCGGCCCTGTACCGAGTCGGGCATGCCATCACGTCCCGCAAGCCGGCGCTGGTTCCACAACTGCATCGTAAGCCCGATGACGTTACGCCCCTCGGCGCGCAGCATGGCCGCGACAGTGGAAGAATCCACACCGCCCGACATGGCTACTGCGATCGTCTCTGTGGTCAACTTATGTATCTCACCTAAATGAGCAGCTAACTGTGTATCGCTTGCTTCTTGTACACTGGCGACAATTCCCTAAGGCGCGCGACCGTTTCCGGCAACAACTCAATTGCGAAATCCATGTCCTCCTCGGTGGTGTGCTTGCCCAAACTGAAGCGGATGCTGGCGCGCGCCTGTTCCGGCCTGAGTCCCATCGCAATCAGCACGTGCGAGGGTTCAATCGCTCCAGAGGAGCACGCCGCACCGGTCGACACAGCCAGCCCTTTTAGATCCAGCGCAATGACCAGGGATTCACCTTCGATGTGATCGAAGCGAATGTTAGCCGTATTGGGAACGCGCTGCGCACCGTGGCCATTAACCGTCGTGCCTTCGATGCGGCTGAGGACCTCCCGTTGTAGTCGATCCCGCATCGCCGCAAGCCTCTCGATCGCGCCGTTCTTGAGACTCTCGCTGGCCAACTGGGCTGCCTTGCCTAAGCCTACGATGCCGGGTACATTCTCGGTTCCCGCCCGCCGTGAACGCTCGTGACGACCTCCGTGGAACAGCGGGTGAAGCTGAGTTCCCTTCTTTAGAAACAGAGCGCCAGTCCCCTGCGGTCCGTGAAGCTTGTGACCTGAGATCGATAGCGCGTGACAGTGCATCTGCTTTACATCGATCGGAACCTTGCCCGCTGCCTGGACTGCGTCCGTGTGAAACAGGACTTCGGCTTCCGCGGCAATCCTCCCAATTTCCTCGACCGGTTGCAGGACCCCGGTCTCATTGTTTGCCATCATGACCGTAATTAGTTTCGTGGCCGGACGCAGGCCACGCTTCACGTCATCCGGATCGACCAGGCCGCGACCGTCCACCGGCAAGACCGTGACCTCGCAGCCGATCTGTTGCAGATTCTTTGCCGCATGCAGCACGGCATGGTGCTCGATGCCGGAAGTGATCACGTGATCTTCCGGCCTCACCAACCCGGCGATCGCAAGATTATCGCTCTCCGTTCCTCCCGAGGTAAATATGAGCTCGGGCGCCCCGCAACTCAGCAAGCCGGCAACGGACTCACGCGCATTCTCCACCGCCGCCCGCGTCTCTTGCCCATGATGATGGATGGACGAGGCATTGCCGAAGTGCTCCGCGAAATAGGGGCGCATGGCCTCGAATACTTCGGGCAAAACCGGGGTGGTAGCGTTATTGTCAAGATAGACGCGGTGCATACAGAGCCCTCTGTCCATTCTACGTGAGTTTCAGGTGGCCGAGAAAAAGGGGATGTCGCTCCTAACGTTCTATCTCTGGTCAATTGGGACATAGTGGCTGGGATATTCCGGGCCCATATATTCCGCGCGCGGGCGAATCAGGCGATTGTCGTTTAATTGTTCGATCACGTGAGCGGTCCAGCCGCTTATGCGCGAGACCGCAAACACGGGAGTAAACAGATCTACATCAATCCCGAGCGTGTGATAGGTGGAAGCGGAATAGAAATCGACATTGGCATTCAGCTTCTTGTCGGCCTTCACGAATTCTTCGATCTTATGTGAAATGTCGAACCATTTCCCCTGCCCGCTGGAGTTCCCGAGATCGCGCGACATGACCCGCAGATGCGTGGCTCGCGGGTCTTCCGTGTGATACACGCGATGCCCAAAGCCGGGAACTTTCTTCTTCTGCGCGAGCATGCCCTTGATGTAGTCGACCGGATCAGCCCCGGAAGAATCGATGGATTGCAATATGCGGAACACCGCTTCATTCGCGCCGCCGTGCAGCGGCCCCTTAAGCGCCCCGATGGCCGAGGTGATCGCAGAATGCATATCGGACAAGGTTGCTGCCGTCACCCGCGCCGCAAAGGTGGAGGCATTGAGTTCGTGATCGGCGTGAAGAATCAATGCTATGTCGAGAGCCCGTTCTGCCGTCGCCGAGGGATGCTTGCCATTCAGCATCAGCAGGAAATTTGCCGCGTGAGAAAGCGCGCGCTCCGGCTCCACCGCAGACTGCCCTTTCCGAATGCGGTCGTAGGCCGCAACAATCATCGCGATCTGCGAAGTCAGGCGAATGGCTTTGTCCACATTCGCCTTGCTGTCGTTGCTCCTTTCCTGCGGATCGTAAAACGAAAGCGCTGAAACGGCAGTGCGCAGTACATCCATCGGCAGAGCATGACGAGGAGCGTTGCGCAGCAGCGAAATGATCGAGGCATCCAGCTTGCGTTCCTCCGCCAGCCGGTCATGCAATTCCCGCAACTCGCGGCGCGTAGGAAGTTTTCCGAACCACAGCAGGTAACAGGTCTCTTCAAAGTTCGAGTGATCGGCCAGTTCGTGTATATCGATGCCGCGATAGGCAAGAACGCCCTGATCTCCGTCGATGTAGCAGATCTTGGAGTTGGTTGCGACGACTCCCTCGAGCCCTTTGGGCGCGTGATTTGCAGTGAGGCCAGGCATTCGATCTCTCGTTTCCCGCAGAATTGGAATAACCCTGCGAAGTGGTCGCGCGGAGGGCAACCTTTTTTTATACCTGAAAACTGCCGCGCTTTCCAACCGGCTCCCGGATGCGCTTTGCTTGCGCTATTGTGACGGGCGTATATTTGAGGGTTTGCTTGATGGTCCCGTTTCTAATGGTCCCCGCAGCGCCGTCATTATCTTCATGGAAGGGAATCTACCCAAATGAAACGCATTCTTACCATTGCGCTCGCCTGTACATTTCTTAGCTCAACCGTCGCCCTCGCCGATGAAGGCATGTGGCTCTACAACGCTCCTCCTAAAGACGCAATCAACGCCAAGTATGGATTCGAATTGACCCAGCAGTGGCTCGATCACGTCCGCCTCTCATCGGTACGTTTCAACAACGGCGGCTCCGGTTCGTTCGTTTCTCCTGACGGTCTCACCTTTACCAATCACCACGTCGGCGCCGAGTGCGTGCAACAGCTGTCGACCGGAGGACACGACTACATCAAAACCGGGTTTTATGCGAAGACCCAGGCCGAAGAGGCGAAATGCCCTAATCTGGAATTGAACCAGCTGGTCGGGATTGAAGACGTAACCGAGAAAATCAATGCGGGCGTGAAGCCGGGAATGTCGGCCGCTGAAGCTGGACAGGCCCAGCGCGCCGCAATGTCCGACGTAGAAAAGAACTGCGCCACGTCCACTGGCTTGCGCTGCGACGTTGTCATCTTCTACTCAGGCCAGGTCTACAATCTTTATAAATACAAAAAGTACACCGATGTCCGATTAGTGTTTGCGCCCGAGTTTGACATCGCCTTCTTTGGCGGCGATCCCGACAATTTCACCTATCCGCGTTACGACCTCGACATCACCTTCTTCCGCGTTTACGAAGGCGGGAAACCAGCTCATCTCGACAATTACCTGAGGTGGTCGTCGACCGGTGTAAACGATGGCGACCTCATCTTTGTGTCAGGCCATCCCGGGAATACTGGACGGCTGCTCACCATGGCGCAACTGGAGTTCCTGCGCGACGTGCAGTATCCAGCCGCCTTGAAATACTATGCCCGCCGCATCGAAGTACTGCAGAACTTCGGCAAAGAATCCGAAGAGAATGCCCGCATCGCGCAAGAGGACATTTTCAGCCTGCAGAACTCGCAAAAAGCCATCACCGGATACGAAGCGGGATTGCGAGACAAGTCCATCATGGACCAGAAGGCTGCCGATGAGGGCAAGCTCCGCACCTCTTTCAAAGCGAACTCCAAAACTGCCGGGGCGCCCGATCCCTGGAATGAAATCGTGCAAGCCATCAAGGTAAACCACTCGATCTTTGGCAACCTGACCTATCTGGAACGGTTGCGCGGATTCCCTCGCTTGCCGCTACTCGCTCGCACTCTGGTGCGGGCCGCGGAGGAGAAACCAAAGCCCAATCCGGACCGCTTCCGCGAATTTCGCGACTCCGCCCTGCCTTCGCTTGAGCAACAGCTTTTCTCGACCGAACCGATCTATAAGACTCTCGAGACCGTTCTCCTGACTGATGCATTGACAGAAATGCGACAGTCGCTAGGCAACGACAACTCCGACGTACAGAAAGTGCTGCAGGGAAAGACTCCAGCCGAGGCGGCAAAGCAGCTGATCATGAACACGAAACTGGATGACGTCGCCGTACGCAAACACCTTTATGAGGGCGGCCAGCAAGCTATCGACGGCAGCCCGGATCCACTCATCACGGTCATGCGTGCCATAGATCCTGACGCCCGGGCCGCGAGAAAAGAATACGAAGATAAGGTTGAATCGGTTGTGCGCCGGGATGGAGCAACCATCGCCAAAGCTCGTTTCGCGCAGAGCGGCTTCACGCAGCCTCCCGACGCAACCTTTACTCTTCGCCTTAGCTATGGCCAGGTAAAGGGGTACGAGGAGAATGGCAAGGCAATTCCCTTCGACACCAATATCGGGGGAGCCTACGAGCACGCGGCAGAACACAGCAACCAGCCGCCCTATAATCTGCCCGAGAGTTGGATCACGGCGAAATCCCAGCTCAACCTGAAAACGTCTTTAAACTTCGTTTCCACTGCCGACATCATTGGAGGAAATTCCGGCTCTCCCACCGTCAACAAAAGCGGCGAGGTGGTCGGAATCATCTTCGATGGCAATATCCAGTCGCTGGCCTGGAACTTTGCTTACAGCGACAAGCAAGCTCGTGCCGTTTCCGTGGATTCGCGCGGCATTCAGGAAGCCCTGCGCAAGATTTATGGGGCCGCCGCCCTGGCCGATGAATTAATGGGATCAAAGGCTGCCGCGGCCAGTGCCGCAAAATAACCCGTATTCCCATTGAACCGGCCCGTTGCTTTAGGACGGGCCTCTTTTCTAGGCTGGCCAGATCATCAGCGCGGTGCTGCTCAGGATCTGCTGTTGCACGGACTCAGTGAGCGGCAACGTTCGGAATTCATCCAAATTCTTTTTTATCTCCGGAACACCCGGCCCCGGCCAATCCGTGCCGAATAAAGTCTTGTGCGCAATTTCTTGGAGGCGCGGAAAATACTGCAGCAGAGTTTTCGGAGGGATCCCGCTGATATCAAGATAGACGTTGGGGTGGCGCCTGATCAGGAAGAAGGCCGTTTCCATCCACAGCGGCCTGCCGCCATGAGCAAGGAGAATTCTCAGCTTGGGAAAATCCACCGCCACATCATCCACGTAAATTGGATCCCCGTATTTGTTGCGCGCTCCGGGGAAAATGGAAGTTCCTGTGTGGAACATCACTGGAATGTCGTTCGCTTCCGCGGCGCGGTAGATAATCTCCAGTTCCTTGACTCCCCTGAGATAGTCGTTGGGGAATAGCAACTGGTGCGGCGGGTGGATCTTGATCATCTTCAGTCCCAGTTGCAGAATCTGCTCCACGTCCGCCAGAACGTTTGTGGTATGCCGCGGGTGAAGGCTTCCACAGGAAAGCAGGCGATTCGGATTTTCTTTCACGTAATTGGCAACGAACTGATTCACACCGCTGGTAAAACCGATGACCTCCGGAGCCACGTAGTTGATGAGCATGGCGCGATCGATTCCGCTGCTGTCCATATACTTCAGGAATGCTTTCGGCGAGCGGCAGAACTCCTCAATCTGCTCGAAATTTGCCCGCTTCTTCTTCATGAGTTCCAGCGCATGCGGCTTGAACATCTCCATCGGCTGGATGTGAATGTGGCAATCGGTGATCATTCGCGAGGGCGTTCGCCTCAGAGCTGCATTTTATCAGTCGGCAGCTACGCCGCAGGGCACGGCACAAATGCTGACCAATCAATTGCCTTCTGGAATTCGTCGTCCGGATCGAAGGTTGTTTTGAAGGTGAACGCAAACTGGGTTGGTCCGTGTTGGGCAAGATATGCAATGCGTTTGGTGGCTTCGTCCATACCGGGACGATGGCCCGCCGGGACCCACCACAGCGCCATGTACACGCCCGCGAACTTCTCAAACCAGGCTTCTCTTTGCCGCAGAAGCTCCGCATGAGATGTCTTGTAAACGTAATTCCGTAAGGCGGCAATGCTCTCCCACACAGACATGTTGATCAAGATCCGATCATCTTCGGGATAGGGTCGAAAGTAGGTCGCATTGCCTACAGGCGTTTGTAGTCGCCAGACGAAGCCGGCGCTGCGATCCGCCAGAGCATTGAGCTCGTCCAGCCGCGAAACGAATCCGGCCATGAGAGGGTCGTCAACCGGAGCTTTAACCCGCCCAATGTTGACCTGCGCAACTTGGTAGTTCGACATATCCCCTTCCTTCCAGCGATGGGTCAATTCTCTGGCGCGTGGGCCGCGGCCAGCACAGCCCGTTTGGTGAACACACGAATCATCTCGCGACGATACTCCGGTGTCAGTGCGGAGGTTGTCAACGGTTTACTGATTGTCGCCGCCATATCGCCGGCTGCTTCGGCCAGGGATTCGTCCAGTGTTTTTCCGGCAAGCAATTCCGATGCCCCTGCTACCAGCAACGGCGCCGGGTTCACCGCAGTGATGCCTATGCGCGCATCCGCGACATGGTTGTTATAACGCTTCATCGCTACGGCGACTCCAGCCAATGGATAATCGATGGACCCGCGAACCCGCAGCTTGCGATAAACACCGGTGAAGCCGGCAGAGGAGGCCGGCAACAGAACGCGGGTGAGAAGTTCGTTTGGCTGCAGATTGCGATAGTTGTCGCCGAGCCCCGTGTAGAAGTCACGCAAGGCAACACGCCGTGTTCCGGTTGCGCTCGCGAGCTCAAGCTCCGCGTCCAGACAGAGCAAGGCGGGAGGCGTATCGCCCGAAAAAGCGGCCCAGCATTTAGTTCCTCCGGGAGCCACGTGGCAAACATCACCATCTTTCTTGATGCAGAATCCGCACCCCCTTCGCCAGGTGAGGGACTGGTTGTACCAGAGACAGCGTGTGTCGAGGCAAATGTTGCCTCCAATCGTTCCCATGTTGCGCAGCACGGGAGAAGCCACGCTAGCCGCCGCTTCCGCCAGGACAGCATAGTGTTGCCGCAAAAATGCAGAGCGCTCGATCTCGCGGAGCGTAGTCAGAGCGCCAATCTCAACCCAACCGTCGGCTAAAGGTCGAATGCCTCGCAACTCCCGGATCGCGCGCAAATCGAGCACATACTCCGGTTCAAACAACTTCTGCTTCATCGATGGAATCAGGTCAGTCCCGCCCGCGACGACGCGGAGACCGGAATCATGCAGGGACAACCGCTCTCGGCTGTCCGGCACGCGCGCCGTTTGCCCGGGCAGCGCACTTTCTGCACACTTACTCAAGAACGCAAGAGCCTCCTGCAGTTCGCGCGCGCGCAACAATTTGAACTCCGGCAGGCTCAATCCGCGCCTCCCGCGCGTGCGTCCGCTTGCCGCGAAGGATCCAGCGGGTGCCGCTCCGGACCCTTGCCCTTAAACCAGAGTGATCCTCCGTGCTCGCGGAATCGGCCAGGCGCAGTAGGATCGATGCCCTCGGTCAGATTCAGAGTCTTGGCTTGCTTTTTCGTCCGCAGTGCCGCAAGTACCCGCTCCGGAGTAAACGGAGACTCGTGCAGCCGCACACCAACCGCATCGTAAATGGCATTTGCAATCGCGGGAATTGTTGCCGCCAATGATCCTTCGCTGCACTCTTTAGCTCCAAACGGCCCTTCGGGATCCACACTCTCTACAATGATGGGTTCTACTTCCGGCGATTCCACCGCGGAAGGGCTGCGATATTCGAGAAGCCCAGGATTCATCAGCATCCCATCTTTCCAGACCATTTCTTCGGTGAGCGCCTGCCCCATCCCCATCCACACCGAACCGATGATCTGGCCTTCGACAGATACCGGATTCAGAGCGCGTCCGCAATCATGCGCTGCCCAGACCTTGTGAACAGTCACCTCGCCTGTCTCCTCATCCACGCTGACTTCGGCTACTTGGGTCGAATATGAATATGCGGGCGAGGGTCCCACTCCTGCTCCCTTGTGCTTGCCGCCCCGGGCTTCCGCGGGTGGGGCGTACGAGCCGGAACCGGTCAAAGCACCATGGAAGTCGATCGCCGCGACCACCGCTTCTTCAAAGGTCATCGCGGCCTTCGGGCCTTCTTCTTTGCGCTTTTGCTGCAGGGAGCCGCGAAGAATCTGGCCTTCTACGCGGCCCGACACGGAGGCGGCCGAGCCCTGCTCGGCTGGACGGACGACGGCGTCCGTCCCTACACAAACTTTCTTCGTAACGAGATCGTCCCGGAAAACTACATCCTCTGGATCACACGACATCGTCTTTGCGGCTGCGGCAGCGATCAGCTTTTTCACTTCGCCTGCGGCGCGCAGCGTAGCATTTCCTGCCATGAAGGTCACCCTGCTCGAGTAGGAGCCAATATCAATGGGCGTCAGATCAGTGTCGGCGGCGACGACCCTTATGCGAGACAACGAGCAACCCAGCGTTTCGGCCGCAATCTGGGCCGTCATGGTGTCCGATCCTTGGCCAATTTCCGACGCCCCCGTGTATACCACCACGCCCCCATCGCGATCGATCTTGATGTTCACCGTGGAATGCGGCATGTCGGAGCGAATGATCGAATTGGCCGCCCCGCTCACGTAGTGACTGCACGCGATACCGAGCCCGCGTCCCTTCGCCAGCTTGCCTTTGCGCTCCTTCCATCCGGAGCGTTCCACGGTCTTCTCGATGCACTCCGGCAGTCCATAACTTTGCACCCGCAAGCCGTTCACGGTGATGCAGGGTGGCTTCAACAGATTGCGCTGCCGAATCTCCGCCGGATCCATTCCAATCGCCAACGCCAGTTCATCGAGTTGGGACTCGAAGGCGAAGCGCACATTGACCGTGCCGTGGCCGCGCATGGCTCCGCACGCCGGCTTGTTGGTGAGCACACGATAGCCATCGAATTGAATGTTGGGGATGTCGTAGAGCGCGCCCAACAGCGCTCCCGAGTACAAGATGGTCACTACGCCGTATGAGCAATACGCGCCACCATCCTGCACCACGCGCGCTTTCACAGCCGTGATCCCTCCGTCCTTCTTCACCCCGGTCTTCAGATCGATAATGGTGCGCGGGCGTCCGCGATGCGCCCAGAAGACCTCTTCACGCGTGTAGGTGATCTTGACCGGAGCCTTCGCCTTGCGTGCCGCAATGGCAGCGATAATCTCCAGCGGAATCACCTCGCTCTTCCCACCAAATCCGCCACCTACCAGCGGCTTGATCACCCTGATCTGTTGCATGGGCATCTCGAGCACCAGAGAAAGCTTGTGTTGCAGGTAATACGGGACCTGCGTCGAAGACCATACTGTGAGGCGTCCGGGCTTGCCGGTATGCGGATCGATTTCGAAAGACGCAACCGTGGAGTGCGGCTCCATCGCGGCATGCGTCACTTCATTAGAGATGAAGCGCGCCTCGGCAACCTGATCCGCTTCCGCAAAACCGCGCTCAGGATCGCCAAAGACGTGGTGATAATCCTTTTCGATATTGTTGGGCTTGTGATCGTGAATCAGATCCGACTGAGCCTTCATCGACTCTTCCGGATCGAAGTAGCCGGGCAGCACCTCGTAATCTACGTCGACTAATTCCAGCGCTTGGTCTGCGATTGCTTCGGAGGTCGCGACCACGCATGCGACGTTGTCACCCACATAGCGGACCTTGTCGAGCGCGAGAGGATACTCATCGTGCCCGACAGGAAGAATGCCATAGGTCTTGGGCGCATCCTCACCAACCGCA
>DASVAE010000105.1:0-122697 GCA_036376495.1 Candidatus Sulfotelmatobacter sp. | reverse complement strand
CCTGGACGTGAACATCCACATGCCGCGCAAGGGCCAGGTGAACTTGCATACCGGCGACGGCAAGATCGACGTCGCAAACTTTAGCGGTGACATGGAACTCAGGAGCGGAGACGGCTCGCAAGAGGTCCATGGCGTTGAGGGCAGACTTCGAGCAACGACCGGCGACGGGCATATCAATGCCGATGGCAAGTTCGATGCGCTCACCGTGAAGACGGGTGACGGGCACGTCGACGTCCGCGCTGCCGTCGGATCCACGCTCGCGGAAGAATGGATGCTGCACACCGGCGATGGCAGCGTGCGCCTGCAACTACCCGACAATCTCGCAGCGGACTTGTACCTCCACACCGGCGACGGACACATCGATGTAGATCTTCCGATGACGACGGAAGGCAGGATCAAAGGCAACGACGTGCACGGGAAAATGAACGGCGGCGGCAAGCTGATTACCGTCCATACCGGTGACGGATCCATTTCGCTGGGCAGGGCGTAAGCAAAGGATGAGCACGCCTCGCGTGAGCTTTCTGCGACGCGCGTATCATGTTTCGCGTCGAGTTGAATTCTTCAGGAGGGCACAATGATCCGAGATCGAGTTCTAAAAATTGTGCTGGTGTTAAGCGGAGTGCTGTTTGTGGCCGGAATGATTCCCTTGATCATGCTTTTCTCCCGGGAGCCTGCGGTAGCGATGATCATGAGTCTCTATGTCCCGATGGGAGTTTTTGTCCTGCTGGCGGTGCGCGATCCCTCGGCGAACCGCAGCCTGATTGCCTTCGCCGGATGGGCGAACATTGCGCACGCCACAGTCATGGCCGTACAGGAGTACCTGCACGCTATCCAGCCACGGGAATTCGCCGGCATCATTCTTTTCGGTATCTTCGGCATCGCTCTGGTTGTGCTGACTCCAGCAAAAAAGACTGCCGAGCGGCTTGCTGCGGCGGCGTGACCTACGCCCATGGCGCGGACAAAATTCGGCTACACTTCGCGATACCGGAAGCAATCGACCAGGTGATCGTTCACCATCCCCACCGCCTGCATGAACGCATAACAGATCGTTGATCCGACAAACGTGAGGCCTCGCTTTTGCAGATCTTTACTCATGGCATCGGACTCGGGTGTTCGCGCGGGGACATCCCCAGGCTTCCGCCGCGCATTCACTTTCGGATTGCCGCCGACAAACTGCCACACATAGCGGTCGAACGACCCGAATTCCTTCTGAACATCCAGAAAAGCTTTCGCATTTTTCACGGCGGAAACGATCTTGAGCCGATTGCGCACAATTCTCTCATTGCCCATCAGCGAACCGAGCTTGCGCTCGTCATAGCGAGAGATCTTTTTCGGATCGAACTTATCGAAAGCCGCGCGATAATTCTCGCGTTTTCGCAGGATCGTGTCCCAACTGAGTCCGGCCTGAGCGCCTTCCAGTACTAAGAACTCGAACAGCACGCGATCGTCATGCTGGGGCACGCCCCACTCGCGGTCGTGATAGGCGATCGCAAGTTCGTTCTTCGCCCATCCGCAACGGACCAACTGGCGATTATCCATCGCAACATCATATGATCCGGCGTGTCGCGTTATCGACGCGCTTGGGCGCACGCGGAGCTGAAATCGGAATAGGGCCCGGGAACAAGCGTGATGGGAACAATCTCGGTTATGTAAGGACGATTGGCGCCATTGCCGTGATACACGGTCCCGTCGGGCTGGAAGGCGCGACCAATGCTGCTGTGGTCGTCCATCACAAGATTTGGATTGCGCCAGTGGCCGCGGAGTTCGAGGCGGGGGTTGTTGTCACTCCTGAAATTTGCATTCCAGGGCCAATAGTACATATAGAGGTTAATGGCTTCGCCATCGGTTGAGAGGTTGAGGTGCCTGCGCATGCCTCCGCCCAAGTTGAGCCGGATCTTTTGCCCGCGCGGAGTGCATACGTAGGAGACGCCAGTCAGGCTCGTCGACAGATACATCCGGCTGCTTCGCATGCTGGGTTCGATGCGGACATAAAGAAGATAGTCGCCGCTCTTCGCATGTGCGGTGCCCCATCCCTGCCAGTACGGGGTGATGTGAAATTTGCCGCCCATATAAAATGCCCAGGGATTGAACAGCCCGATGATCGCCACCACTAGAATGATTCCCAGCACAAAGACGATGCCGACCTGCCACAGGCACCCCAGGCATCCGCGACCCGCTTTTCTCGCGACAAAATGCGATGGCATTTCCGGAGATTCCATACACGAATTGCACGCAATAGTACAACACGCGTCAACTGGCAGATGATGAACTTAGCATCTGGAGAGGCGCATCCTCTGATCCCTAGTAATTTATTAAGCCTCGCTGGCTGTGCTCTGGTGCGCTTTCAAGTTGACATGTGATGCACATGAAACTATGCTTTAAACATGTCGAAGATGATCCAACTTCGAAATGTCCCGGACGCCTTGCACCGGAACCTCAAGTCGCGCGCTGCGCTGGCAGGGATGTCACTCTCCGACTATCTGCTGGGAGAAATCAGGGAACTTGCCGAACGGCCAACCCTTGCTGAACTGCGCGACAGACTGCACCGCCGCAAACCTGTTGCAATGGAGCTCGACACAGCTCGACTGGTGCGCGAAGAGCGTGAGGCGCGGTGATTGTTTTGGACGCGTCGGCGGCAGTCGACTGGCTACTCCAGACCCCTGCAGGAACGAGAATAGATGAGCGAATCCATTCGCATAGTCAACTTCTAGCGGCCCCACACCTTATCGATCTCGAGGTTGCGCAAGTGCTGCGTCGGCTTACACGGGAAGGCAGCATCTCGCCTCGGCGCGCTGAGGAAGCAATCCAGGATCTGATGGACCTCAGAATTCATCGCTACCCACACTTCGTACTGTTATCGCGTCTGTGGCAACTTCGCCACAACCTGTCGGCGTACGATGCTGCCTATGTGGCACTTGCGGAAGCACTCAACGCCACGTTGATCACGCGCGATGCACGGTTGGCTTCAACACCCGGACATAAAACACGAGTTGAGGTGTTCTGAAGAATGAAGATGGTTGGGGATTGCTTCCACTGCGGATTACGCAACCTGCCTCACTTTGAACTCTTGGGCAGCAGTCGCACAGATTTTTCAACCTGTTGACCTTTACCCATGCCTCCGACAATAAGCAATCCTCCGGAAGTCACGATCATGCCGTGATGGTCCATGGTGGGATTCGCGAGATTCGTATCGATGGTCTCCCAAGAATTGCGGCGCAGATTGTAAGCAAAGACGACGGGTGAGGGTTCGGCAGGCGTTTTGTCGATGCCAATGCCGCTGTAGTCGTATATTTCAGCGCTGCCTCCCGCGAAATAAACTCGTTCGTCTTTCTCGGAGCCGCCCGCCGCAATTCGATAGCGGGCCGTGCCGGGATGGGGAGGAACTTTGCTCCACGTAATCTTTTTCGGGTCGTGGCGGTCGATGCGGCCGATCCAGCAGTCGTCCGAGGCAACGAAGTGCGGCTCTTTCGGGACGTTGCTGGTCTTCGCACCATCCACAAACAAAATTGTGTTTCCCACCAGCGATCCCGCATGCCCGAAAACTGCCGACCCAGGGTAGGGAGTGGCCTTCATCCACTTCTTTTCCTGATTGTCGTAGAGTTGGACTTCATTCGTAGGACCGCTGCGCGCGAATCCACCCACAATATAGATGTAGCGGTCACGATAAACTCCGGCCACCGTGTCGCGCACAGGCTCCGGTAAATCCGGGGCGCGGTACCAGCGCAATCCGATTGGATCGTAGACGGCAACGTCCGACAAAATTGCCTGGAGGCCTGTACGGTCCGGAACAAAGCCTCCCAGCAGGAACACCTCGTCGCCAACTGTCACCGCGACAGCTCCAAGACGGCCGGTGCCGGGGGCGGAACGAACCGTGGTCCACTTGCCGTAACGGAGATTGAGCGCGTAGGAATCGTTGAGCACGGAATCCCATTTCTTCTGCTCGCCCAAACCCATGAAGGAATAAACCAGGTCCTGTTTTTCGACGTGCACCGCCGTTACTGCATTGTTCGTGACCGGGACAGGCAAGGAAGGCAACTCTTCCTGGGCCGCGCTGGCAACCGCGGTGGCCAGGATCAGGAGCAAAACGGGAGTCTTCGTCATCGGTCTCCCAAAATATCACGAGAGGGCGAAAGCATCGAATCGCAGACGGGCAGGTGCAGCTTGGGTTGAAGATGGTGTCGTCTCTTCCCGTTCGAAGCGGGACACGGCTGAAATGCGGATACTGATCCAGATCAGTACTGGAAATGCGTCATCGGCGCGGGATTCGCGGAAGAATTGTTATAATTTCCAAGCGAGGCGCTATCGTCTAGGGGTTAGGACGGAAGATTCTCAATCTTCAAACCCGGGTTCGATTCCCGGTAGCGCTACCAGTATTTACGCCTCTTTTTTCACTTCTGCACTTTTGCTTCGGTCCCATGTAACCATGGTGTAATCAGTTTTGGCTGCTTTATATTTTGGCTGCTTTGTATAAGGTGGCGACCTGACAGAAAGACCGCGCCCCATTAGCGGAGCAGAGCGGGCGGGAGGGTTTTGAGTGCAATCGCCTGTGGCTGTTGAAAAAACCCTTGCGAGGGAAATTGGCAAAAACAAAATTGCAATGGGACTGCCCTAGAAACGACTTTCGCGATTTTCAAAGCATTTTGTATCCCTCAATTTCGACTATTTGGGGGAAATAGACTTTTTCAACAGCCAGGCCTGTCACGACAGTTGAGGCGAAAGTGCCATCGCGTTCCTGGATCACTCAGCAGTAACTTCAAGGACCGGGTGAATCTCCCAGAGACCCTGCACTTGCGAGCGTTTACCCTTGGGACCAATACCGCGACTCGCACCCGTCCGGCAGGAGTAGGGCGTTGTCTTACCTGGGGCTGCGTCAAGGAATAGGTAGCCAGTTACCCTCACCTTTGGCGGATTTACCATCACATGAAAAGTATCTGTGCTGTTGGGCGGAAGCTCCTTTTCGACTGCACCCCAAAGTGCCTTTCGAGCAGCGCAGTAGTCTTCCCCTGGCGGCACTTCCACAACCACGAGTGGTTTAGTCCACTGCGGCAAAACACCAATCTCTGCGTGAATGTCTCTGTCCGCGTCGAACTTGGCTGCTACCAAGTAGCCTTCTAGCGTAACAGTTTGGGTCTCAATGCCCTGTATTGGTTTTGCGACGGGTACTCGGTCCGGCAGTTTCGCGTCCAGCGAACAGGTGAGGGCGTACCACTCTGGGATATGCATTGGCGTGCCCCCGTTAACCTTCGTATAGCTGTTACCATCGTGAGCTGTGCGAAGTTTAACGGCTTTCCGACCATCACCTCGAAATTTCAGGTTGCAGTCATCCGGAGAGACTTTCTCCACATTCTGATGTGCCTCATTAGCAGCCTGAGCTAGAGCCACCGAGCTAAGTAACACAACGCTGACCAGCCAACTTGCAGCTCGCAAAATCCCCTCCAAATGACGAATTAATACACCCAATTCTACAGATGCCGTTGATCATGCGGGTGTCGTTGCTGACGCAGAGTGGACGCTTGTAGGGCTTAGTGTGCTTCTCCTGATACTGCGTGCCCAGTCCGGCCACGGTGGGCTCCGTCTGCCACTGGAATTTCTCGTCGAACGGGCCGTGGCCTTCACTGATTTTCTGTTTGAGGGACACTGCTTTGGTGCGAGCTGCTGTGACTGTCCACTCAGGAAAGCGGCCGATAGTGTAGCGGCGTTTCCTGCCGTGGATGCGGTAACTAAGGACGAACGATTTGGCCCCGCCGCTCGTAGTGCGGATGCCAAATCCTTTCACGTCGGTGCCCCACTGGACAGAGTTCCCATCCTGTGGGGGTTTGAGCCTGTCTATAAAGGATGGATTGAGCTTTCCCATGACCTCCACCGTGTAACCACGGTGTAACCATGTCATGGGTATTATATGACAACGAGTGTCCTTGAGCGGCAGTCAATCTACCCAATTAGCCATTTAGAGTGAACTACTTATGAATGGAACACTGATTTTCGCTGGTTAGGACGTAGGCTAGAACTATTGACTCTCAATCTTCAAACCCGGGTTCGATTCCTGGTAGCGCTACCAGGTAAGCTGCTCATCCGATCAAAGTTCCGGCCTGAAAGCGTTCCCATATCTGCGGATTGGGTTCTTCGATTTCAGGCCTCGGCTGATTTTGCGGAGGCTTAAATCGGCCGGTGCGGTTTACCACTGCCTTCGTCCAGTGCAGTGCTCTTCGCATTGAAATGACAGTAGATTCAGTTCTGAACCCTTGAACTCTATGCTCATCGTTCCGGAGGATTAGGCGACGCGTCCTTGCATTCCCGGAACCGAGCCTGAATCTCCCGCCTGAGGCTCTGTCGTCGTTCGCCGGCAGGGTACCGTTGGGATATCTCCCTACTCAAAATGGCAAAGGCGAATGCCATTGTCAGATCGGCTCGTCCTCCACTGCGCACAGCAATAACTTCGGCGAGCAGACAGACGCATACGCGATGCTTCCTTCGGCGTGACAGCGAATGTGATCTGGATCACAAGGGGATACGACGAGGATCACAGAATCTTGTAGTCCCGGCATAGAGGATATGTGCATGTAGAGGTCAACAATGCTCTCCATTACTTCCCAATACGCATTGCGAGCCCTTTCCCATCTGGCCCGACAGAACGAGAAAGCCGTTCTCGGCCGGGACCTCGCCCAGTCAGTCGAAATTCCAGCGAACTACTTATCAAAAATTTTGCTGGTTTTGCGAAATGCCGGGCTTGTGGATACGACACGCGGTGCAGGCGGAGGATATCGACTTGGAAGGCCCGCGAATGAGATCCGTTTGATCGATGTGGTCGAACTTTTTGAGGAAATTTCCCGAGCGAGACCATCGTGCTTCCTGGGCCGCGAGAGAGCCTGCTCCGATACCCAGCCTTGTACGGCACATAGCACTTGGAAAGGGCTGCAGGCGTCCTATTCGGGATTTCTCGTTTCCACCCCGCTATCGGCGATTGCTGGAACTGCGGGAGATAGCTGGACGAGTTCTGAACCGGGCACATTGGACACCAAACATCAACGACTTGAAGGACCTAGCATACTGGAGGCTGAGAGTAATGACCGTTGCAATGGATAAAACTGTGCGGGAATTAGCGCTGGAAAGCCCCGCTTCAACGAGAGTATTTGAAAGTCTCGGCATCGACTACTGCTGCGGTGGCAGTCGCTCATTGAGTGAGGCATGCCGGAGCGCAAACCTGAGCATCGATGAGGTGCTGGAGTCACTTGCCAAAGCCGACGAAGCCGATCTTGCCAGGCAGGAACAGCGAGACTGGCAAACCGAGCCACTCGCAGCTCTGATTGAGCACATCCAAAGCACGCATCACAAATACACCCGGCAAGAGATTGCCCGCCTGGGGCCACTCTTCGAGAAGGTCTGCTCCGTTCACGGCAGCAAGCACCCCGAACTTCTGGAAATTCGCGAGGTATTTCGAAATCTGGCTCAGGAATTGAGCGCGCACATGATGAAGGAAGAGATGATTCTCTTTCCCTACATTGCCCGGATGGAGGCGGCCGTTACGGGCCAGGAAACGATTGCACGTGCGCCGTTCGGCTCTGTCCAAAATCCGGTTTCCATGATGGAGCACGAGCATGATTCCGCAGGGAATGCATTGCGGGCGATGAGACAGAAGAGCAATGGCTACTCTGCACCGGCCGGCGCCTGCGTGAGCTATGAAACGCTGTATAGAGCGCTCGCCACTTTCGAAGCCGATCTTCATCAGCATATCCATCTGGAAAACAACATCTTGTTCCTGCGCGCGGTTGCAATGGAAAAAGCGCGCTAGGCGTACCTCATTTGACTGGAACACAGAGGAGAGAAAATTCATGTCATACCGGAAGCTATGGATCACATTCGGAATCATCATGCTGGTTTCCTTCGCCATACTTGGAGGCGTCGGCTACAAGGCGATTAACAACGGGCCGCCGATACCGGCGAAAGTGGTGACGAGCGACGGGCGGCTCTTATTTACTGGGGAGACGATTCGGGATGGCCAGAATGTCTGGCAGTCAACCGGGGGACAGGAAATCGGCACGATCTGGGGACATGGAGCGTATGTGGCTCCTGATTGGAGTGCGGACTACCTTCATCGCCAATCGGAAATTGTGCTGAATCGGTGGGCCAGCCAGCAAGGCTTTTCGGATTATCACTCCATGCCGGCCGAGTCGCGGGCGGCGCTGCAGGGCCGATTGACCGAACTGACCCGGCAGAATACGTATGACTCTGCTAGCGACACGATCGTTATCGATGGCGATCGTGCGGCGGCATTCGACGAACTGGCGCGCTATTACGCGGATGTATATGGCAATGGCCGCGACGCATACGCCATTCCTGCGGGGGCGTTGAGTGACCCGGTTAAACAGCGCCAGATGGCCACATTCTTCTGGTGGACCGCATGGGCGGCGAGTACTAATCGGCCGGGCCAGGACGTCACCTACACGCAGAACTGGCCGCATGAAGAGTTGGTCGGTAACCGTCCGACCGGCGGAACGATTGTCTGGAGCGTGATCAGTTTCGTCCTTCTGCTGGCCGGAATTGGCGGAATGGTCTGGTATTTCGGCTCCCAGGAACACGGGTCGTCTCCCGATCGCATGCCCAGACGCGATCCTTTGCTGGGATTGCAGCCAACACCATCGCAGAAAGCGACAGTGAAGTATTTCTTCGTGGTGGCGGCCCTTTGGGTGGTTCAGGTCGGGCTGGGAGCAATCGCGGCGCATTACGGTGTGGAAGGCGGCGGCTTCTACGGCATTCCACTCGACAAGTGGTTGCCGTACTCCATCGCGCGAACCTGGCATCTGCAGATCGGTATCTTCTGGATCGCCACTTCGTGGCTGGCGACCGGGCTTTACATCGTGCCCGCAGTGAGCGGAGTAGAACCTAAGGGACAGCGCCTTGGAGTCAACGCGCTTTTTGTTGCTGTGGTGGCCGTGGTGGTGGGCTCACTCGCGGGCGAGTGGCTGGGCATCCAGCAAAAACTCGGGAACCTGTGGTTCTGGTTGGGATCCCAAGGGTATGAGTACGTTGACCTGGGCCGTTTGTGGCAGATTCTGCTCTTCGTCGGGCTGACGTTCTGGTTGTGGCTGATGTGGCGCGGATTGAGGCCTGCGCTGGCGCGCCGCGACGAGAACTATTCCCTGCTGATGTTGTTTCTGATCTCCAGCATCGCCATTCCTCTCTTCTACGCCGCCGGGTTGATGTACGGACGACGCTCTCCCTTGATCACAGCGGAGTACTGGCGCTGGTGGGTTGTACATCTGTGGGTGGAAGGGTTCTTCGAGGTCTTCGCCACGGTGGTCATTGCATTCCTGCTGACCAGGCTCAAACTGCTCTCGATTGCGACGGCGACGCGAGGTGTTCTTTTTTCGACTGTGATCTATCTCTCTGGAGGGATCATTGGAACCTTTCATCACCTGTACTTCACGGGAGCACCGAATTCAGTACTAGCGCTTGGAGCAATATTCAGTGCGCTCGAAGTTGTGCCACTGGTCCTTATTGGTTTCGAGGCCTGGGAGAACATTCGTTTATCTCGAGGCACGGCGGACAATCCCTGGATCAGCGCCTATAAGTGGCCGATCTACTTCTTCGTGGCCGTGGCTTTCTGGAATTTCGTGGGCGCGGGGCTGTTCGGTTTCATGATTAACCCTCCGGTCGCTCTTTATTACGTTCAGGGCTTGAATCTCACTCCAGTGCACGGGCACACCGCGCTGTTCGGGGTGTATGGGATGCTGGGACTGGGGTTGATGCTGTTCTGCCTGCGAGCTCTGCGCCCAGGGCTGATGTGGAAAGATCGTCCCCTGGCGATTGCTTTCTGGTCCATCAACATTGGGCTCGCAACCATGGTTCTGTTGAGCACGCTGCCCATTGGTCTGGCGCAAGCTTGGGCCTCGGTCGAGGTTGGCACCTGGTACGCGCGATCCTCCGAATTCCTTCACACCCCGATGTTGACTCGACTGCGGTGGATGCGAATGTTCGGAGACACGCTGTTTGCGTTTGGAGCAGTGGTGCTGGGATGGTTTGTTCTCGGACTGATCACCGGCCATTCTTTCGATCGAGGAGCGAGGGTAATCGAAGAAGGAGAATACACTCCGCACGAGCGAGAGCTCGTGCATCAGGGTGACTGAAGAGTAGGGCATCACCGCCCAATACAAAACCAGGGATAGACGAAGCGTTCATCTTATGTAGGCCGGGGCTGAGCAACAAACCAGGAAACGTTTCGTCTATCCCCTTGTTTGCCCGCCGGACCTAGCGCCCGATATTTCTCTCGATGCGGCGGTCGGGAATCAGCCACACCACCGCGACCAGTACATAGCAGGCACCAGCGATCGATGGCTTGATGAAAGCCAACGGAATCGCTGCCGCATACACAAGCACCGAGACCTTACCCTTCCTATCGCTTCCAATGGACGCGGCCAAAGTTGAATCCCGTCCATGGAGATGAAGGAGACACTTGGTCAGGATGAAATACGCCACGCCAGCCATCAGCAGAACCATTCCGTACACGGCAACGGGCCACGCCTGGAAATGATTCTCGTCCATCCATGCGGTGGTGAAGGGAATGATGGAGAGCCAGAACAACAGGTGCAGATTCGCCCAGAGAGTCACGCCGTTAACGCGTTGCGTAGCGTGGAGAAGATGATGATGGTTGTTCCAATAAATCGCGATGTAAACGAAGCTGAGCGTGTAACTCAGGAAGACTGGCACCACTGGACGTAATGCCTGGACGCTTGCCCCATGGGGCGGCTTCATTTCCAGCACCATGATGGTGATGATGACAGCAAGAACTCCGTCACTGAACGCCTCGAGGCGGCTTTTATTCATACGGAACCGTGGGAAATGCGGGGCCAATCGATTGGCAGATGGCGTGGAACAAAACTATACCGCAACCAGAACTCCTGTCCACGGAAGCCTGATTCGCGGCATGAAGGTTGCCTCCGCAGACCGCGCAATAACTCCCGGCGAACGTCCGCACGTTAGTAACCGTGAGTAACCGCCACTGCAGTGTGCTGTCGAATAGCGAATTAGTCATTCGCAATATAGACCTGAGTAACGTGGACCGATGACCGAGGAGTGCCTACCATCTACGAAACCAACATTGTGCGCAGGCGAAGAGGGTCGCTCCGGTGCGCGGAAAAACGAGAGTTTGCAGTGGTTCGAGGGAGCCACTGCAGGCGGGGTTCGGGCAAGACGGTCTTATGAAGCTGGGGAAAAATCGGGGATTTTCGCTGCTGGAGTTGATGATCACGCTGGCCATCGGCCTGGTGATGGCGGGGGTGACCGTCTTGGCGTTGATGCCGATGTACAAACAGAACAAGGTGGATGCTGCGTACGACACGACGCTGTCGGTAATCCGAACCTATCGCAGCCAGGCCATCACCCAAAGCAAGCGCTACATCATTACCTTCACTGCTCCGGGAACGATCGAAGTGCAGTACTGGGGCGTGGGCGTTCCGGTCTCACCGGCGCCGGTCACCGTGGCAACGTACCAGATACCCACTGATATTCAGTTTGCGGTGCAGGCGGGATTTCCAGGCAGCGCACCGGATGGATTCGGCGGCGGCGGAACCGCCATTGATTTCGATCAGGGGATGGGAGTGGGCAGCCAGAACTACATCATGTTCATGCCCGATGGGTCTTCGCAAGACACGCTGGGCAATTACAACAGCGGCGTGGTGTACCTGACGCGGCCAGGAGATCTCTACAGTTCGCGGGCCGTCTCGGTATTTGGAACCACGGGGCGGATTCGCGGCTGGCGGCTATACAACCAGGCGGGACCCAAGTGGGTGCAGCAATGATCCCTGCCGGAAAAGGCGGAAGCGAGCGCGGCTTCACGATCATAGAAGTGATGATCGCGATCGTGATTTTGAGCATCGGGATTCTCACGGTGGTGGCGGGATTTGCCACGGCCCTGGCGAGCACGCAGAATGCGCAGCAGAACCTGATCGCCAGACAGAAGGCGCTGGAGGCTTTGGAGAGCATTTTCACGGCGCGCAACACGCAGCAAATCACCTTCTCGCAAATTGCCAACCTGGGCAGCGGCGGGATCTTTTCTGGGGGAGCGCAGCCGCTGTGGAGCGCAGGTAACGACGGGCTGGTAAACACCGCCGACGATCTTCCTTTTGCGGCGCAAGGGGTATGCCCGGCCGGGCCGGAGTGCATTACGCTGCCGGGTCCGGACGGAATCCTGGGCACGGCTGACGATTCTCCGATGAGCCTGGGAAACTTCACGCGCCAGATCCAGATCAATCAGGTGCTGCAGGCGGACGGCTCGGTGAACCCGAACCTGAAACAAGTGATCGTGAGCGTCAGCTACACCACTACCTCCAATATCCCCCGCACTTACAGTGTGACGGCCTTGATCTCGGCATATCGCTAAAGAACGGCAGGAATTTATGGAAAGAGCACCAAGAAATCGGGCAAGGGGCTTCACCCTGATTGAGTTGCTGGTAGCGATGGCGCTGGGGCTGCTGGTGCTTGGAGCGATGGCCAGCCTGTTCAAGACAGGATTGAACGCGATGATGCTGGTGACGCAGCGCACCGAGACGCAGCAGAACATGCGGGCCGCCGTGAATTTGATGGTCAAAGACATCAGCATGGCGGGAGCGGGACTGCCTTCGGGGGGAATTCAGTTGCCGAATGGCGGCGGGTCGAGTGCTTCGAAATTTGCATGTGATCAGGGAGGCATATGCCACGTTCCGGCCTTCAATTATCCCAACAATAACTACATGTACGGAATTATTCCCGGCTTCAACAACGGGGTGGAGAACAACGCCGTGGTGGCGGCCGCACCGCCCCCTGTGCTCAATGACAGCATTACGGTGGTTTACGCGGACTACAACTTTCCCATTTGGGAGTACGACATTACCTTCCCCACCCCAGGGAATGGGGGCCTGATCAATTTGGCGCCGAATCCGGCGTTCGTGCCCGCACCACCGCTGGTCACTTCGGCCGGCGGCATTCAAGCGGGCGATCTGATCATGCTGAGCAACAGCTTGGGAACAGCGGTAGGAGAGGTCACGAACCTGACACCTGGCAGCATTACGTTTGCCGATGCCGACGCACTGAATATCAATCAGAACGGCGCGGCGCAGAACAACATCAAGACGATCTCAGGCGGCGCGAATACGGTGGCCTACCGCTTATTTGCCGTCACGTACTACCTGACCGTTCCGGGCGCTGGGGAGAACCCGCGCTTGATGCGGCAGGTGAACGGGTTGAATCCAGTGCCCGTGGCGGACAACATCATTAACCTCCAATTTGCCTACGACACGTACAACCAGGCAGGCGGCGGCGCGCTCGATGCCAACCAGGCGGACCCGATCGGGGCGGGGGAATCGCCTAATTTGATCCAGAAGATCAACATCGTACTGATGGGCCAAAGCATTCTGAAGAGCGCGAGTAAGTCACAGAACATGTACCTCGCCACGTCGGTGAGCGCGCGCAACATGGCGTTTCGAAATCGATATCAGTGAGGTTGAGCAGGAGACAGACGGATGAGACAGGCGAAGAAAAACGGGCAAGGTTTCACCCTGATTGCGGCACTGATCATTCTGGTGCTGCTGTCGGGCGTGGCGGCTGGGCTGATGTTCATGGTCTCCAACGAAGCCCGCATGGGCGGCAACGACTTGGAAAACAACCTTGCCTATTACGGGGCTGAGTCGGGTATGGAGAAGCTCACCGCCGATCTGTCGCAGCTCTATACGCAGTTTCAGAGCCCGAGTAACGCCCAGATTCAGAACCTGATCAACTTCCCGCCGGACGTATCCATGGTAAGCGGGATGACCTACAACGAGACGATCACATATCCGTTCGATAGCAACGGAAACCCGGCGAGTAGTTGGAACACGATCAGCTCCGGCTCGAACCAGGGGCTGGGCGCGCAGATTATTCCCATGTCGATGCAGGTCATTGCCACCAGACCTTCCGGCGCATCGGTGAACATTACGCGCAAGGTGGAAGTTGCGCTGATTCCGGTATTCCAGTTTGGTGTGTTCTGCGGTTATGACTGCAGTTACTTTCCGGGGCCGAATTTCGGATTTGGCGGACGGGTGCACACCAATGGGAATTTATTCCTGGCCGCCGGCGGGGATTTGGTGTTCAACGACAAAATTGCCGCCTTCAAACACATCGTGCTGGACCGCCTGGAGAACGGCTGGCTGACGACGGGAGGTTATGGAGGATCGGTTTATGTTCCCACGGCGAGCGGCGGCTGTGCACTGGTGTTTCCGCCTCCGGGACCGAATTGCCCGACGCTGACTGCCGGGGAGGCAAGCTGGACCGGCGGTTTCCCCAACATCTCTGGATCCGTGAACAACAATTTCGCGACCAACACCGCGACGCTGAACGGGTTTCTAACTAACTCTACGACGGGCGCCACCAATATGCAGCTGCCGTTTGTGCAGAACAGCTGCACCAGCAACCCGCCGCCCTGTACAGATCCGATCTCGATTGTGCGCAAGCCGCAGGGAGAAGCGGCGAGCAGCGTGCTGGGGAGTTCGCGCTTGTATAACAAAGCTCAGATTCGAATTTTGCTCGCGGATACGGTGGCGGATCTCCATCCGGAGCGTGGGTTGGGAGTGCTGGACGCCGATGACGTGCAGTTTGTGCCGGGGACGGGTTACGCGATTCCGGCAGTGGCTGGATTGAGGACCACAGCTGGCGCGGCCATCAGTGGCAATGAATTCTACGGACTGGCGCAAGTGGGTGCCAACAACTGGGTGGCGCCGCTCGGATATGCGGGATGGACTTCGTATCCGCTGCTGGGCGAACTGACCACTCCGGGCATTCCCAACAATGGACAGGGGGCCTGGTTGCGAGTGGAGTATATGGACGCCGCTGGCGCGTGGCATGGAATCACGCGGGATTGGCTGGGCTGGAGCTTCAGCCGGCAATACAACGTGGCGCCGAACGGCCCGGGCGTGGATCCTTACAACCCCAACGCAATTCTGATACTGCAGCAAATGAAACCTGGGGCGACTTCAGCCATTGGGAACGCAAACGCTTTCTATCCCATCAACTTCTATGATGCGCGCGAAGGCGAAATGCGCGACGCCGCCAACGGTTGTGCGGTGAACGGGGTCATGAATGCGGTTGAGATCAACGTTGGCAACCTGGCGAGATGGCTGTCGGGCCAGGCGCCCTATACGCAAGCCAATGATGCCGGGCTCTTGGTGAATTATACGAACCAGAACGGCTACGTTCTGTACTTTTCCGATCATCGTGGAATGCTGCGCGATCCGAATCCTTCGAATGGCGGCAATACTCCCGCCAACGTGATCAGCGGCGAGTCGGGGTTGGAGGACGTGGTCAACTCGGGCCAGAACCTGGCTTCGATTTCTCCCGATGGGGCTATCGAACCGGCCACTTATTACACCTACTCGCCGGAAGATGCAGATCAGAACGGGCGCTTGGACAACTGGGGAGCAGCGAACATCGGCAGCGGTTTTGGAGTGAACACGGCCGCGCCGCTGAATCCATACAGGACTACGACGTGCAACACGATCGGGCTGAGCAACGCTGTATCCGGCGCGCGGCACGTGCTGAAGCTGGTTGGCGGCGGAATGAATGCCGGTGTGAGCTATCTGCCACGCCGTCCGGACAACGGGCAGGGCGGGTTTACGGTGGTATCGGAGAATCCGGTTTACGTCCAGGGCAACTACAATAGCGGGCCTTCGGATCCGATATGGGGAGGCGGAAGCAATACGACTCCACACGCGGCGGCCGCAATCATTGCCGACACTGTGACGGTGCTTTCCAACAACTGGAGCGATGCCAATAGCCTGACGAACCCCACGAACCTCGGAGGACGCCCGGCAACCACGTCGTATTACCGCGTGGCAGTGGCGGCAGGAAAGAATGTTCCGTTCCCGCAGCCCGGCTGGGCGGCCAAAGACTTCGGAACGGACGGCGGGTTGCACAACTTCCTCCGTTACCTGGAGAACTGGGGTGGGCAACAGTTGTACTACAACGGGTCGCTCGTGAGCATGTACTACTCCGAGTACAACACGGGAACCTTCAAGTGCTGCACGGTGGTCTACAGTCCGCCGACGCGTAATTACTCGTTCGACACGCTATTTTTGAATCCGGCAAACCTGCCTCCCGGGACGCCAACCTTCCAGGATGTGGTGAACCTGAGCTATCACCAGAACTTCACGCCGCAGTGAGAGAACGGAAGGGGCGGCCAAGACCCTATCCGTTGGTAACTTGGAGCGGAGCCGGCGGGCTGATTATGCTGTGAATTGCCGTAACAGAGCGCCACGAAGGTGTTGGAGGAAGGCTTGTCGCCGGTTGTACAGCATAAACGAGTGAATCCTCCCGGTCGCGCCAGCGGGATCACGCGGAGCAGCATGCTACTTTTTGCCAGCCTCTCTGGTGGGCTGGCAGCGCTGATGGTTGCTTTCTTGATGCTCATCACGGGCGTGGGACTCTATTCTCTGCTGATCTGGCCGCTCACTTTCTGGGACCTCGCCAATCTGGGGTTGGAGAAATACGCCAGCTGGACCGGCACCATCACGGCCTCGGTGTTTGCGGGCGGCGCGTTTGCTGGATATTGGGTCTTCAGCGGCGATCCCTATAAACGCAAGTCGCAAATTCGGCAGCAGCGGGTACTTACGCGTTCTTCCCGATGACGGGCGCGCGGCCGAGCAGGAGATTTAGGCCAGGCATTCGTAATGGGAGGACTAGCTCCCACGTAACTTGATAGGCCCCTTGCGCGAGCCTAAATTTCTTGAGATACGTCTAGCAACGGCAGGACTGCGGAAGTGCGAAGATGACGAACTGGAACTCGGTGAAATGGCTGCTTTATCTCGCGCTGTATCTGATTCCAGTTTTCCTGCTGCCTTGGGCCGTCTCGCGGTCCTGGGTGCATCAGCGTGGCGGTACCGTACGCTATAGCCCGAAACAGCTTTTTGAGCGAGGAGAATTAGGGTTGCTCAGTTTAGTCCTGGCCTGCGGCGGGATCTGGCATGTCCTTGGCTCTACGTATGCTCCTCACACGATTGCAGTAGCATCGGTGTTGCTGGCCATGGGTGGGATTATGGCTATGACGGTCTGGGTGGAGACCTTCTGCCGGCAGCGTAGCGGGACCGACTGGCATCCACGGCGCGCGTGGCGGGATTCCCGTAGCCTGGCCCTGTTTGTTTTCAGTATGGCCGCGGTGGTGGAAATTCTTCTGGATCGCCTCAGCCGGGTGGGGGCACAATGAGCGCTCCAGCGGTAGCACTGGCCCCCAGGCAAAGCCGGATCGTCGTGGTTCGGTTGGCGGATTCTGCGGAAGCCATCGGGGCTCTCTCGCTGATCTATGGTGCGCTGCTCGCGATTTTCCCGGTATCGTTCCCTAACCTCATTGTGAAGAGCTGGGAGCGCGGCGAGTTGCTGCCCGTGCTGATGCTGTTTACGTTCCTTCTGGATACTGGCCTGTACCTGCGCATCGCGCAGCGGCTCTCGGCCAAACCGGGCATGATGGCGGCGGCGTGCCTGGGTTCGCTGCCTCTGCTGGTTGTCGGGGGAGCCAGCTTTATTCAGCAAAAAGCGGTGAAGTATACGTTGACCAGCGAGTGGCCCAACCTCCATGCACGCGTCGGAGAAGAGATTCTCGCGCACACGTACCTGGCATTGGTTGCGGCTGTGTTTCTTCCCTTCTTGGCAATCCGGCTATTGCAACAGTTTAAAAACACCGTTTAGCCATTTTCATCAGTTGAAATCTCGCAGTAGCTCCAGGCAGTTCCTCTCACAGTCGCCTCAGACTTGTTGTACAGCGCTTCCCATCGATGGCTGCGTATCGTCGAATGCCATCCAATCGGACGCAATCTGCTTTAGAGACGTGCGTACGTGGAGAGCGGAATGGCGCATTGCTGCCAAGATTGGATAATCTAAGGGGACAAACTGTGGAGCGAGGACACCTATGGCTTGGAAAGACCGAACGTGGAGTTTCGTCGTTTTGTGGCTTCTTCTTCCCGTCGCAATGATGCAAGCACAGCAGAATCCATTTAAAGACGCTCCAGCCTCAGCGAAGGAGATGAAGAACCCGGTTGCCGGACAGCAGAGCGCCATCGAGGCGGGCAAGACTCTTTACGCGCGCAATTGCCTTTCATGTCATGGCAAAACGTTGCAGGGGACGGGCAACGTTCCTTCGCTGGTGAGCGGGAAGCTGAAGGGAGTCACGGCGGGCGAGATTTTCTGGTTCATCACCAAGGGCAGTCCGGATAACGGCATGCCGCCGTGGGGATTTCTGCCGGAAGAGAAACGCTGGCAGATTGTGAGCTATGTGGAGGCGATGGCCTCGGGCAAGACCACGGCCTCGGGGAAGACGACGGCACCAGCGGCGAGCGCTCCTGCGCCGGAAGCAGGCAAAAGTAAGATTACTGCGGCGGCTCCGAAGCCGCCCTTCACCGACTTCCGTTACGAGAAGCCGGGAACCGTTCGCAAAATCACGGTCAATGATTTGCCCAAGCCGTTTGCGACCGAGTCGGCAAGCAATGGAGCAGAGATGGTGCCGCGGCCGGAGAATGCATGGCCGGTTACGCTGCCCGGCTTCAAAGTCGAGCTGTTTGCCAGTGGGCTGGACAATCCGCGATTAATGCGCACCGCGCCCAACGGAGATATCTTCCTCGCCGAAATGCATGCGGGACAGATCCGCATCTTTCGCGGCGTGACTTCAGATGGGAAGGCGGAGCAATCGGCGATCTTCGCGACCGGGTTGAAGAATCCCTACGGAATTGCGTTCTATCCTCCCGGGCCGAATCCGGAGTGGGTTTATATCGGCAGTGAGACGGAACTCGCACGGTTCCCGTATCACAATGGAGATTTGAAGGCCAGCGGGCCGCCGCAGCATATAGCAGACTTGCCTGGCGATGGCCACGATACGCGAGCCGTGAACTTTTCGCCGGACGGGAAGAAGTTGTTTGTGGGAGTGGGATCGGCGTCGAATGTGGACGATCCGGATACTCATCCGGAAGAGAAGAATCGCGCCGATATTCTGTGGTGCGATCCCAGTAATTGCCAGTTGCAGGTGTATGCCTCCGGGATTCGCAATGCCGGCGGGGCGATTGAGATCAATCCCAAGACAGGCGAATTATGGTGCTCGGTCAATGAGCGGGATGCTCTAGGCGATAATCTTGTGCCCGACTACATCACGCATGTGCAGGAAGGCGGGTTCTACGGATGGCCATGGTGGTATCTGGGGCCTCACCAGGATCCGCGGCATGCGGGGAAGCATCCGGAGCTGAAAGATAAGGCGATCGTGCCCGATGTATTGCTGCAAGCCCACAACGCTTCGCTCCAGTTCACGTTCTATCAGGGCGATAAATTCCCGGCGGAGTACAGGGGAGATATTTTCGCGTCGGAGCATGGGTCTTGGAACAAAGCGGTGCGCGTTGGGTACGAGGTCATTCGCATTCCGTTGCATGGGACAGGACATGCTACCGGCGAGTACGAGGATTTTGTGACTGGGTTCGTGACGCCGAATGGGGATGTGTGGGGGCGTCCGGTAGGGATGACTGAAGCGCCCGATGGCTCGCTGCTGGTGAGCGACGATGGGTCGAACTCGATTTGGAGGATTAGCTACACCGGCAAATAGACAAATACTGCGAAAAATTTTGATGCGAAATTCTGGCCGCGGATTTACGCGGGTTCGCAGTGCGGATGTCCATGAGTTCGTGTGAATCAATGGAAGTCGTGCGAGGCGGTCTCGGCTTGGGTTACGAAGAGCGGTTGTACCCGCTCGGCACGAACTGAAATTACGTTGTCCTGATTCTGCAGGATGCCTTCCACAGCCAGGAATCGCTCGCTGGTGAGCAGCAGGCGGTTCTCGTGAAACATGTCCGGGCGGACGATCGCGTTCGCGACGCCGGTTTCATCTTCCAAGCTTAAAAATACAAATCCTTTGGCGGTGCCCGGGCGCTGGCGGGTGATGACGCAGCCTCCGATGCGAATGCGCTTGCCTGTGGGCAGGTCGCGCAATTCGCAGGCGCGCCGGATGCCCATGGCGTTGAGCCATTCGCGGCGGTAGGCCATGGGATGCGGGCCTACGGTGAGTCCAGTGCCGTGGAAGTCGGCAACCAGGCGCTCTTCGTGATTCATGGGTGCGAGCGGGGAGCATTCGTCGGATTCGGCTTGATTTTCCAGAAGAGGGCCGGAGGTGCGGACGACACGTTCGACTTGCCATAGGGCGTCGCGGCGGTGAAGTCTAGAGTTTCGAGTTTCGGGTTTCGAGAGGGCAGCGGACTTTCTCGAAACTTGAAACCCGAAACTTGAAACTGCATTCAGTGCTCCGATTTCGGCGAGGGTGGTGAGTTCGTCTTTGCGCAGTTCGGGGACGCGGCGTGTCAGGTCGTGAATGGATTGGAATGGAGTCATTGCACGTTGGCGCAGGAGCGCTTTGGCAGCCTCTTCCCGCAGCCCGCGAACGTAGTGCAGCCCCATACGCAGGGCAATGGTTTTCCCGGCGTGCAGATTCTTTCGCCCCTCCGGGGCTTGTTCATTTTCTGCACCTAACCCACGGCTTGCGCCGTGGGCTGCACTCTGTCGCCACTCCGCGGCTCGGTTCTCACTGAGAACTGAGAACTGAGAACTGAGAACTTTCTCCGACACTCTCTCCAGCGTGCAATTCCATTCCGACTTGGTCACATCCACCGGCAGCAGTTTCAGACCGTGGCGCTGGGCATCTTTGACGATGGTTGCGGGGGAATAGAAGCCCATGGGCTGATTGTTCAGCAACGCCGCTGTGAAAGCAGCCAGGTAGTGGCATTTCAAATATGCGCTGGCGTAGGCGATCAGGGCGAAGCTGGCCGCGTGGGATTCGGGGAATCCGTAGAGAGCGAAGGAGGTGATCGAGAGAATGATTTCTTCCTGCGCCTTGGGGGAGATTCCGTTGGCGGTCATGCCGGCGCGGAGCTTGGCTTCGATCTCACGCATGCGGGCTTGCGAGCGCTTGAATCCCATGGCTCGGCGCAGATCTTCGGCTTCGCCTCCGGTGAAATTAGCGGCGATCATCGCGATGCGCAGCAGTTGTTCCTGAAACAGCGGCACACCGAGAGTGCGTTTGAGCACGGGTTCGAGGGAGGGATGGGCGTAGGTCACCTCTTCGCGTCCTTGGCGGCGCTGCAGAAAGGGATTCACCATTTGTCCGACGATGGGCCCGGGGCGGATGATCGCGACCTGGACAACGACGTCGTAGAAGCGAACGGGACGCAGTCGCGGAAGGCAGGACATCTGCGCGCGGCTTTCCACCTGGAACATGCCTACTGTGTCGGCCTGCTGCAGCGTGGAATAAACCTGCTCGTCGTCGGGTGGGAGATGCGCGAGATCGACTTCTTCGTGGTAGTGATTGCGAATGAGTTCGATGGAATCTTTGAGCACGGCCATCATGCCGAGGCCGAGCAGATCGACTTTGATGATGCCCATGTCGGCGCAATCTTCTTTGTCCCATTGCACGACGATGCGGCCGGGCATGGAGGCGGGCTCGAGGGGAACGACGGAATCGAGTTGTCCCTGGCAGATGACCATGCCGCCGGAGTGCTGGCCGAGATGGCGCGGCAGGTCCTGCACGGCTAGACAGAGTTCGTAGTATTTGCGCAAGCGAGGATGGGAGAGGTCGAGTCCGGCGTCGTGGAAGCGACGGTCCAGGGCATCGTTCTCATCGCGAAATTCCCAGGTGGCGACGGCTGCCGCAATCTTCTGCAGCGTTTCAGGATCAAATCCCAGTGCCTTGCCCATTTCGCGCGCGGCCATGCGATTGCGATAAGTGATGACGTTGGCCGTCATCGCGGCGCCGCGCTCGCCGTATCGCTGGTACACGTACTGGATGACTTTTTCGCGCTCGTCACCGCTGGGAAGATCGAGATCGATATCGGGCCATTCGCCGCGTTCTTCCGAAAGGAAGCGCTCGAAGAGGAGTTCCATGCCGACGGCATCGACGGCGGTAATGCCCAGCGAGTAGCAGACAGCGCTGTTGGCGGCAGAACCGCGTCCCTGTACAAGGATGTTTTGCTCGCGGCAGTAACGCACAAGGTCCCAGACGATCAGGAAATATCCGGCGAGCTTGAGTTTCTCGATCAGCGCCAGCTCTTTTTCGATCTGGCGGCGGGCTTTGGCCTGCATGTCGGGGGAGGAGCGGCCATAGCGGTTGCGGAAGCCTTCCCAGGCGCGCTCCCGCAGGAAGGAATTCATAGTTTCGCCTTCGGGGACAGGATAGCGCGGGAATTCGTAGCCGAGATCGTTGAGCGTGAACTCAAGGTGATGGGAAAGCTCGACCGTGTTGTTGATGGCTTCGGGCAGGTCGGCGAAGAGTTGCTGCATCTCGTGGGGAGATTTCAAGTGACGCTCGGAGTTGCGGGCGAGCAGGCGTCCGGCAGTGGAAAGCGTTTTGTGATGGCGGATCGCCGTGAAAGCGTCACAGAGTTCACGAGCTTTGGGAATGGCATAGTTCACGCCATTGGTGGCCAGTAGCGGGAGATTCAAGGAGCGTGCCAGATCGATGGCCATGCGGTTGCGGGATTCTTCTTCGCGATGAAAGTGCCGTTGTAATTCGACGTAGACGTTCTTGGGCCCGAAGATGCCGGTGACTCGATCGAGTTCGCGCTGGGCTTCAACTGGACCGTGTGCGAGTGCGGCGGCGAGCAGGCCTTCGTCGCCACCGGTGAGGCAGATTAATCCTTCGGCGTGTTCTTCGAGTTCTTGTGCAGTCACGGCACCTTCGCCTTTTTTGGCGCGCAGCTTCATTTTGGTGATCAGGCGGCAGAGGTTCTGGTAGCCGGTGCGATTTGCGACCAGCAGGGGAAGGCGGAATTCACCGTGACTCCGTGGTGAGTTTAAGTTTGCGGTGACTTCTGCGCCGATGTGCGCCTTGATGCCGATTTTGTTTGCCGCCAAGTGAAAGCGGGGAGTGCCGTAGACTCCGTCGGTATCAAGCAGTGCCATTGCCGGCATATGGAAGTGCTGGCACACGCCGATCAGTTCCTCCGGCAAGGAAGCGCCTTGGAGAAAGCTGAAAGCGGAACGGGCGTGAAGTTCGATGTACAAGTGCAGTTCCCAGTTCAAGTTCTCAGTTCTCAGTAAAATTCAGTCCGCGCGATTCGCTGAGAACTGAGAACTTGTCCTCAGTCATACGTTCCTTCCAAAAACCATTCCCCGCCGAGAAGATCATGCACAAGGCGATAGAACGAAACAGCTTCGCCGTTTTTAAGCGCGAGATCCCATTCATCGCGGGACCAGGCTTCGCGGTCCCACCAGTCGCCGGAGAAGCGCCAGGGACCGGCTTTCCAGAGCACTTCACCCTGCACTTCTTTTCTCTTGGGACAAATCAGACGCGCAGGCTGCCCATTTTGCAGAGTCACGCTCGCGCGCAAAGCTGGGCGGAACCGGCGCAAGGCAGTTATCGCCGACTGCAGTTCTTCGCTATCTGAATTTTTTTTCTGCGGAACTTTGCGTGCGACTTCAGCGACGAAGCGGCGCATACGGAATCCTTCGGGATGATGCGTGTCCAGCAATTCGAGCGCTCCTACCTTCTGCTCTCCTACCATGCCTGCGATGCGGGCCAGTGTCAGTTCCAGCTTTTCGGGTTCGGGCGACGGAGGCAGGAACAGGCCTCCCTGGGCCGAGCGAGGGCGGGCGGGTTCAGCGGAAATCTGAATTTTTATGATGGGCGCTCCGGGAGGATGGGCGTTGAGATCGAGTTGCAGCAGCTTGAGAAAAACCTTGGCATCGAGCATGGGAAGCGGCAAAGAGAGTGTGCGAACAAACTTTGTCTGAAAGCCCTGTAGGGACAGCCGGCCTCGGCGGTCCGGCGGAGCGAAGTTCCGCGCTCTTTCCGATGACGATTCATGGCTCTCGCTGGCAATCCCTGCGAATTCGTCTTCTATGCCGGTATGATTTGACAGTTCTAGCGCCAGGCGAAGCTCTTGCGTGGCCAGCGCACGCGAGCCCAGCCGGGCACAGAGTTGCTCGAGGAGTCGATTCAAAAGAAACGCCAATGGCTCCAACAGGAGGATCGGGTGCTCGAGTTCAACGGCCTCTTCGAAGAGCATCGGGCCTTCGAGTGGAACCAGAGTGCGCGAAGCCTCGCCTCGCGCCAGTTGCTGCAGGCGCAGGCCGGTTTGCCCAAGCCGTTCACTGAGCGCGATTTCCGGCAATCCCGCCAGTGCACGCAGGTTGCGAATGCCCCAGCGATGCAACGTTCCCAGCAGCGAATCGGCGGACTGCTTTTCTTCTCCTTCGATACGATCGCTGAAAAGAACTTCGACTGGCAACGAGCCTAGTTGTTCTGCCTCTTTGCCGGGAGGAATTACTGTAATGCCGCGAAAGCCGCGAACCGCCAGTAAAGCTGCATCCGGATTCGAAGCGATGGCTACGTTCGCTTGCAGGCCAAGGGCAATGGCGCGTTCGGAGATGGTGCGAGCAATGTTGTGAATCGATCCGAACAGGGAGGCCATGCCGCGCAGATCGAGTAGAGCCGTGTCGCATGCGGAATCTTCTACGCAGGGCGAGAACGATTGAGCACAGTCGAGCAGGGCAGCGTGGGTCGAGGCTTCCTGTAACGAAGATCGAGGGCGGAGCGCGAGTTCGGAGCAGAGTTCGGCTTGGGACTTGGTGATACCGGGCGCGATCCCGAGTTTCACGGCGCGGTCATTGGCCGCAATGATTTTTTCCAACGGGGGTCTGCCTTCAAAAATCGCGAGCGGATGCTCCTGCAGTTCCGGTTCGGCGCGAAGCGCGGCCGCCACGGAAAAATTCGGAATGTAGATGCAGGCGAACATGGATCATTTTGTAATTGGGTAATTTGGTAATTGGGTAATTTTCATAACGTTCATCCAGCCCAGGCAGCTTTGGTTTCGAATGTGACCGAGTGCGCAGGTTTGCGATCCAGGCGTGAGCGGACCAATTCCACATGAATTTCGAGACCAGCGAAGAGTTGCGCGTGTGCAGGTTGTTGGTTCGAGCTGAGTACTGAGTACCGGGAACTTAGTGCTCCGAGTTGCAGCAGGAGCGAGGAGCAGCTCCCGGCGATCGGCTGTTGTTCGATGGCGAGCAGGATGGTGGGCTTGTGTTCGACGGCGCGGCGGAAGCGAAACCATGTGGTCAGCGGGATGCGGCGCGCGGATTGCGGTGGAAGATCGGCGAGATCGAGCACGATCAGGCCGAATCCTCCGCTTTCCAGCAGCAGGTCGGTGGCGCGCAGGAGTTGCTCCAGGCGGTGCTCGGATGTCTCGCTGGTGCGACCCCGGACGAGGGCGTCCGGGGCTACATGTATATCCGGGGCTACATGCTTGGCGTGCGGGGCTCCTTGTTTCGCACGTCGTGGCTGCGGGGCATCCTCTCCGCATCGCACCCAAAGAAAGCGATCGAGATCAATGCCTGCTGTCGCGGCAGATTTGGGATCGAGGGCGTCGCTGGCGTCAAGGAGAGCGCAAAACTCTCCACGGCGGGTTGCGGCTGCCAATGCGGCGAGCATTACGCTGGTCCGGCCGGAAGAAGCGGGGCCACAGATTTCGGTAAGGCATCCGCGAGGCAGCCCGCCGGTCAGGCGGTCGAGCGCGGCAATGCCACTGGACACCATTTCGGGGGTGGGACGGATTTCCAGGCGCGAGGCTGGGGTCACTACCGCACTGGTTGACGATTGCTTTTTGAGGGTGGATTGCAGAACCTGAGAGATTACGGATTCGCGCGTGTGCGCCAGCTTTTTAGGGTCCTGGGGGCACACCGGAGGCTCAGGATCGGCATCAAAAAGGAAAGGGCGGCCCAGGGCCGCCGAAGTGGAAACCACTGCGGAAGACATAGAATCCTCAAGAATTTCAGGGAACGCCGGGCGGAGCTTCCGGAGGCGAGTAGCTGTTTCGCTTTTTATTCGCCTAGGGTATTGTCCTCGTCGGGGCAGAGCTTGTCAAGGACGCTCGATTCTTTCCAACAGGGTGCAAATACTAAGTGCCTTCAGCGGCTCCCCTGAGGCCCGTGACTGAGACAATCCTTACGCGAAAGAATACTGGCTGGATGTCCTGGTCGCGTTGCTGGGTGCGACGTTCTGCCAATGCGTTCAGCCACCAGTTATGCCGCTTTTCCAGTAGCTTGCGGGCGTGATTGCGCTCGTCGGTGTAGCGCGGTTCCTCCAGTTCCTGGTATTCGCCGTTGGCGATCACGCTGACCCACTCCGAGTGCCCGCTGATGCTGTCCACCTGCACACATACTCGGGGATTGGCGCGCATCCACTTTATTTTTTTCCCCAGCGTCGAGAAAAAATAAATGTAGTCCGCCTCGTAGGTCATCACCACCGGCACAACATACGGCTGATTATCCAGGGAACAGCCAAGCCTGGCGACGGTAGCGTTGGCCAAAACATCGCGACATTGTTTTTCTGAAATTTCTTCGATGAGCATACGTTCGCTTTCAAGGGGAATTACAGAGTTGCCCAATCCATTGCACAATTGATTTTAGTGGATACCTGGGTTCCCGACGTGGTTGGCGGGAAGATGGTCGGCAACTAACTGTCGTCATAGATCTTCCTGCATTCCGATGGCCCCATGTGACCGACTTCACAGTCCCACGTGACTGCTGTCGCTGAGCTTTTCCGGCGCTCCTGATATCACAAGGTACGCATACTAAGTGATTTTGATGCTCCCGGGGGCTTTATGAAAAATCCTAGCTCGCCTCGAATCCGAGGGGTTGTTCTGCTGCTGGCAGTTCTGATCGTGTCGGTTACCTATCTGCTCTCCGCGTCCGGCAAGGTGCAGGTGAATGCCGACGCTTTGAAGATGTTTGAGCCGCTGCCCGCGGTGATGACTTCGCCCGATAATCCGGTTAGCGACGCCAAGGTAGGCCTGGGCAGGATTCTCTATTACGATCCTCGTCTCTCGGCCAACCAGAAGATTTCCTGCAATACCTGTCATCCACTGGACGCCTATGGCGCAGAGCCCAAAGCCGTTTCCACAGGATTCAAGCATCAGAAAGGCAATCGCAATGCGCCCACGGTGTACAACGCCGCCGGACATTTCGTGCAGTTCTGGGATGGCCGCGCTCCGACTGTCGAGGAGCAGGCGAAGGGCCCGATTACGAATCCAGTTGAGATGGCCATGCCGTCCAACAGTGCCGCAGTGCAGGTGATCAAGTCGATGCCTGAGTACGTGGCGATGTTTCAGAAGGCGTTTCCACAAGAGGCTGAGCCCATTACCTATAACAACATGGCCCTGGCCATCGGAGCGTTCGAGCGCGGGTTAGTGACTCCGTCGAAATGGGATGCATATTTGGCCGGTGACCACTCCGCTCTGACCGATGCGCAAAAGGAAGGCTTCAATACTTTTGCCGGAACGGGATGCCAATGGTGCCACGCCGGTCCGTATGTCGGCGGCGCCGCGTATCAGAAACTCGGGGTCGTGAAACCTTGGCCGAACCAGTCAGATCAGGGCGTATACCAGCTAACCAAAGACGATACCGACCGGATGGTGTTCAAGGTTCCCTCGCTGCGGAATATCAAGAAGACTGGCCCGTACTTCCATGACGGATCGGTGGCGACGCTCGAGGATGCGATCCGCAATATGGCAGTGCACCAGCGTGGCGTCACTCTCACCGACGCCCAGGTGAAGTCCATCGAGGCGTGGATGGATTCACTCACAGGTGAGATTCCGGCGAGCTATATCAAATCTCCAGAACTGCCCAAGAGCACGGCGCAAACTCCGCAGCCAATGGGCGAATAACATTGCATCGGGGTTGGACGACAACGCCCAGCCCCGTTTTCTTGCGTGTGTAATGCTGCCTTCTCTCCAGAGTCATCTCTAGCTGCTTCTCGATCTCTGCCTCTGCTTACGTCTTTGCGGCACGCCCGTCTAAGGCCGACAGTGTCGCAGTTCTGAGAATGTATCTGCGACTTCCACCAGATTATGAGATCAGATCTAAATCGCCGCTGCCTGGTGCCGGCAGCGAGGAGGGTTGTCTATGTTCAAGAGTCGGTTACTTCCGTTGTTGAGTAGCGTTTTGTTATTCGGGAGCTTCAGTCACGCTCAGACTGCCACCGGGGAGACGTTGATGCTCGACCTGCCGCGTGCCAGTCAGCATGCGGTGGTTTCGCAGCGCATCGGAATCACTGATATCACCATCAACTACCATCGTCCGTTGGCCAATGGACGCCAGGTCTGGGGCAAACTCGTTCCGTATGGGCAAGTCTGGCGCGCCGGTGCGAATGAGAATACGACGATTACCTTCACGGATCCGGTCTCGATCGAGGGGCAGAACCTGGAGAAAGGCACCTATGGGCTGCATATGATTCCAGGTCAGGATCAGTGGACAGTGATTTTTTCCAAAAATGCCAGCGCATGGGGCAGCTTTAGCTACAAGCAGGACGAAGATGCGTTGCGGGTCAATGTGAAGCCGCAGACGGCCGAGATGCATGACGCGTTGACGTACGACTTCGACGATGTGAAGTCAGACGCCGCCGTGGTTACGATGCGCTGGGAAAAAGTTGCGGTGCCATTCAAAGTCCACGTGAACGTGAATGAGATCGTCACCGCCAGCGTTCATCGCCAGATGCATGGGCTCAACCAGTACTACTGGGAAGGTTGGGACGATGCGGCACAGTATTTCCTGGTAAACAAGATCAATCTGGACGAGGCGTTGAAGGATGAAGATTTGTCGATCCAGGCGGAAGAGCGCTACGACAATCTCATGAACAAATCGAAGATTCTCGAGGCAATGGGGCGGAAGCAGGATGCGGAAGCTTTCCGCACGCAGGCCCTCGACAAGGCAAATGCGCTGCAACTTTATATTTATGGGCGGCAGTTGCAGGGAGACAAAAAGCAGGATGAGGCGCTGGCGATCTATAAATCCAATGCGAAGAAGTTCCCGGAGTATTGGACGTCGCACTTGGGGCTGGCGCGGGTGTACAGCGCGCAGGGGGATTTCGACAATGCGGTGAAAGAATTGAAAATGTCGATGACCGGAGCGCCGGAGGCCAATAAAAACGCGCTGGAGGGTTATGTGAAACGCTTGCAGGCTAAGGAGGATATCAACCGATAGTTCGAAATGGGGCGCTCAGCTTCGCCTTCCTTTGGACACTGCAAAGGGCTGCCCCCATCTGGGTATCGCGTTGCGCGCGTTAGCCCGTGTTGTGCAGGCCGGCGGCGATTCCGTTGATGGTGGCTCCCAGCGGGTACTCCAGTTCAGAGGACTCTTCGCCTTCCTGCTTGCGGCGCAGAAGCTCTACCTGGATCAGGCTCATTGGATCAACGTAAGGATTGCGCAGGCGGATGGAGCGCGCGAGCACACGATTTTTCGCCAGCAACTCACGCTGGCCGAGAATGCGAAGAAGCATGCGGCGGGAGCGGAAGAATTCGTCTTCGAGCATGGAGAAGACGCGTTTCCGCAACGCCGCATTCTTCACCAGTCCGGAATAAGTGCGCGCGATACCCAAGTCGGCCTTCGCCATTCCCAGTTCCACATTGCGCAGCAGGTCGGAGAATAGCGGGAATCCGCGCGCGATCTGCCGCAGCAGTTGCTCATTTCCTGGGGCGCGCTTGGCGAAATATTCCAAAGCGTGACCAATGCCGAACCAGGCGGGAACGGCATGGCGGCTCTGCATCCAGCCGAAGACCCACGGAATGGCGCGGAGGTCTTCCAGCTTGCGTCCTTTGGTGCGGCGGGCAGGACGCGAGCCGATGCGCGCGCTATCCAGTTCATTGACCGGCGTGGCCTGCTCGAAATACTCGAGCACATCGGGGTTTTCCGCGATCTGCTCACGATAAACCTTGTACGCTTCCTGCGAAATTTCTTCGACGGCTTCTTCCCACTCAGTGTTTGCGGGTGGAGAGGGACGGGTCAATGCCTCGAGGCTCGCGGCGATCATCAGCTCCAGATTCCATTCCGCCAGAACCGGGTCGGCATATTTCCAATTGAGGACTTCACCTTGCTCGGTCACCCGGATCTGCCCGGAGAAACAGCCAGGAGGCTGCGCCAAAATCGCCGAGTGCGTGGGGCCGCCTCCACGTCCCACGGTGCCTCCGCGGCCATGAAATAGACGAAGCTTCACGTGATCCTCGTCGGCCGCGCGGTGCAGTTCGCGATGAGCTTTGTAAAGTTCCCATGTGCTGGTGAGCATCCCGCCATCTTTGTTCGAGTCGGAATAGCCAAGCATGACTTCCTGCCAGCGCCCCCAGGAATCCAGCAGGGGCGAATATTGAGGATCGGCCCAGAGGAGGCGCATCACGTTGGCCGCGGCCCGCAGCGAGTCAATCGATTCAAACAGCGGCACAGGCATCAGGCCCGGATCATCCGCAGTCCCCGCCACCTGCACTCCGCTCCTGCTTGCAAGGCGGACGACATTGATCACGTCCTGTTCCGATTCCGCTCCGCTGATGACATACTGCCGGATGGACCCCGCCGGATGCGAACGCTTCAGTTCCGCAATCACCCGAAAAGTGTCCAGCAGTTCCTTGCTCTCCGGGGACTCCGGTTCGTCATCGAGCGCCGGCCCGAGTTGCTGAACCACCTGCGTATGCACCCGGGCATGTTGACGCACATCGAGGGTGTAAAGATGAAAACCGAACTTGCGAAGTTTCCGCAGCAGGGAACCGAGGTACACGTGAGCCAGGCGTTCCCCGCGATTGGACATTAGGCTTGTCTGGAGCAATAACAAATCGTGCTCGAATTCTCCGGCGTTGCTGTAGGCAGCGGCCTTGTCCCCCGAGTCGCGAGTCTTCTGCAGCTTATGAAATATGTACGAAAGGAACCGACGATAGCTCTCAACGCGATTCTCCGGCCCCCACGCGAGATGCACTCCGGGAATGGTCTGCTCGTAATGCTCGAGACGATGCAGCAGGTCCCCGGAGATTCCAGCCTGGCGCATCGAAGAACTGAGCCGGCTGCTCAGCGCCTCCACATCGTGGAGGTATTCGGTCAGGATGGCTGCCCGAGCCATGTCGAGCGCATCGCGGATGCAACGGGGCTTCACCAGAGGATTACCGTCGCGGTCACCGCCAATCCATGAGCCAAAGTGGATCACGTTGGGAACAGTAAATTCGTCAAGAACGATTCCATACACTTCGCGAAATGATTCGACAATTTCGCTGTAAATCTTGGGCAGCGAATCGAACAGCGAGAGCCGGAAGTAGCGCAGGCCCATGCGGATTTCGTCGCTGACGGTAGGCTTGGCGAGGCGCACTTCGTCGGTTTGCCAGAGCGACGTGACTTCCGCGTGGATCTGGCTTTCAGATCCGTCGGCGTCTTCGTCGGTGAGCGGAAGCCGATCGAGAGCCTCGAGTTGCTGAGCGATGCGGCGCCGTTTCAACAGGACAGTTTGCCGCGCCACTTCGGTGGGATGCGCGGTGAATACCGGGGTGATCTGGATCTGTTCGAGGGCGGAGAGGGCGCTCTGCGCAGAGAGGCCGGCGTTCTTCATGCGCAGGAGCGTGCCGCGAAAAGATCCAGGCAGCGCGGCATTCTCACCATCCAACTTGCCCGCGCGACGGCGGCGTTTGCGATGGTTCGTCTCCGCCAAATTCGTCAGTTCGAAGTAAATCGCGAAAGCTTTGGTCACCCGGTAGGCGGTAGGCAAATCCATCTTGGCGACGATCTGCTGCGCTTGCTGCATCTGTTCCGAAGAACCGGCTTGCTCCGGGCTGCGGCGCACGGTCTCTCGATGTTCAATCAGCAAACGGCGCAGCTGTTCGACGGAGTCAAACAGTTCCTGTCCGGCCTGCTCGACCAGCGTCTGCCCGAGGATGGCCCCCAACGAACGCACGTCGCGGCGCAAAGGATGATCTTTAGTCGTATCGTCCGATCGCGCCGTGAGTTCGCGTAGCCGGGCTTGCTGATCGTCCGCTTTCCACAGTGCTTTGGATTTGCTCGCCATTTTAGAGAGAAAGACAGAATAAATGACGGGGCAGGGAAGCTGCCAATGAGCAGCGGGAATATCGCAAGCTTGCCGCTTACTGCGATCTGTTCGGAAGTGAAGATCAGATCTTGAGGAAGAGCTTCCGGCGATACATCCAATACAGGATCCACCAAAAGATCAACATGATCAGCAAACCGTGCAGCACAGGCAGGAAGGTCGGTCCTGCGAGGAATGCGATTGCATGTCCAAAGTGGCGAGTCAAAGCATTGCCGAAGAAGTCGCTCATGGTCCAGCTCATGACGTAAATCGCGATGGAGTTCATTCCGACCACAACCAAAGGAAACGCCCAGCGCTGCCAGCCTTTCCACTCCATCAGCGCGTAAAGCCCGGCCGCAATCAGCAGTATCCATCCTCCGCTATAGAGGGTGTAGGACGAGGTCCACACCCGCTTCACGATGGGGCAGATTCCTGCCCACTGAAAGGCCAGACCTGCGAATAACAAAGCTACTCCCGCAATGGCGAGGCCGCGCACTTTTTGTTCTTTTGAGCCTGGCCATTTGAGCCATTCTCCCGTGAGGAGTCCGAGAATCATGGTCGCGAGGGTTGGAATGAAACTCAACGTGGACCATCCCCCTGCATTGAAGAGAAACGGATGCTCGCGCGGAAACAGATTCAGAAACCATTTATCGAATGCCCAGGATAGATTGGAATTCTTGTTCCAGTGCGAGAGAAAGCCGGTGTAGTTGTGATCCCAGTTCTGCGGAACGCCGACGGCGGCATAATCGAAGTGGGCGCCTGGCGCGGGATAAAGAGCGAAAGCCGCCCAGAAGCAAATCAGGATCAGCACGAATGCGATGACTTGCGTCCGGATGCGCGTAAAGCCAAGCAGGAAGAGGAACACGTATCCTAAGCCGATCTGAGTGAGCGTGTCCTCGAATGTGAAGTAGGTCTGACGCGACCAGAGCGATCGCAGGAAGATGCCGAGGAAGATCAAGATGAAGGCGCGGCGGATCGCGTGTCCAAGCATCTGCCCGAAGGTTTCACCCTTCATCTTTCGGGCCGCGATCGAAAACGGCAGTGCCGCGCCAACCAGGAAAGAGAAGGCGGGCTGAATGAGATCGTGCAGCGAGCAGCCCTGCCATTCCACGTGCTCGGTGTTGTAGGCGATGAGCGCCCAGATTGCGCTATGCGGGAAGGAGCGCGCCACTTCGGGCAGATGCGTGCGTTCGTTCAGCATCAAGACCATGACCAGCCCACGGAAGGCATCCAGGGAAACAATCCGGGCCAAGTGCTTTGGGGATGCAGTCGCCTCTGCGACAGGTGTTTCCGAACGCGGGCTTTCAAGTTCTACGCTTTGCGCCATGAGAAACTCCTCAGTACATGCTAAACCTGAACGGCGAACCCCCCAGAATCCGGTCGCACGTTCCACTTCCCGCGAGTAAAATCCGGAAACTTTTGCGGAGCGCCACTCTGTGCGACGGAAGCCTCACTCAACGGAGTGGGCGCACTCCACGCGGCAGCATCGTAAACGTCGATGTCAGGCTGTAGGCCCCGCTTCAGGCAGTCCATCAGGCGATAATTCATGATGTAATCCATTCCGCCATGGCCGCCCATTTTACGCGCCATTTCGCCCGTGCTTTTCCAGAGCGGGTGCTGATACTTTTCGCGAAAGGCGTCAAGGTTCTGCCACTCCTCTTTCTCCTGACCATCCACAAAAATACGGGCGGGATAATCAGCGAAAGCGCCCTTGGTCCCGATAATCGTGTTCACGCGGCTGTAAGGCCGCGGGTTGACTACGTCGTGCTGAACAAGAATGGTGCGGCCCTTCGCCGTCTTGATGATGCTTGTATTCATATCCCCGCAAACATATTTTTCCGCGCGTTTGGCGTCGCCCTCGGGGAAGTTGGCTTTGACGTATTCGGTCAGCGACGCTTCGGGTGAACTGACCGAGACCATGTAATCAAAGCGGTCGCCGCGATGAATGTCCATATAATGCGCGACCGGGCCCAATCCGTGCGTGGGATACAGATTGCCGTTGCGTTTCATGTGCGGCACCCGGCGCCACAGGCCTTCGCCCTCATTCGAGGTCAGAATTTTTCGCAGGTCGTGAAGATAGGCGCCCTCGCCATGCGTGATGGTGCCCAAGAGTCCATCGCGAATCATGTTGAGGACCATCATTTCGGTTTCACCATAACAGCAATTCTCCAGGATGATGCAGTGCTTGCGAGTGGATTCGGAAGTATTCACAACATCCCAGCACTCTTGCAACGTGGTGCAGGCAGGCACTTCGACCGCAGCATGCTTGCCATTCTTCATGGCGTCCAGAGCCATGGGCACATGCCAATTCCAGGGTGTGGCGATGTAAACAATGTCGAGATCGAGTTGATTCAGGTTTTTGAAATCGGAATCGCCCTTGCTGAAGCCGGTGGGCTCGGGCTGTCCCGCATCGGTGACGGCCTTCTGGGCGCGCGCCACTTTTTCTGGAACCAGGTCGCAGATTGCTTTGATCTCTACTTTGTCTACCCCCAGCAGGTCCTTCAGCAGGCTGGTCCCGCGTCCGCCAACCCCAATGATTCCCAGGCGTACCTGATCCCTAGCTTGAAAGGGGACGCCGATCATAGTGGCGCCGGCATTTTTCGAGGTAGCTGCAAGAAGGTCGGCGGAAAGAATCTCGTTGGCGATCACCAGGCCGGAGCCGGCGAGCGCGCCGCGTTTCATGAATGTTCGTCGTGTGATTTCTGCGGATTTCTCTTCTGTGGACATGGGAAGCCTCGCGCTGCAATGGGCCAGCCGGCCATTCTACAGGGAACTGGCCTTCACCATGCGACGCTGAGCAACAAATCTACGTGCGCACGCGGGGCTGGAAGGGTGACCCCTTTCGGCAATGGCGGACTGCTAGCAGCCGATGCCGTGCCATATCTTGAGCGGGTTCGGGAACAGGCTCGATTGCCGCACGGTTTCATTCCTATCAATGAAAGGTGAATTAGACCGATTACGGAGCTGCTTTTCTCTTGGGCACATGCCGCAAGCTGCGGCCTTCGATCAGGCTGTAGAGATCTTCCGCGAGGTTGGTGGTGTGATCGCCGGCGCGCTCCAGAGCCTGCGCCATGAGCAGAATCTCGAAGCCGGAGGTGTCGCCTTGAGGCACCGTCTCGGCCAGATGTTTCTGAAACAATCCGTGACAGATGCGATCGATGTCTTTATCCATCTGCAAGACCTTGCGGGCGCAATCCAGATTGAGGTTGGAAAACCCTTGATGGGTTAGATCCAGCATCTCGCGCAGAACGGACGACATCTCCACCAGTTGCCGGGTATCGGAAGCGGGAATCTTGGACGTTCGCGCCTGAAAACGAAGAGCGACACTCATCAGCAAGTCTCCGATGCGCTCCAGATCGGTAGTTGATTTCAGGCTAGAAAGCAATTGGCGGGCGCGCGCTTCGTTAACCCGGGTGATCGCTTCCGGCATGCGCTCGTCGATCTGGCGCTCAAGCAGGTCGAGTTCCTTTTCGCAGTCCTTGATGGCAAGGAATGCCATGCGCGAGGAGGTGGTCAGCAGGTCGCGAACGTTGAAGGCGGCATCGCGCGCAATGAGGCAAGCCTTGAGCGCAAGGCGAACCAGATCGTCGGGTGCGAGACTGGCCCGGCGCGAGGCCCGAACCGGGCGCGGGATCTGTTCCTCTTCGGATTCGCTGTTTTGAGTCGCGGGTGCTTTGCGAGGCATAAGAATTGTTCAGCCGCAGTAAACCAGTCTATCTCCGGAATGTGAAAACAGGGTTACAACGTTGTCATGCCAAGAGACCACTCGGTACGATAGATTGCAGCTCTTTGGGATGGAGATGGAATCTTGAATGTTGCTGATTATCTGAAGCGGCAATTTGTATATGACGGGTGGGCGAACCGCGAAGTGCTGAAGGCAATTCGAGCCACGGGGAAGCAGGACAAGCGCTCTTTGGATCTGATGGCGCACATCCTGGCCGCAGGGCGAGTCTGGCTGGAACGCTTGAGACAGGTCCCGCAGAGCGTCCCCGTATGGCCGCAGTCCGACTTCGCGGGCTGTGAGGCGGAGGCGCAGAAGCTGGAAAGCCAATGGCTGGAGTACCTGACAAGCCCTGGGGACCTCTCCCAAACCGTCAGCTACAAGAACACCAAAGGTGAGGCGTGGAGCAGCAGCATTGGAGATGTTCTGACGCATGTCCTGATGCACTCTGCCTACCATCGCGGACAGATCGCCAGCCATATGCGGGAACAAGGACACACGCCGGCGTACACGGATTTCATACACGCAGTTCGGCAGGGGCACGTTGCCATGTAGGGGAGGACACCATTGGTCCGCCCGTGAAGCGAAGCGAGCGTGCAGGTCAGCCCGTGCCTGCCGCAAGCCCTGCCCAGACCAATGGGTCCGGGCCTACGTGGGCTGAGTTGGCCAGCGGCCTCAGATCTTGCCCAGATCTACAATTCTTGGCGCGGAACACGTAATATCACAGCGATGAAAAGACTCTTTCCTTTTGTCCTCACGGTACTGTGCGCCCTGGCCTTGGTGGCCGCCGAACCGAAAATTCCTCCCATGCCCGACGCCGTTACCGGCAATGCCGTCGCATCGCTGCGGAACGGGGTTGAGGTTTACTCCATGATGGGGCTCGGCACGAAGAAGACTTGGGACGCAGTCACAAACCGCATGTTCATGCTGAAGCTGTCCTCGGGTAAGTGGATCGAAGGCAAGCCGGTGCCAGGTGTCGCGGGACGCCTCGGAGCCTCCGCAGTGGGCGCAAGGGGCCAGATCTTCGTTTTCGGCGGATATGTGGTGGACGGTCAGGGCAATGAAATCACAGTGGGTGATGTGAACTCCTACGTTCCGGAAGATCATCGCTGGTACCGCGCAGCGGACATTCCCATCCCGGTAGATAGCGCGGTGATCGGTCTCGTTCATGATCGCTACATTTACATTATCGGTGGACGGGCGAAGAACGGACCGGTGAACAACGTTCAGGTATACGACGCCGAGAAGAATACCTGGAGCCAGGCCACGGCTTTTCCTGGCACCCCGGTGTATGGGCATGCGGGGGGAATCGCCGACGAGACGATTGTGTACTTGGATGGAGCGAAAAAAGAAGGCGCCGGTTACGCCGTTTCCGACGAGTGCTGGATGGGAAAGATCGACAAGAAAGATCCCAACAAGATCGAATGGAGCAAGCTGCCGCCGCATCCCGGACCGGGCCGCTTTGACATTGTGGCCAGCGGCTGGGAGCGGGAACACAAAGTAATGTTTTCGGGGGGGACCCTCGTGCCCCATAACTTCAAAGGTCTCGATGCCGATGGCAAGCCGGCGCAACTTTCCCCAGTGACCTTTGTTTACGAGCTTCATGGCAATCGCTGGGACACGATTACGCAAGATACCTTCGACGTACGCGCAGACACCAGGGGAATTCTGTTTACGCCGCTGGGACCATTCGTACTGGGGGGGACGCTGAGCAATTCGGCAGTTTCGGCGCGCGTGTTAGTGCTTCCTAAGAAATGAGAGTGCAGCCCGCTTCAGGATCGATCCCATTTCGGAACTCGTGCGCGTCCGTGTGCACAATAAAGTACCTTGGTGATCTGTCGTTTCCTCCCCTGCCGGGCATAACATCAAGTTGTTGTTTGAAGAGCGAACATCACTCACCTCCTGAGGAAGCGGCGGATGGACCGGCCATCCGCCGCTTTTCTTTTCAACAATACCCGCGTGGAAACTGAAAAAGATTTCGGCGCGCGTTATCGTGCACGCGCGAGAACCAGCGTCACGTCATCGGGCTGCTCGTTTTCGCCGATCCAGTCATCGACGGCCATGGTCACGATCTGGCTGATCTGCGGCAAAGGCAGATGCCGGTTGCTGCGCACGAGATCGATCAGGCGCTGCTCGCCGAATTCGCCAAAGTCGTTTTCCGGTTCGGTGACCCCGTCGCTGTAAGCGACGAAGATCTCGCCGGGATGCAATTGCACCGAACCTTCGTCGTACGACATATTGTCGAAGAGTCCGACCACCGTGCCGCCAGCCTCTAGTCTTCGAACCCCGCCGTCTTTGCCGATCAGGATCGGGGGCAGATGTCCACCGTTGCTGTAGGTCAGGCGCTGTAAGTGGCCGTCGTAAATTCCCAGAAATAGGGTGGCATACTTCTCCGGGGGAGTGCTGTCGTACAGTTGGTGATTGAGCAGTCCGAGCAACGCCCCCGGAGATACTTCGATCCCCTCAGGCCAGGTGGCCATCACCCTGCCGGCGCCGCCCACTGCGCCAACAGCGATCGGTTCGCGCATCTGCGGCAGGCTCTCGACGCTGTAAGCGCGGACCGCGGAGTGAATCGTAGCCATCAGCAATGCGGCCGAGATTCCTTTCCCGCTGATGTCGCCCACGGCCAGGATCAGCTTGTGTGAACTGGCAGTCAGAAAATCGTAATAATCGCCGCTGACCGTGCGCGCCGGCCGGCAGAATCCGTGCACTTCCAGCGACTCCAGCTGCGAGATCTGGCGCGGGAAAAGCTGAGCCTGGACTTCCTGCGCGATGGTAAGTTCGTTCTCCAGGCGCTGCTTCTCCTTTTGCTCCAGGATCAGCTTCTCAATGGAAGCGGTCATGGAGTTGAACGAGAGAGCGAGATCCGAGAGTTGGTCGTTGGAACGGATCGGAATGCGATGGCTGAAGTCGCCGCGGTCGACGTGCCGTGTGGCATTGTGCAGTTCCGCCACCGCAGCGGTTACGGTGCGCGTCATGCGCGTGCCGATAATCAGCGCGATTAGTTCAATGATTGCGAAGACGATTCCGATTCCAAGCAGGATGTAAATTACGCCACGAACGAATTCCCCGAGCGCTGCGAAAAGATGGGCGTAGAGGACGGCTGGTCGGGTGGTTACCTGCAATACCGCCAGGACCTGCTGGGGCGTTCCCGTCTTCCAATCCGTGACGGGGAGAGGAGTCCCAAAAGTAATTTCACGGTCGAAACTGCCGGTGGATTCGGGAATGGCACCGACCGTAAAGCGAGCTGGCAGTTCTTCCCGGTCGTTCGGGTTGCCCTTGGTGATGACCAGTTTGTTGCGGTCCTGATCCGGAGCGGCCGAGAGAGAAGATCCCGCCGAGGAAGAACCTGAGCCCGGTTGCTTGGATCCCGCGTCCTTCTTTATGGCCGGAGTATACAGCGTGATCTCGCCGAGATCCGACGCAATCTTGCTGACCAGGTCCTTATCGAAGGGTTCCCCGGTAACTACCGTAAGTTTGTTTCCGGCAACTTGCAGGGATGACCCGACTCGCAAGTACAGCAGCCCGCCATCGTGAACAATATCCTGAAAGCTGCCCTTCATGAACTCGGGATAGGTGAGAGAAGCCCCTCCAAAATCATTGCACAGGGGCAGGGGCTTGTTCCCATACCATGCACAGACGTGACGGCGTTGCCATGCAGGATCACGCTTACGAAGGCCGGCGAGCGATTCCGCGGCCGGCGCTTCGCCACGCTCTAATCGTGCGGCCAGAGCGTTGCTCACCGCGTCGTTCACCCCTGCCATGCTTCTGAGTTGAGAGTGAATCTCTGAGGTCACCAGGAATACGGCAAACTGTCCGCCCAATCCGTAGAGCGTAATCAATCCCATCGCTACCAGCAGCACGGCCGGAATGACGCCGATGAACATGTAAGTGACGATCAGACGGTTGCGCAGGCGCCACAGGATCCGCCGCTTGACCCAGCGAAATCCCAGAATGAAGAACAGGACTCCGGCGACAAAGGCAAGGAATCCAACCCAGCCTCCCAGATGTGCGCCCCAGGAGGGAGCGAACAACCCGAGAAGTTTTCGCAGAGCGTAGAGGACAAGCGCCGACCCGGCCAGGTAGCAGGCCAGTCGCGCCATACGGCCTTGTGGCCATAGTTCAGCGTCGATCAGCTTCCGCCGTATCTCGAGATAGGACCATTGCATGCGTTTGGCCGGCATGTCAGACGATTAGGAATTATAAGGCGACGGAAGACGCAATCCTTGGACAGAAATGCCGGTCAACTATCCGGGACCCCCGTTAACTCAGATCTCCGGATAGAGCTCAAAGAATGCTTCCAGGCTGTTGCGCAGTTGTTTCTCGATCTCTTCCTTGCTGCCTTCCAGCACATGCATGGCTACGTGTGCCTCGCGGCCGTTGGACAGCTTGATGGGCGCCTGGCCCACTTCAGTGACTTCTTCCGAAGGCAGTAGTCTCATGCCATACACTAACGTCAAGTTCGCCATACCTCGATTCTACGACTTTGGCCGGGCATCCCGCGAACCGCAGATATTTGAAATTTAGATTTATGCGTCCTCTCATTTAGAATTCCGGCGTGCTCAGAATCCTCTTTTTCATTCTCTGGAGTTTCCTTTCTACTGCGTTATTGGGCGTGCCCGTTGCTGCGCAGCAGCAACCAGCGCAGTCCGGCAGTTCCCCGCAACCGCAGGTAAAGGTCAACATGCTGAACGTGTGCACGCCGTCGGCGGAAGAGCAGAAGGAAATCGCGTCGGCGCTCGCGCGGGTGCCCAAGCAGCCCTTATTCGGAACCGATTTCGAAGTGTCCCGGGGACGCTCGACCTTAACGGAGATGCCCGCCATGCTGGAGGCAGGGGCGCCCGGCCATGTGGCAGGCGAACCATCGGTGGCGAACTATGTACGGATTCGGCGCGAGTTTTCTGTGCAGGCGCTTTTTTCCCTGGTGCAATATTCCTTCAGCAACGACGGCCAGACAATGGTCGAGACTCTGGTGCTGCACGTGCGCGATCCCAAAGACCTGATCCAGGTTTCTCTGGAGGACAGTGCGTCGTCCGTAACCAGTTCTGATGCCATGTTAACTTCGAATACTCCGGTCAACCGCATCCGCCTAGAGCGATTCGGAAAGCAGTCGGTGGCGCTGGCGCGTTGCCAAGCCGCCGAGGGCGGACCCGCGCCGGATCAGAGTGCGTATGAACCGCTATTTCGCAGCGCCTCGGACGTGCTGGCACACTATCGCGAACTGCTGGGCGTGAAGTCCGTCGTACCGGAGGAACTGGCAAAAATCAATGGAATGCCCAAAACGCATGCGGCCAGGAAAACTCCCCCATCGGGCACTTCGAAGATGCGAAAAACGGTGCCGCCGCCCAAGTGACCTGGCGCGGAGAGTGGTGCGAATCAAAATCGCAAGTCGACCATCTAATTTGCTTAACCTGATAATCCATGAGCGAAACTCGCAACGTCGTCATCATTGGCTCCGGGTGCTCCGGACACACTGCCGCTCTATACACCGCGCGCGCTAACCTGAAACCCCTGGTCATCGAAGGCCACGAGCCTGGCGGGCAGCTTTCGATGACTACATTAGTAGAGAATTTCCCCGGCTTTCCCGAAGGAATTATGGGGCCGCAACTGGTCGAGAACATGCGCAAGCAGGCGGAACGCTTTGGTGCGGAGTATCGCATGGCGCATCTCACCAGCGTCGATCTGAGCCAGCGTCCGTTCTTGTTGCATATTGGACATAACGTGGTACACGCGCAAACTCTGATCATTGCCAGCGGGGCATCGGCGCGCTGGCTGGGTTTGCCGCACGAGCAACAGTTGATCGGGCATGGCGTGTCCTCTTGCGCGACTTGCGATGGCTTCTTTTTCTCCGGGAAAGAAATCGTGGTGATAGGCGGCGGCGATTCAGCCATGGAAGAAGCTTTGTTCCTCACCCGTTTCGCCACTAAGGTGACGGTGATCCATCGACGTGACAGTTTTCGCGCTTCCAAAATCATGTTGGAGCGCGCGCAAAAACACGAGAAGATCCAGTTCCTGCTCGACACCGTGGTGGACGATGTTTATGACGCCCACAAAAAGGAAGTAACCGGACTGAAGCTGCGCAACCTGAAGACCGGCAAAATATGGGACTTTCCCACCAGCGCCCTCTTCCTCGGTATCGGCCACGAGCCCAACGCGAAGATGTTTCAGGGGCAACTTGATACCGATTCCGATGGCTATTTGAAGACTCACAATTACGTCTTCACGCGCGTGCATGGCGTGTATGCCTGCGGAGACGTGCAGGATCGCCGTTACCGGCAGGCGATCACAGCGGCGGGCACTGGTTGCATGGCCGCAATCGAAGTAGAAAAGTTCCTGGAAGAGCAGGGCAAGTAAGCGATCGTGTAGGAGCGGACGCCTCGTCCGCCCCGAGCGAAGCGAGTGTACGCTCGTCCGGCGGTTCGTCATATGGTGACTTTAGTCATAGCTCACTCGGTTACCGTATTCCGCCGCCCAATCCTCCTCTCGCCTCGCAAGAGTCACTCCCTTCTTCGTTCTTCTAACGGGTAGAGTTTGCTTGAGAGTCCAGGCACTCACAGGCGCATTGGGGGGAGGATCATGTCGATGTCCGCTCGCTTCGTGTGTTTGCTGTTGTTATGCAACAGCCTTTTCGCCCAGCAGTCCCAGCCGTCGCTCACGATTTATAACCAGGATTTTGCGGTGGTCAGACAGGACCTCCCGCTGGATCTGAAATCTGGGGAGAACCAGTTCAACATGAACGACATTACCATGCATGTGGAACCGGATTCGGTGATCCTGCGCGATCCCAGCGGCAAGCATTCCTTGCAGGTGCTGGAGCAGAATTATCGCGCCGATCCAGTCTCCCAAATGTCTCTGCTCTCCTTGTATGAGGGACGAACCATTGATTTTGAGCTGCCCGATCACAGCACCATTAAAGGAAAAGTCATTCGCAGCGGCTATGTCCGCCCGGATTACTTCAATCCCAACAATTACGGGGGCGCAGCGGAAGAGCCGATCATCGAAGTCGGCGGGCAATTGCGCTTCGGACTTCCCGGAACGCCGATTTTCCCCGACCTCACAGCAGAGACGATTCTGAAGCCGCGTCTGGAATGGTTGATCGCGACCGACAAGGCGGGCAAATTTCCGGCTGAGTTCTCCTACATTACCGGAGGTATGAGTTGGCAGGCGGATTACAACATTGTTGCCCCGGAGAAGGGCGATGTGGTGGACATCGTGGGCTGGGTCACCATTGATAACCGGACCGGCAAGGCCTTCGAGAATGCTCACATCAAACTCATGGCAGGCGATGTGAACAAGATCCAGCCGAATGCGATGAACGGTGTTCTCGCGCGGAAAGCTGCGATGGAACTATCTGCTGCGATGGCCCCTGCAGTGACGGAAAAGGCCTTCGACGAATATCACCTCTACACCCTGGGGCGAGCCACCACGCTGCGCGACCGCGAGACCAAGCAAGTGGAGTTCATTCATGCATCTGGGGTGGCCAGCAAGCAGATCTACGTTTACGACGGCGCGAAGATCGACTTCAACCGTTATGGCGGATGGAACTGGGAGAACATTCGCAACGATCATTCCTACGGCACCGAATCGAATCCGAAAATCTGGGTGATGCGCGAGTTCGTCAACTCGCAAGCCAATCACATGGGAATGCCTCTGCCTAAGGGGCGAGTCCGGTTCTACCGCCGCAATGATGACGGGCAGATGGAATTCACGGGCGAGAACATGATCGACCACACTCCCAGAGACGAAACCGTGCGCATCTACACGGGTAATTCGTTCGATCTCACCGGAGAGCGCCGCCGCACCAACTATACGGTCGATAACAAGCAGGATGCGGCCACCGAGACATTCGAGATCAAGGTCCGCAATCACAAAAAGGAGCCTGTCGAGATCCGGATTGTTGAGCACCTTTATCGCGGCAAGAACTGGACTGTGGCGGCGAACTCGGACAAATATGTCAAGAAGGACAGCCAAACCATAGAATTCCCCGTCACGGTCGCCCCGGATGGCGAAAAGGTCATCACCTACACGGCACGCTATACCTGGTGAGGTTCATGAAGTTTTCGTAGAAGCGGGGCTGAGGGTAGGACGACTGCTAGCGTTCGACTTCCGGTGCTCCGAGCGCGGGCGGCTCGGTCCGGCAGCAGAGACCATAACTCTTCCAAAGCCGGAACCAGGGACTATGCGCCAGACGGGTATCGTGCCTTTGATTGGCAGCCGCGATATCCGTCTCGCTGAGCGGTCGGGTGTCTGGGGCAGCGAAGATACGCTCCAGACGCTCGATTTCCCCGATTACTTGTTCCAGGTCCATTCGCACCAGTATAGCGAACCACCTTGCAAAAATCCTCCCCTGGGGCAGGTACAGACGTAACCTTCCGCGCTTCGGAAAATGAGGAGTTCATCACGAATCTGGGAATCAAGAGACCCCAAAGGCCCGCAGATCACAGAAAAAGGGGTGGCATGCGCCACCCCGAAATCTGCACGAAGCTCGAGAACTGAGAACTGAGAACTGACTACTGCTCTACGTTCCTTCGCTCCACCCCGCCAGATATTCTTCCTGCTCCGGCGTGAGCCGATCGATCTTGATTCCCATGGACTCGAGCTTCAACTTCGCCACCCGCTTGTCGAGTTCATCGGGAACTTTGTAGACGGTCTTTTCCAGCTTCTTGGCATTCCTCACCATGTACTCGACCGAGAGCGCCTGGTCGGCAAAGCTCATATCCATCACGCTGGCCGGATGCCCTTCGGCAGCGGCCAGATTGATGAGGCGTCCGTCACCCAGCAGGTTGATCTTGCGGCCGTCTTTCAACGAGTACTCGTCGACAAAATTGCGGGTGGTGCGCTTCGATGACGACATCGCTTCCAGTGCCGGGATATCGATTTCCACATTGAAGTGCCCGGAGTTGGAGATGATCGCGCCGTCCTTCATCAGCGCGAAATGTTCTTTGGTCAACACGCTCTTGTTGCCCGTGACCGTGCAGAACACATCGCCAATCTTGGCGGCTTCGGCCATTGACATCACGCGGAAGCCGTCCATGACAGCTTCGAGCGCCTTGGTCGGGTCAACTTCAGTGATGATGACTTCCGCGCCATTTCCGCGCGCCCGGCTGGCCAGACCGCGGCCGCACCATCCGTAGCCGGCCACCACGAACTTCGATCCCGCCAGCAGGAAATTGGTCGCCCGAATAATGCCGTCAACGGTCGATTGCCCGGTCCCGTAGCGGTTATCGAATAGGTGCTTGGTATCGGCATCGTTCACCGCGACGATAGGAAATTTCAACACGCCTTCCTTCGCCATGGCGCGCAGGCGAATCACACCGGTGGTGGTCTCTTCAGTTCCGCCAATTACCCCTTCGAGCGCGTCCGTGCGCTTGGTGTGCAGGATCGAAACCAGGTCGGCGCCATCGTCCATCGTGATCTGCGGCTTGTGATCAATTGCCGCCAGGATGTGGCTGTAATACGTGTCGTTGTCTTCGCCCTTGATGGCGAACACGGGGATGTTGTGGTCGCGCACCAGCGAGGCCGCAACGTCGTCCTGCGTTGAGAGAGGATTCGAAGCGCACAATACCACTTCGGCTCCGCCATCGCGCAGGCAGATGGCCAGATTTGCCGTCTCCGCCGTTACGTGCAGGCAGGCGGAAACCCGAATGCCGGTCAGCGGCTGGTTCTTGATGAATTCCTTGCGGATGATCTGCAGCACCTTCATGGACTGGTTCGCCCACTCAATGCGTTTCTTGCCCAGATCTGCCAGTTCAATGTTCTTGATGTCGCAATTCACTGCTGTGGTTGACATGCTTTCCCCTTCGGTGGCGCGTGCCTATGAGGCAAAATTTTGATGTCGATTACAGACGGATGATTTCGTTCCGCACTATTTTCTCAGATTCGCGGACTTTCGGTAAGCAATAAGGAACCAATTTCCCGCTTTGGTTCACAAAAGGCATTCAACACAGAGGACACTGAGGAACACGGGGGGCACCCACCCCCCATCCTCTGTGCTCTTGGTAAATTGCTTATTTGCGAGCTGTTACTGGCTCGCGCAAACCTGCGTCGCTGGCCAGTTTGGCAGCTTTGTCGGTCGCTTCCCAGGTGAAGTCGGCGTCGTCGCGTCCGAAATGGCCGTAGGCGGCAGTCTTGCGGTAAATCGGACGGCGCAGGTTAAGATATTCGATGATGCCACGGGGCGTCAGCTTGAAATGCGAACGGACGATGTCGGGAATGATCGCGGGATCCACCTTCTCGGTCCCGAAGGTCTCAACCAGGATGCTGACCGGTTCGGCCACGCCGATCGCGTAAGCCAGCTGGACTTCGCAGCGGTGGGCGAGTCCACCGGCAACGATGTTCTTGGCAATGTGGCGCGCCATGTAAGCAGCCGAGCGATCGACCTTGGTCGGATCTTTTCCGCTGAAGGCGCCGCCGCCATGGCGTCCCATCCCGCCGTAAGTGTCGACGATAATTTTCCGGCCCGTTAGCCCGGTGTCACCCATAGGACCACCGATCACGAACCGGCCCGTGGGATTGATGTGGTACTTCGTGTCCTCATCGAGCAGATGCGCGGGAATGACAGCTTGAATCACATGCTTCAGAATCCCCGAGCGCAGTTCGTCGTTGCTGACGGTCTCAGCGTGCTGGGTGGAGATCACGACAGCGTCCACGCGAAGCACTTTGCCATTGGCGTCGTATTCAACCGTGACTTGGGATTTGCCGTCAGGCCGGAGGAAAGGAAGGGTCCCGTTCTTACGAACCAGGGAGAGCCGCTGGGTCAGTTTGTGCGCGAGAGAAATGGGAGTGGGCATCAAATCCGCGTTCTCATTGACCGCGTAGCCGAACATCATTCCCTGGTCGCCGGCGCCGCCGGTGTCCACGCCCATGGCGATATCGCCGGATTGCTTGTTGATGCTGGAGATCACGGCGCAGGTGTTGCAGTCGAATCCGTGCAGCGCGTTGTCGTATCCGATGGACTGAACGGTGCCGCGCACCACCTGCTGAAAGTCGACGTAGGCTTTGGTGGTGATTTCTCCGGCGATGACGACGAGCCCGGTGGCGGTAAGGGTTTCGCAGGCTACGCGGCTGGTGCTGTCTTCAGCGAGGCAGGCATCGAGAATTGCATCGGAGATCTGGTCGGCGATCTTATCAGGATGGCCTTCTGTCACGGATTCCGAGGTGAATAGATAACGCGTCTTGGATGGCAAGTTTTATTTCTCCTTAAATTGCGCGTGGACGCTGGTCGCGCCAGCCACGCGATGCTGCAGAGGCCAGGACTTTTGAACCGGGGTTGAACCCGCGGAAACCCACGCGACCGCGCTCAGGCGAACTGCGATGAGGAAGTCCAGTTAAAAGGCTAACAGAGTGAGTTGAAGGGGCGCAATCGCTTTGACCCTAAGTGCCTGGGAGTGAGTCGAATAGCAGAATTTCGGAGCTGAATGGGGCGGTTCCCCACCAAAGGCTACTTTCTCCGGTAGGTTCCAGTTTCGCGATCGGTGCTGATCGTCAGTTGCGCATCCGCGAGCGTAAATCCGTAACTATCAGGCTTGTGCGGGATCTGCGGCGCGACGCAGTCCAGCCGTATGTGCGTGGAGTCGGGGAAGTCGTAGGCGCAGGAATGGTGCTCGGAGGGGCTGTCCATGATGAGGGTGCCGTCTTCATTGAAATGCAAAGTTTCCCCGGTTCCGCGGACCTCCTCCCAGTCTCCAAGGACACCGGTTTTGAACGATTGTTGCCAATTGGCGTCGCCATTGGATGAGGGAGTGCCGGATTTCCGGGTGCATGCGGAGCAGAAGAGCATGGCCACTATCATGATGGCCGCGAACTGCCTCCGTGTTTCTCCTGTTTCTCTTTTGCAGATCATATTTAACGTCCTACCTTGATCGCGTGTAGGAAAGAGTTGTCCATGACGGCGTAGAGCGTTCCGTCGGCTGACAGTGCAAGGAATCCGCGATGACGAGGCTCGCCGGGAAGCGGCAACTCTGAAAGCAACTTGCCATTGGGACTTATGGCGAGCACGCGATCTTCGAGGAGTTGATAAATGGTACCGTCAGGGGCCACCACCGGCGCAGTGTAACCCATGACACTGGTGCTGGGCGGCAAGGGAAATTTCCACTTGAGTCCCGGTCGCGGATCGATCGCGTAGAGAGGCCCCTGAGGAGCAACTACGTAGAGTGTGCCGTCTGCAGCGCGGACCGGGCTTTCGTTGAACCCACCCACACCATCCAACTTCCACTTGATGGTTCCGTCGAAATACAAGGCCAGCATTTCGCCGGAGAATTTCCTTGCGTAGATGACGTCATCGGGGCCGGAGCCGAGAAAGTAGGCCGTGACCTGCGCTGCGGAAGGGAACGTCCACAAGATGTTGCCGCGCAGGTCGCTGGCGACGATGTGCTGGTCCCGGCTGAAGACGAGTTCGTGGTTGCGCAACAGCAGCGGCGCGACAGGCATCACCGACGGCGCCTGGACTTGCAATTCGGGCAGGCTCCAGGTCTCATGCCCGTCCAATCTGCTGAGTGCTACCAGATGGGTGTCGCACGTCGCATAGATGGCATCGCCATCGATCGCATGCCCGGCAGCATTGCGGGCGAGTGCGGCTCGTAAGCAGTCAGCCTGCCAGCGCTTCAGGCCTGAGGAGGACAGCGAATAGACACTATGCAAAGTGGCGAAGTAGAGATTCCCGGAGTCGTCCTGAGACAAAGAGCCGCCGACGATGGGGTCGGATTCGGTGGCACGGTACACCCATCTCTCGGCGCTGGAGGCATCCAAGGCGTGAACGCCGCCCGCACTGGCAACGTAAAGCGTTCCATCCTTAGCGACAAGTGGCGGAGTGAAGGTGAGGTAAAGGGGATCTACGGCTCGCGTCCATTCCAGTCGAGGAATTTGGCGGGTGTACGGAGGAGGACGCCTCTCCACGCGGTACCAAAAGTGAATGTCTGCCGCGAGCACGGCAATGAGGCCGCAAAGAAGCAACACTGTCAATCTCACAGTTTTCATGAGCGGACCATGCAGGCGATTGAGTGCACCGAAGTAATGGAGGTTTCCCGCTTCGTGCTCTTCCTGGTGCGCATTGGATGTTACGATGCGCAGAAATTATCTAAGCGGATCGACGGCATATCACCAAGTTACGTAAGTGCGAGAGCAGCCATGCGGGGCGTAAGAATTCTTGAAAAAACTGGGATGTGGGTATTGCTGATCATTTTGATCATGGTGGCCTCCTCGGCACTCATCCAATTTGTGACGTCTCCCAAACCTGCATGGGTGGAAGTAGCGCAGAAGCAGCAGGAATTCCGTTCGGCCGAGGACGAGAAATTCCAGTCTCTTTTTCACAAGGGCAGCCAAGCTTTCAACGATGGGCAGTACACGCAAGCTTTGTCGCAATATGACGAAGCTGAGCGGATCGTGCCGCAATTGAATGAAGAGCAGTACAGGTCGTTGAAGGATGCCCGGCTACAGGTTGCCGCTTTGTATGAGGCAGCCGCAAAGGGCGCGGAATCTGAAGCTGTATACAAAGGAATGGTCGAATCTGCTTTTCGCGACGGCGCGGTGCAACTGCATTCTGGGCACTTGGACGCGGCGTTGGTGCGCTATCAGGATGCGGAGAAGTACTCCGGACAAGTAGGTGATGCCAAAAGAGTCGACCGGATCGGGGCCAACGAAGGAGAGGTCCGAACCCTTCGCAGCATGCGGCGGTACTCGGATGCGGCAGACGCTTCGCGGCGCCTTATCGACTCTCTTCAATCTTCGGATGAGTACGATCCTGGGATCGTTCAAGGATATATGCGGCTGGGCGAGACCTATCAGATGCAGCGCGATTGGAACAATGTGGAAGCAACCCTGACGGCGAGCCTGGCGGTATGCGACAAGATTCTGGCGCACTACGCTGGAATCTCTGACCGCGAAGATCCTGTATGGAAGGTGGTCGTCAACGAAGACCAGATCTTGTACGCACTGATGGACGCCTACGAACAAGATAAAAAAACCGACGAAGCGCTCGCCACCGCCCAGGCCTTGTACGACTTTGTTGCGCAACACTCGACCGAGTGGAATGAGCTTCCTCTGTATGGCAGGAATGACGTTGCAAAGGCAGCCATGCGGATTGCGGCACGGGCGAGCCGTCCGGATGTCGTCGATACATGGCGGCAGAGGGTTGATCCGTCCCGCCACTAGGCGACGCTCCTGCCGGCCCTGACGGCACATCACTCAGTTCTTCACGTGTCCATTGGATTGCCTCTTTCGCGATCTACGAACGCCTTTATCTTCATGGCCTGCCCATCACGCACGGTTCGTTGCTGTTCCTCCAACGAAACCGTGCGTGGATGAAAGACAAGTACCGTAATTGCTGCGTGGTTGGAGCCTTGTTCACCTGGCCAGGCGTTGCGCCTGAAAGAGCGCAGTCAAATGCAGCATCAAGAACGTCGGCACCAAGTAGGTCGGAATCAGCACTAGCGGGAGCTGCGCCATAGGAGCGCTCGTGACAGTTCCGTAGAGACTCGGAGCAAGCAGTGGGACGATCGCTCCGATACTCACCGCGACCACAAGGTCCAAAATGCCAGAGAGATTCCAGGCCACGAAGCTTTTGCTCGCAGCAAAGCCGGGACGCCGGAGTAGAGCAGCCAGCACCAGCGGAGCAGTCATTCCGATTGCCATATCGCCCAGACCGGCAGGCCAAGCGAAGATTCCGGGCAAGACTTTGTAGGTATATAGAGTCAGGAACCCAAAGCCGGCCCACCGCCAAGCCTGTATCCCCGCAATCAGGCGAAGATCAACCGACAAAATGAACTCGCGAAGGGGCCGGATCGCGCTGTACCCGACCAGAAACAGGGTGAGCGGCGCCACGAGGCCGATTAGCAGTGCGAGCGGCGGCCGCCCACCCGCCGTCACGAACGCCCCGCGCGCGCCGAGAAAAAAGATGAGCGCTAGCCACGCCAAAAAGAAGCTGGCCACGTAAGCGCCTGTGCCGGAAATAACTGGAAGTTTGGACTCATCGACTCGTGCTACGACCGTATTTGCCATGACGACTTCTCCTCTTTTTTGTTAATTGCAGTTGCAGTTCTTTCTCACTTTCAAGCGTGAGAGGCTGTTGCGTGTTGATCTCTCCAATTTTGGTATGGCGTTCTGCATAGGAGTATGGCCATAATCTTATGGATGCAAAAAAATTAACAGCTGGCCAATAAGTAATCTCGAACTGTATCCAGGGTTCTTTGCTTCTCCTCGAGATCGGTCATGGTGCGCGCTCGGGAGATCGCCCCGGCCATCGCGGACATCGCTACCGTAAAGTTTCTCTCCTGTTCCCACGCGGTGTTCCCGGGAACAAAAGGCAGGATCTCGTCGCGATGCTGCTTTAACAGTCCCGCTACTCGTTTTTTGACAGCTGGCTTCGTGCGCGCGATCTCGGGAGCAAGCGCGGCGATGGGACAACCGACCTCCGCGTGCTCGCAATGCTCGATCGATAAATAATTCTTGATGATCTGCTTCCACGCCTCTCCCGGTGGGGCCTGCCTGTTTGGGCCAAGCATCCGTTCTCGCAAATCGCGGAGACTCTCCGCGACCGCTTCGATGACAAGATCATCCCTGGTGCGAAAATGCTTATAGAATCCTCCCACCGTAAGACCGGAGGCCTGCATTACTCGCGCGACCCCTGGCCCGCTCAAGCCTTGGGCGCGGAATTGCTTGGAAGCAGCCTTAACGATCCGCTGATGGGTCCTGGATTTGTGGTCGGGTGCGTAACGCATGACGATTAAGATTATACATGTAATCCTAAAGACTCAAAAATTTGATCGAAAACCCTGCCGCGCAGCCATGGCACACCCATCCTCACGACGATGGCCGCAAGTAACCTGCAAGAGGTGACCTTTTTTATAGGTCGCTGAACATGCACCAAAGCGGCTCTGCAGCGTGGTGACTTGCTGAAAACAAAGAACGTAGAACTGGGAACCTGCAGGCAGTTGACGGAGTCTATGTTATGTAAGGTCTTGAGCATTCGCGACGAAGCGGGCTGGACTGGGGCGGGAAAGAAAAATCAGGGCGCGCGAGGGTGGAAAATCCTATAATCAGGGGATCGCCATATGGCGGGAGCAACCACCTTGGGTGATTTAGCGAGTGCAATCGGGATCCGGTCGCAGGCAGAGGCGGCGATCGTGGCGGAGTTGAAGGCTGGTTCGGAAGCGGCCTACGCCTGGTTAATTGGAGAGTTCCAGCAACCGGTGTATGGATTGGTGTACCGGGTGGTGAACGATCCAGCGGATGCGGCCGATACCACACAGGAAGTGTTCCTGAAGGTGTTTCGGGGCATGAAACACTTCCACGGTGAATCCAGCCTGAAGACATGGATTTACCGCATCGCGTTGCATGAAGCGGCAAACCGGCGCAGATGGTGGTTCCGGCACAAAGCTAAAGAGACGTCCATCGAGCCGGCTGAATCCGAAACACCGGGAACCGGCGAGCACGAGATGCAAGTGGCTCTGACCGATCATGGCGACTCACCCTTTGACAACGTCGCCCATCGCGAGGTGCAGGCCCGGGTGGAAGAAGAGTTAAGAACAGTTCCAGAGCCGTATCGCACGACGCTGATCCTGCGCGATCTGGAAGAAATGTCGTATGAGGAAATTGCCGAGGTGCTGGAGATTTCGCTGGGGACGGTGAAATCCCGGCTCACACGCGGCAGGCAAGCGCTGCGGCGACGGCTCGCGGCGTATGTGCGCGAAGTAGGAAACGAACTGGGCTTATCCGATCCCGGTTCAGAACAAGAGCGGCCACAGGTAGCTGGAGGGGGTAGAAGGGCCGAGGTGATGCCATGATTGGCACTGGGAATAGGAGCCACAGGAAGACATCAGAACTGAAGTGCTCCCAGGTGAAGCAGTTGTTTTCGCCATATCTGGATGGAGCGGTCACAGGCACGGAGATGCTCGCGCTGCAGGACCATGTGTCAGGATGCCCGGGGTGTCATCGCGAGTATCAGGGGCTGCGGCGCACTCAGCAGTTGCTGGTCAGTGTCGGGCGTCCCAAGGCTCCGGCAGATCTGGGATTGAAGCTACGACTGGCGATTTCGCGCGAAGCAGCACTGGTGCGGCGCGGCCGGTTTGAAGGCGTGCGTGTACGCCTGGAGAATGCCTTCGAAGCTTTCATGGTTCCCGCGACAGCCGGGTTTTTGACGGCATTCGTTCTGTTCGGAATTGCGATGATGTACTTCGTGGCCCCCTCGAAGCTGCATGCCGACAACGATGTTCCACTGGTGATGGTGAATTCCGGTCCGGAACTGCAGCCGACTTCGTTCGGCATGGCGATGAATACGATCGACGACGACTCGCTGGTGATTGAGGCTTATGTCGACAGCAACGGGCGGGTGCAGGACTATCGCATCCTGTCTGATTCTGAATCCTCGAAGCTCGTGCTTCCTGAGGTCAAGCGGATGCTGATCTTCACCACGTTTCGTCCGGCCCTCTCCATGGGACGTCCAACACCGAGCCGAGCCGTGCTGTCGTTCTCGAAGATTAGCGTGAAGGGATAAAGGGCCAGTTCTCAGTAGTCGGTTCTCAGTTCTCAGAAGAACAATAAGGCGGAACGCCTGGCGTTCCGCCTCTTGTTTTCTCGGCCCTGATTACTGGTTGCAACTGCCGCTTACTTTGTGGACTTCAGTGACAGTCAGGTGGCCATGTTCAGCGTGTGCCTTGGTGGCGCCGGTGTCATGGGCCATGTCTTTGGTGTCTTCCTTCATGTTGTGCGTCTTTGAGTGGGCAACTACGCCGCGGACTTGTACGGTCTGGTTAGCATGCTCCGCGAGCTCAGCCGAGCTGTTCTTGTCATGGATCTCCCAGGTGCTTCCGTCAGTTCCGGTAAGCAAATATTCATCGCCGCCACCGGATTTCGTCAGGCATCCGGTAATGTTGCGGACCTCGCCTTTCGAATTGGTATTGGTATCTTCCTGGGCAACTGCCCACGCCGTAGTTAGACCTGCGAAAAGCAGGCACAACAGCAAACGACCCAACTTATTTGTCATATGAAGTTGCTCCTTTTGGTTGGCCCCGAGCACGACTGCGGGCCGCAATGCAAGTTTTTTCCTTGAGATAAGGTGCCGATCCGGATGGGGATGTTGCCGCTCTTAAACCTTAGGGCTTCAGTCAGAAAGAGGGGTCAACCATTCAGTTTTAACTGGGGTGGATAAAGTTGATGAGCATGAACGTCCCGCCCGCGACTACGGCGGACGCAGGAATCGTCAGCATCCAGGCCCACACGATGCGTCCGGCAACACCCCAGCGCACCGCGGACAGCCGATGAACTGCCCCAACGCCAACAATCGCTCCGGTGATGGTGTGGGTTGTGCTCACCGGGATGCCGGCCAGCGCGGTGCCGAACAGGGTAATGGCTCCGGCGCTCTCGGCACAAAATCCTCCCAAGGGCTTCAGCTTCGTGATCTTTTGGCCCATGGTATGAACGATGCGCCATCCCCCGAAGTAAGTACCCGCGGCAATTGCTGCGTGGGCGGCCAGAATGATAGGCCAGTGAAATTTGCCCCAGTTGGCTAGCATGTCAGATTTGGACATGAATCCGGCGGTGTACAGTGCGCCGGCGACGATACCCATAGTTTTCTGGGCGTCGTTGCCTCCATGGCCCAGGCTGTATGCGGCGGCGGACAGCAATTGCAATTTACGGAACCACCGATCCACCGTTTGTGGAGGCTTGTTCTGCAAGATCCAGTGCGCGGCGACCAGAAAAACAAGACCTAGAACCATGCCCATGACGGGCGCGACCACGATGAAGATCAGGGTCTTGTACCAGCCCTCGGGGATGATGACGGAAAACATGCTGGCCGGGCCAGTATGCACAGCGGCGTGCATCATCGCCGCACCTGCATATCCGCCGATCAAGGCGTGAGACGACGATGTCGGCAGCCCCCACCACCAGGTGAGCAGATCCCACACGATGGCGCCGAACAATCCGGCCATCACGACATATTGATCGACATGCTCCAGGCGGATCATACCCTTTCCTATGGTCTTCGCCACGGCGGTGCCCAGGAAAAATGCCGCCAGAAAATTGAAAGCCGCCGCCCATGCCACGGCGAATTTGGGAGACAGCACCCGCGTCGAGACGACGGTGGCAATGCTGTTGGCCGAATCGTGGAAGCCGTTCAGAAAGTCGAAGATCAGGGCGACCAGGACGGTGATGAGGACCAGGATCAGGTCTTTATTCATGTTTCACACGGTTTCAGAGTCTCAAGTTCAAATTGCAATCCTTTGAAACCTGAAATTTGAAACTCTGAAACTGTTTTAGGTGCTCTTGAGGACGATGGCTTCGATAACGTTGGCGGCGTCTTCGGCTTTGTCGGTCGCGTACTCCAGGACTTCGTACAGTTCTTTCAGCTTGATGAGCTGAATCGGATCTTTTTCATGTTCAAAAAGATCGGCGATCGCTCTTCGGCTTACGTTATCCGCCATATCTTCCAGCCGGTTGACCTCTTCGCAGTGTTTCATTACATGACCATTTTTCTCTAACAACGAAACACCCCGGGCGAGTTCTTCACACTGCAGAACGATGATTCCGGCGAGCTCGGCCGACACTGGCGGCGGATGGTGAATTTTGTACATGACCAGCCGAAGGGCAGCGGAGTTCACAAAATCGAGGACATCATCGAGCGACGAGGCCAGGCGGTGAATGTCCTCGCGATCGAACGGCGTGATGAAGGTCTGATTCAGCTTGGTGATGATGGCATAGGTAGCCTTGTCCCCCCGATGCTCGATTGCCTGCACCTGGTTGACACGCATAGCGAGATCTGTGGGATCCGCCAGGATGGAACGAAGCAATTTGGCTCCATCCGTCAGATTGGTCGACAGTTCGGCAAAGAGCTCAAAAAATTTAGTGTCGCGGGGGATAAGGCGCATCGTTGATTTGTCCGGTCAAGCGGCCTTGCGCAATAAGGATTATGGAGCAGAGTAATATCTCACGCGCAGCGGAGCGGAAGCAAACGAATGGAAGATTCGCGCCAGGTAACGAACTGCGGAAGGGATCAGTAGCGCGACGCTTTGCCGGAAATCATTGCCGGCGTGCGGCGGGGACTGCGCAGGCGAACGACGCCCAGCAGTAGGAAAACGGTCGCAGATCCCAAGGCTATGGTCTGAAAGAATCCGCGGAACAACTCGCCCAAATCCATGCACCGATTATGGGGGCGACGGTGGGGGGAAGCGATATTACCAAAGACCAGCAGGGGCGTTACCACGGTGCCTGCGCGTGATTACCTTCGGCGAGTACTCCGTCCGCGGCGGTCGCGCCTCAGGTTAATCACTTCTTGTACGGCCACTGAGCTTTGGTGAAAAGCGCGCCATCGATCCAGATTGTCTGGCCGCTGATGAAAGAAGCGCCCGGACTGGCGAGGAAGACCACAGTGGGAGCAATGTCCGCCGCGGTGCCTACCCGTCCCAACGGGGTGAGTTTCGACCAGGTTCCGGCATAGTCGGGATCTTCCTGGCGCGTGCGTTCGGATTCAATTGAGCCGGGCGCGATGCAGTTTACCCGGATGCCGTATTGTCCCAGTTCCACGGCGGCCTCTTTGGTGAACATTTCAATTGCGCCTTTGCTCGCGGTGTAGGCGACCAGCGAAGGGAAGGCGAGTTTATTGCAGCCGGAGCCGAGGTTCACAATCGACCCTCCGCCGTGTTGTTTCATGGAGCGAGCGGCTTGCTGCGTACAGAGGAAGCAGCCTTTCAGATTGGTGTCGATGACCAGGTCCCATTCTTCCTCGGTTACCTCGAGGAGCGGTTTCCAGGTTTGCACGCCGGCGTTGTTGACCAGAAGATCCAGCCGGCCAAATTCGCAGATTACGTTTTCGAACATGGCGGTGACTTGAGCACTGGACCGGATGTCAGCCTGAACGCCAATGCAGGCCGGCTGGACGGCCCGGATTTCCTTCATGGCGGTGTCCACCGTCGGCGGGGGATCGCTGAAGTAATTGACCGCGACGCGATATCCGTTACGGGCTAACTCGAGAGCGATCTCTTTTCCGATACCGCGGCTGGCCCCCGTCACGAGAGCGGTCCTGCCTGGTTGCATAGGTCACCTGAACTTGGCAGCAGTTAGTTCCGGGAATGATAGCGGAAGTGAAGCGAAGAGAAAAAATCGACGGGAAACTTATTTCATACTATTGGCGGGACGAACACGAAATTGAGGAGAGACTAAGTGGATTTTAAGTTTCGCGAAGAAGGAGGACGCTCTTTCGGGGGAGGTTTGTTTTTCTCGCTCCTCAGTTGCGAGCAAACTTTGTTCACGTAACACTCTTCGTGAGTAGCATGACCGTCCTCATCCGTTTTGCAATTTTCCAGCAACACAGGCTCGTTACAGATCCGGCAGAGACGCCCGGAGTTACGGCGACGGAGAGTACGGCGAAGCGGAGTCATTTACATTATTCAAGTCTTGATCTGTAACTTTCACCATATGCTGCCATCAAAGTGGCTACAAGCGCCAATCCGCGCCAGTGGTGGCTTTGCTCCGCAGTCTGGGAAGTTCGATCAGGTAAAACGCTTCACTCATTTTTGGCTTAGCTAAATCGTTTTAGAGAGTGGGGTAAGCGCATTCTCAAGTGTGGCTGGACAAACATGAGTGGGTTGTACTTTCTCCATTGAATTTCCTGATGAACGGAATGTTTCAAACCTCCAAAGCAATGCTACTATTATGCTAGCGCTAGTGGGTTCAATCGTCTCTGCTTTCGGGACGCAAATCCTCCATAGTCCGCGAGGTCCCATGAGAAAAACCGCAATGGCCCACCAACAATCACGATTTTTCAGTGGCTGGAAAGAGATTGCCACCTACATGGGAAAGGGAGTCCGGACCGTGCAGCGTTACGAGCGCGACTTGGGTCTTCCGGTTCGAAGGCCTGCAGGAGGGACGACGGGTTCGGTTGTCGCGACTAAAGCGGAACTTGACGGCTGGATCACGGCCAGTCCGATTCGCGAGGCCTTTAAGCTAACCCGGCACCAACCAACGTCCGTACCCATTACTGCGTCGATCAAGACCGGGCTTGCGGAAATGAGCCGCTTGCGCGAACAGATGGTCGAGCTACGCAGCGAGGTGCGATCTTCGGTCCAGTTGCTGCGCGACGGTCTCTACGGATTGCAAAGCGACCTGCGTGTCAATTCTACTTTCGAAAAACGGCCTAGCACTCTGCTGGACGCGACGCAACGCAAGAGCTTCATCCTGGAACTACTGGAACTGGCTTCGCGGCAACAGGCGAGTTGACCCGGCCAACCGTCTGCACCCGGGGGGAGCGAGTTCTTAGGTCGCGCAAGATCGAAAAATGCGTGAAAACCTCTGCTCGCGAGAGGACATCCCATGACGATGCCGGGAAAACATCGACCAAGTCAAAAGCCTCCGCTTACGGTTCCCAAACCTACTCTGGCGGACCTGCAGAGGGTTGAGAAGCAGTTCAACCGTGCGGGCGCAGACTTTCTTAAGGTCGATGTGGCGACCGCGATGACGTTCGCCGAGACCGCGCTTGGCACAGACGACCCTGTCAAGAAGCAGCGCAATCGGAAATCGGCGCGCAAAGCTTACGACACGGTCCTGCGCATGGCGAAAAAGATCGCTTTGCGGGACGCTGATGCAAAGGAACTCAAGGCTGGATTGCTGGAACTGAATGCCAAGCTGAGGCGGCTCGGCGAAACCTTCTAGGCTGTCTTCCCCAACTCAGTATCATCTCCCTGTGCTAGTGCAGCGTCTCGGGCGAAGATAATGTCGCGGATGATCCGGGCATTCGCATCATCGGCAACAGATTGATCGCGCAAGCGGCTGGCGGATTTTCGATCGGCATTGACACCATCGGCAATTCGCCGTTGCATGGCCGCTTTCTCCTCAAGCGCACGCATCGCTGCCCACAGCGCTGCCTCGGAAGCCTCCGAAAGTTCGATGGCAAGACTCTCGGTTCCATAGCTGTGTCCAACGCGGCAGCGGAACTGGACGAGATCCCCCTCCTGGAGTTCCCACAATACCCCGTGACATTCGGGACAAGCAAACACCGACGGATTTCCTTCGCCCTCATCAAAGTAAGCTGTCTTCAGGTTCTGCTCGGTCTTCCCATTGACGATGGGACCGTTGCCGCCACGCGCCGTTCCGCTGTTGGCGCTCGCTTTCTTTGCCTGCGGGTGAACGCGGCCTCCTTTGCGTAATCTGCCATTGGGTTTGGGTGATTTTCTGCTGGGCATAAGAATTTCATCCTGATCTATCTGTACGAGATTGACGAGGTTGGAAACGATATCTCGAGTTTTCAACACGTAGTGCGGAGTTGCGTAGGTGAGGGCGCGTCGGGGCATTTCGCTCCAGGCGGCCTCGTTCGGGTCTTGCACGATTGCCGTCCCTCCGCGCTGTTTCACGGCATAAAGCCCCATGGAACCATCATCGTGGTTCCCACTGAGGATCACGCCGATCACACGCGAACCGTAAAAGCGGGCGGCGGTCCGAAATAACGGGTCAATTGCAGGACGGTGACGGTTCTCTCTCGGACCTTTCACCACGTGCATTTTGCCGGACTCGAGGGTCAGATGATAGTCCGGGCGTGCGATGTAGATGTGGCCGCGACGGATGGGTTCCTGGTCTACCGCCTGAATGACCGGCAACCGACTGTTGGAGCCGAGATGCTCTTCCAGAAGGCTGGGGAAGTCGGCCATCATGTGCATCACGATCAGGACGGATGCCGGAAGACTCGCGGGCAGACCTGCAACGATGGTCCTGATCGGTTCGTAGGAGCCGGCCGAACCGCCAATGACAATGATGTCTCGCTGGGGCAACGGCTACCTTCCTTAACGAAGGGCTGGGTAAATGCTTGGGGTTAGAAGCAATCGGGTATGCAACGGTTGGTTCGGCAGGTAGGAATCTCAGGCCTAATACCGCGCATTCTGTGACTCAGCAATAGTCTCTGCCGTCATTTTTCATCTTTGAGGCGTAACAGTGCTCGTGCACCGGCCTTCCCTGCTCGTCGGTTTTACAGCTTGTGAGCTCGCAAAGCCGATCGCAGATCGCACACGTGGCAAAGCGCGGATCGAAAGACTGATTGAGTTCGTCCATCAGCGCGCGCCGTTTGGAAGCGTCCGGTTCGCGGGCGAGTTCCCGCGCTATGTCACGCCAGGGACGCCGGAAACTATGGGCAAAGTGCGACACTACCTTTAAGACCATAGGGCGGGCAGCTAGCAGGTGCAAGCGCCAAAACGCGCCAGAAGCATGCCGGCGTTTCGCTTTTTCTCTGCCAACCTGCGTTGGCGAGAAACCGCATTCCCTATTCTTCCGCTTCCGAACGTCCGTTGGTCTTTCCCGCAGGCGGACCAAGCAATTCGCCGATATCGAGCAGGGCCAGCACGACCCCGTCAATTTTGTTATCCAGTGTGCGGTACGGAGTGATCCGGAGCTTGTACTGCTTGCTGTCATTTCCTTGAACATGCTCGTGTCGGATTTTCACGTCGCGCATCACATCCAGCATCCACCGCTCGAGTTGCGGAATCTCCAGCTTGAGGCGCAGGTGGGTGAGGGCCTTGCCCACATCGTGCTCGGTAAATCCGAACACGCGTTCGGCCTCGGGCGTATAGCGGCGGATATGCAGGTCCTCGCCCAGCATGATCATAGGAATGGTCGTGCTATTCAGCAGATTGAGCAAATCGTTGCTCAATTGCGCCAGTTGCTGGTTCCGGTGCTGGATTTCTTCGTTGACCGTATTCAGCTCTTCATTGGCAGATTCGAGTTCTTCCTTGGAAGTCTGCAATTCCTCATTGGTGCTCTGCAATTCTTCGTTGCCCGACTGAATTTCTTCGTTAGCTGATTGCAGTTCCTCGTTGCTCGCTTCCTGCCCCTCAATGATGGATTGCAGATATTCCTTGGTGCTCGCCAGTTCCTGCTTGAGCTGGGCGACCTGAATGTCCCTCATGTCCGAAATCTCTTTGACAGAGCGTTTCGGAACGTGCTTGACCTCGGCGACCGGCTTATGATCTTGCGGAGCCTCCTCAAATAACACCAGTAAATGGCGTTCATCGCGGGCAGGAGTGCGGAAAGGCACAACTTCTACCTTCGAAATGATCGTGCTGTCGCCATCCTCTACCGCAATTCCCCCCTTGGAAACGGTCACCCCAGTCTTGCGGGCCTTCTCAATCAATCCGCGCAGCTCGTAAAGCAGCCCGGGCCGAGCCATTTTGAGCAGGTTGAGGCTCGCCTTGCCGGCGGGCAGTTCGAGATAACGGCTGGTCCGGCCACGAGTCTGCAGGATCTCCAGCGAGTCGTTCACGACTACCGCCGACGGTACATATTTGCTGAGTAGCAGGCGATCAGCTTCACGCTGCACATCGGCCGGAGTTTTGGGCTGTTCCTCGTCTTTAATTGGACGGCGCGGTTTTTGTGGCTCCCGCTCGTCGGGGCCCTGCGCATGGATCATAAGACCGAAGGTGACCGGCGAAGGCCCTGGCTTCTTCTGATAAACCTTGCTCTTTCGCTCCACAAGAGTGAAGATGTCCGCTCCGACTCCCAGCAACCCTTCCGTACTGCCCACGAGCAAGAAGCCCGCGGGCTTCAACGCGTAATGGAAGATGGGGATTACTTTCTTCTGCAGCACGGGGCTCAGGTAAATCAGTACATTGCGGCAACTAATCAGGTCCATGCGTGAGAAGGGCGGATCGCTGATGACATTCTGCCGGGCGAAAACGCACATATCGCGAATCGACTTCGAAATCTGATACCCGCCTGTGACTTTGTGAAAGAACCGTCGCAGCCGCACTTCGGAGACTTCCCCTGAGATCGCTTCTTTATAGATTCCGCTGCGGGCCCGCTGAATGGCACTTTCGCTGAGGTCGGTACCGAAGATCTGGATCGGCACTTCGACACGCAGATCGGACAACATCTCCACCAGCGAGATAGCATGAGAATAGGTTTCTTCGCCCGTGGAACACCCCGGAACCCAAACTCGAATCGGTTCGGAGGTGGACCGTTCCTCCAATAATTTGGGATACACGACTTCGCGCAGGCTCTCAAAGACTTCGGGATTGCGGAAAAAGCTGGTTACGTTGATGAGGACGTCCCGGTAAAGAGCCTCGATCTCCTGCGGGTTGCGATGGATAATTTTGACGTAGTCACCAAGCTCGGTGACGTGATTCATGTTCATGCGGCGAGCAATGCGCCGCCGGATCGTTGCTACTTTGTAATCAACGAAATCGACCTTGCTGTAGCTTTTGAGCAGCCGGAAGATCTCTTTCAGCAGGCGCTCTCTGCCTTCGAAGGCGTCATCGTGCGGCTCGCGGTCGGAGGGCTGGCGCTGGATCCGAACCAGTTCCTGCGCGATACGCGCGGGCGGCAAAACATAATCTGCCACCCCTGCCTCCACGGCGCTATGAGGCATGCCATCGTATTTGGCACTCTCGTAGTCCTGCGCGAACGTAGTGCCACCTGTGTTCTTGATGGCCGACATCCCAAGCGTGCCGTCGTTGGCGGTTCCCGAAAGGATGACCCCTACAGCGTTGCTACTCTGATCCTCCGCCAGCGATCGGAAGAAAGTATCGATCGGCATGTGATGACCTCGCCCCATCTCGCGTTTCGCGAGATGCAGGACGCCATCCGAGATGGTCATATCGCAATTCGGCGGCAACACGTAAACCATATTCATTTGCACGCGCATGTCTTCCGCGGCCTGATGCACAGGCAAGCGCGTGGTGCGAGCCAGCAATTCCACCATGGCACTTTCATGCGTGGGGTCGAGGTGCGGAATAAAGACCAGGGCGAAGCCGGGGTCCGAAGGCAGCGCACGCAGCAGGTTGCTGAATGCCTCCAATCCGCCGGCCGATGCCCCGATCGCGACGATTGGAAAGCTGGTAGGCGTAGCCCATTGGAGAGAGGAGTCGGCCGTTTTCTTTGCTACCTTGCGCCGCTCTTCGACGACAGCGGGCGCTTGGCCCCCGGATGATCTGCCCTTTTGCGTCCGGGCGGATTTCTTTTTGGGACGTGGCATAGGGTCTGCTCGAAAAGTACTACGTTATAAGGGACGGGATTCAAAAGGACAATTCTAGTCCAGAGCGGAATGGAAGTAAAAAGTGTCGTAGAAGCCGGGTAGCGGTCCGATAAAGAAACCGGGACCCGACCAGCACCCCTGTCGGGGATGATGTGCTGGCCGGGTCAGGACCGGGAACGAGCCAGTGGCTCGTTGCGGGAGGAAGTCGTACTAGCTGTCGGTCTTTCTGAGGCGGGTACGCTTGTCGCTGGCGGAGGCCAGCATTCCGTCTCCGAGGTTTACCAATACATCATCTCCCAATGCATCGGCTGCCGCCTGGATACGGTCGCTCTGCTGCTTGGCTTCATTCACCAACAAGGCTAGCTTGTCGATCTCCTCATGGAGTTGCTGCAGGTGAGCGCTCTTGGCCGGGCCGTTCGCGGATCTTACTTTCATTTCGGTGACGTCTGATATTCCTTTGTGCTGAAGCATCATCAAATCCTCTCTAGAATTGACCCTAACTGCATGAATCAAGGGAAACAAGCGCCAAAGTACGCCACGAAATTTCGAGCCTCCATGCACGCTTGCTGGACATCAGGTGGAAAAGTTGCGACGGAACGTTGCCAGTCCAGATGTGCTGGCGGACGGGAACTTACACACGCGCTAGGCAGTCGGGAAGGAGATTCCCCAAAACTTCAGCGCTTTCTCATCCTGCTCGACAAATTCAATTCCGTAGGTGCGGAGACCTTCCACTGCGCTGATCTGTGAGACCACGCGCGCGGGCACTTGAATGCCGCGGTTGTTTTTCAACGTTACGCTGGAGCCGACGGGCAATTCGCGCGAAAGTTGAACGGCAGCACCGTGCCGGTTCAAATTAGTAGCCTTGGCATTGATCGTAAATGAGGCTTTATATCGGTCTTCTCCCGTCAATCCTACGGAGGCATGCAGTGACATTCGAGTGCTGCGGCGTTTTCCTAGACTGTTGCGAACCAGATGAGAACTGTGAGCTGCAGATCGCGCGTGGTGCTTGTGCATAGGGTTGACCTGAACGACATTAGGGCAGCGACAAGCCTTAAGCAACGTACGGCAGTCACCCTGGGATGGTGACCTTCGGCAGCGCATCTAAGTCAATGATTCAAGAACGTTTTTACCCCCTACTCGACGATTCATCGGCAGTTCCGCCGAATATGTGGCAATGTTGCCTCAGCCCTCGTGCACTCCCTTTTGGAACCCGTTCCAAACGAGGAACTTGGGACCGCGCCAGTTAGGCCCATTTTGGAATGCCGCGTGCACAATGCCACAGGTTTCGATCTGCCTCTGGCCGGCGTTCGAACCTCCCCCAGCCTCGCAGAATATTCCCACGGCGCCCAACCTTGTTCGAGGCGGCGCAGGAGTTCAAGAAGTTGCTCCAACCTAATCAAACTCAGGCACTCCGACAAACTTTGTCAGTCTCAACCGTTTCGACTAGCAGTCCCTTGGCGATGGTGTGGCGTTACCCTGCCGCACAACTGCAGCCTGAACCTATGCTGGGTCCCATTAGGGAAACGTCGCCTCGTCCCGATGGCGCAGTTCCCGACGCCTTCTTACAACCCGGGGCGACAGACCCGTTGTACCTGTTCGCTTGCCACATCGAATGGGAACGGCGGGAAGACACCGGCGCTGCGTGGGAACTGCTGTCCGCGGCGCAAAGTTCACATCAGAATACGCGGGCCCACGCCCGCGCGCTGCTCGCCGGTTCCCGTCATTTCGCCAGCGCAGGGTCGAGTACGGCAGCCGGGTTCAGCAGGTTGAGAAGGCGCCCTCATTCCCAGGAGAACGATATGAAAGCACCCTATGGTTTGGAAATTGTAGATAACTGCCCCGAGTGCCCTCACATGAACCCGTCGTACTTTTGCGCCGTCTCCAAGTCAGCCCTGCGCTCGATCGATAGCATCAGCCATAAGAGTATTCTTCCGGCGGGTGCGATCCTGTTTGTGGAAGGCCAGGCGCCGCGCGGGCTCTTCATCGTTTGCTCGGGAAAGGTGAACCTTTCCACCACTTCGCGGGAGGGCAAGATCCTGATCTTGAAAACGGTCCACGCGGGAGAAACCGTGGGCCTCAGCGCTACGATTTCAGGTATGCCGTACGAGGTTACTGCCGAGACCGCGACCCCATGCCAGCTTGGCTTTTTGGACCGTAAACACTTTGCCGAACTGATGGAAGCGCACAGCGAGATCGGCGTACACACCTCCCACTGCCTCAGTCGCGAATATCAAAGCGCTTATCGGGATATCCACCATCTGGTTCTGACACGATCCTCCGCGGGCAAATTGGCGCGCCTTCTATTGTCCCAGGCGCCTCCTAAGGAGAGCGCAGAAGAAGCTCGCATTTCCACCCTGATGACCCATGAAGAAATGGCACAGCGCATTGGTGCCTCGCGCGAGACAGTTACGCGTCTCCTGAGCCATCTCCGAAAAAAGCGCCTGATCAGGCTCGATGGCGCAAACCTGGTCATCCGCGACCGGAGCGGACTCGAAGCATTGACGACTTGACCCTCCCCCATGGAATCGGAGGACAGTGTCAGTCCACGGACAGTGTCCTCCGATTGAAATAATTTTCGTAAAAGGAGCTTCGACCCAACGGATGTACACCGGCACGCTGATTCGTGATCTGCTGATCGCTGCTGACCGGGTGCGCGATTCGCTGAGAGCCCAGGGAACAAGGTGCTCTTCTGAAATCCATTCAGAGTTGTTGCCGGCGGAACTGCGTTCAGAGTCCGAACAGTTCGCGCAGGCGCTTGGTTTGGGCGCGGCTGACCGGAATCTCGGTCTGTTTCTTATCGTCCATCCGGAGCTGGTAGGAACTCTTGAACCAGGGGACGACTTCGCGGATCCGGTTGATGTTCACGAGATAGGAGCGATGAGCGCGCCAAAATAGCTTGCTGTCAAGGCTCTCGAGCAGTTCCTCTAATGTACGGCAGTTCGACTGGCCTTCCATGCCCGCAGCGCCGGCGGTCACGACTGTAATCACCCCATCTTCAATCCACGCATAGCAGATGTCTTTCTGGTCGACCAGGAACATTCGTCCCAGCGATTTCAACAAGATCTTCGAGGCAGGCTGCTTCTGCGATTCCAGCATGCGCACCAGGGTCTCGAACTTCTCCGCCGGAGCTTCATCCGCGTCCTGCTGGGCCCGCGCTTTCTGGATTGCCTGGCTGACCCGCTTCTTGTCGAAGGGCTTCAGCAGGTAATCGACGGCGTTCACTTCGAACGCTTTCACCGCATACTGGTCAAAGGCGGTGGCGAAAACAATCTTCGGCAGGCGGATTTTTTTGTCGAGCAGTTTTTTGATCACCCCGAAGCCGTCGAGGCCGGGCATCTGGACGTCCAGAAACACCAGATCGGGATTGTGCTCTTTGATCAGATTCACCGCTTCGAGGCCATTTTTGCCCTGAGCGACCACGGTCACGTCGTCCGCGGACTTGAGCAGATAGGCGAGTTCGTCGCGAGCTAATTGCTCGTCATCGACGATCAGCGTGGATAAGGACATCATGGCTCCGAAGCGCTGGAAATTCTGAACCTTGGAAGTTCTGAACCTGCAAATTCTGAAGAAAGTATAGTGGCGGGATTTCCGCGGCGCAATCGGACCAACATGTCGCCGCCTCAGTGGACGTTTTCCAACGCGAGAGCCATTCCCATACCACCGCTGACGCAAAGAGTGGCCACGCCGCGCTTGGTGTTGCGCTTCAGCATCTCGTGCAGCAGGGTGACAGTGATGCGTGTCCCGGTACATCCGATCGGGTGTCCGAGCGCAATGGCGCCACCGTTCACATTCAGGCGGTCACGATTGAAGTTCAGCACCCGGTCGCAAGCGAGCACCTGGGCGGCGAAAGCCTCGTTCAATTCGATGAGTCCGAAATCGTGCGGCCGCAGATTGTGCTTGTCTGCGAGTTTCTGCAGCGCCGGCACAGGACCGATACCCATCGTTCGCGGATCCACGCCGGCCGAGGTGATCGCTGTAATTCGCGCCAGCGCCTTCAAGTTATTTTGCTTGACGAAGTATTCGCTGGCCACCACCATCGCAGCCGCGCCGTCGGTGATCCCGGAAGAATTTCCCGCCGTGATGGTCCCCGTCGCCGAAAAGACGGGCGGCAGTTTCGCCAGCTTTTCCATGCTGGAGTCAGGGAACGGATGCTCGTCGCGGCTGAATACGGTAGTCCCCCTCTTCGATTGAATTGTTACCGGAGCAATCTCGGCATCCATGCGTCCAGCAGCGATGGCCCGGGCCGCCCGCGATTGCGATGTGAGCGCGAATTCATCCTGCTCATCGCGCGAGATTTTGTACTGCCCCGCGAGGACCTCGGCGGTTTCACCCATTACCATTTGCGCCAGGGGGCAGAAAAAGCCATCCCGGTACATGCCATCGACCAGTTCCTGGTTGCCCAGACGGTATCCCCAGCGCGCGCCGTCGAGATAATAAGGAAGCCGCGACATCGACTCGGTGCCGCCCGCAAGAATGCAACTGGCATCTCCTAGCGTGATTGCCTGGTAGGCGAGCGCGATGGATTTCATGCCTGAGGCGCAAGCTTTATTCACGGTAAACGCAGGAGTCTCTTTTGGAACACCGCTGCGGACGGAAATCTGACGGGCGGGATTCGGTCCACCCCCCGCCTGCCGGGCGTTCCCAAAGATCGTTTCTTCGATCTGCTCCGGCCGTACTCCGGCACGCTCCATCGCCGCCGTGGCCGCCACCACACCCATATCCGCCGCAGTGCAAGCGGCCAATGCCCCGCCGAATTTACCGATCGGCGTGCGCACCGCCGAAAGAATGTAAACCGCCTGCACGTTCTCACCTCCAAAATCTCAGTCTAGCAGGGCCCCAGTCGCCGGTTGCAATTCCACGTAAGCTCCAGCATAATAATAGTTTGTCTCGACCTCCCGGACTCTTCCGGAACAAGGATAAAAGTCTCGTGTTAATGATTCGTCTGGCGCGCATGGGTGCGCGCAAACAACCGCACTATCGCATTGTGGTCATTGAGAAGGCGCGCGCGCGCAACGGCCGTCCCGTGGAAGTGGTAGGGACCTACAATCCCCGCACCAATCCCGCCTCGGTCGAAATGAAGCGCGAGCGCGTGGAATACTGGGTGTCGAAGGGCGCGCAGATGTCGGAGCGTGTGAATAAGCTGTTCTCGAAGACTCCGGCGCCGGCAACCGCCGGTTCCGCTGCCTAGAACGCCGTAAGCTCCTCCATTCACTCTCGTCCACAGTGAGAATTTATGCCTGAGTCCACCGGAGATGTGCGCGCGCTTGTCGAATTAGTTGCGAAGCAACTGGTCGACGCCCCCGATGAGGTCTTCGTCGAGAAGTTCGACGACGGCGTGATTGAGCTTGAGGTCGCCGAAAGCGATGTCGGCAAGGTAATCGGGCGGCAGGGCCGTACCGCTCGCGCGTTGCGCACGTTGTTGGGCGCTGCCGGCTATCGCGCGCGCCGGCGCTATACGCTCGAAATCATCGAGTAAAGATGGTGAGGCATCATCGTTGAGTGCTGAACCCAACGACGGATTCATTACCCTGGCCCGCGTGGTGAAAACTCAGGGACGCCATGGCGAAGTCGCGGTGGAAGTACACAGCGATGTTCCCGACCGGTTCGCCGAGAACATGAAACTGCAGGCCCTCGACCGATCGGACGGCCGGCGCGAGTTGCAGGTTGAAAGTTTATGGCCGCACAAGGGACTGTTGGTCCTCAAGTTTCGCGGCATTGATTCAATGTCCGCGGCCGAGGGCTTGATCGGGTCGGAGTTGCAGGTGCCCCGCGTGGAACGGGCAGCCCTCGATCAGGGCTGGACTTACGTGAGCGATTTAGCAGGTTGCACTGTGGTGGATTATGGTCAGGAACTTGGCACCATCGAGGATGTGCAGTTTGGAGCCGGCGAGGCGCCGCTGTTGATTGTTGCCGACAAGACGGGCAAAAAGTTCGATGTGCCGTTTGCTGAAGCGTATCTGGAGGGAGTCGACACCACGCGCAAACAGGTCCGCATGAAGCTGCCCGAGGGCTTGTTGGATATCAATGCGCCGATGACAGCAGAAGAGAAGCAGCAGCAAAAGCGCGCAGGATAAAGCAAAATCAGGATTAGCGCTTTTCCCGGTCCGCGTTCTGGAGTAAATGGTTTTTGGTTCCGCAAAATGAAGGCCGACATCGTAACGATTTTTCCGGACTTCTTTCGCGGGCCGCTGGACCACGGAATTACCCGCCGGGCCGCGGAGATGGGCCTGGTGAAAATTGAAGTCCACGACTTGCGGCAGTTCACGCACGATCGTCACCGCACCGTGGATGACCGCCCATTCGGCGGCGGCGAAGGAATGGTCCTGAAGCCGGAACCGCTCTTTGAATGTTTGGAGTCGCTGCAGTTGCCGACGCGGCAAGAACGCGTGACCGGCGCGCCCAAGCAGAGCGTGATCGTGCTCTCCGCACAGGGCCAGAGGCTCACGCAGAAAGTGGCCTCTGCACTCGCGGCGCTGGAGCGGATGGTGCTGATCTGCGGCCGATACGAAGGCGTGGATGAGCGCGTCATCGATTTTCTTGCCGATCGCGAGATTTCGATTGGCGACTACGTGTTAAGCGGTGGCGAACTCGGCGCAGCGGTTATTGTCGAGGCGGTCACGCGGTTGCTTCCAGGTGCACTGGGCAACGAAGCATCTAGCCGGCAGGAATCGTTTACCGCGCACGCGCCGGCTGAGGCAGTGGGCGCCGATTCAACCTGCGGCTCCGGCGGACTGCTCGATTATCCGCATTACACGCGTCCCGCGGAGTTTCGGGGGATGGCGGTACCGGAAGTGCTGGTCAACGGCAATCACCTGGAGATCCGGCGCTGGCGGCGCGAACAGGCTCTTAAAAAAACGTTACGCAACCGCCCCGATCTGCTCGATGCGGTGGAACTGAGCAAGGAAGACAAAAAGATTTTGGCCCGAATCAGCAGCGGTGCCGGAAACATTCAGAATTGAGGAAAAGAACATGTCAAACCTGATCATCGAAAAACTACTGGCGAAAACACAGCGCAATGACGTTCCCACGTTCCGTCCCGGCGACACGGTTCGGGTCCACGTGAAGATTAAAGAAGGGGATAAAGAGCGCGTGCAAGCCTTTGAGGGCGTAGTGATCAAGCGCGACAACGGTCCGCAGGCCAGTTTCACCGTCCGCAAGATCAGCTTCGGCCAGGGGGTCGAGCGCATTTTCCCCATCCATTCCCGAGTGATCGACAAGATCGACTTGGTGCGCTCGTCCAAGGTGCGGCGCGCCCGTCTCTTCTATCTGCGCGGGCTTCGCGGCAAGGCCGCACGTCTGCGCGACGTCGAGAAGACCACTCATCAGTAACGAATCCAGGGCGGCAGTCGCGCGATTGCCGCTCGGCCTCACTCCGCTTAATCGACGGCAGCGCGTCGACGCTACACGATTCTCCCGATTCCCTCAGCTTCGATCTCTTATGTAGCGTTTAGGGGTCAGATGATCACTGCACGCAAGTCCAATCTGCTTTCAACCCATTTATCACCTCTCGCAACATTTCTTCTCATCTTTGCCGGCATCAGCCTGAGCCTGCTCCCCTTAAGTGCGCAGCAGCCGCCAAGACCGCAGCGGAAAGGGGATAAGACTGCAGGACCCTCTCTGCCGACCACTTCGGGAGAAGTCGCGCGCGGCAAATACCTCGTCGAGCAGGTCGCCATGTGCCCACAATGCCATACCCCGCGCAATGCGGATGGCACGCTCGATCATGTCCACGAGCTCGAGGGCACGGCAGAATTTTTCCAGCCGCCTCATCCCGACCAGAATTGGCCATTGAAGGCCCCGAGAATTGGCGGAGATCCTCCGGCGAACGATCAGGACATGATCAAGTTGCTCACCACCGGAATATGGACCGATGGCAAGACTCTGCGCTTACCCATGATGCCGTTTCGCATGAGTGAAGCTGACGCGAAGGCCGTGCTGGCTTATCTGAAATCGGTCAAGCAACAACATTGACGCGTTCCACAGATTGCAGAATCTCTTTAGCCGCGCGATAACCGCTCGCGATGGCGGCATGCACTGTGCCATTGTGTCCGGCTGTATCAGTGGCTTCGCCCGCGAAAAATACAGTGTTCTCCAGTGGAGCCGCTATGGCCTGCTGCGCGCCGTCCGATCCCACCTTTCCGTAGCTGTACGCTCCCAGCGAAAACGGATCGCTCTGCCAATCATGGAGGTAGGAATGTTCGAGAAGCCCTTGCAACTCGCGTACACTCGGCCCCAGCAAATCACTCAGCGTCTGCACCGCGCGCTCAGTCACGAACTGTTCGCTCTGACCAGAGAGCCGCTCGGCGGAGCGGAATGGAGCCCATGCCGTAATGACCGGGCTCTTCTCGGGCATCATTGTCCACCACGTCGGAAACCATTCGCTTTGCGAAAAAAGAAATGACATGTCCGACAAATTCTTTCGGGATCGGGCCGACGGCTTGATCGATTCCCAAAAACGCTCACGAAATCGAAGCACCACGCGAATCACTTTCCCCATCTCCAGCTTGTCCACTGCTTCGAGTTTCTGTCTGGGTAGCTGAGGTGTGAAGCGGATTGCTCCACTCTGTCCCGCGCTGGCCTTTAACACCGAGAGTGGGACAGTGATCAAAACTTTGGATGCCTCCAGCATGAGAGAACCGCGGTAATTGTTCGCCGTAACTTTCACGCCCTGCTCGCTCCAATTCACTGCCTCCACAATTGTTTCGGTGCGCAGATCAGCGCCAAACTTTGCAACCTCGTCCCGAAAAAGGCTGAGCAGAGCCGTATATCCGTTCTTTGCGCGAAAGGCGCGATCTCCCTGAATCTTTTCTTCTGCCCGCATTCCCTGTACCAGCCAATGAACTCCGACGAGCTCGGGATCGGCGGCATTGAATCCAGAAACATAGCTTGTCGCATGGCGCTGCGCTTCCCCCTGCGCCTTCGTCTTGGCCTTGCCGAACCTTCGGCGCAAAAATGCTGAGAACGATTCATCAGCAACCGAATCATCCATTTTGTCGAGAATGGAACCGACGTCTTGAAAGAAATCACAGGACGAGAGCCGGCCCTCAGAACTGCACCAGGAATCGCCTTCGACTTCGGTGACTTCGCTGTTCGCTTTTTCCAGCGGATCCCAGATCTCCCGGGCACGGCCATGGATAAATTCCGCGCCCAGCTCAATCGGTACAGCGCAAGCAGGATCGTGAACGGTGAACACGCGACCACCAACCCGGTCACGGGCTTCCAGAATGTACACAGAAAGACCAGCGCGGCCCAACTCGCGGGCCGCCGCCAGTCCTGCCATTCCCGCCCCAATGATAATTACATCCGGATCTCGCGCCATTCTCCCTTGCTCTCTCAGAACGGCTAAGCGGCCAGCGATGTTTTCGCCGCCGCCGGTTCGAGCTTCACTTTGATCCATCCTGGCTGCCGCTTGTCGAATGCCTGGTAGGCTTCAATGACGGATGTCATAGGTTCCACCTGCGTCAGGATTCCTGCCGCATCCAGCGCTCCGGTCCGCACTAGTTCGATCAGGTGAGGCAAATAACGCCGGTGGTTGCAATTGCCCATCATGAGCGTGAGATTCTTTTCCATGGCATTGCCAATGGGAAATGAATCGAGTTCCCCATAAACTCCAATGATGGAGATCGTACCCGCTTTGGCGACCGCTTCGACGGCCCAGTCCAGCACAATGGACGACGCGTCGCCCGGTTCCCAATTGCCGTTTTTTGGCTTTGCCTCGGGAGCTACTTTGTCCTTCTCCCTGGCATGCTTCTTGGCCGCGGGTTTCGCGGCCGGACCGCTATGGGGCATGTTGGCATCCACCCCCACTGCATCGATCACTCGATCTACACCGATTCCGTCAGTCAGATCCTTGATGGCTTCGATAGGATCCTCCTGGTTGAAGTCGATGATCTCCGCACCCTGCGCGCGGGCCATCTCCAGGCGCGAAGGGATCGTATCGATAGCGATAATTCTGCCCACATCGAAGAACTTTGCCGATGCGATGCAGAATTGCCCGACGGGCCCTAATCCAAATACGGCTATCGTATTGCCGGGCTTGATCTGCGCGTTTTCGGCGGCCATGTAGCCAGTGGGAACGATATCGGAAAGAAGGATGGCCTGATCGTCATCCACTTCTTCGGGTAGCTTCACCGGGCCGACATTGGCGAAAGGAATCCGAGCTTTCTCCGCTTGCAGTCCATGGAACGATCCGGAAGTCTTCGGACCGCCAAAGAAGGCGGTACCTTCGCCGTTGGGGTTCGCGTTGTTGCATTGCGCGTAGTAGCCCGCGCGGCAGTAGGAGCAATTTCCGCAACCAATGGTGGACGGAATCACGACACGATCTCCCGCAGAAAGATTGCGCACGTTCTTTCCGATCTCCTCCACGATTCCGACTCCCTCATGACCGAGAATCGTCCCCTTCTCCATTCCTGAGACCGTACCGCGGATCATATGCAGATCCGTGCCGCAGATCGCGCTCGCCATCAGACTCACAATGGCATCGGTTGGTTCTTTGATTTTAGGGTCGTCTACTTCTTCCAGGCGAATATCGCCGATTCCGTGGAATACAACTGCTTTCATGACATACCTCTTCACTCTGGTGGAGTGTTTCAGTTTGGATGCCGCGGGCACTCCGAGGTTGTGAAAACAAAGGTAAAGAAGAGAAGGACGGCAGCAAAGCGGAATGGACGCGCAACCACGCTGCGCCGCCCATCAGCGTTGGCGGGCGGCGCCATCGAAACATATCCTTGCGTCTACGCGGCTTTCTTTTTAGGAACCTTCGCGCCCTTCTTGCGGGCCTCGGAAAGCCCGATGGCAATCGCCTGCTTGCGGCTCTTCACCTTGCCGCCTTTGCCGCCGGGACCCGATTTCAGCGTGCCGTGCTTCTTTCGCCGCATTGCGCTTTCAACGGTTTTTCCCGCTGACTTGCTGTACCGGCGCCCCGATGATTTTTTCTTGCCCGACGATTTCTTAGTTCTCGGCATGAGATCCCTCCTGAAACTTAGAGGAAGATCTTTTGCATGAGGTTGTGAGTTTTCCATGCCAAGAAGTGGCTATGCCGCACGCGAAACATTCTTCTTGCTCAGCAGATCAGCGACTTTCTTCAGATCGCGGACGAACTCGGCACGTTGTTGTTCACGTTGCTGTGAATCCGGCGCACGCAGGATGGAAGATGGATGCGCCGTGGCCATAACGTGGGGTGCGAGATCGGATCGAATCAATTTCCCGCGATCCCGGGTTACCCGGAAATCCTTGCCCAGCAGTCCCTGTGCAGCACTGGCGCCAAGGCAGACGAGAACTTGCGGCTGCACAACCTTCAACTCCGCATCCAGCCACGGACGGCACGCTTCCATTTCCGAATGCCGAGGTTTCTTGTGAATGCGCCGCTTGCCGCGTTGGGCCGCTTCCCACTTGAAGTGCTTCACAACATTCGTGACATAGACCTCGGAGCGGTCGATCGCCACCTCCGCAAGAACTTCGTCCAGAAGCCGCCCCGCCGGTCCGATAAAGGGATGTCCCTGCCGGTCTTCGGAATCGCCGGGCTGTTCCCCCACAAACATGACCAGAGCCTTGGAGGGTCCTTCCCCAAAGACCGTTTGAGTCGCATTTTTCCACAAATCACAGCCTCGACACCCGGCAGCTGCCCGTTGCAGATTCGGAAGACTAAGGCGCTCCGGCAGAAACGGCGCCGCAGTTAGAAATGTGTCTTGCGACTTTTTCGGTGCCATCGAGTTCTCTCCGGCACACCAACGATGTGCTAAGCCTTGCAAACCGGAACCTGATCCCACAGGTCCGCATTCAACGCACTAGCTTGGTTGCTCAGAGGCATATCCGAGTTGCGTGCTTCGGTAGCGGTCGCGAGCTCTTGAATGCCAGAGACTCTGGGCGCAGGCTACTGCCGCGCCAGTTCCACGCGCCGATTGCGAGCGCGACCTTCCAGCGTATCGTTTGTGTCCACGGGCCGCGACGCGCCAAATCCGGCAGTGCTAAAGCGGTTTTCCGATATGAGGAAACGGTGCGCCAAGGCATCAACCACTGCCTCCGAGCGCCGCTTGGACAATCCAAGGTTTGATGCATTTCCTCCGACGTTGTCGGTGTGGCCTTCTACCGTCAGTTTCCAGTCTGGATGGGAGCGCATCACCTGCGCGATTTCATTCAGAACCTTGTCCGATTCCGGCCGCAAGTTGGCGCTGGCGAAATCGAAGTACAGGTCGTAGACCTTTGCCCGTCCATTCTTCTCCAGGTCTTCCTCTAGTTGGTTCGATGGCCGTTCGGAATCCCAATAGATTTTTATGATTTGTTGGTGGCCGCCCTCGGTGGAACCCGCCGCGAGCACCAATGGATTATCAGGATCGTCCAGCACGTAAAGGTGTCCCTCTTTATCGGGAAGCTTCACGACCACATCCATGACCGGCAACTCAGCCTTTTGATCATTGATGAGCACGGGAAACGCGACATCGCCTGTGCCGTTCCGGCGGAGAATGCATTTCAGTGCAGGTGTGTCCATGGCAACGTTGCCGGTCATGGCTCCGCCAGGCGCGAAATTCATCATCTTCTTCATCAGATCCTGGCTGGCTGCGTCCGCACTCTGCGGGTCGGATGCCATGGCTTTCTTGAACGATTTCAGCACAGCTTTGAGGGGATCTTCGTGGTACGTAAATTCCGATTGCCCCGTGGTTCTCAATTCGTTCAGAGTTTTTTTCGAAAGACCCATGGCAGTAGTACCCGGACGCTTTTCATCTCGTCCGTCCCGGCATAAGTATCCGTCGGTTTCAGCCGAGCTTTCCATGTCAGCCCGGAAAATGGTTCGTCCACACTGGATTTTGAGAGGCTTGTCGGAACGGCTTGTGCCGCTGTTCAGCAAGCGCTGAATGCCCTGACCGGGAGGGTATTGCTGTGAAGCACTGATGTGGATGAACTCCTGGGTCATTTTGTCGACCATGTAGATGGATTCGAAGTCTCCCCGAAGTTGGTCGCTTCCGGCATCAATTAATCTCAGGGATTTACGAAGAGGTATCTTGCTGCTGGGCGCAGATACAAGTTCGGCCGGAGCCGGCTTCCAGTCCGGAAGCGGCTGGGGCTTGCTGGTTTGCCCTGTGGCCGCAGCCACCATGCCTGCGAAATCGTCCTTCTTGTATGCCTGCTGGACCTTGTCGATCCGCTGCTTTGCGCGGTATGCGATGTAAGCGCAACTTCCCATTGCAGCGATAAGAAAGAGGACCAGTAATGCCGCCGCGATCATAATGATTTTGAAAAGTTTGCTGCCGGATTGCGTGGGCGCTGGCGCGCTCGGAGCCACTACAGTACGCACCGACTCAACAGTCGGAAGTGCCTGGACGCTACTCGCCGAGACCGGAGTGCCACATTTTTCGCAGAACTTGGCACCGGCAACCAGTGGGGTGCCGCAACCGCTACACGCCGACACTGCATCGACTCGCGATGACTCCGGCCTGCGCGCGCCGCACTTGGTGCAGAAAGCCTGCCCCTCGGCCAGCGTTGATCCACAGTTCACACAGACGACGCTCATTTCCGCTCCTTCTCCGCAATCCTGCAAAACTATTTCTTCGTAACCACGCCCTCATAGTGCGTCTTGCTGGCCTTGCCGTCTTTGGATTCCTGTTCGTAATCAAGGCTGTACTGCAGAACACAGTTGGGATCTTTGAGGACCCACGCATTCCCGGTGATGTTGTAGTCCTTCAGCTTGGAGAACATCATGAGAGCGGCCTTGTCAGTCTGGCTATCGTGGGTCGTATCGACCGAATACTTGACAGTGTCATACCCATTCACGTTTTCATTGCCCGTGCGATTCACGGTGGGTCTGCTGACGAAAAGATTCCACGGCGTCCCGCCCTGTGCCAGGCCGGTCGCGGCCATTCTCCACTCCGACGCGTCGGAACGACTGTAATGATTGATGAACGTGTTTTCTGCGTACCCGTCCTTTATCTCGCGAATCACGCTCTTGGGGTCATTGAATTTCCGCATGTCGCTGATCATTGCGCGGTCCTGGTCTGATGCCAGCCAGCGTTCGTGGTACGTAACATCGAGGGTCTCGGAAGCGAGGTCTGCCTCGTAGTCTTTGGTCTTTGATGAGGGATCACTCTCAACGACCTTGTACGAGAAGTGCAGCGGTTGCGCAGGCGGAGGTCCCTGCAAGAAGGTTTGCACGCAGTAAGTGCCCCCATCGAAATGGTCTTGCGACGCAGTTTCCTTCAGCTGCGCTTGCCGTCCCTCCCTGGCCTTCGACTTCGGCTGGGAAGTGCATGCAGCCAACGCCAACAGAATAGTTCCCGCCACAGCGGCAATCGTGCCGACCTTGCGAACGTTTTGTTTGTCAGTATCCCGCATCAGCCCCCGCTCCTTTCCAAGTTATTTCCTGGTGACCGTGCCTTCGAAATGCGTTCCGTCCAGCTTCCCGTCGGCAAAGGTATAAATGTTGTCGAAGCGGAATCTAACCATGCGACCGTCCTCTTTCGCGATCCAGGCCGATCCCTTCACGTTGTAGTCCTTGGTCTGCCGCAGGCCAGCGGCATTGCCCAGGCTCATGGCCTTCTTGATGTCTGCATCGACGCCTGTCAAATCGAAATCGTAGCGACGCGCGTCATAGCCGCCAATCTGCTCGTCGCCGTTGTACTTGACTCCAGGCTGCGCATCGCGAATGTGGCCGTTCAGGAATGTCATGCTGATGCCGCCGTAAACCGTGTACCAATCCCGGCTGTGGAACGGCGTGCCCTTCAACTGGCGGGTGCGCGTGTTTGCCGGGAACACATCACTGCCCACTTGCGTGGCTGGGCTGAAGTCAGTCTGCGAACCTGAGATACCATCCGCAGAAACATCCGCTTCGCACTGATACGAGAACCCATTGACCCCCGACTTCTTAAAGGAGGCATGAAACGGTGCAGCAGGCTTTTCCAGCGAAGCCTGCAGTTTGTCCATGGCCGCCTGCAGATCATCGGGATCGGTGGGTTGGGTAACCGATGACTTCGCCTTGAGTGAGTCAGATCGGCGCTTCGACGAACTCGAAGTGCATGAGAACGACAGCATAATGCTGCAGCAGGCGGCAATGACGAGCAACATCCTTTTGTGCTTTCTCATGATTCCTCGTTCCGCTTTTCCTTCACGATTGGAACTCCATCCGGATCGACTGCCTCATGACGCCAGCGCGGTGGCTTTGCCAGTCTGCTTGGCCGCCACCGCTCCTATAAATGGAATCCGATACTCGCGGCCGCTATGTGCCTGGTACATCACAAAAAGCCACAGCCCAAAGAAACCCAGAGAAATCAGCAGTCGGATGGGAAACGTCGCCAGCGCCAGCCAGGGATTGATGTCACTCAAAATGCTCACCAGGATCCGCCATGCGATGCTGAATACGATCACTGCCGCGCTGTACAGCACGGACTGCATGGCGTGAAAGCGTACGAAGGGATCTCTTTTGTATGGTTCCAGGACCAGAAAAAGAACGCCGGTAATCAGGCCGAGAATGTACGCTAGAGCGCCGGCGAGATTCGGGGTCAACCCCGAGGCAGCCGGGCTGGAAATTACAGCCGGCGCCGCTGCCACCGCCTGAGTTACAGTTCCAACCGGTTTTCCGCAGCCTGCGCAGAATCCTGAACTTTGAGTAATTGCCGAACCACAGCCCGCACAAAACGTCATGGGAGTCTCTCCTTTTTGGGATTTAGCTTTTTCCGATGTCTTCGCAGAGCCTCATGCCCGGCGGATCTACCTTGGTCATGGACTTCTTGAATATCTCTTTGCTGACCGTGCCTACCGATGCACCCCAAGCCTCTGCCGAAGCGCCGACGGTCCCCACCAGGCTGAGGTCATACCGCGCACACGGCGAGATCGCCGAAAATCCGGTGAAGCTCGAAGCCGAAGTGCCAATCATCTCGAAATAGGCAGCACCGTCGGTTGCCAGTGCATTCTTGAATATCTTTCCCAAATGGATGCCGTTCTTCTGGTAATCCTGGTACTTCTCTGGGCTGAGCAGGTGCTTGGCCACCTGGTCCGCGAGTTGGTCAACATACTCGGCAGCTTTCTTGATGTCACTTTTTTCATAGATCTTGTTCAGCCCCAGCGTGAGCTCGATGCGCGGGGCCGCAAACGCCACCAGCATTCCCAGCGGAGCGGTGGGAGAGATATCCTGGTGATCGCCCAGTTGAATTTCTCCCGCTACGTTCCCATTCGCGTCGAGGTTGCCGGGCTTGACCTTGAAATGCTGCGAGCCGTCATAGGAAATACGGAACTGACCTTTGGTGATTTCCTTACCTCCGGTGATAGCAGGATGAATCATGAGCGCGGCGCTGACTTCAAGGTAAAGAGGCAGCCCTTCCAGAAATTCCGCCAGCGGGATCTCGATCGCGCCCGGTAACTTGATCCGGCTTTCTTCTGCCATGACTCCGCCCGTATCTTTCGCCACCTGCCACTGAAAGTTCATTTGCCCGTTCAGGTTGTTGAAGGAAGTCTCCATGTTTTGCAAAGAGCTCTGGCTCATCGCGATGGTGGAATCGAAATCGAAATCCGACAAATACCCCTGCCCGGTAATAAGCGCTTCGAACCCGCCGACACTCTTCTTCACCGTGATATTCAGATCGGTCTTGCCCGCGCCGGGAGTGGCCTCAAACGTCGTATCCCAGCCTTCGACGACTGACTTCAAAGCGCCTTTGGCCATGCTCTTGTAGGCGTCCGCAGTCCCCTTCGCTTCAGACTTGCTCATCGCATTGGACTCCGGGCTCTGGGCGTAAGCCGGCTCGGCGAATAACGAAGTCCACGACAGGGAAGGGGGAGCTGCGGAGCGTGCTACGCCGAAGCGAACCGGAGCTTGAATTCGAATTTCGCCTTCTTGAATTACATCGCCGAGGCGCGCACGCTGCGTCAAAACAACCATGCCATCCGGCGTCAACTCTGTACCGAGAACGTTTCGGGCAACAAGGTGCTTGATCAGCAAAACGTCTCCCGCGTGGAGGGAACGAGCGGTGGCGTTTGAGCTGTCCAGCAACAGTGTCGCCTCGTTCGAACTCAGGCCGATCAAAGCCTTCCTGCCTTCTTCTGCCTCCATCACGCGAACGTTCGGGCGGAACGTAACGTGGGCATAACCCGAGCCATGAGTCAGTACCGCGCTGCGGGGAGTTCCCGCGGCTGCGGAATGTTCCCCGGAAACTGCAGTTGGGGAGGACTTTTTGCCGCATCCTCCGAGCCCGAGCGTTGCCAGCAACGCCAGGCAGAGCGCATATCGACCACCGCTACTTCTCGTTAGCTGCTGCACAGGCTCTCCTCGCGCACACGCTATTGCGCTTCCTCAGAAATCTGGAACGTCCAGATCGCGTCGAACATCAAGCCGTCTCCCTGAGCGCGGGCGACGTCTCCGCCAGAAAACTTCTTGCCTTTGGATACCGGGCGAAGGACTAACCCGTATTCGCCGGGCATGAGTTCCGTAGTCGCTGCAATCTTGTATTTCCCCGAACCAAGCTTTTGTGGAGTCGCCGCCACTCGCTCTTCCAGGAAGTGCGAGTAAATCTGCCAATCCGCCGCGGGGCTGGAGCGAATATCCGCCTTCCCCTGGGTGGCGCCGATGATGCGGCAGGTATTCTGTGCTGGTGTGAGCTTCACGATTGCAGGCTCGTAGTCATCCGCGTTCACGCCCGGCGTTCGGGAGAAATCAACGCTAAAGACCGGCTTGCTGCTCTGAAGCACGTTGCTGGATGCGGGCGTTGGGACTCCCCATACGTACGTCACCGTGGGTGTGCGGTGCGACATCATGCTGGTGAAAATGCTTCCCGCTTCCTGCACCGTCGAACTGCCGACACCCGAATTCATGTGACTGGCCATCCCGTACGTGGCCGTATTCAGGCCGGAATTCATGGCTTGGGTGACGACCGAATCCCCGGCCAAACTTTTCATCGAAGATGGTTTCGTCTTCGTTTCCGCCAGTTGCGTCTTCTCGAGCTTCAGCTCTTGAGACCCGCTGCCCTGAGCGACGGTGGCATGCGGCATGCGCGACTTGGAGACGGGAGAGTCGCTCGCTCCTGCATTGCGCCCCGAATCCGGTGCGGACGCCTTGGCCGCTGCATTTCCTGAAGCCGCCATGATTGCGTTCAACTCCTTCTCGGTGACCCCCGCAGCATTGAGCCGGATCAGTTCATTCGTGGAGGTGTTGAAGTTTGCGGGGCCAGTCTGAATCGCCGAAACGATCACCGACTCCGGCAGCTTTTTCTTTACCATCGCGATCACGTCGTCATTGGTTAGAGGCTTACCTGTTTTCTGCGCAACGGCAGCCGTAAGCCCCAGGGCGATCGCCAAAACTGTCATGAAACACCGTCTTGCTTTGGTCATTGCAGGGTCCTCAAAGTCCTTCCATTCGCTATTGGAGGTTGCCGGGCCAGGGATCGAGCAGATCTCCTTTGGGTCCCGTCACGGAAAGTTGTAGGCCGTAGTACGCGTAAATGAACTTGCCGTAGTTGTCGCACTCTGCGGGCTGCACGCCAACGAGCAGATTGCTGCCCTGCATATTGGCGCTGACGACGACGTCGTAGTACTTGCAGCTGCCACTATCGAGGCCATTGCCTGAGAGGTCCGGATAGTATTTCCCGACGACCGTTTGCAGGTTCGCATCCAGCGTGAATCCCGGCCGAAGCTGGCTGAAGTCGATCGAGTCGCCGTAAGACAAACGGTTGGGCGGGTAGCCGTCACCCACATTGCTGGACCAGATCGGATCGTAGAGCCAGAAAACCGCGCTGGCCGCCTGGTTCGGAGGCGTAAGCGACCACGCCTTCAAGGCTTGACCTGTCACCGGGCTCACGTAAGCATTCGTTTCGAAGTACGCGGTCGGCAGCTTCACCAGCGATTGCGGTATACGCGCCAGGGAACGGGAGACGCGAGTCGCATAGAACGAGACGTTCGGCATCTTCGCGTTATGGCCGTCTGTCCGGACTACGGCCAGTGTGAGATTGCTGTTCAGGTCGTATTCGTTCTGGAACTTGGGATTGAACGTGACCAGAATCTGGTTGTCGTCCCAGGAGTCAATGCCGAGTTGCACCGGAGTGGGGTTGTTGATGAATGGCCCGTAGACCTGCACCTTGCCCTGGATCGATCCGAAGTTGCAACCTCGAATGGTGTACTGGTTGGTGGGATATTGTCCGTTCCCGGGATCGGGAGTAAAGACAATATTGTGCTGGCGGCCACTGACTGTCTCGACCACAGGATCCGTCGTAAAGCGACATATACTCATGGGCTGCGGAGCGTATTTGGCTCGTTCCATGAGCGACAGCGCATTCTGTCCCGATGAGCCCGCCTGGGTCGGAGGGTTGCCGGCTTGCTGCAACGGCGTTCCGCCATCTGGCGTGCTGCCAGGCTGCGATCCGCCGGCAGGCGTGCCGGCAGGGTCGGTAGATCCCGGCGTGGAATCCGTTCCAGAGCCGCCGGTTGCGGGATCCGTACCAGCTCCCATAGTGTGTCCCGGACCAATTTGAGTCGTACTTGACGTGTTGATGAGCTGGTTCGTTCTCGCGTTCGTGGCCAGAGCGCGCTGCGCGGGAGTTCCCGCTTTGCTCACCTGGATCTTTGCTGGAGGAGCTAACTTCTCCTTGTGTGCCGCTGCGCTCTGAGTCTTCAGCGTCTCCAACACTGCGGGATCAATTGCGGGCCCAACACCAGCGATTTTGAGGTTGCCTCCCGACTTCAGCTGAAGTGATGTCGCCAACTTCTTGGCCCGATCCCCGGAAGCAGCAGCGCCGCCCGCACACGGCCGAACACTTCCGTCGCCCATCGCGTTCAGAACTTGTTCGCTTACGTGCGCCTGCCGCAGCGCGTTGCAACCAGAAGGGGTCAGATCGAAGTTGCCGCGGGAAGACCGAACTGACGACAGAATCACTGACTCCGGCACATGGCCATTCGCCATTTTGATTACGTCCGCATTGCTGAGCCTTTGGCCTGGAGGCAGCGGCTGCGGATTCAAAGCCACCTTGCCTCCCGGATTCTGTATTCCTCCACCCTGCGCTACAGCGGCTGTCATGCCGCCACTTCCTGACGGTGCTATGCCGCCATTCAGCATTCCTCGAGGCCCGGAATTCGATAACAGACCCTGCCGCGCATTGGGCGAAAGTGGAGCATTCCCCGTCCCGCCACTGCCGCTCATCATGTGCGCGGAAGGACGCAAGGCGAAATTCACGTTGTAGGCGTAGTTCCCGCACGTCCACCAATTCGAAGTGAGCAATGAAGGCGACGGAACCGCCGGCGGCAGATTGTTGCACTTCCCATTGATGATCTTGATCGGTGTAATCGCCACGGCAGGTGCCGATACGGGAGAGAATGCTGTTGCTGTGCTGACATCCAGCTTGACCTGGAGATCCCTCCCGACCGGCATTTGGTGCACGGCGAAGGCGCACACGCCTTCGGTCCCGATATTGGGGACATACGTGAAGTTGTTCGTATAGGTCCCGATCGGGGTGAATTGTTCCAGGGTTGGACTGGATTGGCTCGGGCTTCCGGCACTCACCGTAATCGACAACCCGCTGCAATTCTTGGCAGGAATATGACTGGTCGTACTGCCGTCCCACCAGACATAGCCCGCAATCACTCCGTCGCCGGCGGCTCTCAAGATCGGCTGCGGCGCTTTGGCGCCGGGAAGTGGATTGGCGCGCTGCTGCGGGGCATCGTGACGCTGCGGGCCAGGAGCGGTGATGTTACGGTTGGGCGGAGGCATGGTCGGTGACACCGACTGGGCTGCGATATCCCCGCAATAAAGAGCAGCCGCTACATTAAGTCCCGCTGCAGCTAAAATCCTCAGGCATTTGCTCGTGCGCCCCATCTTTGTCCTCGCTTTTCTCCAGAAATGCTGCCGGTTTCAACCGTCCTTGCAGGGGTTAGTGTGTCCCCCGGCATAGCTAACCCCTGCAGCACATCGGACGATTCACAGTGCTTGCGATGGCCAGCGGTGCCAGCCGTGCCATCGCTCCCCGCTGATGTGGGAATACCCTGCGGCCCTGGAATGGTCAAAGGAACCGGGGCTGAAACGCGAGTGACTTGCTAAATGTAAGAAGCTGAAGAGTTTCTGCGTTTAGATGACCAGCCAGAATTAGCGGAAACATGCCGCAGCCTGTGATCAGGTGGGCGGTCGCGATCTATCTGGAAGGTTTTTGCAAGCCAGCGAGAGTTCCTGAGGCCGGCAGATTGGTTTCGGCGTGGCGCGCAAGCAGTTCGAAGCCGTGGGCCCGAGCGTCGGAGGCTAGCCCGGCAAGCAGCGCTCGGCCCGCGGGAGCATTACTTCGCAGCAGCAAATGCCCGAGCTCCACTCGAGCTTCCGACTCCAGGTTGTAATAGCCGAGCTTCTTGGCTTCTGACGCAATGGACCGCAGTTCATTCATCGCCGGGTTGATATCGGCAAGGCTGGCGGCATCGACCCGTAACTTCTGAATGGAGGCCTGTATCGTGAGGGCCGGGCCGGAAGGGGCTGGGCTAAGCTGAATCGCTCTTTCCGCGGCGTCCCGGGCTTCATCGATCTTGCCCTGCAACAGCAAAGCCCGGCTCAGATGTGTGTACGCTGTGGCGGCATCGGGATTACTCTTCTCTTTCTCAAATTCCGGAATCGCCGCCTTCAGGAGGGGCTCAGCCTGCTCTGGATGGGCTTCCTCGATGCCGAGAGCCGCGAGTTCGACCTGGCTCTCCGCGACCAAGTCGGCCGCCCCGACCTGCTGCCTCAAAGCGAGGCTTTGCTGAAATTGCGTCCTCGCCCCAGGCAGGTCGCCCTCTTGCTCCAAAACCTCTCCCAGTTCGCTGACGGCGCCGCTCAGGTACTGATAACTCCCCTCGGAAGGACGCATGGACTCGATCGCCTGCTGGGCATGCAGTTTGGCTTCCTTCAACTTGCCTTCCGTGAGCTCAAGGTCGGCCATCCTCGACAAGTTGTAGCCTGGTTCCCCTCTATCGGAGGCAACGATCAGCTCCAGCGATTGCTGGTAGACCTTTTCAGCCGCGGGAAGATTACCCTGAAGAAACAGAATATCGGCAATGTTGGTGAGAGCCGTGGATGTATTGTTCTTATCGCCGGACTGTTCGAAGTGGGCTTTTGCCTCGCGATAGAGCTGCGCAGCACGATCCAGTTTGCCTTCATTGGCGTAGCCGATCGCCATGTTATTCAGAATCGCCCCAGTCTTCGCATGCTCTCCAAGTCCATTCAGCATGGCGAGAGCGCGCTCATAGGTGGCAATCGCTTCTTCATAATGGCCTTCGGTGCCCCGGCGATCCGCGATGAGCCGGATGGCGTCGGCCGCTCCTGCCCGATTGCCTTCCGAAAGGAAAAGATTGTAGGCGTCTTCGCAGACGGGGATGGCACGCTGCGGCTCCTCCCCGTACAAAATGGTCATACACTCGTCTTTTCTGGCGAGGGCATATACCGGAATATTGGATCGAGCCGACGCCTTTCGGACGGCGTTCCGCAACAGAAGCAGCGATGCAGGTTTGTTGACCTTAATAGCTCGCGATTCCGCGATGTCGATGCGAGGGTCGTCCGATGCCGGTCGTGGCAGTGCCCGCAACCGCGTGATCAACTCGAGCGCCTGGGCCCCATTCCCGCTCAGCATCGCTGCCTGGGCGAACCGCAGACCATAGTCGACCTCGTCAGGAAACAGCTCAAACAGCGCGTGATACACCGACGCTGCCTGATCCTGCTTGCCCAGGCTCTCGTAGTACTCGCCCTCCACCAGCATGTGCTCCGCCCGAGGCAAGCCGGTGGCCAGATCCAGTGCTTTCTTAGCCTCTTCTCGATGCTTCTGTTCGTACCCGAGTTGCGCCCAGGCACGAGCCAGCATCGCATGTCCCAGCGGAAATTTAGGATCGGCCTGTGTCGCTTCTATCAGCAGATCCTTCGCAGCAAGCGCATCAAAGTGACGCAGTTTTGAGAGTCCAAGGGCATAGAACCGGGCCGCGTCGGGATTCAATGGCAACGAAGCAATGATTCCAGCCTCTTCAGAATCTTCCACGTGCCGTACTCCAATCCGCTCCCGCAGCCTCGTACCGACATGCGAGATCAGCCGGAAAAGATCCTGCGTGTTACCGGTCTCCGCCACTTCGGTTAATATCTCGCCGGTGCGCGCATCCTGCAGCCGGACGTCCACTCGCAATTGCTGCCGGTCGGGCCTGCCCAGGTTCATATACGACCCTAGCAGCAACAGATCACTACTGAGTGCCGTCCCGATCCGGGCGGTGGTCGCTTGATCCAGCGTGTCGGTTTGCGACCACGGATTGGCAATGCGAAGATTGGCAACCTCTTCCCCAGAGACCAGACGCAACTGTTCGCCCCCCGCAAGTTCGGTGCTTAGCATCTCGGCCAGCGCTGTCCCCAGCCACGCATCTTCCGATCTGCCTGAGAGGCTGTGAAACCCAAGCACTGCCACCGACTTTCGCATCTGAACCGGAGACGTTGCGCTCGGGTTTTGCAGCGCGGCACTCCTCGGTTTGCGCTGTACGAGCAGAGCCGTGAATCCCAGCAACAGGACAAGCAGCGCGGCTGATCCGCCATATAAATACCGGCGCCTCCGCGGCGTTCTGCGTTCCGCTTGCTCTCCTACTTCAACCACGTGAACGGGAACTTCCTTGACGGTTTTCGCGGGGGCAGGGAACGCCTCGGCTCCAGTGGCGACCACTGTCGGCATGACCGACACTGGCGCAATGAACTTGTAACCTCGCCGGGGAACGGTCTCAATGAACCGTGGATTCTCCGAATCGTCGTCAATGGCGGCGCGCAGTTTTTTCAGGATAACGTTCAGGCTGCCATCAAAGTCGACGTATGTCCCCTCCGGCCACAGTTTTTGCCGGAGTTCCTCGCGACTGACGATCTCTCCCGGCCGGTCCAGCAACATCAGGAGCACACGGAAAGGCTGGTCTTGAACCTTGACGCGCAGTCCGCTGCGAGTCAGCGTCCCGCGGGCGGCATCGGCCTCAAAGAGTCCAAATCGAAAGATGTTGGCGGAGGCCAGAACGCGTCCCATGAATGGCCCAAACGGATGTTGCCGCATCATAGCACGGCCATTTTGAACGGCGTCAGAAATCTGTAAAGGCCATCGACTCTGCGATTTGGGACAACAATCCCCCAATGATTTCCAACTTCGAACGTGAAGGGGTCCTTTTCCGGCAAGCGCACCAAAAGAGATAACCTCTCTCTCCCATGAAGTCGGCCTAATATCCAAAGAGCACAATCACTTGGAGACATGCCAATGGCGAATCGGGTCGTTCTCTATTTCGAGAACCAGGAAGATGCTCTCCTTTTCATTCTGGCTTCCAGTTCGGTGATGTCGGCGGAGGCCTCAGGCCATCGCAACGACGCTGCCGGCCTGGTCGCAGCAGAGATTTGCAAAGCAAGCAGAATCACCGCCGAAGGTGTTCTGAACACCATTTGAGGGTGCCCGGAGATGATGAAGAAAATTGTGCACGCGGTACTGACTGTCACGTTGCTCCTGTTTGCGGCCTTGAATGCGTATCTCGCGCTCAAGGATGTGCTGCAGACGCAGAAAATTGTGGCCCAAACGACACGAACCTCCACGCTCCAGGCGGATATTTCCAGTGTCCTGAAAGACCTCACGGATATGGAAACCGCCCAGCGCGGGTACCTGTTGACGGGCGACGATTCGTACCTGCAGCCCTACACTGACGCGAACGCCCGTATTGCAACCGACTTCGTCAAGCTCCGCACTGGGTTGGCTCAGCGCCCGGAGAGCGAGCAATCCCTGCAACCGCAAATCGAGTCCCTGGCAAAGTCAAAACAAGCTGAGATGGCGCGCTCCATTAGCTTGCGCCAGCGGGGCTACCGGCATCGCGCCTTCATGCTGGTGAATTCGAACGAAGGACAGGAGTACATGGCGAAGGCCCGCGCCCTTCTAAGTTCTCTTTCAGCAACCGAGAACGGCAACTTTGAGACACTCGAAAGAGAAAGGAACGCGAGTGCAAGACAGGCCCTGACGCAAACTATCGCTGCCAGTTCCGGCCTTTTCATTGTGGCTGGATGCTTGGTCGCTTTCATCCGCCGGCAATCTCTGAGCCGCGAGCGTGAAGTGGCCGAAATCAGGCAAGAACTTGCTCAGCGCGATTTGCAGTTGGCAAAATTAACATCCATTCTTTCCAACCAGGCCCGGTCCAAAACCTCTGCCATGGAGGAGAACGCCCGGTTGCTCCTGCAGGAGTACGGCGGCTTTCTACCGCGCCAAGGTCATGAATGTGCTGAGCAGATCATGGAAGCGTCACTGCAAATGGAACGGCTCCGCCTTGACCTGGTGGGTGGCTCAGGGTCTGTAAACCACGGAATGGAAGCCGTAGAGTTCGCCGCTTGACGCTCTCCCTTCCTCATGCCATCTGCATCCAAAGGATGGCATGCAGTGGACTCAAGTCAAAGGTGCGCTCGGACGCACTTACGAAGGCGTCCAGCGGAAGCACACGATGCAGATGGCGGCGGGGCTGTCCTATTACTTCGTGATGTCGCTGTTTCCGCTGCTCATTGTCTTTGCCGCAGCCGTGGCGTACCTCCCGGTACCCAATCTTTTTGACCAGGCGCTGGGTTTTGCATCTCGCTTTATGCCCCATGAGAGCATGGGTCTGGTCAAAGCCGTTCTCCGCCAAGTGATTACTCCACACCGGGGCAAATTCATGTCCTTCGGCATTGTCGGTACGATTTGGGCGGCTTCCGGCGGCTTCTCCAGCATGATGGAAGCCTTAAACGTCGCCTATGACGTGCCCGAGAGCCGGCCGTTTTGGAAGACGCGTCCCCTGGCCATTGGCCTCACATTCCTCATTGGCATCCTCCTCGTGATTGCCCTCGCCCTCATGCTGGTAGGCCCAAGTTTCGGAGGCTGGTTGGCGGCGAAGGTGGGCCTGGGCTCCGTATTCATTGCTGTGTGGCCCTATCTGCGCTGGTCCATCGCGATTGCATTCGCGGTCCTCGCCATCGAACTCATTTACTTTCTCGCCCCCAACGTCCGGCAGCGCTTCCGCCGTACCCTCCCGGGCGCAGCCTTGGCGGTCGCCTGCTGGCTACTTCTTTCGTGGGCGTTAGGCATCTATTTTCAGCATTTCACGAATCTCAATAAGACTTACGGAACCCTGGCCGCAGCGATCGCTCTAATGGTCTGGCTGTACTGGACGGCATTTGCCATCCTGTTAGGCGGCGAGATTAACGCGGATCTCCTTCATGAGCAGGGCAGACGTTTAGCACTGAAAGAAGCTGCTGAGCCGACAGACACGGCGGAGTCGTCCCTGAAGAAGGCGGCTTAACTTCTGCGCCTTCAAGCCTGCTCTGCTGGCGAACCTTCATTTTGAAGCGGAACCCGCTCCCCCTGGCTCAACCCGGGTTAGCGTATTCTCGCATCTAAGTATTACAAGGCCAGATAAGATTCGATCCACCGCTGTTGCGGGATTGTATGCCGGGTCGATTAACACCCCGCGGTTCCGCAGCGTCGCGATGGCATAATTTTGCTTGACCGTATGCGCGCAAGCTTCTTTCTAAAATTGGCAAGCACGGCACTGCTTCCACTGGCAGGGACGGCGCTTGCTCAAACTCCAACCCTGATCAGCCTGGACCAAGCGATCACTCTCGCGCTCGCACACAATCACTCCTTGAGGGCAACGCGCACGCAGGTTCAACAGAATGAAGCCCAGGAGATCACCGCCAATCTGCGACCCAATCCGACCCTTGGCGTGGATTCGCAATTCGTCCCGTTTTTCAGCCCCCAGGACTTCAACGGCCAGAATCTGAACGAAACGCAGCAGTTCGACATCGGACTCAGCTACCTTTTCGAACGCGGGCGCAAGCGGCAGCACCGGCTGCAAGCCGCGCGCGATGCCACCGCCGTTACCCGTGCGCAAATTTCCGACGCCGAACGGGCTTTGATCTTCAACGTAAGCCAACAATTCATCAGTGGCCTGCTGGCCCAATCCACTCTGCAGTTTGCCCAGGAGGATCTGGCGGATTTTCAGCAGACGGTGAACATCAGCCAGGAGCAATTCAAGGCCGGGTACATCGGAGAAGCCGACTTTCTGAAGATCAAGTTGCAGCTCCTGCAATTTCAGACGGACGTTTCCTCTGCGAGGCTCGCGAAGGTCCAGGCGTTGACCGGCCTCCGCGAGCTCTTGGGATACGACGCCGTCCCTGCCAGTTTCGACATCGTTGGTGAACTGGCATATGAACCCGTAAAGACAAAACTAGACGATCTGCAGGCCCAGGCTCTGCGGCAGCGTCCCGACTATCGTGCGGCCGAGTTGGGGATTGTGGCGGCCAAAAGCCAAATCGCTCTTGCCCAGGCGAATTCCAAAGTGGACGTGACCGGCACTTACAACTTCACCCACGTCGCGGGCGAAAACACCGCTTCGATCTTCGCCAATGTTCCTCTCCCAGTGTTCGACCGCAACCAGGGCGAGATCGCGCGTACTCGCTACGCTCTCACCCAAGCCCAGGAGCAGGAACGCTCTGCCGGCGATACCGTTCTTTCCGACGTTTCCAATGCCTACGAAGCCGTGAGGTCCAATGACGAGGTCGTGCAGCTCTACACTTCCGGATACTTGCAGCAAGCCAAGGATTCGCGCGAAATCAGCGAGTATGCTTACAAGCGGGGAGCAGCCAGCCTGCTGGATTATCTTGACGCAGCCCGCAGCTACCGGGCTACGCAACTGGCCTACCGGCAAGCATTGGCTTCTTATATGACTGCGGTCGAACAGCTGAAGCAGGCTTTGGCGACGAGGAACCTGCCATGAACTGCAATCATCTTCACAGGTTCGCTCTTCCCCTGGTCGCGATTGCACTGATCGCATCGGTGTTAAACGGTTGCGACCGATCCACCTCCAGCGCCTCGGCAAACCAAAAGAACATAAATCATCCCGAACTATTCAGCATACCGCCCGAACAGGCATCGCACGTTCAGATCATCCACGTCGAGCCGACCACGCTAGTCCGCACATTGCGCTTGACCGGAGCGGTCGCCTACAACGGTTTCCGCACCCTTCCGGTCATCACCCAAGTCAGCGGGCCGGTGAGTCGAATCGTCGTATTCCCCGGGCAGCACGTCAAGCAAGGCGAACCCATGCTGTACGCAACCAGTCCCGATTATTCCCAGCTGCGCACGAACTACCTCAAGGCAAAATCCGCTTACGCCCTGGCGGAGAAGAATTACGTCCGCACCAAGGATCTATACGAACACAAGGCCATCGCGGAACAAGTTCTGGAGCAAGCCGAGTCCGCTCAAACCCAGGCTGGCGGCGATCTCGCCGCGGCTATGGCCGGGCTCAAAGTGCTCGGTATTACCGATCCCGATGCGCTGGTGCAGGCTCCTCCCAGCTTCGAAGTTCCAGTGAAGGCTCCGATTAACGGCGAAGTCGTCGAACAGGATGTCGCGGCTGGCCAACTGCTGCAGACAGGCGCTACCCAGTGCTTCATGATTTCCGACACCAGCACCGTATGGGTATTGGTAAACGTGTATCAGAAGGATTTGCCCTACGTGCGCGTCGGAGACCCGGTCACGATTCAGACCGACACCTATCCCGATGTATTTCAGGGCCGCATCGCTTACGTCGCCGCTTCCCTCGACCCCAACACGAGGACGCTCCAGGCACGCATTGAAACCAAAAATCCCGGGGAGAAGTTGAAAAAAGATATGTATGTAACCGCAACCGTCAAGGGAGGCAAGATCCAAAACGCCATAGCGCTGCCCGATTCGGCGATTCTGCGCGACGCGGAAAATGAGCCCTTCGTTTATGCAGCCGTGGCTCCCAACCAGTTTGGAATGCGCCATGTAACCACCGGCGAAAGCATCAATGGACAGACGCAAGTGACCAGCGGCATCAAAGCTGGAGACCAGGTGGTTGGCGAGGGCAGTCTGTTCTTGCAGTTCGCAAATTCTTTGCAGCGTTGAATCACACGGTACCCAGTAGAAGTAAGTGACCCTTACGGCCTCTGAATGATCCATCGAATCGTCCAAGCAGCATTGCGGCAACGGTTCCTCGTGCTGGTGCTGACCGGGTTTATTACCGTCGGGGGAATCATCTCGTTCCAGAAAATGCCGGTGGACGCCTACCCCGACCTTTCTCCGCCTCAGGTAGAAATCATTACCCAGTGGCCGGGCCACGCCGCCGAAGAAGTCGAGCGCCTCGTCTCGCTGCCCTTGGAACTGGAGATGAACGGGACGCCTCACATGGCTGTCATGCGTTCGATTTCCTTATACGGCCTTTCGGACATCCGGTTGACCTTCGAGGAAGATACCGACGATTACTTCGCTCGCCAGATCGTTTTCGAGCGCATGGCCCAGGCCACCCTTCCCACCGGAGTCACACCCAGCTTGGCGCCGCTATTCAGCCCGAGTGGTCTGGTATATCGCTACGTCATTGAGAGTCCCGATCGCAGCCCGCAGGAGTTGAAGACGCTCGAGGATTGGGTTATTGAACGAGCCTACCGCTCGGTGCACGGCGTCGCCGATGACTCAGGATTGGGCGGAATGGTCATGCAGTACCAGGTGCTGCTCGATCCCGCGCGGCTTTATGCCTATCACATGACCGTAGCCCAGGTCACGCAGGCTCTGTCTGCCAACAATTCCAATGCCGGTGGCGGTTTCTATTCGCAAGGTGGACAGTTCTACTACGTGCGCGGCATCGGTCTGGTCAGGAATACGGATGACATCGCCAATATCGTCGTAGGCGCCAATAAAGGTGTTCCCCTCCGCGTGCGCGACATCGGCGAAGTCACCATCGGGCATGCTCCGCGCCTGGGGCAATTCGGCTTCCAGAAAAACGATGACGCCGTGGAGGGCGTCATCCTGATGTTGCGAGGCGAACAGACGCAGAACGTGCTGAAAGGCGTCCAGGCGAAGACGGAAGAACTCAACCGCCAGATTCTCCCGCCCGACGTGAAAATCCATCCGTTTTACGATCGCAGCGAACTAGTCGATCTCACCACGGAAACGGTCGAAGCCAACCTGCTGCGCGGAATGGTCCTGGTCCTGCTTGTGCTGATCTTTTTTCTGGTCAGCATCCGCGCCGCAATTATTGTCGCGCTGACCATTCCGTTATCACTTCTGTTTGCCTTCATCGTCCTGCATGCCCACGATGTGGCCGCGAATCTGCTGTCGATCGGAGCCATCGATTTCGGCATTGTCATCGATGGAACCGTCGTCATGATGGAGAACATCTATCGTGAACTCGCGCTACGCGAAGGGCAGCAATACAAGCTCAGCGACGTAATTCTCACCGCGTCGAAAGACGTCGACCGTCCCATCTTCTACTCGGTCGCGGTTATCCTCGCCGGCTATCTGCCCATCTACGCCTTGAACGGGCCGGCCGGGAAATTGTTTCATCCTATGGCCGAGACCATGTCGTTTGCTTTAGTCGGCGCCCTCATCCTGACGCTGACCTTGGTTCCGGTGCTGGCGTCCTACTGGTTCAAAAGTGGCGTGCGCGAGAAGCCCAACCGGGCCTACGAATGGATGAAGCGAAAATACGCGGTCTACCTCGACAAGGCGCTGGACCGGCCGCGAGCGACTCTGGCGATTGCCGCCCTCGTCTTTGGCGCGACGCTTCTGCTCATACCTTTCATCGGCGGCGAATTCATGCCGCATCTGGATGAGGGCGCACTCTGGGTTCGAGCCACCATGCCCTACACGATCTCGTTCGAAGAAGCGAGCAAGATCGCGCCGCAAATTCGCGACGTCTTGATGTCTTATCCTCAAGTCACGGTTGTCGGCTCAGAGTTGGGCCGTCCCGATGATGGAACCGATCCTACCGGCTTCTTCAACTGTGAATTCTACGTTGGCCTCAAACCTTACAAAGACAAGGCGTGGCACGGCGATATTACCGGCAAGACGGAACTCACAGAAGCGATTAACAAGCGCCTGAGCGCGTTCCCGGGCATCATCTTCAACTACACCCAACCCGCAGAAGACGCCGTGGATGAGGCGCTGACTGGATTGAAGAGTTCGCTCGCCGTGAAAATCTATGGCCAAGATCTGAACGTACTGCAGGACAAAGCCATTCAGATCAAGAACACTCTGGCACAGGTCCCGGGGTTTAAAGAGTTAACGGTGGTCCGCGAACTTGGTCAGCCGAGTCTGCTGGTCGATGTCGATCGTGCCAAGATCGCGCGCTATGGAATCAACGTCGCCGATGTCGAGGCTGTGATCTCCGCCGCAGTCGGGGGACAGGCGATCACTCAGGTCATTCAAGGCGAGAAACTCTTCGACCTAGTCGTGCGCATGCAGCCCCAGTTCCGCAGCAGCGCCAGGGAAATCGGAAACGTGTTGGTGGGCACGCCGGACGGACAGCAAGTTCCGCTCAGCCAGCTGGCGGACATTCGCCAGGGCAATGGGGCGTCCTTCATTTACCGGGAAAACAACTCTCGCTACATCGGAGTGCAGTACAGCATCGAAGGGCGCGACCTGGAGCGCACCGTTCACGATGGACAAGCTGCGGTCAACAAAGTGGTCAGGTTACCGCAAGGTTATTGGATGGATTGGGGAGGGGAATACACCCTGTTTCTCGAGGCCAAGTCGCAAATGTATTTTATCGGCCCCTTGGCAGTCGGCCTGATCTTCATGATTCTGTTCGCGCTCTATGGCAACCTCAAGTTCCCGCTGACGATTGCCCTGGGAGTGATCATGACGGAGCCTGTGGGCGCCCTGCTGGCACTGAAGCTCACGCATACACCATTCAGCGTGTCTTCAGTCTTGGGCCTTCTCGCGCTGCTGGGCGTTTCCGTGGAGACGGCCGTGATTCTGGTCTCCTACATCAACAAGCTGCGCCAGGAAGGCATGGACATTCGCACCGCGACCCGGGAAGCGTCCCTGCTGCGACTCCGCCCCATCATGATGACGGCGTTAGTCGCCTGCCTCGGTTTGCTCCCCGCGGCTCTGTCCACCGGCATCGGATCGGACACGCAAAAGCCATTCGCCATCGTGATCGTCGCCGGGCTGATCTCACGCCTGTTCATCGGATTCTTCGTGAATCCTGTGCTGTACGAGATCGTCGCTCGGCCCGGCGATGTACTGCAGATCTAAATCCGCCACTGCAGAACCAGCTTTCTTCAGCGCAGCGCATCGCAAGACCTATCAACTTCCCCAACGGCCTGCCTGCCCTACTTCACCACCTGCTGGAGAACTGCTGACGTGCTGGGCGCGAAGCTTGCTCCTCCCACAAAAGTCGCCGTGATGTTGTGCGTCCCCACCGCCAATGTGGAGATGACAAATGTAACCTGATGCGAAGTCGAGCTTAGCACTACTGACCCGATAGTCGTGGTCCCATCCTTGAATGTCACAGTGTTGCTCGGATTCCCCCCATAGGCCCCAAGGATGGTGGCGGTGAACGTCACCCCTGTCCCGCTAGTGGATGGATTCGGAGTTGAAGTAAGCGTCGTTGTGGTTGGCGCCCTGTTCACGATTTGAGTTATCGCCGCTGACCTGCTGGCGCTAACGTTCGGGCTTCCACTGTAGGCTGCGACGATCGAGTGCGACGCGACCCTCAGGTTCGAGACCGACAGGGACGCCGCACCCGAGGTGAGGGCCACCGTTCCAATATTGCTAAGACCTTCCTTGAATGTGACTTTTCCAGTAGGTACCGCGCCCGTTGCGGAGTTCACCTTCGCGCTGAGCACAACGGTCTGATTGTACTGCGACGGATTCGGCGCCGAAGTTAACGTGGTGCTACTGGCTGCTGGGCTAATGGTTTGCACGAACACCGGCGAGAGGCCGGTGACGAAATTCGCGTCCCCGCTATACACGGCTGTGATGGAGTGAGTTCCCCCGCTTAGTGTTGCAACCGCTAACGTAGCGCTCCCACCACTCAGCGTCGCGCTGCCCAGTGTCGTCGCGCCGTCTTGAAATGTCACCGTTCCTGTCGGCGTCCCTGTCGTCTTGGATTTCACCGTTGCGGTAAGGCTCACCGACGCTCCATAGGGAGATGGATTCAGGCTCGACGACACTGCGGTACTGGTAAGCGTGCCCCTCAAGCCAAAAATTTCCAGCTGCTTGTTACTCGCCACTAGCACTTGCCCGTTCGCGACGACGGGCACAAGATTCGCGTTGCCCCCAAGATTCGGCCACGTGCCCGCCCCTCCTTTGAACAGCATCTTCATTGGCGTGCCCGAGTCAGGATTGAACGCATAAAGATAAACGGACAGGTCGGTATTCGTCGGCCGCGATAATGCCCAGATAATCGGACTGCTCGTGCCGTTGGAAGTAACCGTCGTGAAAAATCCAGCGTCCTGTCCACCTCCAATCGAAGCCGAGTTGGCTACCCACGCCAGCGAAGTGGTGGGTGACGACTTGACCTTCCATAGGTTCACCGCTCTTCCACCACTGCTTACCACTCGACCAAGCGAATCCACCGGATCTACAAAATAAGACGGGCCACACCAGCAGGCACCGATCCCATACTTCCCCAGCACATTATTCGTCGTGGTGGAGTATCCCCCCAGGTTATCTCCATTCATTAACATCATTGTTCCAGACTTCCCGGCGGCCACCGCGAGATGCGGATACGAACCGGGCTGATCGGGCAGAACTAACACTCCTCCGGAGCCTAAGTCCGCGTCCGTCTGGTCCAGCGTCGCCCAATTCCATGGCGTAAATAAATCGAGCACCGTGGACAAATCCGGCGAAACTTTAATCACACTTTCCTGAAGGCTGGTTACCCCATCGTAAGTGGTCCCTGACGGATCGGAATTTCCTGTTATTACCAGAATGTTTCCTAAGTCGTCGCTCGCTGGCCCGAAACCCGACATCCAGATCGATGACAGGAAGTAGTTATGCGGCGTAGTGGCCTGCGAATTGAAAACGTGGTTGGCCGCCAGCGGCGTCAGCGTTCCCGCCTGCCATCCCAGCAGCCATCCGCGGGAAAGCCCGGGGAAGTAGTCGCAGAAACTGCCGAAAGCTGCGTACACATTGGAATTGGCCAACAACAACGCGGGACGCTGCCGCTGATACTTGGCATTGAAATTAAATGTGGAGTCATCATTTAGCGTCTGGGACGCTGTAACCAGTCTCGGTGCAACCTTGTCCGTCAGGCTCCCCAGATCCAGCGCATGCAGAAAATAGGCCGGCCCCGTGCTCTGCAGCGTGTACACCATGACGTATAAGGTGTTCGACGCTGGGTCGATCACCGGTGTGGAATTGACTCCAACGTTCGGACCATTGTTGTTACAGGCAAGTGGACTGGGAACAGGCGCTCCAAAGTTGGCCTTTAGCAGCACCGCCCCGCCCTCCGCATCAATGGCATAAACGCTGTTGTTTTCCGTGGCGACATACACCACGTCATGCGCGCCCTGGAACTGCCCGCTGGTTATATTGATCGCCGGCATGTAGAGCGGCTGAGCATCCACCTGGTCATCCAGCGTTACCGACCGGAGCAGTCCAAAATACGCACTCCCCACATTCGTCGGAGTGAGATTTGGCTCGTTTGAATTCCAGCCCGTTCGGCGGTTGTCGTAGTGATAGGTCGTAACCGACTGCGAAAATGCCTGGTTCACGCTGGCCACTGAGAAGCACAACATCAGGAGAGAACCCAGTACACGGGATACGGGTGTCATAAGGATCCTTTGCGAGTCGGTCGCTTGCGCCTGGGGGATTAATGCTTAGGAGGGGGAATACCTAGCCGATCGAAATTCACTTTAGCATGCCCCTGAGCCCTTTACTAACAGAAAACAGCTCCAAATCGGCCTGCAGCCGAAGGGCGGGAGTCATCCCAGGGAAAGGCAAAGCGAACCGACTGGACCTTTGCACATGCACGCAAGCCTAATGTCCGTGTTTGCAGGCATTTAATGGTGGGCGCTATAGGAATTCGAATTTTGGGTACACGTATTTCCAATAAAAATAGAGTCGCACGGCGGGCGCCCCTAAAGCAGTGAAAGATGAGCGCTAACGGATCACAAACGGATCACGGCTCGTGCCCATTTCCGAGTGCCCCGTTATCCGCCCATAGGCAAGTTTTGGGGAGTTCGAAATTTAGGGTGAGAGACATTCCAACAAAAGTGGATTCTGAATTCGGCGAGCCAGATCAGCGGGGCAGTTCCACGTTGGACGAATATAGCTTGACGCCCCCTCGATTAGAATCACAATGTAGTTCTAATCGTCATGGGACAATTCGAATATCTATTGATCACCACCGCAGCCGGACTTGGCGACGGCGCTTATGGCGCATCCATTCGCAAAGAGCTTGCCGTGGCGACCGGACGAAGATGCTCCCTGGGTGCGCTTTATACCACCATCGATCGCTTGGAAAAAAAAGGCCTGCTTCAAACGCGAATGGGCGACGCCACGCCCCAACGGGGAGGACGCGCGAAGCGTATGGTTCGCGTGACAGCCAAGGGCGTGCGGGCGGCAAAGGATTTCTACGACACAGTGACCCGCGTCAGCCGCAGCGCCTCGTGGGCAGTGAACAGAACCGGGGGAACCTCATGACGAGCGTGGGTTCATCCTTGGTAGAGCTTGCTGCTCAACTACTGCAGCGCGACGAACGCCAGGCAGTGTTGGGAGATTTGGTGGAAGACGGTGAAAATGCATGGCAAGGGCTGCTTGATGTTCTTAGTTTAGTCCTGCATCGACAGGCGATCCTCTGGAAGAGTTGGCGCCCTTGGCTCGCGGCATTCGGTCTCACGGTGCCCGGCAGCTTCGTTCTCATGGGGACCTCCGTTGCTGCCAGCATGTTTCAGGCTCATTTACCCGATCCCGGCAACCCGCCTCTGTTCATCGATCTGCTGGCGCGCCAAGAAGGGGATCAACTGATCATCGATGCCAAACTCATGGAACGCTTTCGCAATAACTTCTATCTGGAAACAATGATTCCCCAATATACCGACAACCTCAAATCCCTAAGAGGACTCAAGTTTGACTGGACGCGCAACGATCCTAATTTTGACCATGTATACGCCAATCAAGCTTTCACACATAAGCTGAATGAATTTGGAATTATTCACGGGGCAGAGGAATACAACAGAACATTCGGAGCAGACTGGGGCATCGATGGAAGATTCTACACTGATGCTCTCCCGTTCTTTCAAAAGCTCTTAGTCTTTGAGAGTCACAAACAAACCGGCCGCGATTGATGGCGTAAGGTAAGCCGGAGTATTGAAAAGATGGTGGGCGCTATAGGATTCGAACCTATGACTTCCACCGTGTGAAGATGGCACTCTACCGCTGAGTTAAGCGCCCTACCCTTGCGGGACAATCACTTGCGGACCGTCCAAAACACCCACCGTACAAAAGCGTACCAAATTTTTCGCTTTCTTGATACTCCGCCAATTTCGCTGTCAGCTCTGCGTAGATCGCCTCTCGCGTCTGCTTGACCCCTGTCCTCGATCGACTGCATGTAGACGTTCACAGTCGTGTCCGCTTTGCTGTGTCCGAGGATCCCCCCCTCATTTTTGATGCTTCCCTTAGTCTGGGCGAAGTCGCCCCAGCATCGGGTGCAGGAAAGACAGCCACCCTCGCCCAAAAGGCAGTCCGGAGTTCTCAGACCACGCGTTTATCGCCAGCAAATCTCCGAAAAACCTTTTGGACGCAAGGGCCCATTGGCTACACTATTGGGAATGACATGAGGGGACCACATGACCCGACGAATTCCAGCCTCTTCAGGCAATGGTGTTGGTATCCAGCAGTGCGATGACTTCGTCGCAGGCCGATACAAAGAGGGAAAATCCGAATCCGAGTACCGCCAATATGATGCCAAGGCGAATACCGGGGTAGCTGAGTTCTACCGCATCAATCACGAGAAGCAAACCCTCGATTACGTCCTGAGCAAAGAAAAGCAGTACTTCGGACTCACGCGCGGCAAGAAAAGCATTTGGGAGGCCGCCGAATACCTCAACACGCTTGTCGACGATAGCGATCCCGATACCGATCTCACGCAGATTGAGCATCTTTTGCAGACTTCGGAGGCGATCCGCAAAGATGGACATCCGCGCTGGATGGTATTGGTGGGCTTTATCCATGACCTGGGAAAGTGCCTTTGTTTGTACGGCGAGCCGCAGTGGGGAGTTGTTGGCGATACATTTCCCGTCGGCTGCGCTTGGTCACATCAAGTCGTCTTCCCTGAATTTTTCAGCGGAAATCCAGACGCAAACGTTCCCGAATACCAGACCAACTATGGCATCTACGAACCAAATTGCGGTCTGGAAAACGTCCACATGTCATTCGGGCACGATGGCTACATTGCCCAAGTGATGAGTCCATACCTCGGTGACGAAGCTCTCTACATGCTTCGTTTTCACTCGTTCTATGCATGGCATCGGCATGGGGCTTACCAGCACCTGGAAGATGAAAAAGACAAGGCGATGATCGAATGGGTGAAAAAGTTCAATCCCTATGATCTGTATTCCAAAGGACACTCCAAGCCTGACCTGAAACAGTTGAAACCCTACTACGATGACCTCTTCGCTGAGTTCTTGCCTCAGAAAATATCCTGGTAGCCTGGTGCCGAGTGCTGGTAATAAAGGTTCCCTTCAAATACTTGGTGTCCGCAAGCACAGCACTCCAGACCGGCTTTCTTGATCGACAAAGCGATTTGCACCTCGGCCGTGAGAAGCGCCACTGGTTGTCCTTCCCCAGCCGCGAAGCTTGACAGCTTCATTGTGCAAGGACACAATGTTCGTCCAGTTTCAGCGTTCCCGCCGAACCGACGAGATTCAATTCAGTGTCATTGCGGCCTTGGCGAATTGCGGTCAGGATTCAACATTGGCCGCATCGCTGACGGTCTGGTTGGCGACGGAACCTGATCCTGCGTGGGGGGGGAATGAAATCAGCAACACTATTGGCGACAATCTTCGCCGTCGGCATGTGGTCGGTCGGGGCACTGGCTCAGGGGTCCGCTTCCATCCGCGGACACGTAACAGATTCGTCCGGCGCGGTCCTGGCGAACGCAACGGTTCGACTGGTTCGCACTGACACCAGTGCGACACGTGTCACGAAGACAAACACCGAAGGGTTCTACGAATTCGTTCAGCTTCCTTCCGGCGATTACACCTTGAGCGCATCCGCCACCGGGTTCGCCACCGCAGAGCGCAAGGACCTGAGCCTCATCGTCAACGTGCCGGCCACTGCGGACTTCCATCTCCCGGTTGCGACCACCGGTGAAAAGGTCGAGGTCGTCGGCGAAGCGCCCATGTTAAATACAACGGACGCGACGATCGGCAATGGATTCGACACGAAGCAGGTGTCGCAGCTCCCCATTGAAGGACGCAACGTAGTCGAGCTGCTCAGCCTTCAGCCTGGCGTTACGTATCTCGGCAATCGGCTCGATGCTACCTCCGACACCCGGAGCGGTGCCGTCAATGGCGCACGCAGCGATCAGTCTAATGTCATGCTCGATGGTGTTGATGTGAATGATCAGAATAACGGCTTCGCATTCACTAGCGTGCTGCGCAATACGCAGGACTCAGTTGCCGACTTCCGCGTGACCACCAGCAACGCCAACGCAGATGCCGGACGCTCCGCCGGGGCGCAGGTGGCCCTGGTCACAAAGAGCGGCACCAACCAGTTCCACGGCTCCGCTTATGAGTACAATCGCACAACCGTCTTTTCGGCCAATGACTATTTCCTGAAAACGTCTGAGCTTGAGAGCGGTCTGCCGAATAAGCGCTCGCCGCTCATAAGAAACGTTTTCGGCGGTTCTGTTGGCGGCCCCCTGATAAAAAATCGGCTTTTCTTCTTCGCCAATTATGAAGGCCGGCGCGACCGCGAGGCGGTAAGTGTGGTGCAGACTGTTCCCACCGCGAGTATGCGGGCAGGAAGCCTGATTTACGAGGACGTCAACAATGGCCTGACAACGCTCACTCCGGGCCAGATTCAGCAGATGGACCCGCGAGGCTTGGGTAACAGCACCGCCATTATGTCGATTCTCCAGTCCTACCCACTGCCCAACGATTTGACCAGCGGGGATGGCCACAACACAGCCGGCTTCCGGTTCGCAGCGAACGAGAAGCGTAAGTTCGACACCTACATCGCGCGGCTAGACTATAACCTGACCGCCGACGGTCGCCACACGCTGTTCGCCCGTGGCAATCTGCAGAATGACCATCTCGGCGGTGCTCCTCAATTTCCGGGCCAGGCACCCGCCAGCACGACCCTCGATAACAGCAAGGGAATCGCGCTGGGCTACACTGCCGTCTTCTCGCCCGCAAAGGTGAACTCATTCCACTGGGGATTTACACGCCAGGGGGGCGAGGCTGAAGGGATTTCGCAGGACCCTCAGGTTACGCTCGCGGGTCTGTCGTCCCCCGTCGCGTTTACGCGCTCCACCAGTTTCCACGTGCCGGTGCATAACTTGGTTGACGATTTCACCTGGACCAAGGGCACACACACCTTGCAGTTCGGCGGAAACGTGAGGTTGATCTCGAACTTCCGCTCCAGCTTTGCGAATTCGTTTCCCTCGGCCAATATCAATCTTGGGTGGCTGATCTATTCAGGGATTGCCAACAGGAATGTGCCGTTTGATCCGCCCACCTCGGGATTCCCGGCCGTATCGGATCCTTTCGCATTGCAGTACGACAACATCATCATGACCCTGGTGGGCATGGTTACGGAAGGCAATGCGATCTATAACTACGACAAGAATGGGAATCCCCTGCCACTCGGGTCGCCGCTCCTCAGGAATTATCGTTGGGCGGAATACGAACCCTATGCACAGGATTCCTGGAAAATCTCGCGCAATTTGACTCTCACGTACGGCCTCCGTTGGACAATACTACAGCCCCCCGCGGAAACGCATGGCACGCAGGTAGGCCCATGTGTAGTGAATGGAAATGGCTGCGCGCCCCTGAGCTTGACCGACTGGCTGAATACCAGCGCGCACCAGGGGCAGACCGGCGGTGCTGCCATCAATGCTCCAGAAATCTCATTCGCGCCAGACGGCCGATATAACGGACGCCCCGATCTGTGGAATTACGATCTGCACAACTTTGCGCCCCGCGTCGCCGTGGCGTGGTCGCCCTCATTCCAGAATGGATGGCTGGGCAAGCTATTCGGCGCCGATGGCAAAACCTCCATTCGCGGCGGATACGGGATGTACTACAGCCATTTCGGTGCCGCCACCGTAAATTCATACGATGCCGCTGGTTCGTACGGGCTCTCCAGCCAGGTGTCGAACGTGCCTGGGACGGTTAGCGTCAGTTCCGCCCCAAGATTCAGCGGACTGACGACCATTCCACCAGGACTGCTTCCCCCGGCCCCGGCGGGCGGATTCCCAGCAACCCCTCCCAGCGATTCGTTCGCCATTAGCTGGGGGCTTGACCGCGCTATGAAGACGCCGTACTCGCATGCACTGGACTTTTCGATTGCGCGCCAACTGCGACGCGATATGGTCCTGGAAGTCGCCTATGTGGGCCGGTTCTCGCGCCGATTACCCGAGCAGGAAGATGTCGCTATGCCGCTCAACTTAGTTGATCCGAAGAGCGGTGTCGACTACTTCACTGCCGCCCGGCAGCTTTCGCAAATGGCTTGGGCCGGTGATCCGGTACAGAGTGTCGCGCAGATCCCATATTGGGAGGATTTGTTTGGTCCGCTCGCCGGCACTGACGTTGGCTTCGGGCCGGCTACGGCCACACAAGTTGTGTACAACCAGTTCCTGCAAAACGTAGGCAACGAAACTTACGCACTCTTCAATCTCGACCTGCCGGACAGCCAGAGTGGCGCCGGATTGAATATAGCTGGGCACAGCTATCCCTCGTACCGGTTCTACCACGATCAATACTCCGCCTTGTATTCATGGCGGACGATCGGCAAGTCGAATTTCAACGGCCTCGAGGTCACACTGCAGAAGCACTTCAGTGGCGGATTGCAAGGTGCTTTCAACTACACTTGGTCGAAGTCGCTGGACTGGACCTCCCAGGCCGAACGCATTCCGACATCCGGCGGGAATAACGGTGCGCAAATCATCAACACATGGAATCCTTCACAACTGCGCGGCGTCTCGGATTTCAACCCTGCCCATCAGATCAACGCGAACTGGATTTACGACATCCCGTTTGGACGTGGACGTTACTTTGGCTCAGGAGCGAGCCGAATCGTCAACGCCTTCCTTGGAGGATGGCAGTTGAATGGTCTGTTCCGCTGGACCAGCGGCATGCCGTGGAGCGTGGACGAGGGTTCGACCTGGCCGACGAACTGGGACATTGAAGGCTGGGCCATGCAGACGCGGGATCTCAGTAGCTCTGATCTACGACGCGGTCGTGGCGTGAACGCCTTCGCCGACCCAAACGCGGTGTTTAGCGCGTTTAGAGTCGATTATCCAGGAGAGTCGGGAACCCGAACTCCTCTCCGTGGCGACGGGTACTTTGGACTGGATGCCGGCTTGGCAAAGTTGTTTCATCCTACCGAGCGAATTGGTGTTCGCTTCCGTTGGGACGTGTTTAACGTCACCAACAGCACGCGCTTCGACGTGAACACAATCGGCAATCGGCTCGATCAGCCGGACACGTTCGGCGTCTATACGCAAACGCTGACCAACCCGCGCGTGATGCAGTTAGCTCTGCGAGTGGAGTTCTAGCGTTATTGCAAATCGGACTGCTCACTCGCGCGGGAGCTTCTTTGAGCCACGAAGCTTCTCTGCCAGCCGGCGTTGAAACTTTCCGATTCTCAACGCATATCGCCAGGGCTGGCCTCCAAACAAATAATGGCCCAACCTTGAATACAGGCCGGGCCAGTTAGGTTAGAAGTGCGTTATGTTTGGGCGAGTGTATCCCGGGTAAACCTAAAGCCCTCCCCCGAGGTTTGGTTTCCGAGCAAACATCGCGCCGTTTACTGTCGTTAGCCAACGGATCATATCCACCTTGAACAAGCTACTGCCAGCCGTAGTAGCAATTTTTACATTTTCTTTATGTCATCCCCAGAGCAACGCAAGGCCAGCGTTAACTGGTTTGAGACGGCCGCATACAATTTATCGAGATTAATTTTCCGCATTGGCAGGGCAGCCTAGCACTGTGCCCCAATTTTGTGCTTACGCAAGTGAGTGAGTTCCCAATCTCGGGCAAAACGCGGACTTACGGGATTTGCTGTAGTGCGAAACTGTAGCGAGTCTGCAAAACTTTCGGTTGTACGTTTCATCTACAGGGGAACCTTGTCTCCTGGCAGCGCCCCGACTTCAGCAATCGGGGCGTTTTTGTGCCCCACTATGGCCGAGACGCGCCGCTGTTTCACCGAGAGCGGGTAAAATCGGCTTCACCCGATTCTCCGCGCACTCGCTGGAAGTTGCGCTCGCTGCCATGGACCGATATGCATTCGATACCATCTTGTTTCCGGTGAACTTTGTTCTGTTTTCACAGGCCGAATTCGGCCCGCAGATGCTCGATAAGCACAACAGATGCAGATGCCTCTCAGGGCACTCAAGCCAATGGCTAAGACAACTTGGTCTGAGTCTGCCAAGAACAATCATCCCCAGCCGAAGTGCTGGTATGAGCCCGCAGCCTTTCCTCACGAAGGACATGACCTGCGATCAATCTCTCGTTTGCGGTAAAGTCAACCAGAGACTTAAACGAGAGGCGCTCGTATGAATCGCTCCCGCCGCGTGATTGTTCTGGCCTTGCTGATTGTGCTGGCCATTACTCTGGCAGGTTCGTTTATGACTCGCGGAGTAATGGAATATCTTCCCTTCTTGCAGCCCAAAAAGGGCAACTGGACCGGAGCTTATGTACCGCTTGGCATTGTGGATCAACGGCCATGGCAGACGGCTGCAACCCTGGCGGCCTTGGCTCAGTCGGCGGAAGAGAGAAAGCTCGCCAGGGACGCCGAGCGTCTTGCAGATCACGAAGTCGACCAGGCGTTCTCGCAGTCTCTGCGGCAGGCAAGCCTCGCAAAGCCAACTTTAAGCGGCAGGGCATTGGCATTGCAGAAAAGGGTGGCTGAACTTCAAGAGACCGTCCAGAACGATGAGGCTCGGATCGCGGCTCTTCGTGCTGGTACCCCGGGAAAGCGAATAGGTGCTTCCAATGCCAGTGACTTGGAGATTGCCAACGCGCAACTTGGCCTCGACCAGGCAGAACTGGCCGATTCGATCGAAGACCTTGCCCGGGAAAGCGGAGATCAGCGAGTCAAGCTTCAGCAGGAACTGGCAGCGCGCCAAGCCTCGCTGAAGCAGTATAGGGAGGCGGCCGCCTCCCAAGATGACGGGCAGACTGCTGTCGCCTCGGCCGAACAGTACAAGACCTTTGCTCAGCAGCTATCCACATGGCGATCCCTGCTCAACAGAAAGCAATTGGTTGCGCAGGCGCAGCAGTTGGCCCAGGCCGATGTTGCCGCGCTTGCCGGTGATGAGGAAAGGATGAAGGGAGAGGCAGCTGCCCTGTCGAGCAAAGCTCCTGGAGAGTCGGCTTCAGACCGAATCGAGCGGCTGCAACGACTGAGCGCTCAGCAAAGCATCATCAGCATTCTCCATGATCGTCTGGGAGCACAGCAGGAACTGGCGGCCCTCTATGGGCGGTGGGGGGACCAAGTCGAGCTGCAGAAAAAAATCGTCATTCACCTCATATTGCAGTCTCTGGCGTGGCTTGCGTCGATCTGTATTTTGGTGATCGTCGCGGGTTGGGGTCTCCAACTCGCATTGCAGAGGATGGTTCACGATGTTCGCCAAAGGCAGACATTGAAGACGGTTCTAAATCTCGGAATGCAATTACTCGGCCTCATACTCATACTGCTGGTCATCTTTGGTGTACCGCAGCAGATGCCGACGATTCTGGGTCTGGTGACCGCCGGCCTGACCGTGGTCTTTCAGGATTTCATCCTGGCATTCTGCGGTTGGTTTGTTTTGATGGGACCGAACGGAGTCAGAGTTGGGGACTGGGTAGAGATTAATGATGTAGGTGGCGAAGTGGTAGCGCTCGGGCTGTTCCGCACCTGGCTGCTTGAGACCGGCAACTGGACTGCCCATGGCCATCCTACGGGGAGAAGAGTCTCCTTTTTGAACGGGTATGCAATACGAGGCAAGTATTTCAACTTCTCTACCGTTGGACAGTGGATGTGGGATGAGATTAAAGTAAGCGTCCCCCCGGGTACGAGTGTTCATGCCCTTCTTAAGGGAATTTACGATGCGACAGTGAAGATAACCGAAGCCGACGCAAAAATGGCCGAGGCGGAATGGAAAAGAGTGACGCACGAAGAAGGCTTGCCCCAATTCAGCGCCATGCCCTCGGTCAATCTTAGACCAGCGGGAGCCGGTGTCGACCTTGTCATTCGCTATATTACTCGTGCCGGAGTGAGGGTTGAGACACGAAATAATCTATTTGCGATGATCGTTGATCTGATGCAAGGTGCGTCGAAAGAGAACAAGAGTCTTGCCCCAGGTCCGCCGCAATTGGCAGGGAAAGGATGACAAGCGGTGCGAAACAAAATGGATCTCAAGAACCCTCATCATGACGAGCAGCTAGCTTCGCTCGGCTGGTCTTCGAAGGGCACCGAAGGTGAAGACGTCGGTCAGTACAAGAGTGGGGCGCGATTGGCGGAGTTTTCAAAGCTTTCTGCAAAGATGGTGGACCTATCGGTACAAGAAGCTCAGCGCGATCTGACTCCCCGGACTGGGGTTAAAGATAAGCTGCCTCCTCCTTCATCACCTTTACCCGGGCTTCTCACCGATGCTGCCAGCGTCGTGCAGCAACCGGTCGCAGAGGCAGGAAAACGGAGAACGGGTGTACCGGAGACGGCTGTTACTCCCGCGACATTTCTGAATGTGCAGCAGCCGCACCGGAGGCCACAGGCATTGAGAATCCCGAATTTCGCGGTTCGGTATTCGCAGGCGAAGAACATCCTCCGAGAGCTCACAAATTGTTGGAGTGGTCCGCCTGCTAGTCGCAAACATATTGGCCAGCTAATGCTCGGAGCACAGCGAACCGCAGTTTTGATTGGGCGTTGGAGTAGGATGCTGACGGCGCGAGCCCGGCCAGTTTATGTAGTACTACAAAAAGGGCTTGCACTTGCCCATCGGTATCGCTGCCCGGACTGCGGCAGAGAAGTGGGTTTCCGTTCACGCCCGCGAAATTTAGTGGAGTGCTATATCCTTCCGTTGCTGCTAATGCAGCCAGTACGCTGCGCTGCTTGTTTCCGTCGTGACTACAAGCTGATTTTCACTCAGGTAAGAGATCGTTCCCGGCATTATGATTCAAGCTTTGGCGACAAGCGGAACGCTGCCTGAGATTCGCCAATTAGATGTTGGGCGCGGGTTCTGCTGCCCCGAGTCGAGCTCCCAGAGTCGCAGATGGAAAACAGACTGTTCGCAGTATATGTTTTTGCGACGAAAGCCCGGTAATCGTATTCTTCAAGGCGCTCTTGCTCTGCTCGGAGATTCTAATGCGACGAATTCACCTTCTGCTGTTTCTCTGTACGTCCAGTTGCCTGTTTGCGCAACAACCGCAAGTACCGGAGATCGAATTCCAATCGGTTCCCGATGCCTTGAAATTGCCAGCAAATCTGTTTCTCGGTGAAGTCGCTGGTGTGGCGGTCAATTCCAAAGGACATATTTTCGTTTTCTCTCGAGGCAACTCGACCGGTCCGGCTTACGGAGCTGCTGCGGCTCAATTGCTGGAGTTCGATGCCGAGGGCAAGTTCCTGCGAGAGATTGGGCATAACCTGTACGCCTGGTCTTATGCGCATTCCGTCAAGGTCGATCGAGAGGACAATATCTGGGTGGCCGACAAGGGTTCGGACATGGTCATCAAGTTTAATCCGGACGGTCGTGTAGCGATGGTTTTCGGACGCAAGCAGGAAGCGTCTGACGAAAAGACCGGACCTCTGCCACATCAGACGCCGCCGCTGCCTCCCGTAGATGGAATGTTCCGCCAGGTCACCGACATGGCGTGGGACAAGGCCGGCAACACTTACATCAGCGATGGCTATATCAACTCGCGGATTGCGAAAGTTGATAAGAACGGCAACTGGATCATGTCCTGGGGAGAACCTGGAAATCAACCGGGGCAGTTCAGCACTCCTCATAGCATTGCGGTTGACGCCCAAGACCACGTCTACGTGGCCGACCGAGGTAATCGCCGCATCCAGGTATTCGACGCCGAAGGAAAGTTCCTTCGGCAAATCACGATTGATGTGCCATTCGATCCTAATGCGCGCCCCGCCATTGGGAGCAAGCCAGTTCTACCGATCAAAGGACCGCAGACAATGGCGCCCGGCTCGCCCTGGGCAATCTGCATCACACCTCCGCCCAAACAAGTGCTGTTTAGTTCTGATGCATACCCAGGTCGCATTTATAAGCTAAGTCTGGAAGGTCGAGTTCTGGGAGTGCTGGGGGAGTCCGGCAAGCAGCTAAAGCAGTTCGGGTGGATTCATCAAATCGCATGTCCGTCAGAAAATGAACTATATGTGAGCGAGTTGTTGAACTGGCGGGTACAAAAACTGGTTCTCAAAGCGGGGCACTGAGAGGCACAATCAGTGTTAGATCTCTTTGCTTCATTGTCGGAGATAGAATTCTTGCTAGATCCTTCTCCCAATTCAGAACTACTTTGTGCTCTCGTCTCGCTTCTCTGCCGGGCGCGCCGGCGTTCCATCAGCTTTGACGTAGTGCGCGTACCACGATAGGTACCGTTCCAAGCGGTCCTTCAAATGCGTTGGCGTTTTAAATCCGTGATATTCGCCGGGATAGACGACCAACTCCGTCTCCTTGCCAAGACTCTTCAGTGACTGATACATCTGCTCGCCTCCCAGGATCGGAACGTTCCAATCCACCTCGCCTCCCATGAACAGCGTCGGCGTGGTCACGTTGGCGACTTTCCAGTACATCGAAACGTGATCCCACACGTCGCTCTTCTCCCACGGACGTCCCAGCTCCGTCTCGTAATCCAAGACGTACTGATCATGTCCGTACATGGAATCGAACTTTGTTGCACCGGCGCCTGAGATCGCGGCCTTGAATCGCGTGGACTGAGTGATGATGAAGTCAGTCGAAATGCCCCCGTACGACCAGCCACCCACACCTAACTTGTCCGGATCAGCAAGTCCCTGTGCGATCGCATAATCCACCATGGCCATGTCGTCCTGGAAATCCTTGTTCCCCCAATCCGCAAAGATCGCCTTGGCATATTCCTCGCCGCGTCCGGTCGAGCCGCGCGGATTCGGGAAAAGCACCACGTATCCATTCGCCGCGAGCAACTGTGCCAGATGCGTGAACTCGGCGTAGTACGACCACACCGGACCGCCATGTGGACGCAGGATCGCGGGATACTTCTTGCCCTGAACATAGTCGAGCGGCTTATAAAGATATCCGTGGATCGTTGTTCCGTCTTTGCTCTTGAAGCTCACGTACTCGGGGATCGTGAGCTTTAGCTGCGCCATCAGCGCATCGTTAGTGTGCGTAATTCTTTTTGGCTCGCCGCCATCGGCGCTCAACGTGAACACTTCCACCGGACGCTCGGGCGTTGTGCTTGTTGCCGCTACCGCTCCGTTCTTTGCGACGGTGTAGGAGTAAAGCATCAGCCGTCCGCCGATAACCCGCGTGACTTCTCCGCCACTCGCCGGCAATTTGCAGAGGTTCTGTGTTCCGTCGTCGTCGGCGATGAAGTAGATGAACTTGCCGTCCGGAGAAAATCTCGGAGCGCTCGCCATTCGGTCGAACGACTGTGTCAGCACCTTCGCCGCGCCACCGCTCGCGGGAGAAACCGCCACGTGCTTCGTCGAATACTCCAGGAGTTTCGGCTCGAGCTGCGTCACATAGGTGATCCACTTTCCATCAGGCGACCACGCCGGCTCTGCCTCTGCTCCTGCATTGGTTGTGATCTGCGTGAGGTGCTCGCCCTTCTCGGTATTGTCCGAGGCTACAACAAAGATGTTGCTGTCATAATTGCGATCCGGGTCGGGCACCGTTCGCTTGCTCGAAAATGCCAGCCATTTGCCATCGGGAGACCAGGCAGGCGATTGATCGTCAAAATCTCCCGAGGTCACCTGCGTCATTTTCCTGGTCGCAATGTCGAACACATATAAATGAGTGCGCCGGTGATCTAAATACCCAACTTCATCCACTTTGAACAAATACCTGTCCACGACGTAAGGCTTCGGCGTTTTGCTCTTCTTCGCATCCGTTCTCTTGTCAGCGCTGTCGCCGGCATCGTCCTTCGATTTCTCCTTCGCTTCTTCAATCTCCTCCGGCTTCGGATCGCGCAGCAGCAGGACCATCTTCTTGCTGTCGGGTGACCACGAGAAGTCGTCGACGTCCTGCACCGTGTCGGTAATCTTCTGCGCTTCACCACCTTGGCGGTTCAGGAGATACACCTCCGTCTTGCCCTCGTTCCGGCCCGATAGGAACGCCAGATACTTTCCATCGGGACTCCACCGCGGATGCGTTGAGGTTTCGTCCTCCACGGTCATCGCGATCGCCTCTCCCCCGGCTGCTGGGACCGTCCAAACTTGTGTGCGGCTCTTATCCGTCTTCAGCGATGCGGTCTCCACCGTGTACGCAACCCAGGCCCCGTCGCCGCTGATTTGCGGATCGTCCACGGCCTTAATCTGGAACTGATCATCGACAGTGATCGGCCGCGGCGTTGGCGATCCCTGTTGTGCAGTTGCAAATGTCGACACGAGAACGCATACCATGCCGACCGCAGACACAGCCATCGGACGCAGCCTCATTTTGTTTTTCTTCCTGGAAGCAGTGCAAAGATTTACGCGCGGAGTGTAACACACAGGGAGAAGAGTTAGCCGTTGCGCCGGCAGCATCGTGCCCTTGCATAAACGAAAGAATTCGCCGGCGCCGTCGAAACGAAGTTTGAGATGGCTTAATGAACCAGCAACCTGTGTGCTGCCTGCTACTTCCAACTGCGAGGACCGGAGTATTCCATCAAAGTCTCACGGTAAATACCCATGCTGGGGGGAGGCGTGCTGTTCCTTGATCCCGATAGAATATTGAATTGCGAATCAGGTTGCGCGGGCTTTTACCTTGCTTGTACTCTTTGCGCGCGGTTGATCCAGGTGCTAAAAATGTGAAGAAATGTGGGCTAAAGTTGCCATCGTTATAGTCCTTCTGTGGCTCTTGACCGCCATGCTGCTGTACTACTCTAAGCGCTGAAGCAGTGGGACTGGCGAATCATTATTGACCCGGTCCAAATGTCCCAAGCGCGTGCAAACAATCCACTGGCCCATCATTCGATAGCAGGGAATGCCCCACTTCCCCGCAAGCATTGATCAGGGTACTGGAAGGCTGCCAAAAGCTGCATCCGCTCCACCATTGATGACCAACCTGGACTTCTTCGTCCTCGTCTAACCATAAATGGCCAAGCCTACGTACATTCCCGGTGAAATTCTTCCTCCGCTGTCACAGTCTGCCCTCCCGGGATATCCGAAAGTTGCTGAGGGTAGTTCAAACGAGCATCTGAATTTCATCGCAACCTGGTTGGATGAGCGATTCGAAATTCCCGGAACCAGCATTCGTTTCGGGCTAGACGCGCTCATCGGCTGGATTCCAGGAATAGGCGATGCCTTCGCTGCTTTAGCGTCCCTCTTCATTGTCTTTGCCGCCTGGAGACGCGGGGCCGCACGCATCACGGTACTCCGCATGATGCTCAACCTGGCCATCGAGGACACCCTGGGTGCCATACCCTTCATTGGGGATGTGGCGCATGTGGCCTGGAAGGCGAATCGCCGTAACTACAATCTGCTTATCCGCGATCACCGGTACCTGCGCCAGCATAGGTGGCAGGACTGGTTGTTCGTCTTTGGGGCGTGCCTAATCATGTTAGTGTTGCTGCTCGCTCCCTTTGTGCTTTTGATCTATCTGTTCAAGGCGCACCATCCTCTTCTTTGAAGTTGGCGGACCCTTCTCCTCGAGGTCGAAGCCGCGTTGCACTCCTCGGTTCACGCGTGTCCGCCCGCGTCCAGTGCCGGCACATATGTGGCGGACACGTGGCTTGAACCCTGTTCAGTTTCTGGACTGTTTGTCAGGACTAGTCCCTTGTTCTTTCGAGAGCATCCAAGAAAACATGATTCGCCTGGTTGTGGCGGGACTGGTTCTGGTTGGGTGGTGCCAAGGCCAGGCCATTTCGTCAACGCTGAGCTGTAGCAGCACGAATAACACCAGCGCGAGCGCGAAATACGCAGGCAGCAGGGGGAATGCCGCGCCCGCGAGCGTGAGCAAGCTTCCCCTTCGATCGCTGCTTTATTCCGGATCTCAAACGCGAATCTTTACGCGCTATATGCCTTGGTTCGGAGACGGGCATCATCGCAATGTCGGCTATCAATCCGATGATGAGCAGCAGGTGGCCCGTCAAGTCGCCGACATGATCAGCCGCGGAATTCAGGGCGCTATTGTCGATTGGTACGGACCTAAGTCCGGCTTGACAAGTGAGAGCACGATCTTGCTCATGAAGGAAGCGGAACGCCAGAACTTCGAATTTGCAATTTCCGAGGATGCCGGAGCCCTTTCAGAGTGCCAGAAGCACGCTTGCGATTTGACCGGACAACTGATCTTCGATCTCCGGTTTGCCGCCGAGCACTTGGAAACATCACCGGCCTACATACGTTTCGACGGACGTCCTGCCGTCTTCTTCTTCGGACTGGAGAAATTGCCGATTGACTGGCGCCGGGTACGCGAATCCGTGCCTCAGAAATCGCTGTTCTTCTTTCGTAATTCTGGAGCATTCAGCAATCCCGATAGCGATGGCGGCTACTCATGGATCGCGCCGGAAACCGCTGGCTCCGATGATCCCATGGCTATCAAATATCTGGACCGTTTCTATTCCAAGGCACAGGGTTCCAGCAAAATCGCGGTGGGATCGGCGTACAAAGGCTTCGATGATGCCGAAGCCACTTGGGGCAAAGGGCGCGTCATCGAACAACAATGCGGGCAGACCTGGCTCGCAACTCTGGCGGAAGCAGGCCATTTCTACTCTTCGAAACATCAACTGGCCGCCCTGATCATTGCCACGTGGAACGACTACGAAGAAGGCACCGAGATTGAAACCGGAATTGATAACTGCGTCAGCATCCAGCCAGCGCTCTCGGAAGGGCGGCTGACATGGAAGGTATCGGGAGCGGAGAACACGATTGACCACTTTGCCGTGTTGGCGCAAGCCGGCCACGAATGGACCGAAGCCGCCAACCTGCCTCCCGAATCTCACTCCGTTACCCTGAGTCAGCTTCAAACACGTGAGCAGCCGACAGAATATTGTGTGGAAGCAGTCGGCAAAGCCTCCATGTTGAATCATTTCTCTCAGCCAATCCGAAATCTATCTCACGATACAAAGCCCGGTAGAAATTCCGCTTTGACTGAAATCCATCTGGCGAACCTTTTCGTGCCCCTCCGTTGGAGAAACCAGCAGCACAAGCATTGCTTGACCTCACGATCCATGCGGGCTTGGGCGGCTAAGCGGCGGGGGCCAAGTCACCCATCAAAGTAGCCGCATGACACTCCAGGCAAGGCAATGATACCCAAGCTCATTTTTGCGGGAGGTCAGACAGGGCTGTACAGGATGATCGCGTGCCTGGGAAGAGGTTTGCTCATTCCTCACAGCTCACACTCGCCGCTCGCCTTCACGCGCTGCGGCGGTTGCTTGCTCGTCGTTGCCTTCTGGGTCGCGATGTCTCCAACCCGGGCCCGATCGATTGCACGGCCGAACTGAAGGCAGCATTCGTCCCTTGTCGGAAATCTCTGAAGACCAACTGCGGCCGGCCCGTCGGACTATAGTACCGAGTCAACCACAGGCTCAAGCCATCCAGCCCTGGGAAGAGAATGCGCTCATTGATATTGGCCTGGTCCAGCTTGTCTCGAATTTCCTGCTTGAGCTTGGCCGGGATCACGATTCGATGAAACACTTCCTGATGCTCGTAGAGCCATCGGCTGACGCTCAGATCGGCGCGGGAACTGACCGACAGCAGCGCCGCCTGATTGATGATGCGGTCATCCAGGGAGGGCGGCTCGAAAAATGCCAGAAATGGCTTCTTCGATAACGCATCCAGTGCGGCCAGCGTAGGGGCCACTTCATCCAGCATTTCCACCGTCAACACGTCGGAATCTTCTCGCTTCAGCAACCGCTGGAGTTTCGGGGGCAAGTGTTTTTTGATCTTTACGCAGTCCACGCACCAGACCATGGCGTCCCGGTTCCATTCTGCCCGGTCTACCGTCGCGAAATGCAGGGCGACCAACGGCGAGAAACTCCAGTCCAGCAGCCTGGTCGGCAGCCCGTGGTGCTGAGCCAGCGCGATCCAGTTCCATAGAGAATCTCGCGGCGTGGCATTGCGGTGCGCGTATTTCCGGAAATTCCTCAACAGTGACTGCTCCCGCCGGCCATATTCGCCGCCCATCCGCGTCAGTGTGCTTTCGGCGATGTACGCCGCATTGGATAGTCCTCGGAATGCAAATGGAGAGCGAAATCTCTTCAGGTTGGGCTGCCAGGAATCCTCGTACAGCCTGGACTGGAGTTCGGACCAGTTCGATACGCGGACGTCGCTGCTAGCAGAAGGCATCGTGCGCCCTTCTACGATGGCGTAAACTGGACCGGTTTTGCCCGGGACTTCTGGTTTTTTCGTAGTGTGCTTGCGTGTTAGCCTATTGGCACCAGCAACCCAGGCATCCAGCTACTCTCGCATGGCATTCGAATCCAAGCCGAACAGAGCCAATCTAATTCATTCAAAAGAAAGTACTTCCATTGACCCCGGGGACGTAGATCCGGCGCAACTTTCGTCGCACGATGGGGTTGAATCAGATGTGAGCACTGCCGCATTGCATCAAGGCATGCTGATGGGCGCGAGCGCCTCGCCGGCCCCCGGGGTTTTCTCCCCCTTGCTGGCGGATGGCTCGGTCTCCGATGCCGACATCATGCTCCGGGTCAAGACCGGGGATCAGTCGGCTTTTGAGTACCTGGTTCAAAAGTACCGGCGGCCCATCGTAAGCTTCATGTACCGCATGGCGCGCAATGCGGCCGCGGCCGAGGACCTGGCGCAGGAAGTTTTCCTCCGGGTCTATCGCTCGCGCGAGAGCTACGAGGCCACCGCGAAGTTCACTACCTGGCTGTACCGGATCGCCACGAACCTCGCAGTCAACCACGCGCGCGATACGCGGCATGAACGTCCCGAAGTCCAGGTGAGTTTAGACGAGCCGGACGAGGACACTGGCACCACGCTCGAGGTTCCAGACTCGAGCTTGAATGCCGAACAAGCCATCGTGCGGCGGGAGCGTATGATGGCCATCCGGCAGAAGGTCGAAGCATTGCCGGAACAGCAGCGGCTGGCGGTCATCATGCACAAGTACCAGCAGATGGATTACAAGCAGATTTCCGAAGTTCTAAAGAAGAGCGAATCGGCTACCAAGTCGTTGCTCTTCCGGGCTTACGAGACCTTGCGGGAACAGTTAAAAGAATTCGTATAGCGTCACTTTTGGAAGCGGCATTGGCGAAGAGAGTTGAGGGTAAGCGGTATGAAATGCGAACAACTTCGTGAACGCATGCCCGATGTGGCAGCTGGTCTCAGCCCAGCCACAGCGGCAGAAAGCAGTCATCTGGCCAGTTGCACCGGTTGTGCTGGGCAATTCAAGGCGATGCAGGAAACTATGACCCTGCTCGACCAGTGGCAGGTTCCGGAACCATCGCCGTATTTTGATGTGCGCCTGCAAGCTCGCCTGCGCGAGGAAATGGCGAGACCGCAGGCAGGCTGGGTTTTTCGGTGGTTCCGTCAACCGGTCATCGCGGCGGCACTGACGGTCATCATGGGAATCGGCGTGGGCTTGTTCTTCAGCCAGGCACCTCGCCTTCACAACTCCCCGCCCATGCTCGCCGACAACGCTGACCCGGGCACCGCCGTCAGTGATCTGCAGACTCTGGATAAGAATCACGACCTGTATGCCAATTTCGACTTGCTGGACGACATGGACTTGCAGCAAGATGTGACGGCCAATCCGTAAACCTTCTTGGTCAGTTGCAAGACGTCACGACACGTGCAGCAATGAAACGAGGAAATTACAAATCGGTGTATCTGCCGACGGCGGGCTTGGCCCTTGCACTCGCTTTTCCCGCTGCATCCTTCGCGCAGAAACATCAGGCCCCGCCCCCTCCGGCAACCCACGCGGAGGTATCTCGTCCGCAGCCCAATCCTGTCCAGCCGCGCGGCCATGCGGGGGATTGGCTGCGCCGCTATGCGGATCTCCCCCCCGATGAGCAGGACAGCGCGCTGCAAAACGATCCTCAATTCCGCCGCTTGCCCGCCGAGCGGCAGCAAAAGCTGCGCGAGCGCCTGCAGCGTTTTTCCACTCTCTCCCCGCAGTTGCAACTACGCGTTCTGAATCGCATGGAAACCTGGGAGCATCTGACTCCCGCCCAGAAGCAGGAGGCACGACAACTCTTTGGCCAATTGCGTGCCCTGCCTCCCGATCGCAAGCAGGTGGTCACCACAGCCATAGAAGACCTCCGCGGCATGACCCCAGAGCAGCGCGAACAGGTCATTAATTCTGACCGTTACAAGGGAATGTTCTCCGATCAGGAGCGGGAGTTAATGCGCGATGCCGCGCGTTTGCCCTTGTCTCCTCCGGGCGTCGAAGGCGGATCGCAAGAGTAGGAGGAGCAGTTCTCAATCTGTTTCCAGTTCTCAGTTGTCAGTTCTCAGTTCTCAGCCGTTCGTTCTGCGCAATGATGCGCCATTCCCGATTCGGGATCTCCGAAGTCCAATTTCAGATCCATCGTTAGTCCCCGTGATCATGAGTGAGATCATGGTGGATGAGGTGCGCTATGGGCCAATCGTATCGAGATCTGGTTGCGTGGAAGAAGAGCATGGGTTTCGTCAGCGATGTATATCGAGCGACACAGGGCTTTCCACGGGAGGAGCTTTATGGATTGACCAGCCAGTTGCGCCGAGCGGCAGTATCTGTGCCGAGCAACATCGCCGAAGGCCAAGCACACTATTCAGCACGAGAATTCCATCGCTTTCTCAGTCACGCCAGAGGCTCCCTGGTTGAAATGGAAACACAAATCATGATCGCGCAGGATCTTGCGTACCTGTCATCCGACCAAGCCGAAGGACTATTGCGAAAGGCAGCCGAGTTAGGCCGAATTCTGAACGGCCTAATCGGTTCGACAAAATCGAGAACTGATGTCCCAGGACTGAGAACGGAGAACTGAGAACTGAGAAGTGAGAACTGACTCTAAGACTGAGAACTGAGAACTGAGAACCGAGAACTGAGAACCGAGAACCGACAACTGAGAACTGAGAACTGAGAACTGAGAACTGAGAACTGAGAACTGAGAACTGAGAACTGAGAACTGAGAACTGAGAACTGAGAACTGAGAACTGAGAACTGCTCCTCAGTTCCTCAACGCCATCATCCGCCGGATCGACAGCGACATCTGCTTGATCTCCTCCGCATCGGAAGCATTCGGCGACATTTTCAGATATTGCTCCAGGTCCTCCCCGGCCAAAGTCTGCAGTCCCATGCTGTAGCGCAACAGCGCGCGTTGCTTCAGATCTTCGGCGGAACGTGGGTAGATGACCAGAACCAGGTCGGCGAGAGGCAGCGCTTTGCGGAAATTGCGCGTGGAAAGATACACCGTCTTCAGGTTGTTCAGCATGCGCGTCAGAATCTGCCGTCGGCTGATGGTATGTAGAAATTCGGGGCGCAACTTCATCTCCCCAGAGTAGATTTCGTCGAGGCGCATCTGGCAGTCCTGCCGGCTCACGATGTCCCCCCGGTTAAAGCAGTCGATCAGTCGCTCCTGCCCGTCCTCCGCATAATGCTTCAGCAAAAAGTGGCCCGGCATTCCCACGCCTGACAACGGCAGGCCAACTCTATTTGCCACTTCCATATAAATGATCGAGAGAGTGATGGGAATTCCCAGGCCGCGGTCCAGAACGTCGTTCAGAAAGGAATTACGCGGATCATAGTAGTCTTCCCGATTGCCCTTGAGATTTGCCTGCTCGAAGACAACTTTGTTCACCGCAGCCATCAGACTCCGCGTGTCGGACCCGGCAGATACAGAGGCTGCGCGCGCCGCCATTCTGTCGATCCGTGCCGCGTACTCTTCAATCTCCAGGTGCGGATAGTCGGTGCGGGCGATAGTCAACGCGCCTCGTATCAGATCGATTTGTTCGTCGGCCAAATCACCGGACACGAACAAGGAAAACGTGTCCACCAGTTCGGCGGGAGCGGTGTAATGCATACCCAGATGCTAGCAATCATCCGCGCCCCTGGGATTGGCCCGGACGTGCCAGAGCATGGCACCTTCGCCTTAGAACCAGCGTGATCGTGAAATCTACGAGCGCATAAGATTGCGCGCGATGAAGAACACGTTCGCCGGCCGCTCCCCCAGTCGCCGCATGAAGTACGGGTACCATTCCGTGCCAAACGGAACATACACCCGCATGCGCCAGCCATCTTTGACCAACTGCTGCTGCAGATCGCGCCGGATGCCGTGCAGCATCTGGAACTCGAAAGAATCGCGCGCGATCTTCTCCCGCGTGGCGAATGCCTGCGCCTGCCGGATGATGTTTTCGTCGTGCGTCGCCAGGCCGTGATACGTGTCGCTCTTCAGCAGCATCTTCATCAACTTGACGTAATTCGCATCCACCTCGGCCTTGCTCTCGTAGGCGATGCTGGGCGGTTCTTTATACGCTCCCTTGCACAGGCGAATGCGGATCTTTTCTGCCAGCAGATCCTCCACATCTTTTTCGGAGCGTTTCAGATAAGACTGGATCACCGTGCCAACTTTGTTTCCGTGACCGGGCCGGCGATGCAATTCGTGAACGAAATCCAGCGTGCGCTGGGTGTAGGGAGATCCTTCCATATCCACCCGTACGAAGCCCGGCGGGTTCATCGACGCGGCTTTTGCCACCAGACCACTGACCAGATCCCGCGCCATCCCTTCATCCACATCCAGTCCCATGTGCGTCAGCTTCAGGCTGATATTGCCATTCAATTGATGCGCCACAATCGCGTCCAGAATCTCGTGATAAAGCTGGGCGCTGTGCCGGGCTTCATCCGGATTGCTAACGTTTTCTCCCAGGTTGTCGATGCTGACGCTCATGCCCGCTCCGTTGACCGTCTGGGTTACGCGAACCGCATCCGCGATTTCGGTGCCGGCCACGAAACGGCCCGAGACGCGGCGCCCGATGGAAGAACTTTCAGCAAATCTGCGCAGGAAACGATTCTCAGAAAGGTGGACGAAGAACGCCCTTAGCATGCAGTACCCGCCAAGCCCCGGAAGGCAGGAAAATCCGTGCTGGACATCGCTGTCAAAGCCACTGAATTTTGTATCACAAGTGCATCGCGCCGAGGGTGACTCGCCGCACGCCTTCAAAATGGTGCCGACAAAGCTCACCTCCGCGGCTACGGGCGGCTGTTCTGGCCGCCAACGATCGTGTGGATCTCGAACTTGGCTGCGCGGCCTTCAGCAAATCCCTGCTTGCGAACCGGTTGCGGCGCGGAGCAAAAAACCCTTGACTTTGACATAGTGTTATAGTTAAGTATAACAGTATGGCAGGCGCTGGAGCTCGAATTACCCGGATCAATCCTTCCTGCCAACGACTTTTCTTGAGGAGATCACCCATGAAATCAGTGCTGGTTGTTATTTTGTTTTCGCTCTCTACTTTGGCTTTCGCGCAGTCTGACGCCAAGCCCGTTCCCACATCCGACGCGCAAAAATCATTCTCCCTGCTGAAGACCCTGGCAGGCACCTGGAAGGGCTCGGTGAAAACGTCACCGTCACAGCCCGGCATGGAGGACGGCGCCATGTTCGCTACTTTGCGTGTGACCTCGCGAGGAAACGCGATCGTACACGAGATGAAGGAGCCGGGAACGCCGGACGATCCCAAGCACGACGATCCCATCACTATGTTTTATCTCGACGGCGATCAGTTGCTGCTGACGCACTACTGCGATGCCGGAAACCGGCCGCGTATGGCTGCCCGCACCTCGCCCGATGGCAAGAAGATAGAATTCGACTTTGTCGATCTTTCCGGCGGCACTGAGCACGGGCACATGCATCACGTCGTGTTCAACATCATCGATGCGAACCATCACACCGAGGACTGGACTTATATGACACCGGGAGATAAACCGGTGCAGGCGCACATGGACTTGCAACGCGCGAATTAAAGTATCCTTCGCAAGGGCAATCGGGACATCAGGATGGACCGTGAGTGGAACGACAAGCAGCCGATTTACCGCCAGCTTCGCGATCGCGTGGTCGCGATGATTCTCGACGGCGTACTTAACGAAGGCGATCCGCTGCCTTCGGTGCGCAATGTTGCGGCGGAGTATCGCGTCAACCCGCTCACGGTTCTCAAGGGCTATCAGCAACTGGTCGACGAAGATTTTGTGGAGAGCCGCCGAGGCTTGGGAATGTTCGTGAAGACAGGCGCGCGCAACCTGCTGCTGCAGGGCGAACGGCAGAAGTTCCTGGCGGAAGAATGGCCGCAAATTCAGGCCAACATTCAGCGCCTGGGACTAACGCCGGAGGACCTGCTCAACGGCGCCGGGAAGCGGCGCGCCCCGAAGTCTGGCAAAGAGGAGCGCTGAGACGATGGCATGCATAGAAGCGCGCGGGCTGCGCAAGGCGTTCGGGAACACCGTGGCGCTGGACGGCATCGACATGCGCGTGGAGGAAGGTCGTATTCTGGGCATCATTGGTCCGAACGGCGCCGGCAAGACCACCGCCCTCAACGCGATTCTGGGGCTCACTCCATACCAGGGGGAACTGCAAGTTCTCGGTCGGAATCCCTGGTCTGCGCGGGACCGCCTGATGCGTGACGTTTCCTTTATTGCCGATGTGGCCGTGCTGCCGCGCTGGATACGGGTCTGGCAGGCGCTGGACTACGTTGCCGGCGTGCATCCGCGATTCGACCGTGCAAAAGCGGAAGGCTTTCTCGCCAAGACCACCATCCGCCAGACCAGCAAAGTGCGGGAACTGTCCAAGGGTATGGTCGCGCAACTGCACCTGGCGCTCATCCTCGCCATCGATGCCCGACTGCTGGTGCTGGATGAACCAACCCTTGGCCTCGACATCCTCTACCGCAAGCAATTCTACGATTCGCTGCTGAACGATTACTTCGACCGCACCCGCACAATCGTCGTCACTACGCATCAGGTGGAAGAAATCGAGCACGTCCTCACCGATCTCATGTTTATGGACCGCGGCCGCATCGTCCTGCAATGCACTATGGAAGAGTTCGAGGCGCGCTACCTCGAGGTGATGGTCCGTCCCGAGCAACTGGACGCGGCACGCGCGCTCAAGCCGCTAAATGAGCGGCAAGGCCTCGGCCGAAGCATCCTGCTGTTCGACGGAATCGGTCGAGACAAATTGAGCGCGCTCGGAGAGGTGCGCAACCCAACTATTGCCGACCTGTTTGTTGCCGTAATCGGCAAACAGCCGGGCAAGGCGTAAGGAGCCGCATGATGAGCACTCAATCCAATGCGATACCCCAATCAGCCCTGGCATCCGGCGCAGGCAACTGCAACGAGATCTCAATCGCCCGTCGTTTCTACTGGTCCGTAAAACGCGAGGTTTGGGAGAGCCGTTCCATTTATATTGCTCCGCTGGCCGTTGCCGCAGTCATCTTCTTGGGCTTTTTCGTGAGCGCCATCCATTTGCCCGCCAAAGTGCGGGACGCTTCGGGCATGACACCGTTGCAACAGGGTGACGTGTTTGTCCAGCCGTACGACCTTGCCGCCTTGGCGCTGATGGCCGCGACTCTAGTCGTTGCCGCCTTTTATTGTCTCGATGCCCTGCATGGGGAAAGGCGCGACCGCAGCATCCTTTTTTGGAAGTCGTTGCCGATATCCGATCGAATGACGGTGCTCTCAAAGGCGACAATCCCGCTCCTCTTGCTGCCCCTGATCACATTCCTCATTACGGTCGCCCTCCACGTCGCCATGCTGCTGCTCAGCGCTGTGATCCTGCTGCTGAGTGGCCCCAGCCTGGCCATGCTCTCGCACCTGCGTCTGGGCATTCGATGGATCGGCCTCCTGGACCATCTCGTATTCGGACACGGCCTTTATTACGCGCCATTCTATGGCTGGTTCTTGTTGGTCTCAGCCTGGGCGCGCCGCGCGACATTCCTCTGGGCGGTCTTGCCACCTCTAGCAGTAGGTGTGCTGGAGAAAATCCTCTTCAACACCTCGCACTTTGCTGACTTGATCGGCGATCGCTTCGGTATAGGCGGCTCCAACAGCAAAGCGACGGGCATGTTCGCGATGGTTACTGAAGGCCCTGATCTGAGCAGTCCAGGTCTCTGGATCGGCCTGCTCCTTACCGTGATGTTTCTATTCGTCGCGGTGCAGTTGCGCCGCCGCCAGGGGCCGGTTTAGAGAAAACGC
>DASVAE010000104.1:0-31214 GCA_036376495.1 Candidatus Sulfotelmatobacter sp. | reverse complement strand
TTCTGAAGGCAAATTGGTCGGAGACAGCATTGAATGTCCGTATCACGCCTCTCGATTTGCCCTTGACGATGGCCGTGTGACTAACGGGCCAGCCGTGCATCCACAGCCGTGCCTGGAGGTTCGGGTGCGAAGCGGTCAGATCGAAGTGCGCAAGCGGCCGGCTAGCGACTGACATTCGGGGCCTAGCTCACACACGAGCGGGACGCGAACGACCTGCTGCACTAGGAAAATGGGAACCCTACGCGCGACAGAAGCTTTTGGAAGTGTACGTTTGATCGGAGTCCATTCCACTTGTGATCCAGCAGAAAAGGCATGTGCACGTCACGATCTGCGAACGCGTGCTCCAGCCATTGCAGGGCCTCTTCCGTTTCCCGCAGCCCAGCAAATACTAGAGCAACATTGTAAGGAGGTACGTAGCGTTCTTTCTTCAGTTCCAGCATTCTATGAATGGTCGCTTCGGCTTTGGCACGCTCTCCTGAGACTGCATGCACATAACCTTCGATGGATAGAGCCTCAGTATTTCCACCAGAAAACTCCCAAGCGTGTTGGCACGAAGCGAGTGCCTCTGAGTACATTCCCACCTTCTCGTACACCTTCGCCGCACAAATCTGCCCCACCCAGAAGCGAGCTTCCAACCCTAAGGTCATTTTGAATTGCTCGATCGACTCCCGGTCGCGTCCGGCGTGATACAGAAATTGCCCCCGCATTGCGCCCAGAATCAACGAAAGCGGATCAAGAATAATTGCTTGTTGCATGATCGCCAGCGCCTCCGTACATCGACCGGTATTCGAAAGCACATGCGCCAGCCACAAATAAGCCAATGTATAGTTTTCGTTCAGGCTAATGGCTCGTCGTGCACTTGCTTCCACTCCTTTGAAGTCCCAGTCGAACCAGAACTTTGCGGCGGCGTCGGAAGTGAAGGCTTCGGCAGAATTCGGGTCCAAATACAGAGCAAGTGCGATGGCGGGCTTGACCCTACGGAACACTTCTTTGGAAGAAGCGTCGCCTGAAATCGGGAACACCATGAGGGAATCGGCCAGCGCTGTGTGCGCCAGCCCAAAGTTGGGATCACGTTCGCTTGCGCTCTCAAAATATCCAACGGCTTTTTGGGCATCGGATAGGTTGTACCTCGCCAGGTGATAAAGCCCGCGCAGATAGCAATCGTGTGCTTGCGGATCTCGAGAGCTGTTCCTCGTAATCTCTCGTTCCTCGTGCCCCATCAATTTCAGCTTCACCTGACCCGCAACTGCAACCGCGATCTCGTCGTGAATGTCCAGGAACCCTGGCAACTGACGGTCATAATTTTCCGCCCACAAATGTATCTGGTCCTGCACTTGGATCAACTGTGCGGTGATGCGAACGCGGTCTGCGTCGTGTCGAACGCTACCCTCAAGTACGTAATTCACTCCCAATTCTTGTCCGATTTGTGCCACCGATTTATTGGTCTGCTTGTAAGCCATCGAGGAAGTCCGGGCGATCACGCCCATGCGTTGTGGAGACATTTGCCCCAAGCGCATGATGGTTTCCTCCGTGAGACCGTCGCTAAAGTATTCCTGTGCGGGGTCGCCGCTCAGATTCTCGAAGGGAAGCACGGCAAGCATAATCCGAGACTGTCTCGCCTCCCCTTCGGCCTCTAATTTTCTTGAGGAGACGAGAGTATGGCACTTGAAACGATATCCTCTGCCCAGAACAGTTTCGACATACTGTGGGTTGGCCGGGTCGTCTCCGAGCGCTTGGCGAATTTTTCGAATGGCCGTATTGATGCTGTTATCAGTATCGAAGTGCAGGCCATTTCCCCAGAGTTGTTCGATGATTTCTTCCCTTTTGATTAACCTGCCATTCTCGCGGACCAGCAGGATAAGCAAAGACATCGGAATGCGTTCGAGGTGCAACGCCTCGCCTGCGCGAGTTAACTCATAGCGACGTATGTCCAGAACGAATTGCCCGAACTGGTATGTTTCCGACGGCATGCCCCTTGCAACCCCGATTGCGGTATCTTACGGGTTGGCATCGCACTCGGGCCACCGTTTTTCTACATGCAATCTACAGATCGTCTCCATTGTGTCCTGCTGCATCCGCCTCCAAAATTCGCTCTCGAAACTTGGGTGAGGCCAGCGCGCCCCCCAACAAGACTTGGAGGCACCATGAAATTCCGTATTTCCCTGCTTCTCTTCGCTTTTGCTCTGGCTGTCGTATCGAACCCGACGGCAAGCGCCCGCGCCTGCGATAACACCACTATCCGGGGCACTTATGCGTTTACCATCCACGGAACCATCTTCCTGCCGAATGGGGCGACCCTGGTCATTGATGGCATCGCTAAGGAAACCTTTGACGGCAAAGGGAATGAATCGCAAGTTGATGCGGTGGCGACCAATGGCGTCCTCACCCCCGGTTGGCGCCCCGGCAGCGGTACCTATAGCGTGAACCCGGACTGCACCGGAACCCAGACGATTGTCGTCGAGGGACTACCCGACCTGCACCTACAGCTCATCGTTGCTCAAGGCGGCAACAAGATCCACCAAGTAGTGATAGATCCGGGCATTGCAACCACGGCCGAAGGAGAGCGGCTCACAGTCCACGAAGAGTGAGGAATATGGCTTCAATTAGATGAGGCCACTTTTGATGAGGCCCCTTTCAAATAGAGCGGCGGGCACATCCTCCGCTCTTTGGCCTCTTGGGCAGATCTCATGGGAGCCTTCGCGAGAACGATGCGACCACAACAAGCCGCTTTTGGTGCAACTCCCAAATCGTCGGCAAACAGGAAGTCGCGCCAAGTTTTCTCAGTATTCGAACATACCAACATCGATATGAGCTTTGCAGTACCTCAAAGGTCAAAACACCCGCTCGAAGTGGCTCCGAAGGCTCCGGGTCACACTGCGGCGTTTGCCTAACCGCTATGGTTCCATTGCTGGACTTGGGCTTGGGTTCTTCCGCCGTCCGCTGGCGCCGGTTTGTTTAGGCCCGATCGCAGGCAATTTCTTATGGCGCGGTTTCCGTTTCCCTCAAACCAAAGCGTGCCGAAAAAAGTCACGGCTGGCCTTGCCGTCCTTCTCGAACGAGCCTTCACCCTCGATCGAAATTCCTCCCGAGTAGCCGGTTTTCTTTAGATACCCAAAGAACGCGGCATAGTGATCGTCTTCCGCCAGATCGTGCGGCCACACGCGGCCATGCGGATTGGCGAAGTGCAGGTGCACTATTTCGCGTCTCCCAACTTCAATGATCTGCGGGTCTTCGTTCTCCTCGCGCAGGTGGAAGTAATCGATGATCATTCGGATGTTGGGGTGATTCACTCGCCGCACCATCTCCAGAGCCTCGCCGCCGGTGTTAAGGATATTGCTCTCCTGACGTCGTAAAGGCTCGACGGCAACGATGACTTGATTGCGGCGGGCTGCGTCACCCGCCATCTTGAGAAAAGCGGCAATTTGATCCTGTGCCTTCTTACGAGGAAATCCTCCAGGCACATTACGGGAACCTGCGCTGCCCCATACCACGACGGAAGCCCCCAGTCGCCTGCAGCGGGGCAGACACTGCTCGAGATAGCGCTTCAAGGCAGAAGTTGAGACTTTGGGGCCGACCACTTTCAAGTCAGGACGGCGGATAAAACTATTGAAGGCATGGCAGCGGACCGGCGAGGCGAGCACGGTATCGGAGAATTCGCGAAACTGGTCTTCGCTCATGGCCGCGATTTCAGCCGCGGCCGGTTCTACGTAGTCGAACCCATATTTCGCCGCGCCCGCGACGTCGCGAGTACACACTCCGACGTTTACCGGGCGCGTGCGGCCCCAGGTGGCGGGGCATACAAGCGCGGCTGCGGCCGCAGCCAGGAATGTTCGGCGTGTCACCATGAGCAGTGCAAACAAACTACACTTCTTCCTGCACTACAAACGGCTCGCGATAGGTGCCGCGTAGCATCCTGGTGGCTTCCTCATCGCCGATGACCTGCTCCCGCTCCGGATCGAATTTCAAAGTGCGACCCAGACGGTAGGAAGTGTTTGCCAGGTGCACCAGGGTGGTCGAGATGTGACCTTCCTCAATCGGACAATGGAGATCTCCGGCGCGCCGGCTGCGAACGCATTCAATGAAGTTCGCCCAGTGGTCGCCGGATGCTTTGCCCGAGGGTCCAGGCTCGACCTGATCCGTGACCCAGGTCTTGTAGGCATCGTATCCATCGATTGCCAAATAACCGTTTGAGCCGTAAAAGATATTGCCGATGGTGTTGGTTTTAGCGTCTTTCGGCCCGAGAACCTGTTTATCCTCGCGTTTCTTAGTTAGGCCCGCGGCTGGAATGCCACTCTCGCCATAGGCATTGGTGCCGATCTCGGCCTCGTGATTGGTGATCCAGTGCCGTACTTCGAGCTCCATCATCTTGCGTTTACCCTGCGGTTCCTCGAAGACGTATGTGGCGTTTAGCGTATTGGGTGTCTCCTGGTCATCGTCAAACATGAAGTGTCCCCCCATGGCGGAAACCTGAACCGGGAAGCGCACTCCCAATCCCCAGCGGGCAATATCGATTTCATGTATGGCCTGATTGCCAATGTCGCCATTGCCGGTATCCCAGATCCAATGCCAGTTGTAGTGAAAGCGATTGCGGGTGAAGGGCTTCATGGGCGCAGGACCGGTCCATAGGTCGTAGTTGACACCCGCCGGCACCGGTTCCGGCTTCGCATGTCCAATGCTGGGCCGCCATTTGTAGCAGAGCGCACGGGCCAGATAGGTATCGCCTATGGTGCCATCGTTTACGTGCTTAATGGCCTCGATCATCCCGGGATTGGAGCGCGACTGGCTCCCATGTTGGCATATTCGGTTGTACTTCTTCACCGCCCGCACCAGTTGACGCCCTTCAAACCAGTTGTGCGAGCACGGTTTCTCCACGTAAACATCTTTGCCGGCCTGGCAGGCCCAGATCGCCATGAGCGAGTGCCAGTGATTGGGCGTAGCGATAGAAATGGCGTCAATATCCTTGTCCTCAAGCAGCTTGCGGATGTCGCCGTACGATTTTGGTCTGGCCAGACCCATCTTCGTTGCGTCACCGAGACGTTGGTTCAGTACGCTTTCGTCGACATCGCACATGCTAGCGATTTCTGTCCCAGGTACGTTCGCGAAGCCCTTGAGATGATCGTTGCCTCGGCCTCGGAGTCCACAAATTGCCAGTCGCACCCGGTCGTTGGCGCCCAATATTCTGCCCCCCAGGGCAAGGGTCGCTGCGCCCACGCCCATGGCTCTTCCTGTCGTCTTGAGAAAATCGCGTCGATCAATTTCCATACTTCCGCCTCGGTACAAGGATAGTGTCTGCAGACCGCATCATATCTCTTTTCACCAATCAACAGGCCTAAACTAACCGAGAGTTCCCCTCGCGTTTTCGCCCCTAAGGACGGTCGCCTCAACCAAGGCGCCTGAATGTCGACAGCTTGATGGACAACCTGTTATTGCCGCCTCACGGCTCACGGTCTGCTGAGTTCGTGGTTCTTGCTGTTCTTATGCTCGTAGCGCTCGCCGACTGTTATCGGCCGCCCAGCGCGCAATGCGTGTGGATCCCACGGAGGCTATGTGTTATTAGCAGCTCCTACCGTCTATCTGATCCTAATCACGTTGACGACTCCCAGCGGGCTCTTCCGGGAGGTCACCAGTGCTATTCTCTGTTGTTTGTTGGCGAATTGTTTAAATGCCAAGTCCAAATGTGGCGGAAAGCCTAGGTTGCAATACTTCAAAAGGAGAAAAGACGATGCCCTAATGATAACGATTGCCGGTATTCACAATCTGAGGGAATGTCTAAGCAAACTGTTCCAGACTGAATCCTAATTGCCAATTCTCCTTCTGAGCCAGCATTTGATCCCAAGTCACTTCCCGCTTCTGATACCCGGCTATCCGGCCGAGAATGCAGCTCAATGCGGTATCGACGCCTTCGGCGATCTGGTTATGAGCCGCGCCGGAAACGATACTGTCGACGAATGTGCGCTCCTTCTCGCGATCCGCGAACTCGAGGTTATCGAGAAACGCGCCGTTGGCGGCGAAGATGGCGGAGCCTGTAGCTGTTGACTTTGAATCGTGCCACGACCAAGCGTTAGACCCGGTGATTGCAATCGGTCCAGCGTACGGGCAGGTGGCTGATCCGGTTGAGCCGAACAGCTTCAGACCTGCCTCGAACATGCCATCTGTGCCAAACTGCGTCGAGCTAAATGAGAAGTGAACGTCGTTCGGGTAGGTAAAGTCGACCTGGTAGTTATCCCAGCAGTCGCCGTAGTGCGTGAGCACGTTGCGGCCGCCGGTAGTGACAGCCTTCACCGGGTGCCCTCCAAGCATCCAATTGCACAAGTCGATGATGTGGATGTTCTGCTCGACAAGAATGTCGCCGGAGAGGACGCGGTCCCACAGCCAATTGCGCAGCCGGTATTCATCCTGTCCTGCGCCTTCTCGCTTCTTCTCGGTGGAAGCAGGGGCGTTGTAATTGCCGCAACCGGCGGCAATCTTGCCCAGGGCACCTGCCTTGATTTTCTCGGCGAGAGCGGCGATTGGTGGCGCATTGCGGCATTGGAAACCAACATCGACACTCTGTTTCGGCTTCACGCGTTTGCCGATTTCGATCGCACGTTTTGCTTGCGCAATATCGACTCCTATGGGCTTCTCGCAGTAGACGTGCTTCCCGGCGGCAACAGCTGCCTCCAGGTGTTGTACGTGGAAATATGGTGGCGTTGAGATCTGGACAAGATCCACGTTCTTCGAGTTGGCAATCTGCTCATAGCAATGCGCACCCCGAAACAGAAGCTTCTCGTCAATCGGCGATTGTCCAAGGCTCGCATTTAATTTGTTGAAGCGAGCTTGGCCAAGGGAGAGATTGTCGGAAAAGAGATCCGCAAGAGCGACGATTCGTGCTGACGTATTCCGCGCAAACGACTCGGCGACCGACGACCCACGATTGCCGCATCCTAGCAGTCCGATCCGTACTGCTGAATTGGCCTCATAGCCAAATACTGTCCGGGGGTTGAGCACCAACATGGCTGAAAGTACTCCTGCCCCTGTTTGCAGAAACTCCCGACGGTTCATGTGTCCTCGCTTTTCAACAGCACGTTTGCTGATCCTTAGATTCGAATGCGGTGCGGTTCTGGACGTGAGCCTTAGGATCCGGTACAGCACTTCATCCAGAATCTGCTTCATAAGGCTCTTCGTGAAAGGTTTTCTAACGCTACGGTCCGTGCACGGGTTGCGTAGCAACCCCTCTTTCCCCCATTGTGCGCAGACACCATGATCATTGAAATGGCGAGTAGAGTCGAGAACAGGCGCAGTGACTGTAGTCTGCCGGTAATTAATCAATTGACTGGGCATTCGCCGCGCCACCTCAGTCCGGTTTGGCTTGGTTCTGTTTCCTGCTCCCGCTCGTCAAACCGGACATGCTGACTTCTCTCATCCGGCTTCCCCGGACCCCCGTACCGGCAAATGTAGGTGCTCTGCAATGAATTATCTTGAAAGCCGCAAAGCTTTTCTCATAGTCTTTTTGGCATCGCAAGACAACTGACCCCGGCAGTGAAATCGAAGACTAATTGGAGTCACTGACACGAGTCCTGTTGCCGCAACAAGTTTGGTAATGAACACTCCTTTGTTCCCGACGTGAGAGCTGGTTGTCGGCCCTTACTCCCGTAGGGAATCCCAGGACCGAGCCGCAGAGTAAGAATTAGGGTGCGGCGCGGCTATTAAAACGATTCACCTCTCGAGGTTGTGCTCGCATTGCTTATGGAGGTCCAGATGATTACATCGGGTTTGATGTTCGGCAATATGAAGACGCATTTTGCCATCACGCTAATTGTGGCCCTTTTTCTAGCATTACCTGAGCTGGTATTTGCACAAGCGTACTTTGGAACGGTGAGTGGCGAGCTGACCGACCCTTCCGGCGCCCTCGTGCAGGGAGCGAATGTGGTTCTCACGGACCAGCAGAAAGGATTCGCGTTCACCGCCACCTCGGATAGCAGCGGACGATATCTGTTCCGTTCGATTCCGCCGGGCACGTACGCAATCGCGGCTGAGGCGAGGGGTTTCGACAAGGTCACGAGCGCCCCATTCAAGGTGGATGTCAACGAGAATGCAACCGCAAATCTCAAACTGAAACTTACGGGCGCGACCCAGACGGTCCAGGTCGAGGCTGCGGCACAAACGATCCAGACCGAAGACGCTACCACGGGACAGGTAGTCAATCGCAGGTACATCAATGATCTGCCTTTGATTGACCGCAACATCGAATCACTGACCTCGTTGGCTCCGGGCGTCACCGCGATGGACGATCAATGCCCAGAGCCCTGTCTGGGCACCAACTTTGTCTCGAACGGGAGCCGTGGTGCTACGGCTGACTTTCTGCTGGACGGCGCATCTGTTACGAACTCGGAGCCAAATGGGGGAATCACATCCGTGACCTATCTTCCCTCGCCGGAGGCGGTGGAAGAATTCAAAGTTCAGCAGACGAATTTCAGCGCGGAATATGGGTTTTCAGGTGCATCGGTGGTCAATGTGATCGGGCGCTCCGGCAGCAATAAATTCCACGGCAGCGTGTATGAATTTTTCCGCGACGACAGCCTCGATGCCAATGACTGGTTCGCGAATCATCAAAACCCGGTGGTTCCCATTCCACCGCTGCGCCGCAATAACGTGGGGGGTACCATCGGCGGCCCCATCATCAAGAACAAGACTTTCTTTTTCTTCGATTATGACTACACGCGTACATCGGGCTTGAGTACAGCTACTGGAGGTGTCCCCACCGATGCCATGCGCGCTGGCAACTTTGGAGAACTGTGTGCTATTCAGGGCGGGACGTTCGATGCTAACGGCCTGTGCTCGGCGGCTGCAGGACAGATCTGGGATCCGTACTCCGGAACGTACGACTCCAACGTGGGCGGCATCGTACGCAGCACTTTCATCCCCAACGACAACCTCGCACTTTATGCGAGCCCGGGCGGTCCCAACCCCGGCATTGCCGGCAATCTCATTGATCCGGTGGCGCAGAAGATGATGAGCTACTTTCCAGAGCCCAATATTTCCGGCGGAGATTATCTCTCAAACTGGTTCGGCTCTGGTGCAAGCCGCAGTTCAAATCGGCAATTCGATATCAGAATCGATCATCGCCTCACCGACAACGACCTGCTGAATGGAAAGTTCTCGTATCAATACAACCCCACGGGGAGCGGCCTCGATTGTTTCAAGAATTTTACCGATCCCTGTCAGGGCGGTCCGGGTTGGGACAATTCCCATGCTTTCGCGGTGAACGAAACCCATACTTTCAGTCCGACCTTGTTGCTGACGACAACTCTCGGGTTCACGCGCGGGGTCTGGCACGTTGACGCCTACAACCCACATGGGGTGACTGATCCTCTGGGAACTCTAGGATTCCCCTCCTACTTACAGGCCAACGGGTTTAAGGGAGTGCCCGCGATCTTCATCGACCAATACACACCTGCGGGTTATGCAAATATCGGCACCGATCCCTATGGCAATTACCGCCTCGGCCAGGACACAGGGCAGTTGTCCGCCACACTCGACAAGATACATGGTTCGCACGATATCAAGTTCGGGTTCGACGGCCGGATCCACCAGATCAACTACATTCAGACCAATGCTCCCGTGGGGTTCTTCAGCTTCAACACCGACGGCACCGCTGCCTGCCCCGGCGATTTGGAAACATGCGGCGGCGATTCCATGGCGAGCTTTATGATGGGGCAGATGACGCAGGGCAGCGCCAGCAATGGTGCTGGGTCCTACGAGGAGATCCAGTTCCGTCCCGCCACCACCAATTATCAATACGGGTTCTTTGCGCAGGACAACTGGAAAGTCACGCCCAAACTGACATTAAATCTGGGCTTCCGATATGACGTCACCCTGCCACGTACGGATCGCTATAACCGCCAGGATTGGTTTGATCCGAACGCGACCAGTCCGTTAAATGGCGGATCGGTTACATACACCGACCCCGTGACTGGGCAGCCGGTCAATCTGGCGCTAAAGGGGGGCGAGCGATTCGCTTCCTCCAACCAGCGCACTATTTATGTGACCGACTGGCACGACTTCCAGCCACGTTTCGGCTTCGCGTATCAGTTTGCTCCGAACACCGTGGTGCGCGGAGGCTACGGCATCTACTACGGGCAGTCGCGCTCGGGAGTCACCGGTGTCGTTCCCTACGGCAGTGCAGGTTTCAATCAGTACACAAACGTAATCACAATGAATCCCGGCCACCCGACTCCCGTCGGGAACATCAATAACCCCTTCCCCAACGGCTTGATTCAGCCCGCAGGAAACTCGCTCGGCTTGTTGAACGATGTAGGATTCGGCGCCAACGGCCCGTTGCGCACCGCAGGTGCGAACCAGACGCCCTATGAGCAGAGCTGGAGCTTCGGAATCGAGCGCCAGTTGCCGAGCCACATCTTGATCAATGCAGAATATATCGGCAAAAAGGGTACCCACCTGCCTTTCGACGTCTCGGTGCTGCGGAACCATCTGGGACCTTGGGTGGAGAGTCTGCCGACGACAGCTGCGGACCCCAACAACCCCTGTCAAACGCTCACCGTACCTTGCCTTAACAATCTGGTGGACAATCCTTTCGTCGGGCTTATCACAAACCCAAACAGCACCATAGGCAGCAGCTTCCCGCAGATTCCGTACTACCAACTGCTGCGTCCCTATCCACAATTCACGGATGTTGAGACGGAACCGCAGTTGATTGCGAATTCTATTTACCACGGTCTGCAGTTGACCGCCGAGAAGAAGTACTCCAACGGGCTGCAACTGTTGGCCACCTTTGTATGGTCGAAGTCGATCGACGATTCTTCCCAAGCCGACTGGAATGTATCCTGGCTGGGCAGCATCGACAGCCTGCAGGACCCCAACAAGCCGTGGCTGGAACGGAGTTTGTCGACGTTCGACATTCCGTATGTATTTCAGGTCAGCTACAGCTACGATCTGCCGTTCGGGCACGGGCGGGCATTTCTGGGGAACATGCCGCGCTGGGCGGAGTTGATCGCCGGGGGATGGAAGACCAGTGGCATCTGGCGCATCTCCGACGGACGGCCGCTGACCTTAACGCTCACCGATGGCGGACAGCCACTGCCCACATACAACTCACAGCGGCCCAATATTGTCGGTACACCCCGGCGTAACCACGGTTCGGATTTTGTGGACAACTACTTTGTAGATCCGAACGTCTTCCAGTATCCCGCTCCTTTCACCTTGGGTGATGCTCCGCGAGCGATAGGCAGCGTCAGGACACCGCGATCGTTCACAGCCGATCTTTCGATCGGTAAGCAATTCCGGATACGCGAGGAGATGAATTTCGAGTTCCGGGTCGAGGCCAGGAACGCGTTAAATCATCCGGTCTTCGGCACACCGGATACCGCGGTCGGCGATGATACGTTTGGAACGATCAACTACACGTCAGTTGGACCGCGGGAGGTGCAGCTAGGGTTCAAATTTAACTTCTAAAGGTAGAAACAGCCTGCACCTTGCGAAAGCCAAATCGCCAATCATAGTCAGGCCGGTTAACTGTTGCTAACAAGAGTGGGTGTTAAAAAGTCATGTCAACAGGAGGACATTCGATCCAGAGCGGGTAGAAAGCTGAACATTTCGGGCGGCCGGAGTGCGGCGGGCGTAGTAACCATGTTCGGATTCGACGGGTTTTGGCCAGTAAAAGCGCCCCAACTTAGGACCGAACGTAAATTCTAGATCGCACCCAGAAGTCAGATTGCGTAAGGAGGATCGCCCGGTGCCCTCCACTCAGCGGAGATATGCGCTGGAAACGTATTGTTGCAGCATCCGTTGCGCGTTGAAGTGTGAACCATTGATGGCAATGGCGTGCCTCATGACGTCAACGTAGCGCTCTCGATCTTCGTGATACATGGGAAGGATTGTCCGCTCGAGTTTCTCGTAGAGGCAGGCTGCGTCCAGCGATCTACTAACATCTTCATTGTTGCGATTTCCATCGCCGATAGCCCATCCCGTCACACCCTCGACCAGGCCCTCCAGCCACCAGCCATCGAGCACGCTCAGGCTTGGAATACCGTTGAGCGCCGCTTTCATGCCGCTGGTGCCCGACGCTTCCAGTGGCGGCTGCGGTGTGTTTAGCCACAGGTCCACACCAGCGGTGATCAATTTGGCAAGTCCGACATCGTAATCTGGGAGGAACACAATCGCGATTTGTCCTTTCAATTCGCGCTTCAGCTCGAAGATCCGCTGGATCAGCCTCTTCCCTTCTCCATCGCTGGGATGCGCTTTGCCGGCGTAGACCAGCTGCAGTCCGCCAAATGCGTTGGCGATTTTCTTCAGTCTTTCGGTGTCAGAAAACACAAGATCGGCACGCTTGTACGCAGTAACCCGGCGGGCGAATCCGATCGTGAACACTTCAGCATCTAGAACGGCGGTTTGCCGCTTGTTCACGTAATCGAGCAGTTCGCCCTTGGCCCGCAAGTGAGCGTCCCAGATTTCCTTGCGCGGGATGCTCTCTGCATGGCGCAGGCTGAAGTTGTCATGCCGCCAGTCTGTGATGTGGGAGTCATAGAGCGCCTGGAACGCCGGCGAAGCCCAGGTTGCCGCGTGAACGCCGTTGGTGATCGCATCAATGTGATACCCGGCAAACATCAGCCGCGAGACCTCGCCATGCTTCTTCGCCACGCCATTCACGTACCGGCTCATATTGAGCCCCAGGTAGGTCATATTGAGTATGCTCTGCGGAGCCGACACCGATTTCTCACACCGCGCTTCATGCCTGCCAAAGATGCGCACCGCAATATGCGGATCGCAAACGTCGGAGAAGTCGGGCCGAAATCCCAGCACCGCTGCCAACGCGGAAAGAGCAAACTGATCATGACCCGCCGGCACCGGAGTGTGCGTGGTAAACACGCATTTTTGACGAACCGAGGCAAGATCGCTGGCCTCGATGCGCTTTCTATCCGCCCTTCGTGCAGACTCCAACAGCAATTCGAGCGTAAGCAAGCTGGCATGGCCCTCGTTCATGTGGAACCTGTCCAGTGTGTCGTAGCCGAGTGCGCGCAAGACCCGCACGCCGCCAATCCCCAGCACGACCTCCTGGCACAGCCGATAATGCGCGTCTCCTCCGTATAGCACCGACGCCAGCTTACGATCCCACTCGCTGTTTTCAGGCAAATCCGCATCGAGCAGATATACCGGCACGCTGTAGCCCGTGACACCCTCCACTTGGTACTTCCAGCAGCGGAGACTCACTTTTCGGCTTTCGATCTGAATCGCCGCCCGCACCGGCATCTCGGTAAGGAAGTCGCTCACATTCCAGCTGACCGGTAGTTCCGACTGCGATCCTGTCTCGTCCAGTTTTTGGCAGAAATGCCCGGCCCGGTGCAGCAGCGATACTCCCACAATCGGCACTCTCATATCCGCCGCGGAGCGAAGTGTATCCCCGGCCAGCACACCCAGTCCCCCGCTGTATGTCGGCATCGCCGAGGCCAGCGCGATCTCCATGGAGAAGTAGGCGATCTTTTGCTGACCCTGCAAGGCTCGCGTGACAGCAGGGCCCAGGCGGGCAAGACTGCTCTTCAGAACGTAGTCCGTTGCGCCACGTTTTATGATCGCCGCCGCTGCTTCTTCTCCGACTGTACCGGACACCACGACGAACGGGATTCCCAGGCCCATCTGTTGCAGCAATTCCAACGCCCGGTTCCCGCTGAATTGAGGCAGGGAGTAGTCCGCCAACACGATCTCAGGGGGCTCCGCCAGCGCCGCAAGATACTCCTCCTCCGTTTGCACCCGCTCCCAAGACAGCTCGAAACCGCTTCGCCGCAGTTCTGCAACCATAAGCTCGGCGTCCGCGGCGTCATCCTCGACGATTAATCCGCGTAGCCGATGCAGAACGGGGTGCGAATTGTCGCTGCCTGTCATTCCGAGCGCGAAGCCTAAGATTGCGCTGCGCCTTTCCCAACCCCGGCGATGACGGGAGCCTGATTGATGAGCAACCAATAAAAGCCCACGTTTTTCACCGTCTCGCGGAACTGATCGAAGTCCACTGGCTTCTGGATATAGCTGTTTGCTCCCAATCCGTACCCCTTGACCAGGTCCCGCTCTTCTTTCGATGACGTCAGGATTACGACCGGAATGGCTTGGGTTCGCCGATCCGCCTTGAGCCGCTTCAGCACTTCCATGCCGTCGACCTTCGGCAGTTTCAGGTCCAGTAGAACCAGTCGGGGAGGACGATCGAACGAGCGATCGGCGTGAGCCCCGTTGCAGAACAGGAAATCCAAAGCCTCCTCTCCGTCGCGGGCTACATGAATGTGATTGGCCAACTTTTCCTTGCGCAAAGCATGCAACGTAAGCTCTACGTCATCGTTATTGTCTTCCACCAGCAGAATTTCAATTTGCCGATCCGTCATATGTGAACTCCTGCAATCATGCCTTTAGAATTTGCCTCGGACGTTTGTGAATCCCCGAGGGTGAAATAAAAACTTGCTCCCTTGTCCAGTTCACCCTCGGCCCAGATGCGGCCACCGTGCTTCTGGACAATTCGCTGCACTGTCGCCAGCCCCACGCCGGTTCCTTCGAAGTCTTCCGCGCGGTGCAGTCGCTGGAATACTCCGAACAGCTTGCCGGCGTACTTCGGATCGAAGCCTTTTCCGTTATCCCGGATGAAAATGACAGACTCGCCATTCAGGGTTTTCTGGCCGATTTCGATGGAGGCAATCGTTTGTCCACGCGTGAATTTGACAGCATTTGACAGCAGGTTCGTAAACACGATCTTCGTGAGCTCCGGATCGCAATCGGCGGCGCACAACTCTCCGATCCGCCACTGGATCTGCCGTGTGCCGATTTCGGGCACCATATCCTCTATGACGCCCTGCACGAGTTCTTTCAGCGGAGTCATTTGCCGAACGATGTCTTGTCGTCCCAGCCGGCTGAAGTTCAGCAGGGCTTCAAGCATGCCTTGCATTCGCGATACTGCCGCGAGAATCGAATTCGCATGATGCCGGGCGTCCCCGCTCAAACTGGGCTCAATCTCCTCGATCAACATCTCGGAAAATCCGTGGATGTGCCGCAAAGGCGCGCGCAGATCGTGCGCGACCGCGTAAGTAAATGCTTCAAGATCCTGATTGGCAGTTTGTAGTTCCGCTGTACGCTGCGCGACACGCCGTTCGAGCGCAGTGTTGAGACTTCGCACTTCCTCCTCCGCCCGTTTGCGCTCGCTGAGATCGGTAGCTACCAGGCAAATACCATGGGTCGGTTCATCCAGGGGAATCTGGCTGAGAGAGAGCTGCACGGGCACCAGAACCCCATCCTTGCGCCGGAAATGTCCTTCCCTCCGTATGCTCCTGTGCAAAGCGCGCCGGACTAGTTCCGGCATCGCTTCCCGTTCGCTCTCGGAAACCAGGGAACTTAGCGTCGATCCCAGCAACCGCTCCGCGGGTACGCCGACCATTTCAGCGAGTTGCCGATTGCAGAAGAGAATGATTCCTTCCGCAGAAACGGTTGCTGCCCCTTCGCTCATCCGTTCGGCCAAGGCACGGTAAGGCTCGTCCGGACTTTGCAGTGTGAACAGGCGGCTACCCGCGGGCCCGTCCACTACGATCCCATCCACGTCTCCTCCACGGATGGCCGCGAGCGTAGCTTCCAGTTCGATCAGGCGGGTCTTTGCCGCGTTCAGTTCAGCCCGCAATCCGCGTGTGCTATCGACTTTTTTCGTGCGCATGGCAGTTTATGCCTTCCGCTTTAAATCCAGGCCGAAAAGTACATTCTGTCGATTCGACAGATCGCCGACAATTCGCCGCAGGGGTAACGGCAACCTCTTGATCAGAGTAGGCGCTGCGACGATTTGCTCGTCTTTTGCCAGAGTCGGCTTTTGGTGAATGTCGATAATCTCCAGGTCGAATCTCCCCTCCAGGTGCTCGTTGCAGATGGCGTTGATGTTGAGGATGGCGCGGCGCGATAAGGCGGACGCTCCCGTCACGTACAGCCGAAGGACATACTTCTTGCTTCCGCTTGGTGGGCCGCTCAGCGTCGCGGTTTCAGTCTTCGCGATCAATTTGCTCATCTTTGCTCCTTCGGTCGGAGATCGAGGCCCACCAGGACTCGCTCCGTGCTGGACAAATCTCCAATGATCTTTTTTAACGGTGGAGGCAAGTGCCGAACCAGCGTCGGTACGGCCAGAATCTGGTCGCCAGCGGCCAGCTGCGGATGTTTCACCAGATCAACCACTTCGATCCGGTACTTGCCAGCCAGGTGCTCATCACAAATCTGCTGAAGATTTTCCAGCGCCTCCATCGACCGGGAGGTCTCGCCTGCAATGTACAGGCGCAGGTTCCAGAAATCTTTCCTGGATGCATGCTTTCCGTTGACATTCTCTCTCCTTGTCGGCTTCATCTTTTCCTCCCTTCTTCCCGGCGCATCTTATGCGTTGCCTACCTTGACGCCGGAACTCGCGAGTTCAAACGCAATCGCTCCGGGTTGATCAAGTTCAAGCGCGCGCACCACACCTGCTGTATCAGTCAGGCTTCCAATGACGGTTTTTTGCGGGCCCGGAAGCATCCGCACCAGCGTCGGAGTTGCCAGAATCTCGTCTCGACGCGCTACCGCTGGCTCTTTGACGATATCGATGATGGTCAGTCGGTACTGTCCCTTCAGGTACTGCTCGCAGAGGCTCCGCAGGTTGCCTCTCGCCAATAACGACCGCGGGCTGGAATCGGCGACGTAAAGCCGCAGTTCCCACAGTCGCTCCTTTCGCTTGGAAGTCGGACTCTTTGGGCATGCTGACTTGTTCCGGGTCCTCCTCTTTTTCTTAGTTCTCATGCAAAACCGCCTTGGACGTTCGCCCGTTGCCATGCAGTTCCATCATGTCCGCCCCGCGAACACTTCCCATCTCGTTGCGATCCAGGCCAATCTGTTTTTCTCGGATTTCCATTTCATGGATGTCCCGCAGCAGTCCCCCTTGTTCCGATTCAAACTCCGAGCGCATCTTCGTAATCTGGGTTTCCAATAGCTCGCGCTTCTGCTTGATCTCGAGCCGCTTCCGTTCCGCTTCTTTCATCCGTTTCTGTGCCTCGTCGCGCTCCCTGGCTTCCTGGGTGATTCGAGCAGAGCCGGTAAGTAATCCCGAGGGCCCTACATAAACGTCGAGCAACTGCGCTCCATGGTCGGTGAGGACGAATTCGCGGATCTGGTTGGAGTGCGCCATGCCACGGGCCTTCAAGATATACAGTCCGCGATTGCGCTCCCCGTTCGATTCCAGATTGCGCAACAGCACCCAGGCATCCATCTGTGAAGAGACCCCCACGTCACTTAATTCGGGGGCGCTGTCGCCCGAGGTAAGGCTGGTAAACATGGCCGTAATCTGCCTCGACTTGAACATATCGATCAAGCGAGTCACCATCGACTTCACTTCCGAATAAGTTCCGACCGAGGCGAAGTTGGTGATGGGGTCAATCACCACCACCTTTGGGTTAAAAGCGGCGGTCAAGTCGTGAATCGTCACCAGGTGTTTTTCCAGACCAAAACTTCCGGGGCGGGAAGCATAAAACTGCAGCAGGCCGCGCTTGACCCACGGCTCAAGATCGATCCCGATGGAGCGCATGTTGCGGATCACTTCATCGGTCGACTGCTCGGAGGCCATGTAGAGCGCCCGTTCTCCCCGCTGACAGGCCGCCTGCACAAAATGGGCGGCTATGCTGCTCTTTCCGGTGCCCGCCCCGCCTGAAAGCAGGATGCTCATCCCGCGGTAAAAACCTTTGCCGCCGAGCATGCGGTCGAGGCGGGGAATGCCGGAGGAAAGTCTGTGCGTCGGCGCCTTGTGCTCGAGCTTTAACGAGCTGAGAGGCAGGACGGACAGTCCGGTCTCGCCAATCAGGAAGGGATACTCGCTGGTGCCGTGCTTCGTGCCCCGATACTTCACCACGCGCAAGCGGCGGATCGAAGTCTGATCTTCGACGCGGTGGTCGAGCAGGATCACGCAGTCGGCCACATACTCCTCGATGCCGTTTCGCGTGAGCTTGCCGTCTCCGCTTTCCGCGGTGATCACCGCCGTGACGCCTTTGGCCTTCAGCCAGCGGAACAGGCGCCGCAGTTCCGCCCGCAAAATGCCGCTGTTGCCAAAACTGGAAAACAACGACTCGATCGTGTCCAAGACCACTCGCTTCGCGCCTACGGCGTGGATGGCGTGTTCGAGCCGGATGAAGAGTCCTTCAAGGTCGTACTCGCCGGTTTCTTCGATCTCGCCGCGCTCCACCCGAACGTAGTCGAGAAAGAGTTTCTTGTGATTGCAGAGAGCCTGAAGATCGAAGCCCATCGAGGCGACATTTTCGGTCAACTCGTGATCGGTCTCCTCGAAGGCCATGAACACACCGGGCTCGTTGAACTCGGTAGCCCCGCGCACCAGGAATTCCATGGCCAGAACGGTCTTGCCGCAGCCGGCGCTGCCACATAGAAGGGTGGGACGGCCTTTGGGCAGACCGCCTTCCGTAATTTCGTCGAGCCCGGTAACGCCGGTTGGGCTCTTTGCGATGGCCCGACAGGCCGTGAGTTTCACTTGACGATTCGACATCGAGAACCTCCTCGTCGCGGGCAGCACGCTCATGCCGCTCCGCGGTTACAGAATTGAAGATGAGCCGTGAAGCAAGGAAATTCAGCGCTCATGCCTGTCCTCCCGCTCCTACCGCGTCGGTCTTGACTTCATTTTTTTGAAAATTTCCAAGAGTCAGATAAAAGGTTGCGCCCTTGTCCAGGTCCGCCTCGGCCCAGATGCGGCCACCATGTTTCTGAATAATTCGCTGCACCGTAGCCAGGCCAACCCCGGTTCCTTCAAAGTCCTCGGCGCGGTGCAACCTCTGAAAGACCCCGAATAGCTTGTCGGCGTATTTCATACTGAAGCCGACCCCGTTATCGCGAACGTAGAGCACCGCTTCGCCATCCCGCCGCTCCTGCCCGATCTCAATGACCGCATGAGCGCGTGGTCGAGTGAACTTCAGTGCATTGGAGAGCAGGTTTTGAAATACTTGCTGGGTCAGGCTGGTATCGCACTCGATGTAAGGCAGGTCTCCGATCTTCCATTCCACCTGACGTTCTCCGACATCCGATTGCAGGTCCGCGATGATGTCGTCAACGATCGAACGCACTCCCGCCACTTGCAGCGAGAGTTCCTTGCGCCCCACGCGGCCCAGGTTCAGCAGATCGTCCACCAACTGTCCCATACGGCGCGTGCCCTCCTGAATTCGCTGCAATTGATGCTTGGCTTCCGCAGGGAGGCTCTCAGAAAATTCTTCGCTCAGAATCTTGGAAAAACCGCTGATATGCCTCAGAGGCGCGCGCAGGTCGTGCGACACCGAGTAGGTGAAGGCTTCCAATTCGTTGTTTGCCGCTTGCAGTTGAGCCGTACGCTGTTTGACGCGCTGCTCCAGTTGCTCATTCAGCAAATGCACTTGCTCTTCCGCCTGCTTCCGCTGCGTAATGTCTGTGCAGGTCCCCACCCATTCCCGAACCGTCCCGTCATCCTCCAGAACGGGCACGCCTCGCACCGAAAATGTCCTGTATTCGCCATCCCGGCTTCGGATGCGGTATTCGGTGTCGTATCGTTCGCGATTGCGCCACGCTTTCCCCCAGACTTGCTCGGTACGACTGCGATCGTCGGGATGCAGGGAGTCAAGCCAGCCCGCGCCGGCGATCTGTTGCCGGTTCATGCCCGTGTACGCCCTCCACATGGGCATGTCATCGACAACTTCGCCGTCGGGGTTCGTGGTCCAGACAATCTGTGCCGTCGCCGTAACTAACGAGCGGTAACGGGATTCACTTCGATGGAGAGCTTCTTCAGCGCGCTTGCGCTCCGTGATGTCCCGCGCGGCTGCAAAAACACCCTCCACCTCTCCATTCGCCCCCTTGAACACTGTCCCGTTGTACAAAACATCCAGCACCGCTCCCGACGTACTGCGGATTGCTAATAAATAGTCCCGCACAAGTCCTTGCTCGAATACTCGTTGGTAGCCCGCTCGCGCCTTCTGCGGGTGGGTGAAGTAATCGCAAAAATCGCTGCCGATGAGACGATCCCGTGAAATCCCGGTCGCCTTCTCCGTCGCTTGGTTGACGTCGGTGATCTTGCCGTCTTTATTGATGGTGACCAGGGGATCGAGGCTGGCCTCCAGGAGGCTGCGTACATACAGTGCAGATTCCCGCAGCTTCTGTGCGGAGAAATCGCTCTGCGCCCGCGCCCGCAGCGCCATGATCGCGTAGGACAGGTTGACGGATAATTGCTCCAGAAGCTGTTCCTCGCGGCTGTCGAAGGCATCGATGTCGGCGGAGTAGACGGTAACCGCTCCCAGGATCTGGTCTTCGCTCCGCAACGGCAACGCGATCGAACTTTGGAAGCCGCAGCGCGCCGCCTCTTTTCGCCATGGCCCTAGCCTGGAATCTTTAGCAAAATCGCGAGAAACGACCGTCTTTCCCGTACGCACCGCGACGCCCGTGGGTCCGCGGCCGCGCTCCACATCTGCCCAGGTGATGTTCGCCGTCAGCAAATAGCCGGCTTCCATCCCGGAATGTGCCACGGGCCGCACGCTCTTGTTCTGATCGTGCTCCGCATAACCCACCCAGGCCATCCGGTATCCACCGACCTCGATGACCGCATCGCAAACCTGCTGCAACATGCCGGATTCCTCGCTCGCCCGCATCATGCGGTCAGTGCATGCGCTTAATGCCTGGAGCGTCTGATTGATCCTTCTGAGCTTCTGTTCCGCTTGCCTGCGATCGGTAATATCCCGCGTAATGGTGGACGCACCCGCAACGTTTCCTGCGTCATCCCGCAACGGGCTGACGGTAATCGATACCGAGATTCGCTTACCATCTTTCCGCGTACGCTCGGTCTCGTACTGCTGAATCGTTTCTCCCCTTCGCAACCGTCGCAGGAAGTCGTGGAATTCCTCGAGTCGGTCGGGAGGGATGACCCGAGTTACGCACTGACCTATCATTTCTTCGGCGGAATACCCGTAGGTCGTTTCCGCTCCCAGATTCCAGCTGGTGACGATTCCATCCAGCGTCTTGCCCACGATCGCTTCGCTCGAACAGGTGACGATCGCCGCCAGGTGCCGCGCTCTTTCTTCCGCCTGCCGCTGTTCTGTATCCGCGCGCCGCATGGCCACCGCCGTCCACAGTGTCAGGCCGACCAGAAGGGTTGCCGCCGCAACCGTGACAATCGCCAGCCCCATCCACTCGGAGTAGAACCCGACTTGCTGCCCCTTCCATCGCAGCCATGCAATCGCCATCGGAACCAGGATCGTGCCCGGCAGCAGGCGACGGCATAACTGCCCCCCGGCGCTGGCGCTCGCCAGTAATGCGCCTAGCCCCCAGTGCGTTCGCGCGCACAACACGGCGAGCGAGAGCAGAAACAGAATCAGCGCCGTCGCTGGCGCAATGTGAGTGTGGGTCTTCTCCGGATCCAGCACAAAATCCAGAATCCCAAACAGGGAGGCAGCGGCCGCCCCGGCCGCGAATATGCTCTGCAACCCTCGCGCCCAGCCTGCTCTAGCATCGAATAGGCTGATTATGACGCCGAGCAGGAAAAAATCGGCAGCGGTGATCCCTGACATCAGCCCCGGTCTCACGCTCCCGGGAATATCTTCCGCTCCGGCACGAAACAGCATTTGGTCGACGCCTGGATCCCAGCCATAGCAAACTTCGACCAAGGACAGCAGCCCTACGACACTTGCTGTCAGTGCCAGAAATCTCGACACGCCCCTTTGAGTACGCCCCCGTTCCTTTTCTTCTATCACCAGCCAGAAGGCGAGTCCGATCAGAATGAAACAAGCCCCGGTGTTGGCTTTTACCGCGACTTGTCCGGGGATGACGACCTTCAATGCCTGTATGTGAAGGGCCCATCCGGTCAGAACGATTACCCCAAACAACGTCGCCAGAACGGCGCTGCACCTGGAAAACCATGCAAAAAACGCGAGCGCGCGTTCATTCATGCGATCAGCCATGACGAGTCTCTCAATCGCCAACAGCAATGTCGCCATTATGGCGATCTATGGAAGATCGGCATGTGACGGAACTCACGCGCACCTAGACGAGAGTACGTAGTGGGTTCGGATTCGGAACTCACCCGCTTCCTGGTGCGCTTGCAATATGCTGCCGCTCCTCCGCACTCATCCGAGGAACTCAAAACCAGAGCCCCCTCTGCAACTACTCCGCACGATAGCGTTAATATTCCTGGGCACATTTCCCCGGCGTTACGGCGAAAGGTGTACCTTGCTCGGATCTCCTCGGCGCGCGAGTCCTGGCCTTTTTCGCCGACGCCGCTGCGAAGAAAGCTGTACCACCACCCACGCCCGGTACCAGGGCCGAGATCCACCTTCGCTACGACGGCAGGTTCGTACCTCTCTCGGCCTGCGTGAGGGTGGCGCGAATTACGCTCAGTAACTCGGCGTTATCCGCCGGTTTCTGAAAGAACGCCGACGCTCCCGAATGCAACACCATCCGCTCAGTGTTCTGCGCATCGCGCGCCGTGAGCACGATCACAGGGATGGTCGACAGCTTGTCATCTTTTTGCAAACGGTCGAGTACGACAAACCCATTGCCTGCCGGCAAACCGAGATCCAGGATGATCAGATTAGGGCGCTCCTTATAAGCTTGCGCAATCGCCGAGTAGCCGTCCGAAGCACTGACTGTGTCATAGTGATTGGCGCGCAAACGCAGTCGCAGGGCCTGGCGAAGATCCGGGTCGTCATCCACAATTAGAATTTTGCCGTTGCTCGTCATATGCTGAGTCTCCCTTTTATCTAGTTGAAAATTGCTGCTGTTCCATGCTTGATGCCCAAAGCGTCCTTTGCCACATCCGTTATGGTTTCTGACACAATCTGCACCTGTTGGTCCAAAGAAAAGCCTTCTAACATTTCAGGCAGAGGTATTGCCGCCACTGAGAGTTCGAATTCCCCATTCGCTTTGAGTTCCTGCATTTTTTCCAGTTGTTCGCGAATGCGCCTCAGCATGACTGCCGAACGTTCCACATCGGTTGATGCCACCACAAAAAACGTTTGCTCCGGTCCGGGAGTTGCCATGGGCGGAAGAACCAGATCTTTGTCGAGGTACACGCAACGTTCGACCAGATCTCGCACCCTTCTGGTGACTTCTTTCCAGTTTCCCCGGGCCGGGCTTGTTCTCGGCCGCAGATCGACGCGCAGTAACACGAACGCCTTTCTCAGTTGCCCCTCATGGGTAATCACCGGCAACAACAGCTTCGGCAAGCTATACAGCGGCAAGGTAAAGGAGAACGTACTGCCGCTGGCGCCATCGCTCGCCACCCATATCCGGCCGCCGTGCAGATTCACTAATTCCTTGGCGATGAACAATCCCAGTCCCAGCCCCTTCCGGTTGTTATCGACGGCGTTTGGGTCCTGATACAGGCGCTCGAAGATGAGCGCACGAGCCTCGGGCTTGATGCCGCACCCGGTGTCCGCGACCGAAACGCAAATGAAATCCGGATCGCTAGTCATGCGGCTGGCCTGCAGCGTCACCGAGCCGTCTGCAGGCGTAAACTTTACGGCGTTGTCGATCAGGTTGATCAGGATCTCAAGTATGCGGTCGGGATCGGCATTCACAAACGGAATCGAACCCTCTACCGCGACTTCAATTCCTACCTCTTTTTGCGCGGCCGTGCCCTGTACCATGCCGACGGCCAGACGCATCACGTCTTCAATCGAAACACAGTGCAAATTCAAGGTGATCTTGCCCGACTCGGCCCGCGCCGCCTGCAGCAAGTCGCGCACCATCGCGCCCAACTGGTTCACGCTCTTGAGAATGATCTTCAGATGATCACCCTGTTCGGCGGAGATCTCTCCCGCCAAACCATCCAGCAGAATCGTGACGTATTGGTGAATGCAGGTGAGCGGCGTGCGCAGTTCGTGCGACACATGCGACAGGAACTGGTTCTTGAACTCCAGTTGCTGTTTGCGGCTCATTTCCAAGGATCGCCGCAGCCCCTGCCGCTCCACCGCATAGCGCATGGCCCGGTCCAGATCGCTGCTGGTGAACCCGCCTTTCACCAGGTAATCCTGCACGCCTTGGTGAAGCGCCTTGATCGCCAGCCCCTGATCGTCTTGCCCGGAAAGAATCACCACGGGAACTTCCGGAGCCTTCTCCAGCACTTTTCGGAACGTCTCCGCACCTTGGCTGTCGGGTAGATTCAAGTCGAGCAACACCAGTGACGGCGATTCCCGCTTCAGCGATTCCAAACCGTCCTCCAGTCGGTTCACACAGGCAACATCCACCGCCGGATTGCTTTCCACCAATCTCAGACGTACCAGATCGGCGTCTCCCGGGTTATCTTCAATTAGCAGTACATGAGTAGACGGCTGGGTCATGAGTTCTCCTATTGCGGCAGGGCCGCGAAACCAAGCCAGAAATCCGCCATCGATTGCACCACCGCGCGGTACTCTTCCAGATTTCCGGGCTTTCTCAGGTAACAGTTAGCCCCCAAAGCGTAGCTGCTAGTGATATCGGAATTTGCCTGGGAGGTCGTGAATACAACGATGGGAATCTTGCAGAACAGCGAATCTGACTTCAATTCTTTCAAAACCGTTCTGCCGTCTTTGCGCGGCAGGTTCAGGTCCAGGATTACCAGATCTGGCGTTGGAGCATCGGAGTGCCTCCCTCGACGATGCAGAAACGAAATTGCTTCCTCCCCGTCGCCAACCGAGCTGACGTGATAGCGGCTTTTGCAACTGCCCAGGATTTCGCACATCAGATCGATGTCGGCAGGATTGTCATCGACCAGCAATACTTCGGATTGAGTTTTCGACGGACGAATCGTATGTACCTCATTTACTGGAGTAAGGCCAGGTGAAGTGAAACGTAGATCCCTGGCCGGGCCGGGATTCCACCCAGATTTGGCCTTGGTTGTGTTCCACGATTTTCTTGCAGATGGCAAGGCCGATTCCGCTGCCCGGATACTCCTCGCGCGTGTGCAGGCGCTTGAAGATGACGAACACATCCTCGACATGCTGGCGCGCGATGCCGATTCCGTTGTCCGCGACCGAAAACAACCACTCTTTCTTTTCCTTCTTCGCTGTGATGCAAATCTCCGGCGGTTCAGCACTTCGGAACTTGATGGCATTTCCGATCAGGTTCTGAAACAGCTGCAGGAGTTCTGACGGGTCCGCTACTAGGACCGGCAACGCTTCGTAATTAATCCGCGCGCCGCTTTCCTGAATAAGCGATTGCAGGTTGGCAATTACGTTCCGCAGCACTAAATTGCAATCCATGTCGCGCGCTGTCTCCTGTTTGCGCCCCACCCGGGAGAACGCCAGCAAGTCCCGCACCAGCGTTTGCATGCGCAACGCACCCTCTACCGCGTAGTGGATATACTTGTCGGCATTTTCATCCAGTTTTCCCTGGTATCGCTCGGCCAAAAGCTGGGTGTAGGTCGCAACCATGCGCAGTGGTTCCTGCAAATCGTGCGAAGCCACATAGGCGAATTGCTCGAGATCGCGATTCGATCGGGCCAGTTCTTCTTGCGTACGTCGATTCTCATCCCGCAGGTCTCTCTCCTCAATCGCGCGCCGCACCGCCTGTGGCAGGCGTGCGAGATTGTCCTTCAACACGTAGTCCGCGGCTCCCTGCTTGATGCACTCGACTGCTTTCAGTTCGCCCAACGCCCCTGACACCAGCACCACCGGAATATCCAGACCCTCTTGACGAACCATCCCTACGGTCTCCATTCCGTTCCATCCCGGCAAGCGATAGTCAGCGAGGATGATGTCGTACTTGTTTTTGCGGATTCTGTCGGAAAAGTCGTCTGCGGTCTGTACCACCTCGCACTCGCTCTCGTAGCCGACGTTTTTCAAGGCATGCAACATCAACTCGCTATCAGACGCATTGTCTTCCACCACGAGAACTCGAATCGTACGTGCTCCCGTAGCACCAGACTCTGCCCGCTGGACTTGAGTCCCCCCTGCGTGATTAATGCAGGCCTTGCTCGCGACTGAGCCCCGCGCTATCTCCGCAATTTCCATGGTTATTGGAGCCGACTTGGGCGCATAAGCTTCCTGTCTGAGCCATCGGTATTCACCTGAAAAGCTTGAGGAGGATACCCCTCGCCAGCCTGTCCAATGGTGCTGGTTGGCAGTGAACGCTTTCCCAATCCGAGTCGGCCTGCGGGATTACATCAGTCTAACCATCCCGAGCTACAGACACTCAGGTCAGCTCTGGCGCCGCGACCTTGCTACAGTCCAGCGCTGTAATGCTAGGAGTTGGGCAGTTTGTATCGAATACTGATTCTGCTACGGCTGGCTATTGCTATGTGGAGCACGTGAAGCTGTCTTTTTCTGCAATAAAGATTGGCGGGCTTGCGCAACTCCGGACGAGGCTACACGGGCATTGGTTAGGTCACAGGCGTCAGCTGCCTTCGCCTACTTTCAGGACGGCGAGGAAGGCTTCCTGCGGGATATCTACCCGCCCGATCCTCTTCATGCGCTTCTTTCCCTCTTTCTGCTTTTCCAGGAGCTTGCGCTTACGGCTGATGTCACCGCCATAACATTTAGCCAGCACGTTCTTGCGCATGGCATGTACGGTCTCTCTGGCGACGATCTTGGCACCAATGGACGCCTGGATGGGGACTTCAAACATCTGCCGGGGGATGAGTTCGCGCATCTTGGAAACCAGCGCTTTTCCGCGTTCGTAGGCGAAATCGCGGTGCACGATGATGGACAAGGCATCCACTGGCTCACCCGCGACCAGGATATCCAACTTGACCATCGGCGACTCCCAATACCCGGCCAGATGGTAGTCGAGCGATGCATACCCCCGCGAGACGGACTTGAGGCGGTCGTAGAAGTCGAGCACGATCTCGTTCAGCGGCAACTCATAATGCAGCATCACCCGGGTGGAACCTACGTACTCGAAGGTCTTCTGCTTGCCGCGCTTTTCTTCGACCAGGGACAAAATTCCGCCCACATATTCTTCCCCGGAGAGGATTGTGGCGAGGATGACCGGCTCTTCCACCTTGGCGATCTCGCTGGGATTCAGCCAGCGCGAGGGGTTGTCAATCTCGACCACCTCGCCATCAGTCTTAGTTATCTTGTAGCGCACCCCCGGGGCTGTGGTAATTAGGTCCAGCCCGAATTCGCGTTCCAGCCGCTCCTGGATGATCTCCATGTGCAGCAGGCCGAGAAAGCCGCAGCGAAATCCGAAACCCAGCGCTACGGAGCTTTCCGGCTCGAAGAAAAACGACGAGTCATTGAGCCGCAATTTCTCCAGCGCTTCGCGAAGTTGCGTGTGCTCATGGGCGTCCACCGTATACAGCCCGGCGAACACCATCGGCTTAATCTCTTCGAAGCCGGGCAGTGGCTCGATGGCGGGATTGGCGTCATGGGTGATGGTGTCGCCGATCTTGGTGTCGGCCACATTTTTTATGTTCGCAACCAGGAACCCCACTTCCCCAGCCTGCAACTGCTCGATCTCGACCGGCTTGGGAGTGAGGACCCCGAGAGTTTCCGCATCGAAAGTCGTGCCATTCCACATCAGGCGGATTCTCTGGCCCTTGCGGAGCGTTCCTTGAAAGACACGCGTGAGAACGATCACGCCCCGGTAGGCGTCGAACCAGGAATCGAAAACCAGCGCCTGCAGCCGGTTTTCGGGATTGCCCTTGGGAGGCGGTACGCGTCGCACAATGGCTTCGAGCACATCGCCAACACCTTGGCCAGTCTTGGCGCTAATGAGAACGGCGTCGGTCGCGTCCAGTCCGACGGCGCTTTCGATCATCTCTTTTGTGCGAGGAATGTCGGCGCTCTGCAGGTCGATCTTATTAATCACGGGAATGATTTCCAGTCCGTGATTGATTGCCAGGTACGAGTTTGCCAAGGTTTGCGCTTCGACTCCCTGTGACGCATCGACCACCAGCAGCGCGCCTTCGCAGGAGGCCAGCGAGCGCGAAACTTCGTAGGAGAAATCTACGTGTCCAGGGGTATCGATCAGGTTGAGCTGGTACGTTTCTCCGTCGTGGGCCGTGTACATCATCCGGACCGCATGGGCTTTAATGGTGATGCCGCGTTCCCGCTCCAGGTCCATGGAGTCGAGGACCTGCGCCTGCATCTCGCGCGCGGTCAGCGATCCGGTCAGTTCCAGCAGGCGGTCCGCCAACGTGGATTTGCCGTGGTCGATGTGTGCGATGATCGCGAAATTGCGTATTCTAGCGGCGTCCATGGAGTGATCTTCAATTTTAACAGGGGAGGGGGAGCCTTGAGCCGTCGGCATTCCCCGCCCGGGCAGGCGCACGCGAGGCATCTCCTTGCTATACCCTCAAAGGTGATTTACTTTCTTCCGGCAGAGACTGGGGAAAAAACATGCGAATCGTTGTCACAACATTACTGATGCTCGGCTGTGCAGCGGGGCAAACGCTTTCGCCAGAGGTGCGGAATTTCGTGAAGACCGACGCGCCGGTCATTGCGCTCACTCACGTGAGGGTCATTGACGGAACGGGAGCGGCACCCCGCGAAGATCAGACGATCGTCCTCAACCGGGGAAAAATCGAGTCCGTCAGCGATGCTTCCACCGCGAATCTTCCCAAACAGGCGCAGGTGCTCGACCTGCATGGTGATACGGTCATTCCAGGGCTGGTGGGAATGCACGAGCACTTGTTCTATCCCATTGCGCCGGCTTCCTTCGCCAACATGGGCTACAGTTTCCCGCGCCTCTATCTCGCTGGCGGAGTGACCACCATTCGCACCACCGGCTCCATCGAGCCCTACACCGATCTGGAAATCAAGAAGGAAATCGACTCCGGCAAAATGCCCGGTCCCCACATGCACATCACCGGACCGTACCTGGAAGGCGCGGGATCATGGGCTCTGCAACTGCATCAATTATCCGGCCCGGAGGACGCTACCCGGACCGTGAATTACTGGCTGGACGAGGGAGTCGATAATTTCAAAGCTTATATGTTCATCACTCACGATGAACTGGCGGCTGCGATTGCGGCGGCTCACGAGCGCGGCGCGAAAGTCACCGGGCATCTTTGCACGATCGGATTTCGCGAGGCGGCCGCGCTCGGCATTGATGACTTGGAACACGGATTGATCGTGGATTCCGAATTCCTTCCCAACCACAAGCCTGGCGAATGCACAGGGGAGGAAGATCCTGTGCTCATGAGCAAGCTCGACATGAACGCCGGGCCGGTGCACGAAATGATTGTTGACCTGATTGCCCATCACGTGGCCATGACTTCCACCCTGCCGGTATTTGAAATGGGCAGCTTCCCCGGGCGCCCTACTCTGCAGTCGCGGGTTCTGGATGTGCTCTCCCCGGATGCGCGCCTGCTTCTGCTGCAGCACCGGGTGCGCTCCAGCGATGCCGCTGCCATTCGCGGCCGCTATGGAACTGATGTGTCCCCCTGGCCGGCGGCTTTCCGCAAAGAAGAAGAATTTGAATTTGCCTTCGCCAAAGCCGGCGGATTATTGCTCGCCGGTTTGGATCCCACCGGCATGGGCGGCGTGATTGCGGGGTTTGGCGATCAACGTGAATTGGAGTTGCTAGTCGAAGCGGGATTCACACCCGTACAGGCCATTCATATCGCGACCTATAATGGCGCACAGTATCTCGGAGAACTGGATCGCGTTGGGTCGATTGCGCCGGGCAAGCAGGCCGACCTGGTGGTGATCAAAGGTGATCCATCCAGGAAAATCGAGGACATCGAGAATGTCGAGACCGTGTTCAAGGATGGCATTGGCTACGATTCGGCAAAACTGATCGAATCCGCGCGCGGGCAGGTGGGATTGCGATAGGGGAGTCGGCGCGCCTCGCTGTTATTTCTTGCCGCGCTTCCCCCGGCGCGGCTTCGGCCCTTCTTCCAGGACTGCAAAGTTGATTTTCTTTTCCACCGGGTCGATCCGGTCCACCAGAACTCGCAGGCGATCTCCGATGCGATAAGTTTTGCGGGAGTGCTGGCCAATGATCTCGCGTGTATTTTCGTGGTAGGCATAGCGGTCGTCGATCAGCGTGTTGAGCGGGACCAGCCCCTCGATGAAAAGCTCGGTAAGCTCCACGAAGAATCCGAATTTGGTGACGCTGGTGATCAGGCCATCGAAGTCTTCACCGACGCGGTCCTGCATGAATTTCACTTTCTTCCATTCCATCAGCTCGCGTTCGGCATCGTCGGCGCGGCGTTCGGCTTGGCTGGATTCTTCAGCGATCTCATGCAGTTCCTCAACCGAGATGGGCCCGCCCAGCGCGGCATGAGATTCGCGGTGAGCGGCGTGATCGCGGCGTTTGGACCATGGACTCGGGCCGGCTTCGGCTTTCGGGTTTCCTGCTTCAACAGACCCACTCCTGCCAAAACCGTCGGGAAGCGGGACACCCGGTTCCCTATTCCCTGCACCCTGTTCTACATTGCTCGCACCCACTTCCGTATTCCTCGAGCGCAAGACTTCTTTCAGAATTCTGTGCACGATCAGGTCGGGGTAGCGGCGGATTGGGCTGGTGAAATGCGTGTAGGTGGGCGCCGCCAGTGCAAAGTGCCCCAGGTTTTCTTCCGAGTACCGGGCCTGCTTCAGCGAGCGCAACATCAGGTAACTCAGGATTCGCTCTTCCGGTTTGCCGGCAATCTTTTCTGTCAGCTTCTGGTACATTCTCGGCGTAATGTGGATTTCTTTGGGGATCTCAATGTCCCGCACCCGTTTGCCCGTCCCGTAAGCGGCGCGGCGATCCGCCTTCATTTGCACGCGCTGGATAGGGAGAGCGCCCACCCCTAACGAATATCCGAACGTAGCGGCGATGGTCTCGAAGTCGTAAACGCGCCTGGCGTCGGGCTTCTCGTGGATGCGGTACAGGCTGGCGACGCGATGCGACTCGAGATGATGCGCGACCGTTTCGTTGGCCGAGAGCATGAACTCTTCGATCAGCCGATGCGCGAAATTGCGTTCGGAGCGCGCGATGGATTTCATCAGGCCGAATTCATCGAACTCGATTACTGGCTCGGGAAGATCGAAGTCGATCGATCCCCGGCGCTCGCGCTTACGGTTCAGGATTTGTGCCAGGTCGCGCATTAGTTCGAAAGTCGAGACCAGCCGAGCGTAGCGCTTGCGCAGCGGCTGGTCGCCTTCCAGGATGGCGTTCACGTCGGTGTAGGTCATGCGCTCGGCGGAGCGGATTACGCCTTCGCACAGTTCATACCCGACGATCTCGCCGCGGTGATCAATCTCCATGATGCAGGAGAGGACAAGCCGATCGACCTGCGGCCGCAGACTGCAGATGTCGGTCGAGAGTTC
>DASVAE010000103.1:0-5444 GCA_036376495.1 Candidatus Sulfotelmatobacter sp. | reverse complement strand
GCCGATTCGGGAGATTCGTTTGATTCTGACGCGCTCCGACGTGTTCGAGGTGCTTATGGGAACGATGCTTCAAGACTTGCGGCACAGCCTGCGCTTGTTGCGCAGAAGCCCGGGATTTACCGCGGTTTCCGTACTCACGCTAGCCTTGGCTACCGGGGCAACGACGGCCATCTTCAGCGTGGTGTACGGAGTCCTGCTACGGCCGCTGCCGTACTCCGATCCCGGCCGCATCATGGCCATTTTCGAAGTGAATACCAGGGGCACGTGGTCCCGCTTGGCCGATCCTAATTTCGATGATTTCCGCGACCAGAACCACACATTCCAGGCGATCGCCAAGTACCACGCCGACATCGCGTCTGTGTCCGGTGGCTCGCAGCCCTCGCGCACCATGGTCGCCGGAGTATCTCCCGAATTCCTGAAAGTCCTTCGGGTCCAGCCGATGATCGGCCGCGACTTCCTGCCCTCGGATGCAAAGAAGGGTGCAGCGCCCGTTGCTCTGGCCAGCTACGGATATTGGAAGCAATATCTGGGATCGCCCTCCGATCTTTCCCTATCGCCCCTGAAAATCGATAACACGATCTACTCGGTCATCGGCGTTCTTCCCGAAGCCTTCCAGTTCCCATCTGACACCGGTGTGTGGGTCCCTGCCGACACTGAGGGCGAGAATCCCAGCCGCACTTCACACAACTACAGCGGCATCGGACGGTTGCGAGACGGGGTAACTGTACAGCAGGCGAATGCCGAGATCAGCACCATCGCGCGCCGCATTCACGATACCTCGAATGAGCAGGGAGACTACCTGCTGAAAGACGCAGCCATCGTGCCTTTGCACCAATCGATCACGCACGACACCCGGCCCGCGCTCCTGATTCTTCTCGGTGCCGTCGGATTTCTGTTGCTGGTCGCGTGCGCCAATGTCGCCAACCTTCTGCTGGCGCAAGCATCGGCGCGCGAGCGCGAACTAGCGGTGCGCAGCGCGCTCGGAGCAGCCCGCTCACGTCTCATCCGGCAATTTCTCACTGAATCGTTTCTGCTGGCGCTGATCTCCGGCGCGCTGGGAATTCTGGTCGCTTACTTCGGTATCTCCGGACTGCTCGCCCTCGCGCCGGCGAATCTTCCGCGTCTTGACAGCGTCTCGATCAACGTTCCCGTTCTGCTGTTCGCCCTGCTACTCTCGAGCGCTGTAGCCATCGGGCTGGGCGCCTTTACGGCGATTCGCACGACTTCTGGCAACGTGCGCGAAGCGCTCGGCGAAGGTGGACGCTCGCAGGCCGGTTCGCAATCCAGTCAGCGCTTGGGACGCGGTATCGTCGCCGCGCAGATTGCCATCACCCTCGTGCTCGTCATCGGCGCGGGACTCCTCGGTCGCAGCCTGAAGAAAGTCCTCGAAGTGAATCCCGGCTTCCGCGTGGACAAGATCGTCACCATGGACATCTCGCTCCCCTGGGCCAACTGGACCGACCTGAAATCCAAATCCGCGCAAGGAGCTTTCTATTCGAACCTCATCGACCGCCTCCGTCAGATTCCTGGCGTAGAAAAAGTCGGCGCTACCAGCGGGCTTCCCATGGATGAAGGCCTTCCCGACGGACTGTTCATGCTGATGTCGCCGGACGAGATGCCCAAGCGTCCCCTCAGTGACGAAGAACTCAGCCGCATGTTTGAGGGGCTCTTTCAGCAGAAACAGCGTCTGGGCGTCGCTGATTACTGCGCCGCCACCGTGGGATATTTCCAGGCGCTCGGCATCCCACTGGTTCGCGGACGCATGTTCGACGACCGCGACACGCCAGATGCCCCGCATGTGGCTCTCATCAGCGAATCGCTCGCGCAAGCGCGCTGGCCGGGACAGGACCCGATCGGCCATACCATTCAGTTCGGTAACATGGACGGTGATATCCGCCTGCTGAACGTGATCGGAGTCGTTGCCGACATTCACGAGAACGGTCTCGATGCCCCGCCGCGTCCCACGGTTTACGTTGACCTGTTCCAGCGCCCGCGCCCGGCGATCACCCTCACCCTGCTGAGCGACGCCAATACGCAAATGGTCACCACCGCCGCGCGCAGCATCTTGCAGGAGATGAATCCGGAAATCCCCGCGAACTTCCGCACTTTCCAGCAAGTCTATTCAGCTTCGCTGGGCTCAAGGCGCTTCAACCTGATTCTGATTGCGTTCTTCGGAATCGTCGCGCTGCTTCTCGCCACCACGGGGGTGTTCGGCGTGATGGCCTATTCGGTCAGCCGCCGCACCCGCGAGATCGGCGTGCGCGTAGCTCTAGGAGCGCGCTCCCGCGACGTGCTGACCATGATTCTCAGCCAAGGAATGCGCACCATCCTGATCGGCCTGGCGATCGGCCTGCTCGCATCGCTCGCGCTCACCCGCACGATGGCCTCGCTGCTCTTTGGCGTAACCGCGACGGACCCGCTGACCTTCGCCGCCGTTATCGCGCTGCTAATCGCGGCCGCGCTACTGGCCTGCTACATCCCCGCGCGGCGAGCCACCAAAGTGGATCCTATGGTTGCCCTGCGCTACGAGTAAAGCGAGTCCAAGATGCCGTGACTCAAGCTGTTCCGCGCCTGCGAATCAGGTGGTAGATGCCGAGCAGGATGATCGCTCCCACCAGCGACATGATGAATCCCGCGGATTGTCCTTCCTGATAAAGGCCCAGCACGCGCCCCAGCCAAGTTCCTACCAGAGATCCGGCGATGCCGAGCAGGATAGTTACGATGAACCCGCCCGGATCTTTGCCGGGCATGATCAACTTCGCGAGGGCTCCAACAATGAGTCCAATCAGAATCACCCATAGCCAATGCATGAGAGTCTCCGATCTGCACCTTGTGCCGAAAATGTGGGCCCGTGATTCGGCGACAGTATAAACCCGCCCGTTCCGTGGATCCGATAGCCGCGTTCAGGGTTGGCTAGTCGCACAACGCAACGTTACATAAGGAACCGCCACTCTCAGTGTGGCTCCGGCAAGGGCACCCCGATCTTCTCAGCAATGTCGAGCAGGTCTTTCACCACAGCCGGGAGCAAGGGAATCCCATGTTCTCGCCGCACACCCTCCGCCTCTCGTTCTGGATCGCCGGGAAGCAGCGGGCCACTGGTGCCGGGCTCCGGCCGCGTGCCGCGGAACACGCGCACGTATTCGTCCATTTGCGACTTGAACTCGTCGGCATCGATGAAAGCATCGATGCGCATCGCGCCGAAAAAATGCCCGATGCCCTTGCCCACGCTGCGCGTAGGAATATGATTGCGAAGAACGAAGGGAACGGTGAACGGTCCCCAGTTCGCCCCGCTCAGGACTGCGCTCAGCACGTCGACCATTACCCCGAGACAATAGCCCTTGTGCGCTCCGCGGTCGCGATCGGAACCCAGAGGCAGCAGCATTCCGCCTTTCATGATGTCCTCCGGGTCGGTGGTGCCACGGCCCTGTTCATCCATGCCCCAGCCTGTCGGAATGGACGTGCCCTTGCGCAGAGCCATTTCGACCTTTCCCAGCGCAACCGCGCTGGTGGCCATATCGATGACAATTGGCGGTTCATCTTTCCCGGGAAACGCGATGGCGATTGGATTGGTGCCCAGCATCGGCTCTGCGCCCCACACGGGAGCGACCAGCTTTGTCGAGTTGGTCATCGCCCATCCAATCAGGTCGCGCTCCAGCGCTTTCAGAACGTAGTATCCGGCAATTCCGAAATGATTGGTGGCGCAAACGCTAACCCATCCCGTACCGGACTTCTCCGCCAGGTCCATCGCCATCCGGTTGGCGAGCGGACCGACCACCAATCCCAAGCCGTTGTCGCCGTCCAGTGTCGCCGTGCTTGCCGTCGAGCGGATCACCTTCACTTGCGGCCGGGGATTGATTCTTCCTTCCTGGAGCAACTCGAAGTAGCTGTGCAGCCGTGCTACGCCGTGCGAATCGATCCCGCGCAGGTCAGCACACAGCAAGACGTCCGCCGCCTGGGCTGCATCCTGCTGGCTCACTTCGAAGTGGAGAAATGTGCGAGTAGCGAATTCTCGCAGCGCTTCCACGGGAAAATTCTTGGTCTCAGCCTGCACCCATCACCCTGCATCTACGAAAGCAGGAATTGTACGCTCGCCTGCCACGCGACGTTGTACCCCGCTGGCGCTGCAATCCCGAATAGCGCTTGAGCGCTTGCTTGCAACACAGGTCAGCCTTTCTGGCATCTTACCCGCGCTCGATGCTTGCGACTCCTATATGCGTTGCCACGCGTGAGGTCTGGTGAGGATCGCTCTTATTGCTGCACCATTCATCGCTGTGCCACCCGCCGAATACGGGGGAACCGAATTATTCGTCGCCCAACTGGCCGAGGGCCTAAAGAAAGCAAATGTCGACGTAGTCGTATACGCCAACGGTGAATCCACCGTGGACACCGAACGCCGCTGGCTCTACGAACGCTCGCTCTGGCCCATCAAGCAGCCGGAACGCGCATCCCTGCGCGAACTCGACCACACTTCCTGGGCCATTCGCGACGCCTCCCATGATTGCGATCTCATCCACGTGCAATCGCCGCAAGGCCTCGCCTTTTCTCACTTCGCGCCTCGCCCCTTTGTTCTCACCCTGCACGGCCCCCACGAGGATTACCTCAGCGAGTACTATGCCCACTATCCTGAAGTGCACTACGTCTGCATCAGCGAAGCGCAGTGCAAGCGGGAGTCTTTGCCCAATGTCCGCACCATTCACCACGGCATCGATCTGAGCCTTTACCGCCTCGTCGAAAACAAACAGCAGTACCTCAGTTTCATCGGACGAATCGCCCCCATCAAAGGAACCCACATTGCCATTGAAGTCGCGCACCGCACGGGAGTGCCACTGAAGATCGCGGGCGAGGTGCAGCCCCAATTTCGCGAGTACTTCGAAAGCAAGATTCGCCCCAAGATCGATGGCAAGTTGGTCGAATATATCGGTCCCGCCGACCTTCAGGCGAAGAACGAGCTGCTGGGAAATTCCATGGCCATGCTGTTTCCCATCCAGTGGAACGAGCCTTTCGGGCTGGTAATGGTGGAGGCAATGGCATGCGGCACACCGGTGCTGGCGCTGGGGGGAGGGTCAGTTCCCGAGGTGGTCAAGGACGGAGTCTCCGGGTACATTTGCCGGTCGGTGCGAGAGCTGGCGCAGAGAGTGAAGCAGCTGAACTTTGAACCTGCGGCGCTGCGCCGCTACGTGGAGGAGAACTTCTCCCTCGACCGGATGGTGGGTAAGTATGTAGACCTGTACGGACAAGCAGCCAGGGAGACCGTCGGGCCGCGCGAAGCGGCTTAGGCCGCGCTCGCGTCCATCCATTCGCCGGCGATGCTGCCAGCCGGCCAGACAATAGCGGCAAGAACTGGCGGGCCGCATCCAACCATACTTCAGGTTTTTGCCATGGCGACGCAGCGGCTGCCGATTAGCGAATTTCCCGAAAAAAGCAGGCCGGGGGCAAGTAGATGG
>DASVAE010000102.1:0-18757 GCA_036376495.1 Candidatus Sulfotelmatobacter sp. | reverse complement strand
TCCGAAAGTTTGTCGATGAGCGTGGCGAATCCGGTTTTGTCTTTGAGGAGTGTCGTGATGTCGTAAAAGAGAATCCCCTTTTTGGGAAAATCGGGAATCTCCCGAATGAGCTTCTTCAGATGATCGGCATCGAGGGCCGAGGCTTTCGCCATCTGCCACGCTCCTTTGAAAACGAAATTTCAGAGTTTCAACGTCGGACTTCGGTTTACCAGGCTCCTTCGATGCGGAACGAACTCAGGCCTTGCGCCGGAGTGGCGTCGGAGACTTCAACCGCATCCACGCGCGCTGCTCGCGGCCCCTCACGCAACCGGCCGTGCAACCCGCTTAGCTGATCGCGAGTTCCCTGGGCCAGCACTTCCACGCTGCCATCATGATTGTTGCGTACCCAGCCCGCCACCCCGAGCATGTGCGCCTCCCGCTCCACAAACCAGCGGAACCCCACTCCCTGCACGCGCCCGCGAACCACGTAGCGCTTCGCTTCAATAGCTTTTTCGCTGGATAACATTTCGAAAGTGTTTCAAGATCGCAACAGAAGTGCTGCCTTGTAGTTTGAAACCTTGAAATTTCAGGCTCTGGACAGGTACGCGCCTTCCGAGGTGTCAACTTTGATCTTCTCGCCTTCGTTGATGAATGGCGGTACTTGCACGATCAATCCAGTCTCTGTCTTGGCCGGCTTGGTCACGCTGGAGGCCGTCGCGCTCTTCAGCCCGGGCTCGGTTTCGATCACCGTCAACTCCACCGTCTGCGGCAGCTCGATCCCTACGGCCTTGCCATCGAAAAATTCTACTTTGATCTGCAGGTTCGGAATCAGGTAGTCGACCGCGTCCCCTAGAATCTCCTTGGTCAAATGCGTCTGCTCGTAATTCGACGTGTCCATGAAGTAGTAGCTGTCGCCGTCGTTGTACAGGTACTCCATCTCGATTTCATCCACGTTGATCTTCTCGATCGGATCGGGCGAACGGAAGCGGTGCTCGAACATCGCCCCGGTACGCAGGTTGCGCAGCTTGGCCTGGATGAAGGCGCGCAGGTTGCCGGGAGTGCGGTGTTCCACGCTGAATACCGAATGCAGATCGTTGTTATGCTTGATGATCATGCCGGGACGTAGCTGGGTGGCAGGGATCGACATCGCTCGAAACTCTCCTTGTACGATTGCGGTTTGAAGCTGGCGGAAGGCGGGCAAGCCACACATGTTCCGCCGCCACGAAGGCTAAACCATTATTTTACACTGAGCTGTACCGGAAAAGAAACCTTACCTGACTGGAACTCATCGTAAAGCGGCGGGATGCTCGCTGGCGAATCACGCCTGCTTTCAGGTCGCACACCAGACTACAATGGTGCTGCAGAATCGTGGTCGAGTTTTCGCGAATTTGCCCGCGAATTGCCGGGCAGAAAAAGAGAGGTTCTATCATGCGCACCAGCGGACGTTATGAATCAGCTGAGAGCGGCGGCCACATCGGTACCGCCGTCACCTTCCTGTTGATTGGCTTAGGCGCCGGCGCCTTAATGGGGCTGATGTTCGCGCCCAAGCCGGGTAAGCAGTTCCGCCGCGATCTGCAACGCGGCTACGAAGATGCCAAGGACAATTTCGGTGATTGGGCCGACGAAGCCAAAGATCGCGTGCGCGAAGTCAGCGACCGCGTGCGGGATGCCGCCAGTCGCGGCGCCGAGTTCGCCGAAGAATTGCGCGACCGCGCCGAACCCATTCGCCGCGCCATGAAGCGCAGCTAATTGCTTCCAATCAGGAGTCAGACACCTCAACCTCTGACTCCTAGTTCCTCAAATCTACTTGAACCATCCCGAAAAGGCCCGTCCGATTCGCCCAAAGAATCCCGGATGCTCGACCTTCTTCCGCTTCAGCGGTGGCAGTGGGTCTGTCAGCACAGGCGGCGGCTGAACCACCGCCTCCAAATGCACCTGTCGCTCGCCCGTGTCGTGCAGTGGCAAATCCCTCGCGGCTTCGATCGGGGCCGGTGGAGCAATCGATCGATTTCTTCCGGTGAAAACCAGGGGAGCACTAAGTTGCTCGCTCACTTCGTCCGGCTTCGTGTTCGAGACTGCCGGCAGTTCCGCTCCCTTCGGGGCAGGCTTAGCTTCCGCGCTGGCACTGCGAGTGGTTGCAGGCGGCGCGCCAGCTCCCAGCGTAATCTTGGTCCCGAGTTGCGACTCCCGCACGGGCTCGACCGGAGCCGCAGTCCGCAGCACCGGCTGCGGCGCGGGTGGACAACCGCACTCCAGCGGCACATCCGTATCGACCTTATCAATCTGCCCGGAGCGGAACACTACCTGCTCTCGTGGCCGGACCTGATACATCCGGTCCCCCATCAACTCCGAAACAATCGCGGATGACGTGTTCCCCGCCAGCGACCGCACGCACGTGTTGCCGTGCGAATCGGCGCTGACGGCAAAATGAAAATCTCCCGGCCCCGCGAACATGATGCGGAAGTCCGGAGTCAGTACGGCATCGGTGGAAGAGGCCAGCGTGTAGTGAGTCTCGATCGCGCCGCTCCCCATGCCAAACATCATGTCTCGCTTGCTATTCGAGGGCGTCAGCGACAGCGTGGTCCCCGGACACACGCGCACCTCCCCACCACCGGCAAGACGCAATACGGTAGTGTCCGATCCGGCCGTGACGGACGCACCAGCCGCTAGATGAGTGGCATCCATGACCGCCGATCCCGATTCCCCGCTCACCGGCACCACCGTCGCATCACTTAAGGTTATGCCCCCAGCAGTCTGCGGCTCGGCCCGCTCGCGCGGCCTGCTCGCATTCTCGTCTTCAGGCGGCTTCAGGCGCACCAGCAGACGCTTGTCCGCGCTTTCCCACGAATGTCCATACGGTGCTTTGAGATCCAGAACAATGCGCGTGATGGGAGGATTGCTTTGATACTGCCGCACCCGGATCGCGATGATATTGTCCTTGCGCACCGCAATCCGGTCCTCCGCCATCGCCAACCGGGAGTTCGGCAGGTCGATGACCAGCCGCGGCGGAGAGTCAAGAAGCTGAATCTCCGGGATTACGCTGGCGTTAGCAAGGACCTCCACCGCTGGACTTCCCTTTTCCTGCACAATGCGCACGCTGCGGATTTGCCGCGGGGGACCAAAATTCTGGCCGGCCATCTCTAGGGTGGCGAGAGTCAGCACTAGCGCGCACAGCAACTTCACCGGGGTATGACGCACATCATTCTCACTGGGAGCTTGATGGAAACATATCACTTGTGGAGAGCTGAGAGAAAGAGCAATTGAGGAGAACGGCAGTCAGTAGTAACGCCTGCTGCGGGGGACAAGTAGAAGTTGCGAAGGTGAGGTCCGAGTTCTAACTTCAGTCTTGCGACAAAAACTCGTATTCGTCGATCATGGCCGCCACCCTGACTTTGCCCTCGGTCTTGGCGTCTTCCACGCGTACCACGCGCCCCTTGCACTGCACCCGGATACTTTCCGTCAGTGTGATCTCCGGCGGAAGGGTGAGCGTGAAGCCGATCGGAGATCCTTCGGCAATCGCCGAATCCAGGTAAAAGCAAATCCCGCGAGCGCTCACGTCACGGATCTGGGCCGCCTCGCTGCTCCCATTACTATTCCGGCTGACGCTTACGGGCACACGAAGAGGAAAGCGTCGTGCTGCCCTCTTCTCCTGTTTAACCTCGGCCATGCCTCCTCCAAGTGGCGGTGAAGTGGCGGTACGAATGAGCATCCTATGTCATTACGCTCTCGTCAATACCACCGTTGGGTAGCGCATAGCCCTTTCAGGCTAGCCTGGCACTCGGTGTAAGCTGGTTACAGGAGCACCCCAGTGGTTTTCGTCCTCGACAACTACGACTCGTTCACCTACAACCTCGTCCAGTACATCGGCGAACTGGGCGCGAAAGTTGAAGTGCGCCGCAATGATCAGGTCACCCTGGAAGACATCGAAGCTTTACGCCCCGAACGGATTGTGGTTTCTCCCGGACCATGTACCCCGCATGAGGCGGGCATCAGCATCGAGCTAATCCGTCACTTCGCGGGGAAGGTGCCCGTGCTCGGAGTGTGCCTTGGGCACCAGGCAATCGGCGAAGCCTTTGGCGGTCGCGTCGTCCGTGCCCCTCACCTTATGCATGGCAAGACCAGTCCGGTCATGCACGACAATAAAACTGTCTTTCAAGGTCTACCGATGCCAATGACCGCCACCCGTTATCACTCCCTCATCGTGGAAGACAAAGACTTGCCCCCAGAGCTCGAAGTCAGCGCCTGGACTACAGAAAAAGACGGAACCCGCACGATTATGGGCCTGCGCCACAAGCAGCACCGTGTGGAAGGAGTTCAGTTCCATCCCGAGAGCGTGCTCACCGACGCAGGGAAGAAACTCGTGGCCAATTTCCTGGAAATCTGAATCAGGGGACAGGGATCAGAACTGCAGGGCCTCGCACTCGTTCCCATTTTGGCATTTTTCCGCCCCAGAGTGACAGGCGTCACCGCCAGCTCTGCTTCCTGCCATCAATACTCACTCCATGGCAACTAGTACCGCTCTCCCAGTTCAGTCCTATCGTGACCTGATCGCATGGCAAAAGTCGATGCAGTTGGCCCGTGAGATTTATCGACTCACAGAATTGTTTCCAAGGGTTGAAACGTACGGTCTGACTTCGCAAATGAGGCGTGCCGCGGTTTCCATTCCCAGCAAGATTGCCGAAGGCCACGAGCGGCCCTCGAGCGACTACCGGCAATTTCTAGGTCATGCGCTGGGCTCGCTGATGGAGATCGAGACGCAGCTTCTGCTGGCAGAGGATCTGGGCTATTTGGAAAAAGGCAGATCAGAGAATCTCTTGCAGCGAACCGCAGAGCTCGCCAAGATCCTGCATCGCCTGCTTCGATCCCTCAGGATCAGGATGAGGAATGAGCGATGACTGATCCCGAGTCCCTGATCCCTATCCCCTGTTCCTGGCAATTTCCACAGCCCGAAGCAAAGCCTGTGCCTTATTCATCGATTCCTGAAACTCAGTACCCGGATCGGAATCGGCGACGATGCCCGCGCCCGCTTGCAAGTAAGCCTTCTTGCCCTGCATAAGCATGGTGCGTATCCCGATGCAGGAATCAAGATTTCCCGCAAAGTCGGCATATAGAACCGACCCTCCGTAGATGCCGCGGCGCGTCGGCTCCAATTCCTCGATGATCTGCATGGCACGCACCTTCGGCGCGCCGCTTAATGTTCCTGCCGGAAAGCAAGCCGCGAAAGCATCCAGAGCGTCAAGATCTCTTCGCAGTTTCCCTTCGAGCGCCGACACCAGGTGCATCACGTGCGAGTACCTCTCGACGTACATCAGATCCTTCACCTTCACCGAACCGTACTCGCTCACCCGGCCAAGGTCGTTGCGCCCAAGGTCCACCAGCATGACATGCTCCGCCCGTTCCTTTTCGTCATTGCGCATCGCCTCTTCCAGGCGCGCATCCTCAGCTTCATTCCGTCCTCGCGGATGCGTCCCGGCAATCGGGCGATACTCCAGCTTTCGCCCGCTCACCCGCACCAGCATCTCCGGCGATGACCCGAGTATGTGCGTGTCGCCATTCCGCAGGAAATAAAGGTAAGGCGACGGATTCACTTGCCGCAGTGCCCGGTACAGATCGAAGGCATCAACCTCCGGAATAAAATCCAGCCGCTGCGACGGTACGACTTGAAAAATATCTCCCGCCGCGATGTATTCCTTGCAGCGCTCAACCATGCGCATGTATTGATGGCGGCTGGTCCCCGCGTGAACCTTCAACTTTCCTGCCTTGCCATTTGCGGCTTTGCGCCACAGTGAAGGCCTCAGTCCACCGGCCAATTTCCGCTCCAGCCCGGCGATATCTCTCAGTGCGCGGTCGTAGGCCCGCTGTGGTTCCTCCCGCGAAACGTCCGCCGCCGCCACAATATGAATCTGATGACGCAGGTGATCAAACGCCAGCAAGCGGTCAAAGAACATTAATTCCGCATCCGGCAAGTGCAGGTCATCTTTGGCCTGCTCCCCGATATTTTCCAGTTGCCGCACCACGTCGTAGGCAAAGTACCCTACCGCCCCAGCCGTAAACGGCGGCAGGCCCGGATACGTTGCCGGACGGTGCTCCCGCAAGAGCCGCTTGACCAGTTGGAAAATATTTTCCTCAACCGTTTCGCACCGCCGCCCGCGCTCAATTTCCACCTTTCCTTGCGCGCTCCGCACCCGCATGTAGGGCCGGGCTCCTAGAAAGGTGAAGCGCCCGATCTGCTCCCCGCGCTCGATCGATTCCAGAAGAAACGCATAAGGTTCCTTTTCCGCAATCGCCAGAAAGGCAGAAACCGGCGTCAGCAGGTCGGCGCTCACCGACTTCATGACCGGCACCAGCGTCGACTCGCGCGCTAGCCGCGCGAACTCTTTGAATTCTGGTTGCAGCATATGGGTTGTTCATTATAGGGGACGGCTTGCCACCGTTTGTCAGCCGCCAGCACCGCACTAGCAGAAGATCACAGCACCTCCTCGTAAAACTTTGGTCACTATGGCGAACTCCAGCCAGCCGCTAAAATCTTCTTCTTCCGTCCGCTTTGCCTCTTGCTGCCCTACCCAGGGCAGACGGGGGACTTGTACGGAAGATTATTGCAGCGAAATTGCCGGGGCCGAATGCAAGTTAAGTTTTGGGGCGTGCGCGGGTCCACGCCCACTCCACAGGCCGAGAATCTCCGCTACGGGGGCAACACCTCCTGCGTGGAAGTGCGCATCAACGATCAGATCTACATCTTTGATTGCGGCACTGGATTCCGTGTCCTCGGGCGCGAACTTGAGCGCGAGTTCGGCGAGCGCCCTTTCGCTGCCCACGTATTCGTCTCCCACTTCCACTGGGATCACATTCAAGGCATCCCTTTCTTCCGTCCCCTTTACGACAGCCCCAACGGACAGTTCTTCTTTCATTCCTCCAGTCGCCAGCCCAATCTCAAGCAGGTCATGGCGGAGCAGATGGAGTCTCCCTACTTCCCCGTGAATGTCGACCAGATGCGTGCCCGCCGTCAGTTTTGCACCATCGAAAACGGCTGCCTCGACATGGATGGCGTGCGAATCAAGACCGCATGGCTCAATCATCCCCAGGGCTGCCTTGGATTTCGTATGGAGACGAAAGATGGCGTGCTCGTCTACGCCACGGACAACGAACCCGGCGATGAAAGCTTCGACAAGGCCGTACGCAAGCTAGCGCAAGGTGCCGACATTCTCATCTACGACGCGCAGTACCTTCCCGAAGAATACGCCGCCCGCCGCCGCGGCTGGGGACACAGCCACTGGCGCGAGGCCGTCAACATCGTCATGGAAAGCGGCGCCAAGGAATTGATTCTCTACCATCATGATCCCGACCACACCGACGCCATCGTCGACAAGGTGGTGGCCGACGCGCAGAATTATTACCCCAAAGTCCGCGCCGCCGCCGAAGGCATGCAGATCCGCCTCTAACCGCTGCCCACCTACGCTCCGCTCTCAACCACGCCGGTGCCGGGCATACCGCCTTTTGGTGGCACAGCGGTTTACCGCTGCGATTTAAGCCTATAAACCAGAACAGGTACTCACAAAATCCCGCCGCCTCTGCGCTTTTTCCCGGCTTGTTGGATTGATAGACTGAATCACCTATCCACAGTGCCGTGCATCTTTTTTGACTTCCTGTTCATGGCAGCTTCCCTGACGTAAACACCGCGAATCTATTGACCAACTCACCAATCGTTTTGCTTCGTTGTTGATACTCTTCCGCTTCCTGTTCCGTCATGCCTCCAAACATTGCCCTGCGCAACGCTTCAGTTTGTTGTTCACTGAGTTGGCTGATTTTAGACATGATGTGCTCAGGTGTGCTCGGAGCGTTTGTTGTCTCGGCATTGACAGGCATTCCTGGCACCAGGTCCGGTAGGATGCAGAAGCACTCGGTTGCAGTGATCTAAAATTCCTTAGGAGAGCTACGCGCACTTAAGGTGTTCCTACAGCTTGTCGTGTACCCGACCATTGTGGCGTAGTTTGACGCCTGCTTCTCGTTGTTGTGGTAGCAAGGTGAAGCATCTCTCACCCTGAACGTTGGAGGACACTCCAGAAATTGTCTTGGGGTGTTGATGCCAAACCAGCCGTCCGAAACAGTCCAAGCCATTCATCGACTTACGCGGGAAATCGACAAGCTGAGTGAGCAACAAGCCGAGGCTTTGAAGAATGCCAGATACCTTGGGCATGATCCCCGACGAGGCTAAAGAATACGATGAGCGGCGCCAACTAATCACACAACTCAATCAAGAGTTGTCACTGCAAGGAAAAGCCCCATGAAAACGCCGGACCGCTGCTGCGAGTGCGACGGTCAAGTATCCCAGGGTGATCCGAGAAACCTACAGCAAGACGAACACTGAACTTCACTAGAATTCGTCGGCCTTTTCTTCTGTATTCTCGGCCGATCATTGTCGCTCACCCTACATCTCCAAAGCTCCGTACTTGCGGCACGATGCTATAATTTGCCCAGTTCCTAGGATTTCTCCTTCGGGGGGAGGAGATCGTATGGAAACCAAAACCCTTGCTACATGCGCTATTTGTGGCAAACCTTGCCTGTTGGAAAATTGCAAAACTGACGAGTCCGGACGTGCAGTGCATGATGTGTGCTATGTGATGGGAATTACTTCTAAGCAGGTCTTACCCCAGACCCGCCCGTCTACCGAAGGTTGACCCCAGAGACAAACATGCGACTGCTCTCCTTCCCGACCGGACATTGACCTTTCGTAATTGGGAATTGACGGTATTGATGCGACGGTTCTTCCGCCTGCAAAATCCAATCATGTGACACCATTCTCATGAACAAAACTTGCAGGAGTACCTATGCTCTCCCCCAAAATAGCGGACGCGTTGCTGGCGCTTGAAACACAAAAAACCTTGTCTCTTCCCATGGCAGCCCTGATCTTGGGAGCTGTATCGCAGGTAGAAACCCTGATCGAACTCGCGGACCGAGTGTGTGATCAGGCATTACGGCACCCATCAAGACAATGACTGACTCCGTTTAGTGGTCGCGTTCCAAAACGTCATCTAGAAGCATAGGTAGCGAATATCGCCATTCCACTCAAAACCCTGTGTGGTGGGTTTTGAGTGCTATCGCATTCCATGAGAAGACCGGTCAGAGTCAAGTGAGTTCTTGGTGGTTTTTGCTGGACAAGTTTTTTCCTTTGCGATTTCAATATCGATGCCTCAAAGAAACCACCTAGCCGAATCGAACCCTAGCGGCCACAGCATCTACGGCTGTACGGTCTGGGTCACGGCCGCTGAACTCCCTTTGATATTTGAATTTCCGTTGTAAATCACTTTGAGGACAGTCGAGCCTGCGGGCAGAGTCGCGGTCGTGAATATAGCTTTTCCGCTGCTGAGCTGAATAGTTTCTAATACCGTGGTTCCCGCTTTGAAGGTTACTGGGCCGCTCGGTAGGACCGTCGGTGACGTGATTTTCGCCGTGAACGTAACTCCCTGTCCGACAGTGGATGGATTCACCGACGAAGTGATCATGGCGCGGGTTGTCGTTTGCAACACGGTTTGGTTCAGGACCGGGGACCTGCTGCTGAGGTTGTTGGTGTCGCCCTTGTAGACTGCGATGATCGGAAACAGGCTTGCATTCAGGTTGGACTTCGTCAGAGTGGCCACACCGGCACTGTTCAGGGCCGCGGTTCCAATCGTGTACGTCGTTGTGAAGTATTTCCACATGAATACCACTGTGCCCGTTGGCGGAATCGGACCAAGCGAGGTCACTTGTGCGATAAGGGTCACCTTCTGGCCATAAATGGAGGGATTCAAACTGGACGCGACTGTAGTTGCGGTGGCTGACCTACTCGTGGCATTGACGGTTTGTCTCAGACCAGTGGATGTGCTGGCAAGGAAGGCAGAGTCCCCGGGATAACGTGCGGTCATCGTGAAAACGCCCGCAGGCAAGGCAGAAGTCGTCAGCATGGCAGCGCCCGCACTCAATGGAGCGGTGCCAAGCACCGCAGTGCCGTTATAGAAAGTAATAGGCTCGCCGCTGCGAGGAATTCCCGCCGAAGAAGTTACGGTGGCCTTGAATGTGACTGCCTGGCCAATAGCCGATGGATTCAGCGAGGAAATGAGCGTGGTCGTAGTCGCTGCAAGGATCTTTTCGCTCAGCGCGCTCGATGTGCTGCCCGTGTTATCGGAATCGCCGTTGTACCGGGCCGTGATGGAGTACGTTCCAGGGGCGGCGAAGGAAGTAGTCAGGGACCCGACATTGCCGCTGAGCGGGGCGCTTCCCAGGATTTGCGCTCCCGCCATGAAGGTTATAGTGCCTGTGGCGGCGCCCCCAGACTGACTCGATACGACTGCCCTGAAAGTTACCCCCTGATTGGTGGCTGCAGGGTTGAGCGACGCGGCCAATGAAGTTGTGGTCGCCGCCGCCTTCGTCTGGGTGGCAACCTTGAACAGAGTTCCACATCCTCCGTAGCAGTTGTTGGAAGCGCCGCCGCCGTATGTGGTGCCGTAAAGGTTGTTGGCGGCATCCATTATCAGACCTCCACTGGGTAACATGCCATCGTTGCCGCCGGTGAAGGAGTGGAGAACTGTCTCGCTGCCGGAGGGGTTCAATCTAAAGACCGTTCCGTACCCGTAAGCGCCCCCAGAGCTGGTCGTCCCATACAGATTGCCCTGTGCATCCATGATTAGACTTCCCGGGCCCTGGCCATCACTGCCCCCGGTAAAACTGTAGAGAACAGTTTCGTTGCCCGAGGGATCCACCTTGAACACGGTCCCGCAGCCCTGGCCACTATAGCAGTTGGGATTGCCGCCAAAGCCGGCGGTCCCATACAGATTGCCGGCCGCGTCCATGATCAGAGCGTTGGGCCATGCTCCATCCCCACCTCCCGTGAAGGTGTAGAGAACGGTTTCGCTGCCGGCGGGGTCCAATTTAAAAACTACTCCGTTGCCCTGAGCTGGGTTGTTAGAGGAGAAAGTTGTCCCGTACAGGTTGCGCTGGGCATCCATGATGAGATTCCCGTGAGGCATATATCCATCGCTTCCCCCCGTGAAGCTGTGGAGAACTGTCTCGTTGCCAGAAAGATCCACTTTGAACACCGTTCCGAACCCGTAAGCGCCCCCTGCGAAGGTGGTGCCGTAGAAGTTGCCCTGTGCGTCCATGACGAGGCCCGATTCGGGATTGCCGCCATCGCTTCCCCCCGTGAAGCTGTGGAGAATCGTTTCATTGCCAGAGGGATCCAGCTTAAACACCGTGCCGCCCCCCGCGGGGGTAGCGCCTTGGTCCGTGGTTCCGTATAGGTTGCCGCTAACGTCCGCGATTAGATTTGCAACGGGCGTTCCTCCATCCTCAAGATTGCCCGCGAAGCTGTGGAGAACTGTCTCCTTCCCGGAGGGGTCCAGCTTGAACACCGTGCCAAACCCGTAAGTGCCGCCCGAGCTGGTCGTCCCGTACAGATTGCCCTGTGCATCCATGATCAGCGACGCTTGCGGATTTGCTCCGTCGCTGTTGTTAAAGCTGAACAGGGTGGTGAATGTTTGAGCCTGTGCGGCTCCCGCGCCTAGGACCATTGAACTAAGCGCGATTGCGAGGCACAGAAGGGAGTGAATTGATTCCAACTTTGGACTGCGTTTGCGAGCCATGGGGACCTCCCTTTGCTGCGAGCGAGGACAATGAGCGAAGCGTGCAGCTCGTGCGTGAGAATTACGACTCAGTGATTCACTGCGCAGGAAGAACTGGCAGGACGGTCACTGCTAAGAACAAACGGAAACAACATTCTCGCCGACGTGAAAATTTTGTCTATGACTCTGGTCACAGTTGCTTAGCAGAGCGGGGGCCAATGGGCACGCGCGAACACGGAACCCTTGCGGGTCTGTAAACCGTCTCGAAAACGGGCGGCTACCCGGGTCAAGCAGTCGCTGTTCGAGACTTTAATGGCGACGGCAACCACGATCTGGTGATCGCAAATCATGCTGGCGCCTACTGCATGCCTCATCCGACTCACCACATGAGGCAGGACGAGTGAAATCGCCTAGAATTGAAGTTCGATTTAGGAGTTATAGCCATGAGAAACATTCTTGGCACAGCCGCTCTAGCGGGCGTCATACTTTTTGCTTCCAACGGTTGGCTCCCTGGCGCCGCAAATACCAGCGGATCGTCCATTCTGGAACCGCCGTCAGGTGCGTTGCTTGGTCAGTTCTACGGAGCCGGTAATCTGGCCCAGACCGCGGCGAAGCTCGGGCGGACACCCTCCGTTCACCTTACTTATTACGCTTGGGCCGACGACTGGACCGGCGCCGTCACGAAAGCAGATCTGGCCGCTGGACGCATCCCTCTGGTCAATTGGGAACCCCACAAGATCGACTTCACGAAAATCGTCGACGGAAAGCTCGATGCCACGATAGTAGCGCGTGCAAACGGCGCCAAAACCTTGGGGAAGAAGTTCTTCCTGGACTTCGCAGCGGAGATGAATGGTGACGAGGCGTGGAGTGGCAACAATGCGCCCCTGTACGTCGCCGCTTATCGACATATCCATGACATCTTCCTCGCTGCGGGCGCTACCAACGTCATCTGGGCATGGTGTCCAAACGTCACCGACATCGACGGAGGTAATGAGCATACGATGGACTACTATCCAGGCGATGCCTACGTCGATTGGACCGGGGTCGATGGGTACAACTGGGGTACCACAAACGGTGGCTGGCAGACCTTCCAACAGGTCTTCCGGAAAATCTACCCCCTGCTTGCCGCCAAGAAAAAGCCAATCATGATTGGAGAAATGTCTTCTGCTCAGGTAGGGGGAGACAAAGGCAAGTGGATCGATGAGATCATTCCCACTCTCCGCGCCAGTTTCCCACTCATCAAATGTGTAGTCTGGTTCGACATCAACAAAGAAGCCGATTGGCGCATCAGTTCGTCTCCTGAATCGGAAGCGGCGTTCATTCGCATGGCAAGAGATCCTTATTTCAATCCGTAGGATTCCGCGACACATGGCCTGCAAGTCTTCTGCGAGCACTTTGGCAAAAATATCGTGGAGCACCCTTCGCTGATTGACGAAGTATCTGTTTTCAACGTTACTCGCCAGAATTTCAGTTTCGAGATATTCTTTTGCGCTGTGAACCAACACACGAACCAGAGACGTGGACCAGACTTGCTAAGCAAAAGTGTGGCACAGAGCGATCAAAATTTCTGGGCGGGTCAACGACGCTTGTCGTTCGCACAATGGGCAGGTGTGGCGTTGATGTTTGTAGGGGCGTTCGTTGTCGCAACGAGTTCGGGCTATCGAGCGTTTGCGATCATATTTGGCGCGCTCCTCCTATGCGTGCTTCTGGGGCACGTGCTCGCACAAAAAAAGACGCGAACTCGCCAATAACAAACGCGATAAGAAATGAAATCTCTTTCGATAGAAAAAATATTTTGTGCCGCCCTGCTGTTCTTCTTCCCGGGCTGCCTTTGGTCACAAGTACTCGATCCGGACACCATTGCAAAACCGCCGGTCGACTCCTGGCCGAGCTACCACGGCGACTATTCTGGCAGACGACACAGTCAGTTAACCGGCATTACTCCCCAGAACGTCGGGTCTCTCTCGCTGGCCTGGGCATTTCAAACCAACCAGACTGCAACCATTAAATCCTCCCCACTGCTGGTCGACGGCGTGCTGTACTTCACCGTGCCCGACAACGTCTGGGCTGTCGACGCCCGTACTGGCCACCAGATCTGGCGCTACACATACAAACCAAACGAAGGTATGCACCTTGGTCATCGCGGCGTCGCCATGTACAAAGGGTGGCTCTACTTCTCCACTCCCGATGCACACCTGATTTCGTTGGAAGCAAAGAACGGAAAGGTCCGCTGGGATGTGGAAGTAGGCGACATCAAGAAAGGATATTGGACAACCATGGCGCCGCTGGTAGTGCGCGATCACGTAATCCTGGGTGTGGGCGGCGACTTGGACAACATCGGGGCGTACGTGCGGTCGATTGATCCCCAAAGTGGCAAGACACAATGGCAATGGAACACGACGCCTCCCGCCGGAACGCCCAATGCGACCACGGGTGGAACCATCTGGTTGACCGGCACCTATGATCCCGATCTGAATCTTTTCTACACTGGCACGGGGAATCCGACGCCAGTGTTGAACGGCAAGGCGCGTCCCGGGGACAACCTCTATACCTGCACCATCGCGGCCCTCAACCCCGATACTGGGAAGCTCGTTTGGGCCTTCCAGCCGTCTCCGCATGACACCCACGATTGGGATGCCATTGAAGTCCCGGTCATGGTCGACGCCGACTTTCACGGAGAGCCGCGCAAGTTGCTGATGCAGGCCTCGCGCAACGGCTTCTTCTTCGTGCTCGATCGCACCAATGGCAAAAGCCTTCTCACCGCGCCGTTCGGCCCGGTGAACTGGACGTTGGGCGTCGATAAAGCGGGGCGTCCGATTCCGAATCCGGACAAAGAACCGGCCCCTGACGGACGCCTGATCGCACCCGATGAAGGCGGCATGACCAACTTCCGCTCCCCAAGTTTCGACCCTAAGAATGGACTGTTTATCGTTTCCGCGCGCGACAGTTACTCCCTCTATTTTGCCAAGCCCGCCGACGGCGCTTATGGCTGGGCCGGCGCGGACTACGGACTCTGGGGCAAAGGCATCATTAAAGCCATCGACTACCAGACCGGAAAAATTCGCTGGAGCCACGATGTTGGGGAAGGCGCATCCGCCGGCGTTTTGACTACGGATTCAGGCATCACGTTCACCGGCGACTCCTACGGCAACCTTCTTGCGCTCGATACCCGCGATGGCAAAACGCTCTGGCACGCCGGCACCGGTGGTCAGATCGCGAGTTCTCCGATCACCTACGAACTCGATCACCGCCAATACGTGCTAACCAGCAGCGGCGGTGTGTTGTTTGCCTGGAGCTTGCCAGAGAGTAATTAAAAAACGATCTTGGCTCCTGTGCGTCGTCTCCAAGGCCAACGCTTCCCCCTTCAGAAGACTGCGCGCCGCGATTTGTATCGTTGTGACTCGCTCTGCGCCGGTTGATTGTCGCAATATCTCGATACCACTCAAACCCGCCGGGCCAGACGTGACTCTCACTGCGCGGGCGACTTATGAACATTTAAGTGGACGCTTCGTTGGGTGGCGACGTCCAGGGCGGTGGGTCGGTGATCGGGAAGATTGGGCTCCAGCCCGGGCGGAGGCTAGAGATTCCGGGTTCGCAATCCTTGGCCTGCCCAAATCCCCCACCCAGATTGGGTCGCCGGCAATCGACCGGTCTTAAAGGCCACTGACGCGGTACAGGACAACTCCGTGAGACGGAACAATAGCGCCGATGGTGCTGGTTGTTTTCTTCGTCTCGCCAGTCCACAGGTCGCGTAAGGAATACCCGCTTTTGTTTTCTGCAAGCGCTACCGCGGATGCCGCAACGGACACTTCTTCCGCCTTCCCGCCGGTGTTGAACAAACCGACGATCACGTCTCCGTTCGGCTCCTTCTTGGCGAACACCTGCTGGTTGCCTGCATTGAGCACCCTTTTCGCAGCGATCGAATCCTGGTCGACTGCCAGGACGTCGGAGTTCTCCAGATACTTCTGCAGATCCGTTGCGTCGAGGTGAGTAAGATCGATCCCGAGGAGGAGGGGTGCCGCTCCAAGCGCCCACAGGCTCATCTGAGTCTGGCGTTCAACCGGAGTCAGCCCGTCGTTGTCGCCATTTCCTATCTCCAGAGAGTCGTAGTCGTTGAAACCGCCCGGACCCGCGTACGGCTGCCACTCCGCCACGTAGTTGAAGCGTTTGGCCACGTCCGCCCAGCTCGTAAGCGGGTAGCTGCTGCCGCCCTTTTCGCAGCGATAGCATTCGACGTCGGGCGCGAATTCCCATTGATTGGCATATTCCTTCAATGTCGGGGCTATCGCGATTGTAAAGTCCCCCTGGGTGACGTCTAAGACCATCGGCCGTCCGCTTTGCCGGATTGCATTTGACCATGCCTTAATGTCAGGGATGTTGCGGTCTGTCATGCCGTCAATTTTGACGTAATCGACACCCCACGCCGCCAGCATATCCGCCCATGAATTCGTATACTCCTGCGCGCCAGGCTTGTTGTAGTCAATACGGATCATGCCCTTGCAGTTGTAGTTGTTTTCCGCTACTGACGCTTCCGCAATCTGAATGGCGGTGTACGATGTGCCCATAATCGGCGTGTTCCGCCTGACCGCTTGCTTCGAAATACCCGGCGTAACATAAATTCCGAACTTCATCCCGAGACTGTGGATGTAATCAGCCACTGCCTTGATGCCATCCGTGTCTCCCTCAGCCGGGAATCTCGACGAGTCTGTCACCCAGCGGCCATACTGGTCGACGTTGGGACCTTGGGGTCCCGGACACTGATACCAAAAGTCATCCAGGTTTACGTATTCGTACCCGAGCTTCTGCAATCCGGAATCATGCAGGGCGAGCGCCTGAGCTTTCATTTTGCCTGCGGTGGGATTTTTGCGGATAAAGCTCCAGCTACTCCAGCCGAGAACCGGCTTGCGCTCGAGGCCATTGTTCTCTGCGTTGGCGTCGTGAAGCATCCCACCCGTCAATAACGCAATCAACAGTGCTGCCCGCAAGCTGTGCGTCCATTCCTTCAAGAAAATCATCCGTTTCCTCCATTATAGACAGCACGACAAAAAAAGCTGCGCGTGTGAAAGCGGTGCCCGTATCTATTCATGATTGCTCCTGCAACTGTGGCTCTGGTCAATTGATGTTAAATCCGCGCAATCGGTCGGTTGGCGAAACATCCCCACCTCACTCAAATAACCAGGAAAGGCGAACAGACGGCGCAAGCTTGTGAGAAGGCCTTCCATGAGAAGGCCGATCGGCGTCAAGGGAATTCCGGGTTCAAGTGAGTTCTTGCTTCTTTCATTGGCAAACTCTCTTGGCCCACCGAGTTGCCACTGCCCGTGATCCGGTCATATCAACACCAAACAGGCCGGTTGAGTTGACTGGTCACGATCTCTGCCAGATGAAGGACCTTGCCATGGAACTTCCGGCACAGCCGTTTCGTAAGTTTCGACATACCCTTGGAGAGATTCAAGCCGGATGCCGCGAATGAGGCTCATTTCAATGAGAAGCTCTCTTATTACGAAACCAGTCGTCACGCCCCATAAATGCGATCACATTCTAGCCGCTAACGTTGTACTCGGCGAAATATCGCGATTTCACTCATGATCCGAACAGACCAATGTGAAATGAACCGGAAGGAATCGGAATTTGAGTGTTAAGGCCTGGTTTCAACAGTCAATCTTGACCTTCTGGACGATTCAGGTAGAGTGCTGACGTGACATACATCGCCCGAGTGGCGCTTCTGCTGGTCGCAGTTGTAGTCGCGGTGGCTCAGATTCCCTCGCCTGCGCAGCCCAATGTGACAAACGCTGCGGTCGCCCTTACAACTTTGTCGAAACCAATTTTCTCTCCATTGGCGCGACAAGCGAATGTTGAGGGTGATGTCATAGTAGACGTTACCGTTCGAGAAGATGGAAGTACCGGCGCGACAGTTGTAAAGGGCCATCCTTTGCTTAAACAGTCCGCCCTCGACAGTGCAACGCAGTCCCGTTTCGAATGCCGAGCGTGCAGTTCTCCTCTTTCATACACGCTTATCTACACATTCAAACGCACTTCCGAAGGCAATTGTTGCGATGGAATCGGAGCGCCAGTTAATGTGGAGCAAGAGCCGCAATCGTACGACGAGCAAGGTCGTCCACAAACTCACGTCATCATTTCAGCGGAGAAGAGTTGTATTTGTGACCCTGCTGCCACGGTCACGAAGAAAGTGCGTTCACCAAAATGCTTTTACCTTTGGAAGTGCTCCACACGGTGATAGCTGTTGCAAAATCCCGTTTACACTCATATCCCCTACGACGGGGGAAGCGAAACTAAGCCGCGACTTATTGAAGGCCCTGAAGGCCTGCGCCGGGGTCGATTGAGCGACCTGTCCTGTCACATTCAAGTGCTCGCTTAGCGTCGTCGTTCCCGTGGGCCGCAGCTTGCTGAAACAAATCGTGGGCCTGAACTCGATCCCGTTGCACGCCGTAACCGTGGTAAAGCATAAAGCCTAGCGCGTATTGAGCGTTTGAATAACCTTGATCAGCAGATTTCTGATACCAGCGCACAGCCTCTGCATAGTCCTGTGGCACTCCTTGCCCTCGGCTATAGAAGACGCCTAGGCCGTACTGAGCTTGAGCGTCCCCTTGTTCCGCAGCTCTTCGGCACCAGCGTGCGCTCTCGGACGTGTCCTGCGGAACGCCCTTCCCATCGAAATACATTGAAGCGAGGGAGCGTTGTCCGGTGACATTTCCCTGCTCTGCCGCTTTGAGGTACCAGTGCGCGGCCTCCGCATAATCCTTGCGAACTCCCTTACCGTAGTAATACATTGCGCCCAGCGCCCACTGTGCCTTCGCATCTCCCTGTTCCGCCCGGATGCGGTACGCTGCCGCTCGCTTCGCAAGTTGACGATTCTTGCGCTCGGTGCGAACGAGGATACCAGCACCAATCAGAACCACACTGGTGATCGCCACGATCACCCAACGGCGCTTCATCGAGGACCTCCAACAGCGTGACGGCAGAGAAGATTACACCCGTTCGGGTCGTAAGTGGCTGTAACAATCATCACTGAATGGTGAAAAATCGCTTTTACACTCATAATGGCCCTCGAGTCGGACTGACATGGCTGCACCTCAATTGCCAGGATACATAGGTCGTTTGCTGATAGCGCTCCTGTTGTCAATTGGTCTCAATGTGGCATTACTCGCAGTGGCTTTTAGTATTGACCC
>DASVAE010000101.1:0-33690 GCA_036376495.1 Candidatus Sulfotelmatobacter sp. | reverse complement strand
GAAGTACACCCACACTGACGCCAACAGCGACCGCGTAGGCGAATTTGCCATCGGCACTAACATCGACCTGAAGCACGTCATCGGCCAGATCCTGCAAGACGAAAAATATCCCGGCATCCACATCGCCTTCGGCAATCCTTACGGCGCTCACACCGGCGCGGAATGGGACTCCACGACGCACATCGACGTCGTCGGACGCAGATTCAACATCTGGGTCGATGATGAGCAGATCATGCAGGACGGGAAGTTTTTGCTGGAAGCCTAGATCATGACCAATCTGCAGCAGAGCACGAACCTTTTAAAGCAAGCCTACGCAGCATTCAATGCCCGCGATATGGAAGGCGCGTTGTCCACTATGCACGTCCACGTCGAGTGGCCGAATGGCATGGAGGGCGGCACAGTTCACGGGCATGAAGGCGTTCGCCAATACTGGAGGCGGCAGTGGGGCATGATCAATCCGCACGTGGACCCGGTCAGCTTCGAACTCGACGGTTCGGGGAATGTGATCGTCGGCGTACACCAGGTCGTGCGCGATCTCTCCGGCAAAACTCTTCTCGACCGCATGGTCGAGCATGTCTACGCAGTGAAAGACGGCCTCATTCAGAGCATGACCATTCGCGAGTAATCTCCTATACTGCCGTCCGGCATGATTCCAGCGCTCCGCAAGCAATTCAACAGCACTTTCACCCCGGAGAAATATCAGACCTTCTTGCGGCGCATGGATGAGATTTGCGGAACTCACGTGCAGTTCCGCCTTTCTGAAACGCCATGCTTCTTCTCGAAATCGTTACTTGATCGCATGGCACTGGATGGTCAGGAACTGGTCCGCCAACTTGTGGAGAATCCTTCCTATCGCACGAAATCCGATGAGGCTGTACCCGCAGAGTTCAAGGTGCCGAATGAAGCTTCGCATCCGATGTTCGTCCAGGTGGATTTCGGGCTGGTGCGCGACGGAGAGGGTCAACTGCAACCGAAATTGGTGGAGCTGCAGGCGTTCCCATCCCTCTACGCCTATCAGGCCTTTCTCTCGCAGCTTTACATCGACGTATATGGACTCAACGATCTCTCCTCCGGCAGTCTGCAGTACTTCTTAAGCGGATTGACCTCAGATTCCTATCGCGAACTGTTGCGGCGAGCTATCGTCGGGAAGCACGATCCTGAAAACGTGATCCTGATGGAAATCCATCCCGAACAGCAGAAGACGCTCCCCGATTTCCGGCTCACGCAGGAACTGCTGGGCGTTCCCTTCATTGACATTGTGGACATCCAGAAAGAAGGTATGCGTCTCTACTACCAACGCGCGGGAAAGCGCATTCCCATTCACCGCATTTACAACCGCGCCATTGTTGATGAACTGCAGCGGAAGAATGTCACGCTGAATTTCGATTGGCGCGACGATCTCGACGTGGAATGGGCGGGACATCCCAACTGGTATTTCCGGATCAGCAAGTTCTCCATTCCGTATCTGCGGCACCGCTCGGTTCCCAAAACCTGTTTTCTCAACGAACTGGCCGAAGTTCCCCCCGATCTTGAAAACTACGCGCTAAAGCCGCTGTACTCGTTCGCTGGCCTCGGAGTGGTGATCGCTCCCACGAGACAGGATATTGACGCCATTCCACCCGAAAAGCGCCCCCATCACATCCTGCAGGAGCGCATGAACTTTGAACCCCTGATCGAGACCCCGCATGGCAGCACGAAAGCTGAAGTGCGCGTGATGTACATCTGGCTGGAGGATCTGAAGCCCGTGCTCACCATCATCCGCATGGGTCGCGGACTAATGATGGGCGTGGATCACAACAAAAATTTAGAATGGGTGGGCGCGTCCGCCGGCTTGTACCTCCGCCCGGCCCGTTAGGCAGTCCCTTTTGACCTCTCTTTTCTAGCCTGTTAAACTCGATGTTTATCCACCCACCCACAACTTTAGAAGGGAAGTCCGTTGCGCGCACAGACCCGCCATCAACTCAAACAGGATGCGTTTAGCCGTGCCACCATCGGCGTCGCCGAAAAGACCGCCGACTGGACCGTTGAACACCGAAACACGATCATCATCGCAACCGTCGCCGCCATTCTTCTCATCGGTGCAGCCGTAGGTGGCTGGTACTATCTCAACGGCCAGGACGAAAAAGCCAGTCTCGACCTCTCCGTTGCCGTCCGCACCCTGGATACCCAACTCCGCGCCCCCGGCACCCCGGAGCAGCCTGACTTCCCCACCTTTACCTCGGCAAAAGATCGCTCCCAGGCCGCCCAGAAGCAATTTCAGGCCATCATCGACAAGTATCCCCACACCCGCACCGCGGACATGGCCCACTACTTCCTGGCAGTGACGGAAAAGAATCTGGGCGACAACACCGTCGCCGAGCGCAATTTCAAAGAAGTGATTTCCAAGGCAAACAAGGAAGTCGCTTCGGTCGCCAAGGACGCCCTCGCCGCTCTCTACGCCGACACAAACCGCACCAAGGACGCCATCGCTCTCTACCAGGAACTGATCAACAAGCCGACCACCTCAGTCAGCAAAGTAACCGCTCAACTGCAACTCGCCGAGCTTTATCAGGATTCCAACCAGCCGCTCGACGCGAAGAAAATGTATGAGCAGATAAAGAAAGACAACCCCGCAACCGAAGCCGGACAACTGGCAACGCAGCGACTCGCACAGCTGAAGTGATCCATCTGCCTCGCTCCCAATAAGACCTGGCATGGGTGCCCCAGTTCTCCCCGGTTTTGGCAGAAGCGGGAATGGAATTGCCGGGCCCCCTACGCCCATTTCACTTTTCCCCGCTCTTGAGTACGATGTACTGCAGGCTCAAACTCCCAACATTGGACAACCATGGCTGACATCACACTCCGCGTTAACGGCAGTGAGAAGCAAGTCTCCGTCTCCCCCGAAACCCCGCTCCTCTGGGTTCTTCGGGACACGCTGCAACTTACCGGCACCAAGTTCGGCTGCGGCGCCGGACTATGCGGCGCCTGCACCGTGCACGTCGAAGGCAATCCGATCCGTTCCTGTTCGACTCCGGTCTCGCAAGTCGCCAATAAGAATGTGACCACGATCGAGGGCCTGAGTCCGAACGGACTTCATACGCTGCAGGAAGCCTGGCTGGCCGAGGAAGTTCCACAGTGCGGTTATTGCCAGACGGGGCAGATCATGTCCGCCGCCGCTCTTCTGGCCAAAACGCCCAAGCCCACCGACGATCAGATCACTCAGGCAATGAATGGCAATCTGTGCCGTTGCGGAACCTACGAGCGTATTCGCAAAGCCATTCATCGCGCCGCGAACGGAGGCGCGCGATGAGCCCGATCTCCCGCCGCGAATTCGTGGGCGCCGGAATTGGCGCGGCTGCCGGATTAGTCATCGGCTTCTACCTGCCGCACAAAGGCGAATCGCAAAAGGATTCCTTCTCCCCGAACGCCTATCTGCGCATCACCCCCGACAACAAGATCACCATTGTGGTCGCCCGCTCCGAGATGGGGCAAGGTGTCCGAACTGCCCTGCCCATGATCCTCGCCGAAGAACTCGAAGCTGACTGGAAGCAGATTGAAATCGAGCAGGCCGGAGCCAGCACCCTGTATGGCGACCAAACAACCGGAGGCAGCGCCAGCATCCGCACGACGTGGGACCCCATGCGCAAGGCCGGAGCCTCGGCCCGCGAGATGCTGATCACCGCCGCAGCATTGACCTGGGGCGTTCCCCGATCCACCTGCACAGCCGAAGCCGGACACATCAAGCACGCCGCCAGCAACCGCAGCCTGAGCTATGGAGAACTGGCCGGCAAGGCTTCCACCCTGCCCATCCCGAGCGACGTCACCCTGAAACAGAGCAAGGATTACAAAATCGTTGGACAGCGCTTGCCGCGTCTCGATTCCCTCGCCAAAGTGAAGGGTGAGGCCATCTATGGCATCGACTTCCACCTGGCCGGCATGAAGTATGCCGTGCTCGCCCGCTGTCCTCTGATTGCCGGAAAAGTCACATCCATCGACGACAAAGAATCGAAAAAAATCGCGGGCGTCTCCTACGTCGGAAAGATCGGAGATTCCGCCGTCGCCGTCGTGGCTGACACCGTCTGGTCCGCGATGGAAGGCCGCCGCGTCCTCAACGTCAGCTGGGACGAAGGCCCGAACAAGGACCTGAACTCAGCCGCCATCCTGGCCTCGCTGAAGCAGGCAGCCAGCAAGAAGGGCGCGAACCTCTATGCCGCGGGAGAACCCGCCAAAGCTTCCGGCCGCCACATCTCCGCGGAATACGTGCTGCCTTTCATGGCCCACGCGCCCATGGAGCCCGGCAACTGCACCGCTCATTTTCAGGGCTCGAAATGCGAACTCTGGGCCCCTACGCAGGTTCCCCAGGACTGCCGCGATTCAGTCGCCAGTGCCATTGGACTCGATCCCGATCAGGTCAAAGTGAATGTCACGCTCATGGGCGGAGGCTTCGGCCGCCGACTGGAACACGACTACGCCGTGGAAGCGGCCGAAGTCTCGAAAGCCATCAACGCGCCAGTCAAAGTAATCTGGACGCGCGAAGACGACATGCGCTGCTCAACCTACCGCCCCGCTAGCCTTCATCAGCTTAGCGCCACGCTCGACGGTTCGGGCCTTCCCGTCGCACTCACGCATCGCATCATCGCGCCATCGATTACTGGGCAAAAAGGTCAGCCGGTTCCGAATAACGTCGATCCCGATCTCCCCGACGAAGCCGGCCCGGTCTACGGAATCCCGAACTACGCGATCGAATACGTGATGACGGAAACTCCAGTGCCGCTGGGCTGGATGCGCTCGGTCTATGCGCTGCAAGCGGGATTCGCTCTCGAAAGCTTCATCGACGAATTGGCGCTAGCCGCCGGTAAAGATCCGCTGAAGTATCGCCTGCAGTTGCTGGCCAAAGATCAGGACCTCGCTTACTTCACGACCACCTGGCACACAGCCCGGATGCGCGCCGTGCTGCAACTGGCCGCCGAAAGAGCAGGCTGGGACAAGCCTCTTCCCGCCGGCCATCACCGAGGCATCGCCTGCTTCGCCTGCTTCCAGACGTACATGGCCGAAGTAGTCGAGATCACCATGGAGAACACTCAACCGAAGGTGCACCGCGTGGTCGCCGCCGTAGATTGCGGGCAGGTCGTGAACCCATCCATTCTGGAGCAACAAATTCAGGGCGGAGTAGTCTACGGCCTATCCAACGCCCTGCGTGCGCAGATCACAATCGACAAGGGACGCATAGTGCAAGGCAACTTCGACGATTACGCCCCGCTCCGTATGGACGAGACCCCGGTAGTGGAAGTGTATGCGGTTCCAAGTCAGGAACCCCCGACGGGAATCGGTGAACCCTCGCTACCTCCGGTAGCCCCAGCGTTGTGCAACGCGATCTACGCAGCTACGAAGAAAAGGATCCGATCCCTGCCGATTCAAAGCTGAGACGATTCATGTAGGGGCAGCGCCATCGGTTGTCTGGCGGAGCAGAGCTCCGCGGTCTGGGAACTCCGCATTGCTGAGCGGTGTCAAACCGGGTATATCATTCCGCTGCCCGTCTGCTCTTCGGCCCTCTCTATCTCCGCACCTGGGGTTTGCCATGCTCGAAGCCGTACACCTCACCAAACGCTATGCCTCTATTCCAGCGGTCCAGGATCTTTCATTCTCCTTGCGCCCAGGCCAGATCCTCGGATGCCTCGGCCCCAATGGCTCTGGCAAGAGCACTACAGTCAAGATGCTCACCGGCCTTCTCTCACCATCGCGTGGCGTCGTTCAGTTCAAGGGCCGCAGCATTAAGGATGACGTTACCGGCTATCGCAACCAACTCGGTTACGTTCCCGAAGAAGCTCATCTCTACCCTTTTCTCACCGGCTGGGAATACCTCGAACTAGTCGGGACCCTGCGCGGAATGCCGCGCTCGGAACTCGAAAGCAAGATCGATTCCCTGCTGCAACTCTTCTCGCTTCACCCCTCTCGCCACCTCGGCATCGGCCAGTACTCCAAAGGCATGCGGCAGCGGATCCTGCTGATCGTCGCCATCATGCACAATCCCGACATCTTCATCTTCGACGAACCGCTCTCCGGCCTCGACGTCACCTCTGCCCTGATCTTCAAAAACATGGTGCACGTGCTGGGGCAGCAGGGAAAACTCGTTTTCTACTGCTCCCACGTTCTGGAGGTCGTGGAGAAAATCTGCACCGATGTTCTGATCCTCCGTAAAGGCCTGGTCATTGCCCAGGACTCGGTGGCAAACATCGGTAAGATCCTTGGCCAGTCGCTGGAAAATACCTTCCTGCACCTGGTCGATGACGTAAACACCATGGCCGTAGCTCACGACATCGTCCAAGTGATGCAGTCGGCATGAGTCTGCTCGCCGCCAAGTCGGATCGTAGTCGCTGGGATGCTTACCGCGAACGTCCATTCTGGCGCCTTGTCGAGTTGTTCGTGGCGCGAGTGTTTCGCGGAGGCGGCGACAGCGATGCTCCGGGCCTCGACCTCGGCATGGGCTTGATACTTACTCTGCTGGCGATTCCCGGAGGCTTCGTCTCGCTCTTCCTCTTCGACAAATACGGAACGTTCCTGCAATGGCTGCGCGGCGCAAATTTCGTCGACCCGCTTCTGGTGTCGTTGCCGGATGAATATTTCTTCATCGTCCTCTCCATGACCGTGAGCGGCGCGGTTGCGGTCTGGCGTTGGGACGCAATCTTCCCCGATCGGCGCGACTACATGAACCTCGTCCACCTGCCCATCTCTACCCGGACAATTTTTCTAGCGAATCTGACCGCAGTTCTCTTTCTCGCGGTGTTGGTTGCGCTCGATGTTAACGCCGCCTCTTGCATCCTATTCCCGACCGTGGTCGCCGCTACGCAGAGCCACTTTGTATTTTTCCTTCAATTTGCTGCGGTACATGCCTTAGCCGTTCTTCTTGCAAGCATGTTTTCTTTCCTGCTCGTGTTTTCGCTTCTTGGGTTGAGCATGGCATTCCTTCCCGCGCGCGCCTTCAAGAAACTTTCCAGCTACATCCGCGCGGTGGCAGTGCTCTATCTCGTTGCCCTGCTCAGTACCAGCTTTGCGGTCCCAAATCTGCTGCGCAGCGTGCGTAGCACTCCCCCGATCTGGGCTTTTCTGCTGCCTTCCTCATGGTTCGTGGGGATGTGTCAATCCCTCCGCGGACGAACCACTCCCGCACTCACCGCCCTCGGCCATCTCACCTTGCCCGCCGTGATTGCAGTGTCCGTAATCGCACTCTGCGCATATGCCGTTGGCTACCGGCGCCACTTCCTGCGAATTGCCGAACTCTCGGAAGCAATGTCCGCCGGAGCCCCCTCACATCTGTCACCCCTCTACCGCTACCTCGATCGCCTGGCGCTCCGCACTCCGTTCCAGAAAGCGGGATTCCGTTTTGTCTGGAAAACGCTTTGGCGCAGCGAGGCACACCGCCTGCTTCTGACCGGGACTGGCGGCCTGGGACTCGTGCTCGCTTCCCAAGCACTGATGAATGCCGTCGAACTAACCAAATCGGCGCGCCAGGCGGCGCTCTCAACGGAAGCTCTATCCATTCCCTTCATTCTCTCGTTTTTGATCATCATCGGGTTGCGGGCAGTATTCGAACTTCCCGCCGAACTCCCCTCCAACTGGATCTTCCGCCTGATGCTTGATCCCGACCATCAGGAATGCGAATCTCTGGCGCGGACTGTTATCCTGCTCGCCGTCTTTCCCTGGGTGCTCCTCGGAGTCTTTCCGATGTATCTGCGAATCACCGGGCTCGCAGTAGCTCTGATGCACACATTGCTGGTATTGGGCTGGTCGCTGCTGCTGACCAATGCCTTGCTGATTCGTTTCCGCAAGCTGCCCTTCACCTGCACGCGACCGGTCTTTCAACAGCATTCCATCGTTGTTCTTATCTCCGTCGGCTTTGGATTCCTGCTCTATGCGGCGTCGCTTCCGGAATTTGAGTCTTACGCGTTGGTACATCCGGGGCGTTTCGCTGCCCTGTTTCCGGCCGCCTTCATAATGTGGTGCGTACCCCACCATCTCGCAAAATCGGCCATGGCAGAGGAGAAGCGCCTCATCTTCGAGGACGTTTCTGCCACTTCATTTGAACTGATCCAACTCAGCGATTAAAGCGGCGGGGGAATCCAGCCTGCGATTGACGGGACGCTCCGTCCACATCCACACTAATGGGTCATGGAAAAACTTCGCGTCGGTATCTTATTCGGCGGCCGTAGCGGAGAGCACGAAGTTTCCCTGCTCTCCGCCGCTTCCGTTCTCAATGCCATCGATAAAGAAAAGTATGATGTGGTGCCGATCGGCATCACCAAAGAAGGACGCTGGCTCACCGCCGAGCACGCCGAGAACCTGCTAGCTGGCAAACTTCAGATTGAGCCCCGCAATCTGCGCGCTGGCGATCCCGATACGACAGAACCCGCGGCGGTACTCCATCGTGGCGAGGCCGCGGTCTTCCCTCCGGAGCCCGTCCACCGCGACAAAGGCCTGGTTCCCTTTCAGACCGACGCCTCTCCCCTGCGCCGTGCCTCCGATCGCGCCATCAATGTTGATGTCATCTTTCCCGTGCTCCATGGCACATTCGGCGAAGACGGCACCATCCAGGGCCTGCTGGAACTCGCGGATATTCCCTATGTGGGCGCGGGCGTCCTCGGTTCCGCCGCCGGTATGGACAAGGACATCATGAAGTCCTTATTCATCGCCGCCGGAATTCCCATCGTCAAGCACGTCACCATCCTCCGTAGCGCTTGGGAAAACGATCGGAAAAAAGTCGAAAAGCTCGTTTCCAGCAAGCTGAAGTATCCCGTATTCGTGAAGCCGGCCAACCTGGGCTCGTCCGTCGGAATCAGCAAGGCGCACGATCGCCGGGAACTGGGCTCCGCGATTGAAGAAGCCGCAAGGTTCGACCGCAAGATCGTGATCGAAGAAGGCGTGGGAGGAAAGAAAGAAAAAGCCCGCGAGATCGAGTGCTCTGTCCTCGGTAATGACGAACCCATCGCATCCATTCCCGGAGAGATCGTCCCCATCAAGGAGTTCTACGACTACAACGCCAAGTATCTGGACGAAGGCTCAAAGCTAATCATTCCCGCCAAGCTCACCAAAACCCAAACCAGGAAAGTACAAGAGATGGCAGTGCAGGCATTCAAAGCGGTGGATTGCTCCGGCCTCGCCCGCGTAGACTTTCTGATGGACCCGAAAACCGGCAGGATTTATCTGAACGAGATCAACACTATGCCCGGATTCACCTCGATCAGCATGTATCCCAAGCTGTGGGCCGCGTCCGGGCTGGAATATTCAGATCTAATCGATAGCCTGATCCGCCTAGCGATAGAGCGCCACCAGGACAAGAAGAAAAATCAATACAGCCGCTGATCCCTATGCCCTGATCCCTATCCCCTGACTCTTTCATTTGAACGGGTTCTTTGAAACCAGTCTCACTTCTTTTTTTCTTCACAACTGAAATTACCCGCGTCATTCGTATCCCCGCTGCCCTTGTACTTGGCGACCTGAGGATAAGGGCACAATGGCCGAGTCATAGTCGCATGCTGCCGTTCCTGATCGTGAAATTTCGAAGCAATAACCGTACCAGGCGCGGTCCCCTTCTCCACCCACTGCTCAAGCGCGCCATCCAGGCTATGCCTGGGATCCCCGGAGTTCAGATCCCCAACTTCCCCATACGAATCCGGGCCCGGCCCTCCTTCGCAATGCTGCACTCCCGGCGCCATGTACAAGCGCATGAACGAATCCACGTCGCGCTGTCCCATCTTCCCGATTACGCTGTTGTAGTACTGGATCGTGTTCAGCGATGAGATCGCCGGATCGTCCCACCCGTGATAAACGATGAGCTTGCCCCCTCGAGCCTTGAAGGGCCCCAGGTCTGCATTCACCGCGTTCAGGGCATCGCCGGTTTTCTGTTCTGCCAGCTTCAACCCCGCATCAAGCTGGAACGTCTTGTAGTCCCAGTCGGGCTTCTCGTAAACCATGTTGGACCAGTACCCAACGGCAAAAGCCGCCATCAGGCTCTTAGCCGGGGCCGGGCCGGTGATCCATAATCCCCAGCCACCCTGGCCACCTTCCGCGCCTGGCACATAACCAGGAAAGAGCTCGTTAGCGTGCGAATCATGGATTCCCGCATAGAGTTTTTTCAGCGCGGCCACCTGCGGCGCGGTCAGGCAGTTCTCCGCATCTTCTGCCTTGCACTGAATTGTTGAAGGATCGAAATGGCACTGCCGTGGATCGTTCAAAATCCCATCCTGCACGCCATCCAGATTGTCGCATCCGGCATTCACCGCGGCAGCAATGGTGGGAATCTTCGATTGCGGAATAAAGCTCGCGGGATCCATCGTCAGCGCCTGGGTATCGCTCGCCGCCAGCGCCAGCAGTCGCGTCCAGTAGTTCGCCGGAGCTCCCGCCAGAATCCCGTCGTAATCCTCCGGATACCGTTGCGCTTCCATCAGCGCCTCACGTCCCCCATCCGAACATCCCGCGAAATACGCCCGCTCCTGGCTCTTGCCATAAAAGGCTCGCACCACGGCTTTCGCCACTCGCGTCATTTCATGGATCCCGCGATGCCCAAAGTCGATCACCTTCTCCGGATGCCCGAGAGCCCATGTCGCATCAACTGGCGACCCACTGTGACCGGTATCGGTCGCAGTGGCGGTATATCCGGCCTTCACCTCCTCCGCCAGTTGCCGCGTATCAATCAGGCCGGCAAATCCGCCATTGCCAATTGCCTGTAACTTGCCATTCCAGGCTGCCACCGGCAACCAGACCTCAATCTTGATGTCGGAATCTGAAGTCGGTTTGGCTTCGGCAACGACACGGCAGAAGGCAGGCAGAGTCTTGTAAAACGCAGAAAGATCGCGCCCACTAAACGCCGCCGGAGGTCCCACGAAATTTCCGGCAGCTACGCTTTGCGCCGAAGTGATCGTAGTGTTTGCGACTTTCAGCGCTGAGAGTTTCGCGCACGAGTCATCCGCAACCGCCATCACACACCAAAGACCCACGATGCACGTCATCAACGCTGTTCTTCTCATATATGTTTTCTGCCGCTTTGGGCTTGGGTATGCCGTGCGTTAAGGCATTGACTTCGCCATGAACGCCGCCTGATCCGCCTTCATCTTCTTCAACCCGTCCATGGGCAGATACACCATGTGCCCGGAATCATAAGTCGCATACGAAATGTTCTCCCGGTATTTGGTCGGCAAGTTGAGATGGTCCACCGTATAGTTGGCCGCATAATACGGCGTCGCCAGATCGTAATAGCCTTCCATCACCAGGATCTTCAGATATGGATTCTTCACGATGGCCTGCCGCATGGCAGACGCTGTATCCGGGAATCCGCGAATCGCCGATCCCCAATCCCACTTGTCAAAGCCGATGCCTTGCGCCCGAACGTAGTACGGCATGTCTACCCTGTAATTGAGTTCCGTCCGAACATAATTGTTGAATACGGAAGTAAACGGTGGCTGCGTGGCTGAGCCCGTAGGATCGTAAAATTGCGTATCTAGCAGCCCGCTGGGGTCCGGACCCGTGTAGCGCCCGTCCAGCCTCCCCACCCGTACCTTCTGATCGATCAACAGATAATGCGTGAACTTTCTCACGTCGATGCGAAGGTTCGCCTGATCGATGACTTCTTTGCTCAACCCGGTGAAGCGCGCCAGCTGATCGATGACCTTCTGCCGCTCCGGCGCGGTCAGCGCATCGCCCTTGTCGAGTGCCTGTGCGTACTCGGTGGAAGCCCACTGCTCTGCTTCCTGCCTCGCCTTGTTCATATCCTGCGCCAGGTCAGGTGCCAGTTTGTGATGATAGCCGGCAATAGAAGTGAAAGACGGAATTAGAAAAAGGTACGGCTGATCGTTAGTGAAGTTATCTTCGAGCGTTTCAAAATTCAGGACCGTGGAGAGTAACGTAATCCCGTTAAACGAAATCCCCTGATCCGCCAGATAGCCCGCGATGCCCGCCGCCCGCGTAGTCCCGTAACTCTCTCCCAGGATGAACAGCGGCGAAGACCAACGCTCATTCCGGCTGATGTACATCCGCACGAATTCGCTGAACGCCTCAATGTCTCCTTTCACACCCCAAAACTTCTTCATCAATTCGCTATCCGCCGCGCGGCTGTACCCTGTCCCAATGGCGTCGATCAGCACCAGGTCGCTCTTGTCCAGCAGTGTGTACGGATTGTCTTCCATCCGGTACGGCGCTGGAGGCATAAATCCGTCCGGCTGCAGCACCACACGTCGCGGTCCCAGCGCTCCCATGTGCAGCCAGATCGAGGCCGACCCCGGCCCTCCGTTGAAGGCAAACGTCAGCGGACGCTTGGCCGCGTCCTGCCCATCCAGCGTGTACGCCACATAAAACATCTCCGCTTCGATCTTCCCATCCCCGCGCTTGATCGGCAGCCGCCCCGCTGTTGCCGTGTATTTCAGCGCCTTCCCATCGACCATCATCTGGTGATGCGTCACCACCGGCGGCACTTCCGTCATATCGAAGTGCTCTTCTTTGTCCTTGTCTTTGTCTTTGTCGCCCGAGGCTTCGCGAATGGCCGGCTTCTGCTCCGGCGTGGCTTCCGGCTTCGGAGTAGTTTCAGCAGGTTTTTCCTGGGACTGTGGCGCCGCAGGCGGTTTGTTTTTGGTTGGATTTTTAGGAGATTCCGTTTGTTGACCGAAAGCAGATCCAGCTACCAGCAGGGCCGTGAGCACCGCGCAGCGCAATTTTTTCATGTCCATTCCCGGCAAAGGATTTCCGCCCCAGCGTAAGACCCTTTTGCGAGCGGGAGGAATTGTACACCCAAGGCCTCCGCAACCGATGTCGCCAGTTCATCACCGCATGGCTTTCAGCACAATCAGGCTGGCGTCGTCCTGAAAGTTGCCGCCGCAGTGCTCCGCAGCACTGCGAATCAGCCGTTGCATCAAAGCCTCCGCACTGCAATGAGAACTTTCGCGCGCAACCCGAATCAGGCTCTCTTCCCCGAACGCTTCCTGATTCCCATTGCCCGCCTCGACTAAACCGTCGGTGAAGAGCAGCAACTTGTCCCCTTTTCCCATCGCTACTTCCCGGTCCTGATAACTCCATGCCGGAAACTGACCCAACACAGCCCCACCCGCGTTCAACTCCTCGCATCTCTCATCCGCTCGAACCAGCAGCGGCGGATTATGTCCCGCGTTGCAATATCTCAGGCGATGCTCGACATTATCGAGCACGCCATAAAAAAACGAGCAAAACTTCCCTACGGGCGTGAAGTCACACAGGATTCGATTCAGCCGGTCGCACAATTCTGCCGCTGCCAGCCTCTGCCCCATCAGCGGCCTCAGTGCTGCATGCAAGCTCGACATCAGCAGCGCCGCCGGCATCCCCTTGCCCGCCACATCCGCGATGCAAAATGCGGTCTCGCGCCCGCTGGTGCGCACGATGTTGTAGTAATCCCCTCCCACAAATTTCAAAGGCTGCGTCATCGCCGCGATGTCGTAGCCGGCAACTTCGGGCAATCTCTTTGGCAGCAACTCGTCCTGAATCGCCCGCGCGTCCCGCAGTTCCTCGTCGTGCAATCGTTGCGCCCGCCGTTGTTGCCGTGCCAGCGAAATCTGGCTCTGCAGTTTCTGCAGCAGTTCGCGGTTCTCCCATGGCTTCTGAATAAAATCGGAAGCACCACGCCTCATCGCTTCCACCGCCAGGTCAACGCTGCTCCATGCCGTCATCACAATCACCGGCAGCAGGCTGTCTGCGGACCGAATCTCCGACACCAGCCGCAACCCTTCCTCGCCCCCGATGTTTCCGCGTGTGTAGTTCAGATCCATCAGGACGGCATCGAACTGTTCCGTCTCAATCTCCCCCAACACGCGGCTCGGATCGGTCACGACCTCTGTGGCAAAGCCGCTGCTGCGCAGCAACATCTCTAAGGCCACCAGAATGTGCGGCTGATCGTCTGCGATCAATATGCGTGGCAGATCAAGCTGGGTGTTGGTATGTTCTCGGCAAATAGCTGCGGCTTCCATGCGAAGAGGAATTGCATACCAGAGGCCAAACCCGCAGCCCGTCCACACTGCTCATTCCAAAGCCAATCTGCGGAACGTGCGAAGCCGATGAAGAACTGCCCTGTGCACTGACGGAATCCGCTGTCCGGAATCGGACAAGGAACGCCGGGAACGCCATTCGCTTTATACCAAGGGCTGCTGACGCCAAGTGTCTGAATGGCCTCTAGGGTCCAACCGTGACGACGGCGGTCCCATCCTTAACAACCGCCGGATTGAACAAAGTGGACCACTGCGCAGTGACATGGAAGGTACCCGCGGTGCTGGGAGCATGGTACTTCACGGTCAGTGAGGAAGAAGCATCCGCGCCCTCAATCGTCCCGTCTGGACATGGACCCGCAGGCTGCGTAGTGCCCGACCAGTTGCATTGGGCGCCGCTGGCCCCATTCGTCGCCAGCTCAGCGATGAACCAAGTCGCCGATGGCGTGCCAGGACTGCCTTTGATACTAGCTTGCAAGGTCACTTCTCCATTCGCTGGAATCGTGACCGACATCGGTGAGACCGCCACAGTCACATCGTTGGGGTTAGACCCGTTAGCTCCGCCGCCGCAGCCAGCCATAAACATTAGCGACATGAGTGCACCAAGGTGTAGAGCTATGCACGAATTCATTCCCGACCTCTCCCTTAAGGACAATTGGCGTAGGGCGTCTGTAGGGCGCAAAAGGGTACCACGAAACGACTCCGGGTTTCAGAGTAGGACTGATAGAGAGGCGGGATCTGCCGGCGGGATGATCTTGAGTCACCGTGTAGCCGGAGGCTGAGAAGTATTTTCCTCAATGCTGCGCGTGATCATGGAACAAGCTAGTCGAAAAGTGCGCGCGGTTACTGTGGAGTGAGCGTTTCCAGCACACTCGCAACCTGGTCCAATAAAGCAACGTATGCCGCTATTATCTCTTGGCTGGTGCTTGAGTCATATCTAGTCGTCGCATGTGGCCAGTCAAGCTTTAAGCACCATGTCCTGCCGCAGGAGTAAGCGTCTTATTCCTCCCGCAGCGCCCGCGAAGGTTCTAGCGCTGCCGCACGCCGCGCCGGTAGCCATGATGATCCTACTCCTATCACCAGGAACAGCATGGCGATGGCGCCGAAGGTCGCCGGATCCGTCGCGCTAACTCCTACCAGCATTGCGTGCATCAGTCGCGTAAGCCCGAATGCGCCAACTAAGCCAATCGCAATCCCGATGGCGCTCAGCCGGAACCCCTGCCCCACCACCAACTGAAATATCCTCTCGCGCTCCGCTCCCAGTGCCATGCGCATGCCGATCTCCGCGGTCCGCTGCCGCACTGCCGTTGAGAGCACGCCGTAGAGTCCAACTCCGGCCAGCACACCCGCAATCACCGCGAACACCCCGATCAGCAGCAACGAGAACTTCGTCTCCGACTGCGCTTTCTCAATCAGCGACGTCGCAGGCTCCAGATGCGTGACCAGCAGGTTGGGATTCGCTTCTGCGATTGCGCCACGCACTGCGCTCCCATAATTCACCGGATCGTTTCCCGTTCGCAGTGCCCAGGAATTGACGCGCCCAGCTCCTACGAATGCATCGGCAAAATACACCTGCTCGCGGCCCGGTTCTGTTAACGATTCCTCTCGCTGATGCGGAATCACACCGATGATTTCCACCCATTCCGGCTGCGGCCCACGAATGCGAACCAGAATGCGTTGCCCCACCGCCGACTGCCCGTGAAATGCTTTTCTGGCAAGCACGTCATCGATCATCACGAAATCACGCCCGGGAAGATTGTCTTGCTCTGTAAACGTGCGCCCTGCCAGCAGCGGCACCCGCATGGCTTCAAAGTACCCCGGCAGCACGATCTGAAAATCCGCGGCCTGGAACCTGCCCGGATCGGCCAGCGCATCGCCTAAACCCCACCGAATCGGGCTGAATCCTCCGGCGAGGGGAAAAGGAATGGCAGCGGTCACGCCTTCTACTCCAGGAATCGCACGCAACCGATCCTGAATTTTCCGCATTGCGACCGCTCGCTCCTCCGGCTTTTGCCCTCGTCCATCATTGCCGTCCAGTTCAAAGGTCAGCAAACGGTTAGCATCGAATCCCGGATTTGTATGCTGCAATTCGAAGAAGCTGCGCAACATCAATCCCGAACCCACCAGCAGCACAAACGACAGCGCCACCTCTACCATCACCACTGCACTCCGCAATGCGTTCCCGCCCAGTAGTCCGGCGTTCCGCCCGCTTCCCCGCAAAAGGTTCGCGACGCCCGGCTTCGACGCCCGCCACGCCGGCAATATGCCGAAAATCGCGGTTGCTGCCAGGCATATCAAAGCCGTAAACCCAACCACCACAAAATCGATTCGGATCGTTTCCAGCCGCGGGAGATTCTCAGGTGCGAGAACCCGCAGCACGCGAATCCCCATCCAGGCCAGCAGCAATCCAATCAGGGCACCGGCTGCCGCTAACACCAACGCCTCGCTCAACAGTGGGCCCACAAGCCTCCAGCGGCTTCCGCCCAAAGCCGCGCGCACAGCCAGTTCGCGCTCCCGCAAGGAAGCGCGGACTAACAATAAATTCGCAACGTTGGCGCAGGCGATCAGCAACAGGAAAATCGCTGATCCCATCAGCGCCAGAATCGCCGGGCGCACATTTGCAACCAGGTGCTGCCCCAGTGGTTCCAAATCGATGTAATATCCCGCTGTCCCCGAGATCACAAAATTTTTTCGATTTTCGGCTGCCACCCGGTCAGCCGCCTGCTGCGCCTGTTCTACCGTCGCACCCGGCTTCAATCTGCCGATGGGACGAATCGCGAAGTCATTGCGGCTGGCGGCATCGTAGCCAAGCCGATTGGCGACCCAGATATCCGGTGCCGCCTCTTCATTCGCTTCCGGTGGGAAGTACAACTTGAAATTCGGCGCGAGCACACCCACTACGGTCAGCGCAGGTTGTCCATCGCTGGCCGCCAGAGCATGTCCTAGAATCGAGAGATCCCCGCCAAAACGCCGTTCGAAGTATTCGTGACTTAGAATCGCCATTAACGGTAGTTGCGGCAGCGCGGCTGCGGCGCCCGCTGCAGTTCCCGGCGGCGGAGTGGGCTGGGGAATGGCGTCGTCATCCTGAAAATCCCGCCCGGCCGCAATCTTCCCTCCCATCAGGCGAAAGAAGTTTGTGGTCACGATCGCACTTCGCACCTCCTCGGGCCGGCCGTCCTCCCCTGCACGCACCCCGCGAAACGTGAACACCCCAGCCAGATCTTCGAATTGCTGCTTCGTCCCCTCGCGCAGGTCAATAAAGTCGGCATTCGAGAACTGCAGATCTTTCACATGCCGTTGCCGCAGTTCCATCCCGGCAAGCACTAGCCGGTCCGGATCTTTGTAGGGCAAGGGCTGCAGGAGTACGCCATGTGTCACGCTGAAAATCGCAGCGCTCGCGCCCAGCCCGAGCGCAATCGTGATCACAGCGATCAACGTAAACTGCGGACTTCTGGAAAGCACCCGCACCGCGATTCCCAGATCTCGTAGTTTCACTTGCACCTCCTCACGCCAGAAACCTCCGACACACCTGCGACATTATCCCCAGATTCGAAGAGCACACAATGGCTTGGGTATATAAGGGCAATTGCAATGCCTTTCGCCATCAGCATTAACCGCTTGATTTGCAAAGATGATCTCTATGGGCCGAGGCCAGCCCACGGCCGACGATTGTCCGCCCATGGAAGACCGTGTGCGGAAGTGAACAGGCGAGGGCGGACGTATCCACGCAGGGACAGCCTTCTTTTAGGCTGTCCAGTTCCAGGCGCAAGGTCGACAGATGTTAAGGTGCAGGCCTCACAATCTCAGTCAAAATGCTCCTTGACCTCGCGCCTTCTCCTTCGGTAACATTGCCAGAACAAGTTCGCTCTTCGGAGCGGACCTGAATTTCATGCAGAGTGGCTGAGGGACGAGCCCTGAGACGCCACGGCAACCGATCCGAGATCATATATCCCGGGTGTCTGGTGCCAACTCTCTCCTGGAAACAGGGAACATGGGATTCGGCTGCGAGCTGTATCGGCATCCGATAGCCTCTTTTCCTTTTCCTGGAAAAAGAGGCCTTTCTTTTTAAGGTCGCTTTTTCCGGCTCGTCTCTTCAGCTATTCGCTAGTCCGTAGAAAGCGAGTAGCACATGTCGAATTACGAATTACGGTGCCGCGAATGCGGACGGACCTGGGGAAACCAGCCCCGCTCCATCTGCGACGATTGCTTCTCCCCCCTGGAAGTCGCCTACGACTACGACGCCTTGAAAGCCTCGGTGAGCCGTGAGCGCATTTCTCAGCGGCCGCCAAACATGTGGCGCTACTCCGAGCTGTTGCCCCTCCCCCAAAGCTTCACCCCGCGATTGCCGGTAGGATTCACGCCGCTGTTCCAAGCCCCGCAGCTTGCTGCGCGGTTGAGCGGAACCGCCGCGGGCAACCTCTACATTAAGAATGATGCAGTCTGTCTGCCCACGCTGAGTTTCAAAGATCGTGTCGTCGCCGTCGCCCTCTCCCAAGCCCGCGCCTTTGGCTTCGACACCGTCTCGTGTTCCTCGACCGGCAATCTTGCCAACGCTGTTGCCGCCCACGCGGCCCGGGAAGGCCTGAAAGCCTGGATCTTCATTCCTTCCGATCTCGAGCCCGCGAAAATTCTCGGCACCAATGTCTTCGGTGCCAAGGTCGTTCGCATTGCCGGAAACTACGACCAGGTCAACCGCCTCTGCTCGCAGATTGCCGACGAGCATCGCTGGGGATTTGTGAACGTGAATCTGCGTCCCTATTACGCGGAAGGCTCAAAGACCGTCGGCTTCGAAATCGCGGAGCAGTTGGGATGGCGCCTGCCCGATAACATCGTCTGCCCGATGGCTGGAGGATCGCTGATCACCAAGATCAAAAAAGCATTCGACGAACTCATCAAGCTGGGCCTGGTCGAACCCAAGGAAGTGAAGTTCTTCGGCGCGCAGGCCACCGGATGTTCTCCGATCTCCACCGCCGTCAAGACGGGCAGCACCGAGATCGAACCGCAGAAGCCCAACACCATCGCACGCTCCCTCGCCATCGGAAATCCTGCGGATGGTCACTACGCCATCAAAACCATCAAGGGTAGCGGCGGGTGGAGCGAAGACGTCAGTGATCCCGAGGTGATCGACGCCATTCGCCTGCTCGCGGAAACTGAAGGCATCTTCACCGAAACCGCAGGCGGAGTCACCGTCGGAACCGCAGGAAAACTGTATCGCCAGGATCGCATCCTGCCCGAAGAAACCACCGTGCTCTGCGTCACCGGCAATGGCCTGAAAACCACCGATGTCCTGGCCGGCGTTTATCAGACCGAGCGTCCGATCGCGCCAAAACTCACAGAGTTTGAAGCCTACCTGCAGCAAACCGTAGACGTTGAAGAAGTGCCCGGCGCGATTGCGGCAACCCAACAAGTCGAGAGCATTGGAGCATAAAAATGGCCATCACAGTTCAAATCCCCACCGCACTGCGCCGTCACACCGACGGCGTTGGTTCCGTCAGTTGCGCCGCTTCAAACTTGAATGAACTCTTCTCCGTGCTCGACGAGAAGTTCCCGCAACTGAAGCCGCACCTGCGCGATGATCAAGGCCAGGTTCGCCGCTTCCTGAACGTCTACGTGAACGAAGAAGACATACGTTTTCTAGGCGGCCCGACGTACGCTTTTCAGGAAGGCGATGAGGTTTTGCTGGTCCCCTCGATCGCAGGCGGCAGTGGCTTCTAGCCGCGAAAGCGCGAAAGAATGCAGCCCACGCCGTAATGCGTGAGTGAAAAGCAAAAAGAAGCCAGCCCCCGACGCGGCGAAAAAGGTTTTCACGCCACTCTGCAACCCCCGTTCCTCAAAACGCTCCGAAGGCCAAGTTTTTCCGCAATTTCTTTTGAACGGGAGATGAACGATCTCTCCATCTGGATCTACAAAACATCTGTCTAAGGCCGCTGTGAGCGCGTCTTGTCTTTGCGTCACGCCACGCAACCCAACTCCACGAATCATCAAAACACCACCACAACTCGCGCTCACATGCATATGTGCACGCGTGATGTTTCGTGTCTGAATAAATCCTAAAGAAATTATCGGCCACCACCATTGCGCCGCTACCCGAATCTTCACCTCCGCGTCTCACCCGCAAGTTGTCACACGAGCCCTCCCTGTCTTCCGTGGCAAAACACCGAATGGGCTCCTGACAGCGCCGTCGGAGGTTGTTATGCAGAAACGCGCGCTCGTCGTTCTACTCCTCGTCATCCCTTCCGCTGTGGCGCAGCGCGACAATATCCACGTCCCCGCCAGCAGTTCAGCGGATTTCGACATCCAGCGCACCAGCCCGCCCACATACGCAGGACCGCCAGCGAACGCCTTGGTCTCCGCCTCAAACCTCGCCGTTCCCAATCGCGCTCGCAAGGAATTCGAGAAAGCGACGGACCTGGTTCGTCACCAGCAATTGCAGGAAGCCATCAATAGACTCAACAAGGCAATTCGTCTCTACCCACAGTACGCCGTCGCCTACAACAACCTGGCGGTCATTTACGGACAGCTTGGCGACCGCGTTCACGAGAACGAAGCCTTGCAAAAAGCAATCAGCGTCAATCCTAACTTCGCGCTCGGCTACGTCAACCTCGGCAGAATGGAGATGAAGGCGAACAACTATCCCGCTGCCGAACCCTTTCTGGCGAAAGCGGCCGAACTCAATCCCGGCGACGTGAATGCACTAATACTGCTGTCCTATTCCCAATTCATGGACCAGAGCTTCGATGCGGCGATTGCGAATGCCCGCAAAGCGCATGCCTTGCAACAGTCGCATGCCTTTGCTCATCGTGTTGCAGCGCGCGCCTTCGAGCAAGAAAAGCGCCGCGCAAATGCGATCGCCGAATTGCAAACGTTCCTCAAAGAAGAACCATCCGGGCCGCGCGCCGACGCTGCCCGCCAGGAAATCGACCTGGTGAAAACCGCTTTGCCTAATTAGGAGTTTCTGCGCTCACTTGCCCGGTCGAGAGGTGCAGTTGTTTCGAGCGCTCCAGCACCCACTGCGGAAACACAGGAGCACCTTGCGGAATTTTCCCTTGCGTGATCGCCCAGTGCTCAAGCCACCCCATGCCTTCTTCGCCGGCATAAGTATCGGGCAGGCTGTAAGCGGGATCGCCCAGCGCCTCCTCCAGCGTGATGAATCGATAACCGCGTTTGCGCAGCACGTCTAGCAGTTCGCCAATGTGATCGGCTTCCAGATTACTGGCGTGCAGAAGCAGAACCTGCTTAGGCTCATAGCCCACGACCTTCTGCGACAACTGCTCGAAATATGCGAACTGAGCATCGTGATAGCCCAGATAATCCTTTACAATCTTCTGCTGCAATTCCGTATCATTCCTCTGCTTCGCATCTTCATAGATGCCGGCAAATGCCCAGTCCCACCCGTCGAGAGTGACCGGAGCAATGCGGTAGCCGCGCTGGCTGAGAAATTCTTCTGCCTTGCGGCGAGTCGCTAGATCGCGTCCAGTATCCAGATACGGATGCCGGAAGTAGCGCAGCTTCATTTTTTTGGGCGCCAGCAGGATCCGCAAGACACTCTCGCCCTGCACCACGTCATCTTCCCAATCCTTCAGTTCGTTCTGATTCAGGGACATGTGGCTGAACGTGTGGTTCCCGAGTTCGAAGCCCGAATCGAGCCACATCTGAAGTGCCTTGATGCGCTCGTCGGCCTCGCCCGGCTTGTAAACTTTCTTTTCATTGACGAATCCGACTACAGGAATTTTCTGCTCCCGTAGCGTGCCCAGCAACTTCGCAGTCATGGCGGTGATATTTGACGCGGGCAAACGATCCGCCATGCCCGCGGGAAGATCGTCAATGGTCACGGCTACCGCCCTTTTTTGAGCCGTTTGTGCGGACGTTGAAACACAACCAAGAAATAACGCGACGATCGCTAGGGTTACCGGTTTCAAAGACTCCTCCCACGCAGGGAATTCGGAACCGGCAATTAAAACATATTGTGACCGAATCCGCGCGCATTCACCCAGACTTTCTAAGAACAAAAGTCCGGCGGACCAGCAGCCTTTCTCCCAATCACTCCGGGTTCGATTTGGTCGGAACCGATTGCTTCTTCGGCCCCTGACGGTGACCAGGTTCTTGATCTGATCGAACCTCCATGGGGGAATGATTTTCTTTCTCAACAGGTCCTCTTTCGAATTAAAGGGGCGCGCATGCGCCAACCACGAGGAAAAAGCAAACAAGCAGGGGACTAATCTTCGTCGTGCTCTCTCCTAGTACGCGGAGTCTAAGACGCGGATCAAGGGCGGCGCGTTTGAGCGAAAACTTAAGCCCTCGGAGTACCTTGTGATCCCCTGCGTGCGGTGTGGCGATTGCCTCTTTAACACGCAGGGAAAGGCATGACCGCATTGCAGGAATCCGAGGAGCCAAGTTATAATCTAACTAACTGGTTAATTAACAATGCCTCGTCTCTTAGGAAGTCGGCAGGCCCTACACCGCATGGGCTCACGCGGCAAGCCCGAGGAGAGCCGCGCCGCCATTTTGCAGGCCGCGGCTCACGAGTTTGCCGCCCACGGAGTAGCCGGCGCCCGCACCGACGCCATCGCTCACGAGGCCCGCGTCAACAAGGCCCTGCTCTATTACTACTTCAAAGATAAGGAAACGCTCTACGGCGCCGTCCTGGATGAGGCCTTCTCCGGTTTGAAGAACGCCGTGTTTCAGGCGCTCGACAGCCAACTTCCGCCGCGGGAAAAAATAATGGCCTACGCTGGCGCCTATTTCGATTTCATCGCCTCGAACCAGCTCTATCCGCGCCTGATGCAGCGCGAGATGATGCGGGCTCGCGAAGGAAATTCGCCGCATATCGAGAAGGTCATCAAAGCCTATATCCAGCCGATTTTTGCGCGGGTCAGCGAAGTGCTGCGCGAAGGCATTGCCAAAGGAGAATTTCGCGCCGTCAACCCCGCACATTTCGTTCCCTCCATGGTCGCCATGATCGTCTTTTATTTCAGCAGTGCCCCCATGATGCAAAAAATTGTGGGCTTCAATCCGCTAACGCCGGAGAGAATCGCGGAGCGCCGGGCGGCAGTGCTCGATTTTATTTCGGCCGCGCTGTTCCGTCCGAAAAACAACATGCAAGGAGCACGCTCATGAGCGCGCGCAACCGTTTCTTCATCCTGCTGGGCATCATCTTCGTAATCGCCGCCGGCTACTACTATTTCTCGACGAATCACACCAACGATCTGGTGCTGATTGGCACCGTGGATGCGAATCAGGTCATCGTGAGCGCGCAGGTTGAAGGACGCATCCAGAAATTGCTAGTGGATGAAGGCACGCCGGTCAAGGCCGGCGATCTCATCGCCGTGCTCGATCCTTCTGAGTTACAGGCGCAGGAAGCGGCCGCCACCGCCACCATCGCCAGCCTGCAACACAAAGTTGCCGAGATGAAGCACACCGAGGCCTCCACTTCCGGCTCCACCTCGAGCGACGTCGCCAATGCACAAGCCAAAGTCTCCTCTGCCAAAGCCCAGCTAATGCAGGCCCAAGCCTCGCTGGCACGAATACAAAGCGACACCCGCCGCATTGTTGAATTGGCCAACGTGGGAGTCGCTTCCGATCAGGAGCGCGTCCAGGCGGAAACCAATCTGCAAGCCGCGCAAGCCACCGCACAGGCACAGCAGGATATGGTCTCGGCCGCCGAGGCGGATTTGAAGGCGGCTGTCGCGCGAACCAACCAGGCGAATGCGGCTAGGAGTACCGTCGCGGCCACCGAAGCAGACCTCAAGAATGCCATGGCGCAAAAGAATCAAGCTGCCGTGCGCTTGGGATACACCACTGTTTACGCGCCGGTCAGCGGCACCGTTTCGGTGCGTGCCGCCCGCCAGGGCGAAATCGTGAACATTGGAGCGCCCATCGTCACCATTGTCGACTTGAGCGACACCTGGGCACGCGTAGCGATCCCCGAAACCTACGCCGATCATATCGGCTACGGCGACGTGCTGCGCGTCCGCATGCCCGGCGGCACCGTCGTGAGCGGGAAAGTATTTTTCAAGGGCGTGGAAGGAGACTTTGCCACGCAACGTGATGTCAGCCGCATGAAACGCGACATCAAGACCATCGTGCTGAAAGTCCGACTCGATAATCCCAAGGGCGCCTTTGTCCCGGGTATGACGGCCGAAGTCCTGGTCTCCCCGGATCAACTGAAGCGACCGGCCACGGAGAACGCGAAAGCCGCGGAGCAACAATGACAACCGCCCCCAATCCCGATCAGGGCACCCCGCGCGCGAACGGCAGTTCGCATAATGGCGGTCTCGAAAAACCAACCTATGATCCCACCGCACCCGCTGCGATCGAGGTTGAACGCATTGTCAAGAAGTACGGAGACTTCACCGCGGTTGACGACGTTTCCTTCAGCGTAACGGAAGGAGAAATCTTCGGCCTGCTGGGACCAAATGGCGCCGGAAAATCCACTTTGATTCGCATGATGACCACGCTGATCCCCATCACTTCAGGTAAAGCCCGCATCGCCGGACACGACGTAAGTAAAGAGCCCAATGCGGCCCGCAGGATGATTGGCGTGATTCCCCAGGCATTGACCAGCGATCTCGATCTGACCGTGGAAGAGAACATGAACATTTACGCCAAGCTCTACGATGTCCCTGCAAACGAGCGGCACAAATCCATCGGTGAGTTGTTGGAATTGGTCGACCTGACGAGATGGCGCAATGCCGCCACCAAGACTCTCTCCGGAGGCATGCGGCGGCGCCTGGAAATTGCTCGCGGATTAGTGCATCATCCCAGAATTTTCTTTCTGGATGAGCCGACTACCGGTCTCGATCCGGTCTCTCGTGTGGCGGTGTGGGAAATGCTGGGCAATATTAAAGAGCACCGCAAGCTGACCATTCTGATCACGACTCACTACATGGACGAGGCGGACCGCCTTTGTGACCGGATCGCGATTGTGGATCACGGAAAGCTCGTGGCCCTGGATGCACCGGTGGCGCTCAAGGCAAGCGTGCCGGGATCGAACGTCATCGAAGTGCAATTCGAGAATCCTCCGGCCGACTGGGAACAAAAGCTCCATAGCTTGGACGAAGTCACTTCCGTGCACCACGAAGGCGCGGGAATGTACCGCGTCCTCACCGGAAATGGCTCGCGCACGACAACGCAGATGGTGGAGATGGCTGTGCAAAATGGCATCCCGGTGAAATCGCTCTCGGTACAGAACACCACGCTGGACGATGTCTTCGTGCACTACACAGGCCGCCAACTGCGAGACGAATTGCAGAAAGCGTATGCATTCGTCATGCCCCAGCGGCCCGGGTTGCAGCCATAGAAGTCCCGAGTCGCGAGTCCCGAGTCGCGAGATACGGCAGGTTAAGCTCAGGACCAGCAACTCGGGACCGCGGTTAGGCTGAGGCTAGCGACTCGGGACTCGGTACTTATATATGAAAAGCTACAAAGACTTGATCGCCTGGCAGAAGGGAATGGTGGTGGCAGCGATCTACGACGCTACCGAAGGTTTTCCGTCCCGTGAGCAATTCGGGCTTATTAGCCAGCTCCGCCGTGCCGCTGTTTCAGTCCCCAGCAATATCGCCGAGGGAAAGCAACACTATTCCAATCGTGATTTCGTGAGATTTCTCCGGCATTCCCGGGGATCACTTGCACAGATCGAAACTCAAGTTCTGATTGCGCAGCAGCGCACATACCTGGACAAAAACACGGCGACGAAGTTGACGCAGAAGATTGATGAACTGAGCCGAATTTTGAGTGGCTTGATTAGTTCTCTAAGCGACTAGCAACTCGGGACTCAGGACTCGGGACTTTCCTATGAACCGAATGATGGCCATTGTCGAGCGCGAGATGCGCAAGTTCTTCCGCTCGCCCGCTTTGATGCTGGCATCGATGATCTTCCCCCTTGTGCAGTTGATCATCCTTGGCAACGCCTTCGGCGGCAAAATTCGCGACGCCAAAGTCGCCATCGTGGACCAGGATGGCGGCCCGCAGGCGGTGCGCGTCAAGGAAGCTTTCGATTCGGTCCGCGCCAACATTCGTACCTTTGTTCCCGTTCCGTATGACGACGAGAAGAAGGCCGTGGAGGATGTGCGCAATGGAAAATTGCAGGGCGCAGTCATTATCCCCCCCCAGTTTTCCCGCCGCGTCTATGAGCAGAACCATCCCCGCATCGCACTGGTAGTCGATAACAGCGACAACTTCATGAGTTCGGCAGTCGAAACCGAACTAAGCCAGCTTACCGATGCCCTCAACCAGCCCACAGCGACACCGCGCATCGTGCAGCAGACCGCCCTGGATATCGTCGAACTCTATCCCTACATCGAGTACATGAAGTATCTGCTGCCCGGTTCCCTGGTGTTGGCGATGTTCGTGTCAGTAATGATCGGCGGCGGCATGCTCTACATCGACGACAAGGCCCGCGGAGTCCACGAAGGCTATCTGGTCACACCCATCAGCAAGCTCGAACTCGTGCTCGGTTTGAATCTTGCCGGAGCCATCAAGGCCGTCATGACCGGAGTCATCATCGTGGGCATCGGTTCCCTGCTGGCCGGGGTGTCCACCATCTTCAATCCCCTGACGGCCATCGGATTAATCATCATGATCGTGCTGACCTCGATGGCATTCAATACCATGATGTTCCTGTTGATGGTGCGCATTGAAGATCCGCTGGTGCCCCGCGCTATGTTCGGCATCCTCAATACCTTGCTGTTCTTCCCCAGCGGATCCGTCTATCCCATTCAGGCCTTCCCGCGCTGGTTGCGGGCCATCGCCAAATGCGATCCGTTCACTTATGCGGTGGACGGCTTCAAGTGCCTGCTCCTGAAACAAACTACGCTCTCGGCGGTCTGGGGCGACATGCTGTTTCTATCCGTCTTTGCCGCAATCACGCTAAGCATCGCGATCCCTTTGTTCAAGAGAACCCTCTAACTTTGAAATTTAGTATTCTGGCGATCTCATCATTTGAATCTCGGTGCGCACACTCGCGCAACTTAGCGATTTTCGATTACAAAATTCCCAGATTACAAAATTACGAAATTTCTCCCCCCCGTCTGAAACTTTCCCTAGCTCCGCCGTGTCCGTTATGCTAGACACATGACGCTGCTGGATGCGAAGCAGTACGACCCCGAAAAGTCGCGCAAGAAGAGAAGTCGAATCATCTCCGCCATCCTGGTTGTAATCGTTCTGGCTTTTCTAGCCTGGTGGTTCCGCTATTGGCCGCAAGAGCGCGTCGTGGGTCACTTCTTTCAGGCAGTGCAACAACAGGATTACAACCGGGCTTACGGGATCTGGATGCATGATCCGGATTGGCAGCAGCATCCGCAGACGCATGCAAAATATCCTTTCAATGATTTCTATCGCGACTGGGGACCGGGCGGAGAGTGGGGCCTCGTCAAGAGCTACAAAGTATATGGGGCAAGCAAGTGCCCGAACCAAGGAGGAGATTCTTCCAGCGGAGTGGTGGTGGATGTCGTCGTAAATGATCGCACCGAACACGCCCAGGTCTGGTATGAAAACTCCGACCACACGCTCGGCTACCCACCTTGTGAGCTACTCTTTCATTGAATCGCTAGCTCTTAATCGCGATCTCAGGCGTTTACCTTCCCCAGCGTCTCCAGAGTCTTGGTCAGGCTGGCCTCGTCCCCTACATTCATGCAGGTCTTAGAGCGGTCGATCTGTCGCATCAGCCCGCACAAGACTTTTCCCGGACCGACTTCGATAAAGGTATCGACCCCTTCCGCCATCAGCAGGCGCATACATTGTTCCCACTTCACAGAGCCGGTCACCTGCCGGACCAGCGTATCGAGCGCCCGGTTATCGTCACTCACCATCTCCCCATCCACATTGCACGCTACCGGATACACCGGCTTCGACATCCTGATTTTCTTCAGGTCGTCTTCCAGGCGATCTTGCGCCGGCTTCATCAGCGAACAGTGAAACGGAGCGCTCACCGGCAGCACCTTGGCGCGCTTGGCCCCGCGTTCGTCGGCCATCTTGGTCGCGCGCTCCACCGCAGCCGTGTTTCCTGAAATCACAATCTGTTCCGGTGAGTTGATGTTCGCCGGAGAACACACTTCGTCCTCCGCCGCATCCCGGCAAACGGCCGCGACTTTCGCGAACTCCATGCCCAGAATGGCAGCCATGCTTCCCACCCCCACCGGCACCGCTTCCTGCATATACTTGCCGCGATTGCGCACCGTGCGCACCGCATCCGCGAAACTGAATGTTCCCGCGCAAACGTGCGCCGAATATTCCCCCAGGCTGTGCCCGCACACAAAATTCGGTCTCGGTATCCGGCTTTGCAGTACGCGCAGTGCCGCCACCGAAGTTGTAAGGATCGCCGGCTGCGTGATCTCGGTCAGCCGAAGCTGCTCTTCCGGGCCCTCAAAGCAGAGCTGCGAAAGTTTGTAGCCGAGAGCGTGATCCGCTTCTTCGAAAGTCTCGCCGGCCTCGGGATACCTTTCGGCCAATTCCTTCCCCATGCCCACCACCTGCGAGCCTTGGCCGGGGAAAATCAAAGCTATCTTTCTGGATTCGTTCATTTCGCCTTTGTTCTCATCCGGAGCGCGCTTCTGCCTCCATCATCATGCACCTGCATGAGAGTGATTTGCTTTTGCTCAGGATGGCGCTCACGTACTGCTGACAGCGGTTTGGTGCAGCGCGGCCAAGCCATGTTCGATGGCCTGATTGATGCCGCTTTCGCCAAATTCCGCTGCTACCCGGATGGCATTCTTCATGGCATTGGCATTAGATGATCCATGCGTGATGATGCAAACACCTTTTACGCCAAGCAGCGGCGCGCCGCCGTATTCGGTGTGGTCCAGACGCTTCTTGAAATCTTCAAAAGCGCTGCGCGAGACCCATGCTCCCACCTGCCGCGTAATGGTCGCTTTCAGCGATTCCTTCAATGCCGAGCGCACCAGATTGGCTACGCCTTCGGAGATCTTAAGCGCCACGTTTCCCACAAAGCCATCCGCCACGATCACGTCCACCTGACCGCCATAAAGGTCGCGACCTTCCACATTGCCGACAAAATTCAGTGGCAACTGTTTCAGCCGCTGGAACGCTTCCCGCGTGAGTTCGTTGCCCTTGGTTTCCTCTTCTCCGATCGAAAGCAGTCCAACGCGCGCCGCCTTGCCGAACATCGCCCGGAAATAGATCTCCCCCATGATCGCGAACTGCTCCAGATTTTGCGCTGTGCAATCCACGTTAGCGCCGACGTCCAGCAGCATGGCCGGATTCCCGGGTGCCGTGGGAAATACGCCAGCCAACGCGGGACGATCGACGCCCGGCACTGCCCCCAGCACGATCTTGGCGGTGGCCATCGCCGCGCCAGTATTCCCGGCGGTCACGAACCCGCTGGCGGTCCCTTCGCGAACCAACCGCAAGCCCACTCGCATGGAGTTGTCCCGCTTGGCGCGGATCGCCTCCACCTTATCATCCATGGTGATGTATTCGCTGGCGTGGACAACTTCAACAGGCAGCCGCGCGGCTCCGCGATGCCGATCGAGTTCCGCCTTTACTATGGTCTCGGGCCCAATCAACAGCACTCGTCGGCCGTACTGGCGCGCGGCCTGAAGTGCGCCCTCCACTTCCGGCCTGGGGGCGCGGTCCGAACCCATCGCATCCAGCGCAATCACGCTAGGCATGTTGTGATGAGACTAGCTGGCTTCTTCAACGTCGAGAACTTCGCGTCCCTTATAGTACCCGCACTTCGGGCAGGCGCGATGCGGCATTTTCTTCTCATGACAGTTGGGGCATTCAGAAAGTGAATGGCCCTTCAGGGCATCATGCGCGCGCCGGGTGGACGTGCGCTTCTGGGAGTGACGGCGTTTTGGATTTGGCATTTCTTCGGATTCCTTTGAGCGGCCTTAGTGGCCGGCACCAATCTTGAATGTGATTTCAACCAGCAAATTAGCAGTTGCAGTAGGCGGCCAATGCGGCTGCGGGAGCTAAGCGCTAACGCCTACGAGCTGCTTTTCTCCAGCCGGCTGCGGACATCTTTCAGCGCCGCCCATCGCGGATCTTCTACTTCCACGGAGCACGAACACTGCTCCTGGTTCATATTCTTGCCGCATTGCGGACACAATCCCTTGCAATCCGCGCGGCACGTAACCTTCAACGGCAACGCGAGCAGCACCTGCTCACGCAAAACATCCTCTAGCAGAAGACCTTCTCCCTGATAATAGCCGATCTCGGCTTCCGCATCGGTGACCGACAGCTCATCTCGCCCGGCATCGGCCCCCAACGGGCGGTACAGCAACTCAAACTCCCGCCTAACGTCCTGGCGCACCGGCTCTAGGCAGCGCGCACACTGCAGTTCCAGTCCAGTCGCGAGTCGCCCTCGCAGCCGGATATCTTTGATGATCTGGTGCTTCCCATGATGCTCTTCGACCACCTCGGCACGCCCCGACGCCTTCAGCGGACCCTGCTGCTTGGCCTCCTCGCCCAGGTCGATGGCACCCGCCTGAAACTCCTCCTCAAAATCCAGAGGATGAAGTTCCAATTGTTTGATGTCGAGGAACATGGCGAAAACTCCGCGGCGATCGCGCCGGCACCAACCCGCGGAAGCACGCCATCAGGCGTAAGTACCGCAAGGAGCAAGACTTAGAATAATTGGGAGTGGGTGGAGGTGTCAAGAAACGCGAGGGCGACACGCTTGCTTTGTCGAGAGGCCGTCACAACGAGGTGGCGTCTGGCACTCTCGGCAGAAGTCAGAGATGCGAGTGAGGAAAATCTCCTGAGATTGCGAGCAGCGATGCCCACGCTTCCAAAATCACGAACCGGGCAGCAACCAGCTAGGTGGTTGTTCCTGCCGCAAACCGCCGGCGGAACCTGCGGGTTGTCCGAATCGTTCAGTCCAAAGAAGGCGCTAGCGAGCGTCAAACTGCACGAGGAGTGAAAATCGGCTGATTTCCACGCTTGAGCGCTACTATTTCCAACGTGGCAGATCGAGATAGGTGATGGTAAGGACGACCGGAGTGTGGTGGTGCCCCGTGTGTGCTGCGAACAGCGTGCCTGCTATAACAGGAAAGTCACACTACGTAGCAACCACATCAGCGCTTTGACCTCGTTCGAGGGCGACTGTAGCCGATTATCGCGCAACTGTTGCAAAATCCCGATTTCACTCATTGCCGGCTGCTGCTGTGAGGCGTGGACGTCATGACCTCCCACGCGCCCCCACTTCCATGATACGTTTCAACGCCCAACCGAAACCGACGTGAGCATTTCGTACACGCGAGAACGTGAACGATGGAATCGCTTGGCCACAGTTTGGCGCTAAGGATTTCTTCCAGCGGGCATGTGCCACTCAGCAGTCGAAACGTACCTTGCGTAACTGTTTCGAGAATCTGTCGAACCAGATCGCGGTACTCGTATGGCGAATTGACTCGCCGTCTCTCCAAGAATCCGTCGCATCTATCGCACATTCTAGACATCAGTTCAGAACGAGGGTGGTCAATTGGCGAAACATCCTCATAGCACTCAAAATCCCGGAAAAAGGCGAAGGAAAAGCGCACGCTTGTGAAATCGCCTGGTTTCGTCAGTTATCATTCCCCCGGAGCCAACACTGATTCTTCATGGCGACCTCGTCAGCCCCACGCATCATTCTTAAACTGGAAATTGGCGCTTGCTTTGCGCTGGCCTCCTGCACGCTTGCTTGCCATCGTCCGCTTTCGCATGGCCCTATCATCGACGCGTACAAAACAGCCGCGTGTGTTCCAGTCTCAGCGAATCGCAAAGTGCAAGGCCCCCACACTCGCGAGTGGGAAACTGCATTAACACTCAGCGACGGCTCAAAAGTCATGGTTATGGGCGCTCAAATACCCGGTGGCAGAATCACAGTGCGCAACCTAAAAACAGACCGGGAATCTGAAGCTGCCAATGCGGGTGACTACGTTTATCCCAGCGATGTGCGTTTCAACGCTCAAGGGAATCTTCTATTCGTCAAGGCATCGGGACTCGCGGCGGGAATCAATCATGAGACGTGGCTCTTCGAGTACGACCTACTTGGGCAGCGTCTGCTCGAACAGCGCCGCGTGGAGGATAGCGCGTTGCCACCAGAATGTCCTGAGTCACCCTGATTCCACGCAGGCTGACTATGATTGGCAAAAATCCCCATCACTCACCATGCCTCAAAGTACTTGTCGTCACAATGAGTGAAAAGGCCTGATTGCGACAGTCTGTGGAATTTGCCGGAACCGAGTGTAAAGTGTTTCTCAATCCACACGTTACTTCGGTCATATCCATCAGTGCCATTCTTAGTTTTTCCTTAACACATTCAATTACAGTGCGCGAGAGAAGGGCGCGCTACGCGCGTAAGACTGGCGTGGGCACATGTTGACCGAAAAGTTTCTCTTGAGCCTCTCGTGGTTCACGGCGTTGACGGGCGGAATATTGATTTCTAGATTTCTGGCGCAGAGATTACCTGATTTGCTGTGCCGCTTGCGTCGCCGCAAAAACAAAGCAGAAGAAGGAGGGGACATATACACCCAGACACGCGAGTTTTGCAGCGGGCCTTACACGAACGTCACGGAAGGCAAGATGGACAAGAAGAAACTGGTAGTTGGTCAGAAAGTATGGATATTTGGTTGCGGTTGGTTTGAAGGCGGTAGTTGTCCGGCTTCTACCTGATGGTGGCGTGGAAGTTGCAACGGATTGGGCGGTTTGACAAATTGAGTTAACAAGGACACCAATTGGGCGGTATGTGAAATGTGTCTCCGGGACTTGGCCCAAAACCTAATCTGTCGCGACGGTCGGCGTCGAGTTCGTATCCGTTATCGTCAAAGCGATAACGTTCTTTGGTTCTCCGCTCCCGAGGCTTAACCCAAGCCCCTCACAAGTGCATCCCATTTAGCGCCCAGCCTGTTTGCCTCGGCATGGATTTCTTCTGAGGTCGGTTGTCGAGAAGGATGGCAAAACGGCTGTCCATCTTTGTTCAGTATCCCTTTTTCAGTCCAGCAGGCATTGAGAGGCTCATCGCTGGCCACAACACGGAGGTCTTGTATGCCATCCCAACCTGCATGGCAGAACTGATTTGAATAGGCTTCGGCTTCCGTTTCAGTCGCAAATCGTAGAGGGTGCGAGAACGACCGACCGAAGCTGTACTCGTCCACGATTTCAACTTTGTAGCTCATTGAATTTGCATTCATGGTCTGCTCGCGATGCCGTCAATCAAGTGGTCTAGAAGCGAAGAGGTCACGAAAGTAATGTCAGGTGCTGGTCAACTGGCGTAACATCGCCATTTCACTCATAACGCCTGTGGGGGGGATTCTGAGCGCTAGCCTGGTTATGACAACTGTTCAGAATGTCGAGAAGGTAGTGATTGACCACTTCGTTATAATTTGGGTACGCATGCTCAAACGGGTTATTTTACGGAAACGAAACTGGTGGGGCTACCAGTTCAGTAGTTATCTTGCTAATCGTTCGTTTGTTTGAGCCCTTCAAGTCTAATTTTCTACTGACGATGTTGGCTGCGCTCGTAATCGTCGCGGTGACCCTAGCCCTCATGGCCATAATTCCGAAATCCAACCAACGAACCTGACTGTGCTCCGTGCAGCTAACCCATATCGTCCTCAATCATTGTTGTTGCAAAATCGTATTTACACTCATAATGGCCCTCGAGTCGGACTGACATGGCTGCACCTCAATTGCCAGGATACATAGGTCGTTTGCTGATAGCGCTCCTGTTGTCAATTGGTCTCAATGTGGCATTACTCGCAGTGGCTTTTAGTATTGACCC
>DASVAE010000100.1:0-16840 GCA_036376495.1 Candidatus Sulfotelmatobacter sp. | reverse complement strand
CAGCCACTGTTCCCCCTGATCATAGGCGACGTAGGACCCTGACAAGGACGCATTGCTGAACGTACCCGACTGGCGTTCGGCGACGCCGGCGAGCAACGGGGCGGTCGCGGTGGGCAGAGTGATGTCGTCCGTCGTGAGCAGATAAAGCTTCGAGGGCGCCATTGGTCGCATGCTGAACGACGGCCGCGAATGTGTGCGTGTTGGGAATTGTGAGATCGGGGCTCGTGTCCATGATGACGGCAGCTTCGGTAAGGGTCACGGTCACTGCTGGCGGTGGCGGCGGAGGCGGAGGGTTGCCAGTGTTGTTGCTGCCATGTGCCGCCACAAGCGGCTAATACAGTCGACAGAATGACTGCGGAACCCAGTGTCAACCAGCTTTTCATGGATGCCTCCGTAGGCAGGAATGACCGAGCGTTCGCATGCAGAAGGAGTGTCAGAAGGTGCGCTTTCTGGGAGAACCGGAAGTTCGCGATTGCCGTCGGGTGTTGCGCTGGGGGAACGCAGCGACCCCGCTTGGGACATGGCGCGCGCGAGGAAACACCCGGTTACCGCAACCAGCGTAAGAAATTACAAATTATCCTGCCGTGATGTGGGTCACTGATGCTTGTGACCCGTGCTGCGCCTGGGTTCGTTCGGATCGCGGGAGGATTGAATCATTGCTTACTGCGGGAAACGGAGGTCAGCCACACACGCTCTGAAGCGGCGGGGCCGAGGGAGATGGTTCCGGCAGGAGTGGAGAGGGTTAGGGTCTGGTCGTAATTTCGCTCGACTAGTCGCAGCCTGGCTCCCGGGCGGATGCCGCGGTGTTCCAGAAACTCCAGCAGTCCGCGATCGCGTTCGTAGATTCCGCTGACCGTATAGTTCTTATCAACGGCAGCATCGGCGAGCAGGATCAATCCCCGGCGCCTGCGGCTGGCAGAACTCTCGACTTCACTCAGATTGCCATGGGGGCAGGGACCGCCGGACCCCAGTTTGGCCAGCAGTTTCGCTTCGAAGTCGGGGGAAACGGCATGCTCGAGGCGCTCCGCCTCATCGTGGACCTTCCACCATTCCATCCCAAAAAGTTCCGCCAACATTCGCTCGATCAGGTGGTGGCGAAGGGTCAATTTGCGGGCGATGTTGCGTCCCATGGCGGTCAAGCGAACTTCGCCGCCGGCTTCCACGCGGACGAGGCGATCTTTTTTCAGGCGGCGCAAGGCCATGGTTACGGCGGGAGGAGAGACTTTCAGCAACTGCGCGAGCCGCGCCGAGATGACCGTTTCACCTTCAGTCTCGGCCTCGAGGATGGACTTGAGATAGTCCTCCTTGGAAACGGTGATCATCGGGCCGATTATACGACGCGGAGTTAACTGCGGTTAAACCTGCAGAGGCGGCTAACGTAAAAAGAAAAAAGGACAGTCCGGAGCCCCCGAGACTGTCCTTCAAACCCTCCCGGTTAGAAGGGCAAGCTGATGACCCTACGGTACTGCCGGGATGTTGCAAGGGGATTGCAGAACGATGAATATCTGATGAATTCGCGGGAGTGGGCAAGCTATATTAGTGATTACGCCCGTTCAGCCTTGTTGTTGACATCCTTCTCCGTGTCGAGGATTTGATGCCATCCACTACTATGCGCAAGACGGAACAATCGCGGCGGTTGCAGCAGCGCGCCGAAAGCATGATCCCCGGAGGGGTGAACTCGCCGGTGCGGGCATTCCGTTCCGTTGGCGGCGATCCTCTTTTCGTCGTGCGGGGCAAGGGATCGCACATTTGGGACGCCGACGAAAACGAGTACATCGACTATATCGGATCGTGGGGGCCGCTTATTCTTGGGCACGCCGAGCCCACCGTCCTCGACGCGATTGTCAGTGCGGCATGCAACGGGACGAGTTTCGGAGCGTCCACGCCGTCTGAGGCCGATCTAGCCGAACTGGTCTTGAGCGCCTTTCCCAGCATGCAGAAGGTGCGTTTCGTCAGCTCCGGGACGGAGGCCACGATGTCGGCCATCCGCCTGGCGCGGGCTTATACCAAGCGCAAGTACATCATCAAGTTCGAAGGCTGCTATCACGGGCATGCGGATCCGCTGCTGGTGAAAGCGGGTTCAGGAGTCGCGACTTTGGGGATTCCGGGATCGGCGGGTGTTCCCGAAGAGTTCATCATGTTCACGGTCGCTCTGCCTTTTAACAATCTGTCGGCGGTTGAGCAGGCGTTTCAAAAGTACAAGCACCAGATTGCGTGCGTGATCGTCGAGCCGGTGGTGGGGAATATGGGGTGCGTGCCAGCCGCGGATGATTATCTTGTCGGCCTGCGCTTGATTACGGAGCGCGAGCGTGCGGTGTTGATCTTCGACGAGGTGATGACCGGGTTTCGCGTGGCCTTCGGAGGGGCGCAAGAGTTGTACAACATCAAGCCGGATCTCACTACCATGGGCAAGATTATTGGCGGAGGGTTGCCGGTGGGAGCCTATGGCGGTCCCAAAGAAATCATGGATCTGGTCGCGCCACTGGGCCCGATGTATCAAGCGGGAACGCTATCCGGTAATCCACTGGCAATGGCCGCGGGTTGTGCCATGCTGAAACAGTTGCGCGATCGCAAGGCGGAAATCTATCCCAAGCTGGAGAAACTCAGCGCAGAGTTGGTGGAAGGCGTAGCAGCGGCGGCCCGAGACGCGGGCGTTCCGCTTAGCCATAACCGGGTGGGGTCCATGTTCACATGGTTCTTCCAGCCGGGACCCATTAGCGATTGGGATTCCGCTGCCAAATCGGATACTGAGGCATTTGGGAAGTTTTTCGGCGAGATGCTCGAGCGCGGAATCTATCTGCCACCTTCGCAGTATGAAGCCGCATTCCTGGGAGCGACGCATAGCGAGGACGACGTGCAGAAAACAATCCAGGGTGCGAAGCTGTCGTTCGCTGCCATGCGGAAAAAATGATTTGCGCGGTAAGACGGACGATGCGGTTCGCTAACTACCAAAGAAGTTCATCTTCACGATCAGGCCTACCGCCATCGCAGCAGCCCCGAGCAGTGCATTGTACTCGCGGTGCTTCAGATACAGATTCATGGAGAATCCGCCCGCTCCCTGGTCCGGAAAGGCAGGCGTGATGCGGGGGATCATTCTGGGGACGGCCCTCGCATAAGCCTCAAATTGGGGAAACCTTTCTCGCAGGAACGCTTCTTCCCCGCGGATCACCGGCACGTAAATGGCGAAGAACATCGCTATCAGCACCACGCCGACCCACCAGCTGCGGGCGGCTATGGCGAAGCCAATGCCGACCAGGAGTGAGCCGAGATAGAGAGGATTGCGCGTATAGGCATACGGGCCGGACATCGCCAGGGCTTCATTCTTGCGAACATGCCCTGAGGCCAGTGCGCGGATTACCAGGCCGGGGATGATCAGGGCTGCGCCAAACGCGAGCGAACGCCAAGCGGGCCGAGCCAGCCAGAAATAGAGCACGGCAAAGGCGAATCCCAGGGGGACGCGAATGCGGCGCGCAACGCGCGACCACTCAGCCATGGAAGGCCTCGGTGGTGGTGAGGAGACGACGGGCGGCATCCACGACGGCCTCGACGGTGATTTCCAGCATGCCTTCGTCCGGCTGCATGCGGCGGGTGTGGGATGTGGGACTGGCAGGATTGCGCAGCACGATGCTTGGCGTGCCGTAAGGACCATTGCGCGCAGGATCGGTGGGGCCGAAGATGGCTACGGTGGGAACCTGCAGTGCGGCAGCCAGGTGGAGAGGGCCGGTATCACCGCCGATGAAGAGCTTCGCCTGGCGAGTGAGTGCGATCAATTCGGTGAGCGAAAAGGCGAAGGCTCTGGCTGCACCTTCACTGGCTTGCTCTGCATCGTGGGCCAGTTGGTCCTCGCCCGGGCCGAAATTCACGATCGACCGCAGGCCGCAGCAGGCCAGCGCGCGGGCGACGGCTCCGTAGCGCTGCGCAGGCCACCGCTTTGCGCCCCAGCCCGCGCCGGGGTTAATGATGGCGAGATCTTCCAGCCCTGCTTGCGCCAGCTGCCCGGCAATCCGCTGCTCGGTAGCCACATCACGCGGAAGTTGCACCGGGCCCGAATGCAGGCGGGTTCCAGCCACTGCTTCCACCAGCGAAAGATTCTGCTCGATGACGTGGGACCCGCGCGCGATTTCCTGGCGAGTATAAAAGAGCGTGGCGGGAGACTCGCGCGTCTGCCGCGCGCCATAGATGACGGGAGCGCGTGACATCCGGGCCAGCACGGCGGAGCGGAGTGCGCCCTGCAAATCGACCACAACCTGGTAATTCACGCTGCGCACGTCATTCCACACGCGCGCGATCTGCTCGAGGGTGGGCATCTCAAAGAGGGATTTGCGCCATCCCGTGAGCCTGACGACATGCACCCAATCGACAAGGGGTCGGCCCGGCGAGCGCGGTCCGCGGCGAGGGGTCCCTGGAGCACACAGGAGCTCTGTCCATCGTTCCTCGACAAGCCATCCAATGATGGCGTTGGGGAATGCCTTTCGCAACGCTTCGGCGGCAGGCAGCGTGTGGATCACGTCGCCCATGGCACTCAGCCGGACGATCAGCAGGCGCTCGATCTCGCGTTGTTGAGAGTCGATCAAGATTTCCTCGAAGACAGCCGCGAGCGGATAATCTCGCTGGTAGAGTGGTCTTTGGAATCGCCGACGATGGCAACCCGTCCCCCGCAATCGGCGACTGCATCGCGCTCCGGGACAGTGTCCGCTGTGTAGTCGGTTCCCTTGGCGTGGATATCAGGGCGGATCTCGCGAATGATCGAGCGCACGTCCAATTCCGGGAAGACAATCACCGCGTCCACGTCCGCCAGGGCGGATACGATCTCGGCGCGCTCCTGCTCCGGCATGATGGGACGCGCCTCGCCTTTGAGCGCTCGCACGGACTGGTCGGAGTTGATGGCCACCACCAGCTGTCCGCCCAACGCCTTGGCGCCGCGCAGGTAGCGTACATGGCCTACGTGCAACAGATCGAAGTTGCCGTTAGCCAAGATGATGCGCTGGCCGGCACGACGCCATTGCTCCACTTGTTCGCGAAGCTGATCGCGCGTCAGGATTTTGCTTTCTGCACTCAATGAGGTCGTGTGGCCGGCGGAGTCTGATCTATGGCGTGCAGCAACTCATCCCGCGAGACTGTGGCGGTGCCGCGCTTCATTACGACGATCCCGCCGGCGTAGTTGGCGACCTGGGCGGCTTCTTCGGTGGTTGCGCCGGCAGCCAAGGCGGCAGTGAATGCGGCAATCACCGTATCTCCGGCGCCGGTAACATCGGCGACCTGGTCGGACCCGTAGATCGGAATGTCGACCGGCTTGTGCTTGTGATTGAATGCCGCCATGCCGTCGCGCCCGCGGGTAATGACCAGGGACTGCAGCTGCATGCGGGACATGATCTGCTCGCCGGCGGCCAGCACCTTGTCCCAATTTTGTCCGATGCGGATGCCGAGAGCCTCTTCGACTTCGGGCTCGTTGGGAGTGGCGGCGGTGACGCCTGAGTATTGCAGCATGCGGTAGCGGGAGTCGAGGACGATGGGAACGTCGCTCAGCTTTCCCTTGCCCCGCAGGGTATCCACGATGGCCGGGGTGGCGGCGCCATATCCGTAATCGGACACCAGCAACGCGTCCGAGGCATGTGCGTAGTTTCGTGCGGCCAGATAAAGCTCGCGCGTGAGGTGGGCACTGGGCTCTTCGTGAGGCTCGCGATCCACGCGTACGACCTGCTGGCGGGCGGTGTGAGTCATGCCCGCGAGGATGCGGGTCTTGGTCACCGTGGTGTACGTCTTATCTTTCAAGACGCCGCTGACCGGAATTTTCTTATGGCGGAAATACCGCAGCAGGAGTCTGCCCGGTTCATCGTCGCCCACGATCCCGACCGGGAGGACGTTCACTCCAAGGTCGGCAAGATTGTTGGCGGCATTGGCTCCCCCGCCCGGCAGAACAGTGCGGTCGCGGTGTTTCAGGATCAGTACCGGGGCTTCGCGGGACACGCGCGAGATTTCGCCGAATACAAACTCGTCGGCCACGAGGTCGCCCAACACCGTTACCGTGATGTTGGGGAAGTCCTCGACGATTTTCTTGAGCCGCTCGGCTTCTTTGGGGTGCTTCGTCATTCTGAGTGCGCTGCCAATCCCGCCATTCGCGGACGAACGCGTCCACGATGGCTGCAGCGCTACCGAATTCTACCTTTTCGTTCGGCGATCGTGCGGAGGATAGTATCAACAGCGTTAGCCGCATCGACGAGTTCCATCTTCACCTGGACTACCGAGAGAGGCTCCAGAGCGGAGAGATACGGGCCGAGGTTGATGGCGTCTTTCTCTGTGGTGACGAAGCCAGCAGCCTCGCTGCGGCGCTTGAGGTCCAATAATTCCCGGATATCTTTCTGGGTGTAGGCATGATGATCTCGATAGAAGGCTTCGGCTACAGGTTCGATATTGGCAGAGCGCAGTTGCAGAACAAAATTCTGAGGGCGAGCGATCCCGCAAAAAACGACCGGACGAGGGGGAATGGCTTGGGGAATGATGCCCCGCCGAAGACGCCAGACCAGTTTCCCCTCGAGAGGAAAGGCGTCGGGCGAGGCCCCACTCGCGAGCACGACGGCGTCGGCGCGACGCAACGAAGCGAGCGGTTCGCGCAGGCGTCCGGCTGGGAGCAGGCGATCGGTCGCGTCCTGTGGAGTGACCAGCACGATGTCAAAGTCGCGTGCCAGTGCGCGATGCTGGAAGCCATCATCCAGGAGATGCAACTGGGGTCCGAATCTGGTTTCGGCGAAGGTGCCTGCCTGGTAGCGGTCTTCTCCAACGATCAAGGGAACCTGAAGCTTGCGGGAGATGAGCAGCGGTTCATCGCCGAACTGCTGCGGAAGTCCGGCAGGATCGACTAGAAGAACACCATGGCTCTTGCGGCCATAGCCGCGGGAGAGCACATCGAATTTTAGACCGCGCTTCTTTAGCAGCTCGCCCAGCAACATCAGGAAGGGAGTTTTCCCGGAACCACCGGCGGAGAGATTTCCGATGCTGATCACCGGGCCGCGCAGGGCACGGGTCGAGAGCAGTTTGCGCCGATAGAGCGCGTTGCGGGTGGCGACGATTCCGCCGTAGATGGAGGAGAGTGGCTTCAATGGTTGTGCGCGGCTTGGGCCGATGGCGGCGCTGGATTGGCGGTTTGGAGAAGCAGAGCGCTGAGCGCCTGCAGGGTACGCGCGGTCGCTCCCATTTGCGACTGGATGGTCTGTTTGGCGCGGCGTCCGAGGGCGGCGCGTTCGACATCGTTCTCGATCAGTTGCATGAGCACGAGGGGCAACTCAGCCATACCGACGATCCGCACGGCATCGCGGCCTTGGAACAGCGAAACGATGTCGCGAAAGTTCTCGGTGTGATTGCCAGTTACCACGGCAACTCCGTGCTGCGCGGGCTCGATGATGTTGTGTCCGCCGCGAGGGACCAGGCTTCCGCCGACGAAGGCGAGATCGGCGAGGCCATAGAGTGCGGCCAACTCTCCGATCGTATCAAGCAGAAAGACTGAGCCGGCCAGCGGCTCGCGGCTCCAGCGCAAGCGGAGATGAAAGGGAATACCCATCTGCTGAATGATGCCAGCGACAGTCCGGAAGCGCTCCGGATGCCGGGGAGCCAGGATCATCACGGCTTTGGAGTGCTTCACCAGGATGTTTTCGAAGGCTTTCAGCAGCAAGCGCTCCTCATCTTCAACCGTGCTGCCGCAGACCAGGACCGGGCCTGCCCCTTCAGCGTTGAGGGCCTGGCGTAAAGGTTCGAGAATGGGAGGCGGCGAAGGCAAGCTCACATCGAACTTCAGATTTCCGGTGACCCGTATCCGAGTGGGATCGGCGCCGATGGATTGCAGGCGGTCACTATCCTGCTGGGTCTGAGCCAGGAAGAGGTCGACATGGCGCAGGATCTTCTGGAGCGCCCAGGTGAAGCGCCGGTAATTGGGCCAGGAGCGATCCGAGATGCGGGCATTGACCACGGCAATTCGCGCTCCGCTGGTATGGGCGAGGCGTATAAAGTTCGGCCAGAATTCCGTTTCCGCAAGCACGACTACTTCCGGGCGCAACGCACGCAGGTAGGGACGGATCGCAAAAGCGAAATCCAGGGGGAAATAGAAGGCGTTCTCTGCTCCGAAGCGTTTCTGGGCGAGAGCGTGTCCCGTGTCGGTGGTGGAAGAAACTACGATACGGTGTTGGGGAAAGGCCTGACGGACCTGGGCAATCAAGCCTGCTACTGCCAGAACTTCGCCGACGGAAACGGCATGGATCCAGATCAACCGCTCGCCAGAGATCGCGGTCAATGCTTTCGGGACTTTTCCAATACGTTGGGGGAAACTGCGCCAGTACTTTCCGTGCCGCGCGATTTGGAAGAGCCAGAACGGCAGGCTCAGTAAAAGGCCGAGCGCCAGCGCCACGCTGTAGAGAAGGTAGCTCAAGCTGAGCCATTCTAAACCGCGCGCTCCGTGGTCCGCGCCTCTATAATAAGCGAATGCCGAGGAATTCATTGGGTTTGGGCAGGGGCGGGCTAGTGCTCTGGCTGTGCATTGGCGGACTTGTGCCGGCCGCGCTGGCGGGGAAGAACTTCGTCAAGCCCACGGCGAAGAGCGCGATCAACTACCCGGCGCACGATTTCCATCGCGACGAACAAGTGGCCATCGCGGCAGATCCGTACGACAATCCCGACAAGGCCAAGATTTTTTCCACCAACTTCGCGGGCTCCGGATTGCTGCCGATTTTTTTTGTGGTGACGAATGATGGCGACCAGCCGGTTTCCATCGCCAACATGCGAATCACGCTACTGACGGCGAATCACTCGAAGCTCACGCCCATCGACACGGATGATCTTTACCGCCGGCTTTCGAATCCGCGAATGAATACGCGTCCGAGCCCGCTTCCTTTGCCGAGCAAGGTGAAGGGGGCGGGGAAGAAGGAGATGGATGAGGTCGGGGCGTCGCAGTTCGCCGCACGAGCGGTCGAGCCGCACACCACGCAGTCCGGATTCATGTTCTTCGACGTGGGCGGCATCAGTTCACCGCTGCAGGGCGCGAATATCGATGTCACCGGCGTGACCGACGCCAAAGGGAATGAGTTAATGTATTTCGAGATTCCGGTGGACAAGTATTTGAATGCGCCGGTTAACCCATAACATTTTGTAATTTTGTAATCCGGTAATTTGTAATCTGGGGTTCGTCTTCAGATTGCGAAAGTGCCCGATTAGCAAAATACAAAATCTGCAGATCTCCCATGGCTACAACGACGCAGACATCCAGCGCTGTTCATCCACGATTTGAGCCGGTCATCGGGCTGGAGGTGCACGTCCAGCTGCTGACTGCCACGAAGATCTTTTGTTCGTGCTCTACGCGATTTGGTGCGCCTCCGAACACGAATGTGTGCCCAGTGTGTCTCGGCATGCCGGGAGCGTTGCCGGTTCTCAACAAGAAGGCGGTGGATTTCGCGACGCTGGCGGCGATGGCGCTGAATTGCAGAATCAATGAGACTTCGATTTTTGCGCGCAAGAATTATTTTTATCCGGATCTGCCCAAGGGGTACCAGATATCACAATATGACAAGCCCCTGGCGGAGTTCGGGTATATCGAGGTTCCCTCGGAGAAGGGCAAGAAGAAGATTGGGATTACGCGCGTGCATCTGGAGGAAGACGCGGGAAAGAGTCTGCACGAAGGCTTTCCCGATTCCGATGAGAAGACGGCCATTGATTTGAATCGGACCGGAGTGCCACTGATAGAAATTGTCAGCGAGCCCGATATCGCCACTCCGGATGAAGCCTATGAGTACCTTACCCGACTCAAAGAGATCATTCTTTATACCGGCGTCAGCGATTGCAATATGGAGGAGGGATCTTTGCGCTGCGATGCCAACATCAGCGTGCGTCCGCGCGGGCAGGCGGAATTTGGGACGAAGACGGAGATCAAGAATGTGAACTCGTTCCGTTTTATTCGCGAGGCCCTGGAGTACGAGATCGGGCGCCAGATTGAGGTGATTGAATCGGGCGGCAAGATCAGGCAAGAGACTCGCCTCTACAACGCCAACGAAGGCAAGACTTACGGGATGCGCTCGAAAGAGCAGGCGCACGATTACCGCTACTTCCCTGAGCCGGATCTGTTGCCGCTGGTTGTGGACGAGAAGTGGAAGAGTGAAATTGCCGTTGCGCTGCCTGAGCTGCCGGAGGCGCGCCGCGCCCGAATGGTGAGGGAGTACGGCATCACCGAGTATGACTCGCAGGTGCTCACATTTTCGAAGTCGCTGGCAGATCAATTTGAACAAGCGGCAAGAGCGGCAAAGAATCCCAAGCGGGTTGCAAACCTGGTGCAGAGTGAACTGATGGGGCGGTTGAAGGCGAAAAGCATGGAGATTGAGAACTCTCCCATTTCCATGCACGGAGTGGCGGCTTCCGCCGATTTGGTCGAGAGCGGCACGATTTCTGGGAAGATGCTCAAAGATCTGTACGATCTCTGCTTCGAGCGCGGCAAGGATTTCCCCGCTGTTTACGAGGAAGAAGGGCGACCTCAGCAATCGACGGATACATCGGCGCTGGAGAAGATCATCGACGAGATTGTTGCTGCCAACCCGAAGCAGGTAGAACAGTATCGCGCAGGCAAGAAGACCATGCTCGGCTTCTTTGTGGGACAGGTCATGAAGGCGTCCAAAGGGCAAGCCAGCCCTCAGATCGTGAATGAACTACTGGCGAAAAAACTTTAGTAACCAGTTCAGGCACTTCTGTTACCTGCTATTCAGCCATATCAATTTATAGGATAGGGCACGGGCCCGTTCGCCCAGGGTCGACCGATCCGGATTGGAAATGAAGAAACTAAAAATTGATCGCATGATCAGTGTTGCGACTCTGCTCGCTTCGGTAGTCGCTATCTTTCTAGTTCTGAAGAAGCCCGCGCCGGTGGCGGTGGCGCAACCTCCTGCAGCCATTGCTGCGCATGCGCAGTCGTTCGACCAGAAAATGGCGGACTTCCAGAACGCGGTCGCGCAATCCAGCGGTTCGCCGCAGACGGTTGGAGTGGCGCTGCCCGGAGCGACGGTAGACCCGGCGGGTATTCCGAAACCTGAGGTGCACATCACCTCGGATGAGGTGAGCGCCGTGCTGGCGCAGTCGCTGGGTACGGCCGGGTCGCTGACGCCCGATTCGAACATCGGCAGCGGTGCACCCACCATCAAGGATCAGCAAGTGACGTTTGACGGAGACGTGGCGCACGGGCAATTCCTGACGGAAGTCGCAGGCAAAGATGTGTGGATCACCATCTCGGGGCACATGGGTGAGAGGGACGGCTATGCGACTTTTGATCCTACGGAATTCAAGGTTGGTGATTTAAGCGTTCCGGTTTCTCTGGTCAATCCTGCGCTGCAGAAGAAATTGGCGGAGGAGCGCGACCGGCTGAAATTGCCTGACGGCGTTGGTGGGATGAAGGTAGAGAACAGCCAATTGGTGCTGCAGGGAAAATAGAGCCTCAGTATATCTGCCAGGAGCGGTTGCGGGACAAAGCCAGGGGATGGGGTTAGAAAGACAGGGGTGAGGTTCAGGCTGCTGGCCTTCAACTCAGCTTATTCTCGGCTGCTACCCTCCCATACCATCGTCCCGAGTCTTTCAGGGTTCGTTTCTGCGTTTTGAAATCGACGTACGCCAGGCCGAAGCGCTGACTATAGCCGTCCGCCCATTCAAAGTTGTCCATCAGGCTCCATGCGTGATACCCGCGCACATCCGCACCTTCTGTCATTGCCTGTGAGAGTGCGGCCAGATATTGGCGATGGTAGTCAACTCGTCGCGTGTCTCGAATGACTCCGTTCGCGTCGGGACCATCGTTGTAGGAACAACCACTCTCGGTAATTTCAAGGACGGGGCGGTTGTAGTCGCGCGTAATGCGCATGATGATATCGTAGAGCGCCTTGGGCCAAACCTCCCACCCGAAGTCAGTTTTTGGACCCTGCTCTCCCCCCTCCATCTTCACGGGGAACAACCATTCCTGGACGTGTGCCGCGCGATGCAGAGTGCCAGCAGCGGAGGCGATGGTGCGGTAGTACAGATTAATGCCGACGAAATCCAGCGGTGCTCGCATCTTTTCCATGTCGCCGGATTTGATGCGCATCATGCTCTCAGGCAGGAAAGTGAAGGCATCGGGATAGTGGCCGCGCAGCACTGGATCGAGAAACCACACATTAACGATCGCATGGGCCCGTTCGGCGGCAAGCTTGTCGCTCTCGGAATCGCTGGCCGGTTCGCACGAAGACATGTTCATTACGGTTCCCACTCGCGCCTTGGGGCGAACCGCCTTGAGCGCGCGAAAGCCCTCGCCTTGCGCGAGGTTCACAACATGCGAGGCGCGCAGGAAGTCCAGTATGTTCTGCCGGCCCGGCGCCATAGTCCCTTCCAGGTAGCCCAGATCGACAAAAGCGGAAGGCTCATTGAACAGCATCCAATCGTTCACGCGATCACCCAAGGCGCGCGCCACCAGCTGCACGTAATCGCAGTAACGGCCGACCAGATCGCGATTGGGCCAGCCGCCGGCATCTTCGAGGGCCTGCGGCAGGTCCCAGTGATAAAGCGTGACCATGGGGCGGATGCCCGCGTTGAGCAGCGCATCCACCAGATGGCTGTAGTAGCCAACACCTTTTAAGTTTGCAGGACCCACCCCCGCCGGCTGAATTCGGGGCCAAGAAATCGAAAAGCGGTAGCTACTCAGATTCATCGCCTGCATGAGCGCGATGTCTTCGCGCCAACGATGGTAGGAATCGCAGGCTATGTCTCCGTTGTCGGCGTTTTTAATCTTGCCGGGAGTATGCGCGAAACGGTCCCAGATTGATTCGCCCTTGCCGTCCTCATTCCAGGCGCCCTCGATCTGGTACGAGGCGGTGGCCATGCCCCAGAAGAAGCCTTTGGGGAAATTCGCTTCTGCGGGAGGAGAAAAAAGGTGGGGAGAGTGCTTCTGGACCGCTGCCGATTTTGACCCGCCGCCACACGCCGAGAAGAATGTCGGCAAGGCGATAACACCAGCCGCACTCAAAGCGGCTTGAAGAAACTCACGGCGATTCTGACGGACGCGGATGGGGTACCCAGCAATAATGCGCACGAGTGGCCCAGACCTAGTTGTGCTTGATGAACTTGCCGTTTTTCTGACCAGATAGCGAATTGTAAAGCGTCTCGAGGAATGCGTCCTGGCTAATGAAGTCTCCCGAATACTTCTTCCAGCGATCCAGAAGCTTTGCCTGCTTCATCTGGTCAAGGGTCTGCCCCTGCTGCAAGGCTTTTGCCACGGCATCGCGAGTACCCTTAAGCATCTCGAGGTACTTGCGAACATCGTCCACGGTGGAAACAGGTCCGTGCCCGGGGATGATCTTCACATCGGCCGGTACTTGCGAAATCACTTTTTCTACGGCGTCGATCATGCCGTTGATGCTGCCGCCGCCGTCGACGTCAATGAAAGGAAAACCATAAGTCACGAAGTCATCGCCCATGTGGACGACGTTTGACTTGGGAAAGAAGATGACCGAATCGCCATCGGTGTGTCCGGCAGGAAAATAAAGCGCTCGGATATCTTCGCCGTTCAGGTGCACGGTCACGTCGTGATCGAAGGTGATGATGGGCAGAGCCTCTATGGGTTGAGGTTTGGCATCGAAGTGCACCGATCCGCCATTGCCGGCGGCGCCGCCGCTCTCCAGCCGCTTGCGAACATTGTCGTGCGCAATGATGGGCGCTTGCTTCTGAAAATAGCCGTTCCCGCCGGTGTGATCTTCGTGGTAGTGGGTGTTGATCACGAAGCGGACGGGTTTGTCAGTAATGCCTTTAAGGGCGGCTTGTATCTTGTCGGCTAACGGAGCGTATTGATCATCTACGACGACTATGCCGTCCTCGCCCACCGATGCACCGATATTGCCGCCGGCACCCTCGAGCATGTAGACACTGCCGCCCACTTTGGCTACTTTAATCTGGACCTTGCTGAAATCTTCCTGGCCAGAGAGGGCCAGACTGAAAAGCAAGCCCACCACGCACACGAACCCGTTGCGCATCGTACGCCCCCTTTTTGGGCAGAGCGATTCTAGCGGAAATCGGGCCTGCGATGCATTTAGTCCTGAGTTTGCGGAGTTTCACGACGAAAGAGAACGGCGGGGCCAATGGGTCCGGCGCTTCATAGTCCTGACGACCGTTCAATTATTCGGGGTTCAGGCTGTCGAACATCTTCCAGAGCCTGTCGGCGGTGGCGCGGTAGATGATCCAGCCGCTGCCCATATCGGACGTCTGGCGGAAGAGCAGTTCGCCGCGGCCGTCGCCATCGGCATCGACGGTATCGATAAGGTCAAGCCGCGGCGTTACATCGAGATGAAATCTGTCGGTGATTCCCAAATAGAGTTTGTGCAGGTTGTTATAGATGTCCGGGTAGGTGACCAGGCAAATCGAGTATTGCAGATCCGATTCGAGTTCCGAATGCGCTGTGCCTGCGGGCGGAGGGGGCATATGGGCGGTGGCTGTCATCACGATTACCGGCTGGTTCGAGTTCCAGAGGTCAAAGGCGGGCATCTGCACATTTTCAAAAATGGGTTCGGCCGCCGGAGCGCTTTTTCGCGAAGCTGCGGTGCGGGTCGTTTTCGGCTTGACCTCGGCCTTGTGGGAGTGAGCTGCAATGTACCTGCGTAGCTCCTGCTTCGCCAGATCCATCATCTGCTTGCGGCGATCTTCTTCGTCGCCTCGAACCCACTCAAATTTGAAGGAGTGCGGAGGAGGACCAGCGGCGTCGGAGATGGCGGGAATCAGCTTGATATCGGAGTTCGCCGCAGCCGTTTCGACGATCTTGCCTTTATCTGAGCTGGGCGTGGCGCCGGGCCTGCTATAACCTGGCACGTCTTCATCGCCGAACGATTCGGCAGGCTTGCCGCGCCGCAAGCGAGGGCGATTGGCTTCTATGGTGCCGCTATCGGAGGCGGGAAGGTTCATGTTTTCAGGTTTCGAGTCTTTACCCTTGGCATCGGGCTGTGCAGCAGGCGACGGGCTCGCGGGCGGCTTCGAATTTGCGGGCGGAGCGGCTGGCGGGTCGGGCTTGGTCAGGCGAGGCGGTTCATCGCCCGATCCGGCATTTGTACTCGGCTTTGAGCTGCCTGAAGTCGATGGGGAACTTGCACCCGAGCCGCTTCCGCTCTTTGAACCAGCCACTGGGGCATTTTGCTTACTTACGTCGTGAGTCAGCCTTGGAGGCGCATCTTCAGTCTCGATCCCGACCGGCGCGTTGTCGGCGGTGATGGCTTTCGCGGGCTCCTCCGTGCCTGACGGGTGCCATGCGCCGGTGCCGAGCCATGGTGCCGCGGTGTTCTGGGCGTTGCTGTGCAGGGCGTTGTTGACCGTGAACAGGCCCAGCGAATTGCCTGTTTGCTCGACTTCGTAGACGTTGCCGGGGTCCAGGGCCATCGGGACCGGGTCCGCTTTGTAGGCGGTGGCATCCCAGAACTTGCCGTTAATCAGGATTGCAATTGGGATCAGGGAGGTTTTTCCACTCGGGGCAAGCTGGAGCAGAGCGACTGCGCGCGGGCCGGCGTCCTTCTTCCGCGGCGTTTTGCGCTCTCCCGGGGTAATCTGCGGCCGTTCCTCCTGCGCGTAGAGCAACGGGGCGAGGCACCCCCCTAGCGCCAACAGAAGAAACCCGAGGTGTAAAATTCTGGAGAAAGTAGACGCTCCGCATTTCCCATCGCTTGCTCGCGCCGCGTGAGATGTCATAAATCCTGGAGATATTTGCATGAAACTCAATGATAAAGCTCCCGACTTCACTTTGCAGGACGAGAACGGAAACGAAGTCGCGCTAAAGGACCTGCGGGGCAAAACGGTGGTTTTGTTCTTCTATCCCCGCGCCAGCACTCCCGGCTGAACCGTTGAGGCTCGCGGGTTCCGCGACACATACAAGAAGATGCAGAAGACGGGTGTCGTGCTGCTTGGGGTGTCCCCGGATACGACCAAAGCGCAGAAGAAATTTCAGGAGAAGGAGAATTTACTCTTCAGCCTGCTGGCGGACGCGGATAAGAAAGTGGCCGAGGCGTTCGGGGTCATGAAAGAGAAGAATATGTATGGCAAGAAGGTTTGGGGAGTCGCGCGAACTACGTTTGTGATCGGTCCAGAGGGCAAGATTCAGCACATTTTCGAGAATGTGAAGCCGGATGGCCACGCCGAGGAGGTGCTGGCGTATTTGAAGGAATCGGGCAAAGTGCCAGTGTAGTGCGATGGAACCGAATGGTACGGCTTTGCGTATGAAATGAAGGAGGGCAAGTGTATTTCTCGCCCTCGTTCCGGGAGGTGCCAATGCGCAGTCTCATACGAGTGCTCGCAGTTTCCGGAGTGGTGCTGTTTGTGGTCGCCATGCTGCTAGCCACGACTGCAGTTGCCGACGATCATGATTCAATGGTTATCGTTCTGAAGGATGGACACCGGCAGAGCGTGGCGTCAGGCGAAGTAGATCACATTGATATGAAGCCGCCAGCGACGATCGTCTACAGGAACGGGCGTCATGAAAGAATCGCAGGCGAAATAGACCGTATCGAGTTCGCCGATGCGGCGCACGCGATGACAGAGCCGGGACGCTCGCATTTCGTCGGCAAGTGGGAGGTGGGCGATGGCGCTGGACAGCGCTTCTACATCACACTTGAGAACGACGGAGACGCCAGAAAAAGCATGGGCTCGGCCCATGGAACTTGGACTCTGGTGGATGGGGAAGCCCGCATCCGCTGGGATGACGGTTGGCACGACATTATCGCCAAGGTAGGCACACGGCACGAGAAGCGGGCGTATGAACCGGGGCGGTCCTTTGAAGAAACGCCGTCCAATGTGAGCTATGCCCGGAACACGGTGGCAAAACCGATCT
>DASVAE010000099.1:0-47999 GCA_036376495.1 Candidatus Sulfotelmatobacter sp. | reverse complement strand
GGTCTCCTACCAACAACTACAGGTCAGCGGCGGTTTTCCTCCCCTCAGCATTACCGTGAGTGGAAGCCCGCTGCCCGTCGGCCTTACCCTCGACCGAGAGACTGGGATGTTCCGGGGAAGCCCGATGACCACAGGCAATTTGTACACCACAGTCATCATCCGGGATTCTTACGCTCCAGCCCCCGAGCTGACATCAGTGCACATCAGCATCCAGGTTGGCCCTGCGCCCTTTAGCATTGCGCAATCACTGCCTTCGAAGTTGGTACTGAATCGCCCGTTCAGTGGAAAGATCATCGCTCTGGGAGGCATTCCTCCTTACAGTTTCGGAATGACCTCCGGTAGCCTGCCGCCTGGGCTAATTCCTATTGACGGAAGCACAGGTCAGATCAGCGGCACACCCACTACCGCAGGATATTACTCCTTCACGGTCAGTGCCACAGATTCCAGTTCCCCGCCACTATCCTCGAACGGAAACTTCGGTTTCACCGTGACTACACCTCTTGGCCGAAACGACAGCATCGGCACAGCCACACCGATCGACAACGGTGATTTCTTCGCCAGCATCTCTCCCTACATTGATCCAGCTGATACCGCTCCTCTGCCTGCCGATACCGATTATTACAAGCTGACCTCGATCTCCGGCGCCACAGTTCATCTGGCAACTGGCACCGGACAAGCGGTCGGCATTCCCAGGCTCGACACCGTGCTTGAGGTTTTCGACGCCAATGGTACCCGTTTGGCTACCTGCAATCAGCCAGGCAACACAAGCACGAACTTCACTTCCGCCTGCATTGACGATGACATCCCTGACCCCCCGTCTACGGATTCCGCACTCGATTTAAAAGTTCCCGGGTCGCCGAGCACACCGACGACGTTCTTTGTTCACGTTCTGGATTGGCGAGGTGACGCTCGTCCCGACATGATGTACAGTTTGTCAGTTATTGGCGTAGTCGATCCACTAAAGATCACTTCGACTAGTCTCACCCCAGCCGCCCGCGGTCTCGCCTACTCCCAGCAACTGAACTCCGCCAACGGCACGGGACCGATCAACTGGAGCCTGTCGAGTGGAACGCTCCCGCCCGGCATCGCGCTGAGTTCCTCCGGACTACTGACAGGTACCGCCACGACGGATGGCACCTATCCCTTCGCAACCCAGGCTAGCGATTCCAGCACTCCACCCCAAGTTGTTACGGCTTCTGAACAGATCCAGGTAGTTGACCCAATCAAAATAGTGAGTTCGCCTACGCTGCCTGCGGCCTGTATCAATCAACCCTACAACTTCGCCATGCAAAGTTCGGGCGGCGTTCAACCGTTTTTCTGGGGATTCATCTCCAACCACTGGATGGGCATCAATCTCGACAGCTCCACCGGAGTGTTCAGCGGAACGTCTCCCGTCACGGGTACCTTTACCGGCAAGGTGATCCTCTCAGACGCCACGGGTTACCCCTTTACGCAAAATATTTCTCTGACCGTGAACCAGTGCCCCTAAGGAAAACAGGCGCCGGAAGTCCCGGCATCGAAGGGCCGCCTCCACGGCCAAGGTGCTTTTTGTTCAATTTCTTTCTGATCGGGAATTCAAATAAGTGTCAACGAGTGTGGTCCTCCCACCCTGATGGAGAACGTCGCTCGTTGTCTAATTTAGACATGGCAATTCCGGTGTCCCGAGCAATGTCCCGTAAGTCTCGAATGGGTTCACTTCTGAAGTGACATTCCAGCCGTATATCCTGTCCGCCAAGGACCCAACCAGATGTTTTAGGCTTGCTGCCTTTCGCCAATTGTTGAAATATCGCGATTGCGCTCAAAATGCCTCTTCTCGCGTTTAGAATCACCCACGGCAATCACCCACGGTTCGTTCGTTTTCCTCGTACTTTCCAGTGTTTGGCAGTCCCACGGCAACCATTGAAGTCGTTGGAAACACTGGATGTATTAGTTCTGAAAAGGCTGGCGTCAGCGGTTACTCGACAACAGCACTAAAAGCCAAGCTTCTCAACTAAATCGCAAAAGGAAAGATTGCCCGTGAGACGCAGGCAACGTTGAATGCAGCCAATGCTGCCATTGAAGCCGCAAGCTCTCGAAGCGGCTGACCCGAAGCCTCAGACTGGTTCCTCGGTATCGGTTACCTTCCAATTTGCGCTCTTCTCCAAAGCGCCCTATGAGGTCGTTTTGCCGAAACAGAAATGGTGTTTCATCGCTTCACGAGAAGAGAGCATTGGCTCGGACACTAGAAATTGGCATTTGTTCATTCGCTAACTGGATGAAAACGTTGAGACACTGCTGACAGGAGAAATTGGCCTGCGACAGATCCAAGGATAACCGAGAATCATCTCAGAGAGTTCGCAGTCCGGAGCGGCACGCGCCGGCTTGCGCTCACCGGGGGTTTAGTGCATGGAAAGCCTCGGAACTAATACTGACAAGGATGGCGCATTTGTGAGGCGAGATGGAACTGTTGCGCGGCGAGTTGGAAGGATCGATTGTCGGGCTGCAGAGAGCCAATGGAGGACTTTGGAGAGCGCGCACCCAGCGCACGACTCTTCGCAGGTGCGATTCGGTGGCTTACGGTAGAACGGGTCGGCGCACCCGTCTCATGGACAGCGCTTGCGCCATCATATCTTGGGCCACTTTGGTCATCTCCCGGGCCTTGGTCTGCTGGTCTTGCAGAATGCGCACGTGTCGCTCACAATCCTTTGCCATCTGCACTGCTGCTTCATCTCGTGGGGGCGTAGGGCAGATTCGGCGAATCGCCATGTCGGGTCTCCTCTGTTGCGATCAGTTCACAAGAGACCGACGCCCGTTCGGGCACGGCGGAGAAATGTGGAGTGATACCTCGACCCTACGCCAAGCCGAGAAACATAGCAATGCAGGGAATCTGGCAATCGCGGGCGTGTCATGCCTAGGATCTTTTTTCTTAGCACCTTCCATCGTAACATACTGATATTAAATTAGTTAAGTATGAAGTTGTCAAGAGTGTCATGGTAAAGTATTCAATCCAGACAACTTACAGGTAAAGTATTCAGAACATTGAGCTTGCCTCTCGCTGGTTGTTACATTTTGCCTTTAAAGAAGTAGACCAGCTCGATGATTAGGATCACTACCACCATCAGCTCCAGGACGAAGGCGCGGCTCTGGTTGAATTGCTCGACCATGAAGCGATAGAGGTCCTCGGCCGTGTGGAGCTTTTCCTGGACGAGATCTTTGTAGTCGGGAACCCCGACTTTCTGGGCGCACAACTTGTAAAGTCGCGCGGAGAACATGTCACTGAGGAACTTAATAGCGTTATCGGCGCGCTCGGTGAGTTCGTTGACGTCCAAGAGCACCGTGTGCAACTTGGAAGCGGCCTTGGCCGTTCGCCAGCGCGACCACCATCCGGTGCCGCCGACCTCGAGGAAGTCATAAACGTTCTCAAGTTCCTTGGTGAGCAGCTCGTCGTAATGACGAAACTCGAGCAATTGCGAGTTGGCGTACTGCAGAAGCTGGATTGCCGTCTCGGCCCCGGATTGGGTGTCATAGATGAAGGCGGCGTTCCATCCGATGACGGCGAGATCGCCGGGATAGTACGACATGCGCGAGGCCAGGATTTCCATGCGCTCGTCCTCGGACAGGGTAGCCGTTTCTCCGCGGACCACTTGGGCGATGTGGTCGCTTTGGGCCGAGAGCAGATCGTCGGCTGTGGGAGAGCCCTCAATCTCGCGGACGTGGAAGATGAAATAATCCTCTTGCAACCAGTCTTCGTCCTTATACGGCTTGATCAGCGCGGGAGCGGCCCGCTCCAGTTTCTGGCGAACGAGGCGCGAGGCCAGCTTCTCGAAGTTGGTGTCGGAGGTCCAGCGGGCGGAAAGCTGGATTAAGTTCTCCCAGTCTCCAGCAAAGGGCAGCTCGAAGACCATGCTGACGACGCCGTAATCGTAGTACTTGATCTCGCCGGAAAGGCGCTCCCCGGATTGAAGAATTACGGGCTCGATCGGCTCGGCGACGGGCGTGCGCTGGTAGCGAACGTATCCCGGAGCTTGGCTCTTGAAGGTAGCCTGCGCGGTGCGCGCGGGGATCAGGCCACGCAGAACGTCAAGGCGAATCTCTTCGCAAACGTCGTACTGGATTAAAACCAGCACCGACCCCCGCAGGGGAGCTTTCAACGCGGGAGTGGTGGTTGCCTGAACCTTACTGGTCAGGTCGTGCGCCACGTCGGCGCTAACCATGGTTGTGACTTCGCGATCCATGAGAGTGTTCCTTACAAGGGCGCGGTCGGAGCAGGCGCGGAACGAAGCTGCAGAACCTACTTACCTATTGTCGCAGGTTCGGGGAAAGGTAGCTAGGCGTGGCAAATTGTTGTAAACATGAGGCTTAGCGCACGCCTTCGGCGCCCCGGACGAGGCGTCCGGGGCTACACAGGCTGGGACACACAGGCTGGGACACACAGGCTGGGACCTGGCGCTAACGATCGCGGGTGGCAGCCCATAGGAGAAGGCTGGTTGCCGCGATGGTTCCGGCTGCAATCCCGGCGCGCTTCATCGAGGCGGTCACTTCTGACTGCCGCTCGCGTACCAAGCGGGATTCGGGATAGGGATCATCTTTATCCAACGCGGAGGGCTGGAGGGCCATCTGGAGGACCTCGGCCAAGTGGAGGGCGTGGCGTCCCGTGCCTTGAGCGATCTGCTCTCGGCAACTGAAGCCGTCGGCGATGATCAGCCAGTCTGCGGGAGCGTGGCGAACTGCGGGGAGAAGCTCGAGTTCGCCGATAGCGGCGGAGAGCTTGTACTTGTCGTGCTCGAAGCCGAACGATCCAGCCATTCCACAGCATCCCGGGGCGGGAGACTGGAACTGCACACCCAGGCGGCCTAGTAACGATTCCTCGGCGGTCATCTTCATGATGGATTTGTGGTGGCAGTGTCCGTGGAGCAATGCGTTGCGGGGCAGTTGCGGAAGCTGGGGGTCGGGACCGAGATTCTTCTCCAGGAACTCGCTGAGCAGGAAGGTTTGCTTGCTCAGGGCCTGGGCGCGTTCGTCGCGGGGGAAGAGGTTGATCAGTTCGTCGCGGAAGACGGCGATGCAGCTGGGTTCGAGTCCGACGACGGGGATTCCGGCCGCGATCTCGGGCTCGAGCTGGTCGAGGATTTCCAGAAGAAGACGTTCGGCGCGGTCGAGCATGCCGAAATCGTAGAGGGGGCGTCCACAGCAGAGATTCGCGCGGGGAACCAGGACGCGAAAGCCCGCAGTTTCGAGGACTTCGACGGCGGCTTTCGCGGTCGAGGGCAGGAAGTAGTTGTTAAAAGTGTCGGCCCAGAGGAGGACAGCGGGGGCCTCTGGACCCAAATCTCCGGATGCGACTGAGTCGTACGGCACGCCTGAAGCGATGCCCTTCCCGTTGACGCCTTGTGGGTGAGCCGCTCGCTGCGCATCGCGGGGCGGACCAATGGGTCCGCCCCTACGTGGGCTCGTTCGGAAGAACCATTGTTTGAAGGTCTCCGGAGCAAAGGCGGGGATCTTTCGCTGGGCCGGAATACCTGCCACCAGCTTCGCTATGTCTCGTAGGAAAGGGATCTGGGTGGTGAGATTCACCAGGCCGGGAGCGTTCGACGCCAAGCTTGCCCACAGATCGATGTTGCCGAAGGCGTAGGCATTCAGGGGACGGCGTCGGCCTTCGTAGTAGTGCGAAAGAAATTCGGCTTTGTAGGTCGCCAGGTCCACCGTGACCGGGCAATCACTCTTACAGCCTTTGCAGGCGAGGCAGAGATCGAGGGAGTGCTTGACCTCTTCGCTCTGCCAGCCGTCGCGGATGACTTCTCCCTGGGTCATCTCCCAGAGGAGGTGGGCGCGGCCGCGGGTGGAATGCTCTTCTTCGTGGGTGGCCCGCCAGCTGGGGCACATGACGCCGCCTTCTTCGCGGCGGCATTTGCCTACTCCTACACAACGCAGGGCGGCATGCGAGAGGCTGCCATGATCTTCGGGAAACTGGAAATGGGTCTTCGGCTCCCAAGGCGCGTAATTTGGACCCAGGCGGAGATTTTCGTCGAGCCGGTAGGGCTCAAGTACTTTTCCCGGATTCATCTTCCAGTCTGGATCCCATGCCTCTTTGAACTGGCGGAAAGCCCGCATCAATTCGGGTCCAAACATTTTTGGCAGGAGTTCGGCGCGCGATTGCCCATCCCCGTGTTCGCCGGAGAGGGAGCCGCCGTAGCTGACCACAAGGTCTGCCGCTTCTTCGACGAACTTGCGGTACTTGGCAATCCCATCTTTTGACTGCAGGTCGAAGTTGAGGCGGGTGTGCACGCAGGCGTGGCCGAAGTGCCCATAGAGCGAGCCTTTGTAGCCGAACTCGGCCATCATCTTGCGGAGATCGCGAAGGTATCCACCCAGCTTTTCGGGACTGACCGCGGCATCTTCCCAGCCTTCCCAGTTGAGCGGCTCGCCGGGAACGTGGGATGTGGCACCGAGGCTGGATTCGCGAACTTCCCAGACTCGCTTGGCCTGGGCGCCGGAGTAGAGCTTCACGTTCGGAGGATTCGGGCTGCGACGGAGCGCATCGATCAGGCGTTGGGCTTGAAGTTCCGCGCCGGGCAGCGACTCGGCGCCGAATTCGACCAGGAGCCATCCACCTCCCTCTGGAAGCAACTCTAGACCTTCGGGATTAATGCCTTTGCGGCGCTCGTAATAGACGAGAAGGTCGTCAAAACCTTCGAGGCCGATGGGTTTGTACTCGAGGATCTCTGGAATGTGGTCGGCGCATTGGTAGATGTCAGGAAAGGCCACGACCAGGAGAACCCGCTGCGGAGGGCTTTCGATCAAGCGACAGGTAGCTTCGAGAGTGGTGGCGCAGGTTCCTTCTGTGCCAACCAAGGCGCGAGCGATGTGGAATCCGTTCTCGGGGAGGAGATAGTTCAGGTTATAGCCGGAGACGCGGCGCGGGATGTTGGGAAATTTCCGCCGGATTAGATCACCGTATTGATCGGCGATTGCTTTCAATGCAGTGTGGATTTGGTCAGCGCGATCCGGGCTGCGGCCGGAAACGCTTCCCTTCGCTGGGCTCAGGGGAGCGGGGCGGACGAGGGCGTCCGCCCCTACACAAAGGCGGGTGCCGTCGTAGGTGACTACTTCCAGGGCTTCGATGTTGTCATCGGTCTTGCCGCCCATGATGGAATGAACGCCGCAGGAGTTGTTGCCGATCATGCCTCCGATGGTGCAGCGGTCGTGGCTGGCAGGATCTGGAGCGAAGGTCAGGTGGTGTTTCTCCGCGGCGTTGCGCAGATGATCGAGAACGACTCCCGGCTGGACCCTCGCGATGCGGCGGTCGGGATCAATTTCGAGGATGTTGCCCATGTGCTTGGTGAAGTCGAGCACGACGGCGACGTTGCAGCATTGACCGGCGAGGGAAGTGCCTCCGCCACGGCAGAGGAGCGGAGCGCCGAATTCGCGGCAGGTGGCGATAGCGGCGACGACATCCTCCGCGTCATAGGGAAGAACGACGCCGATGGGGACCTGGCGGTAGTTGGATCCGTCGGTGGCGTAAAGCGCGCGCGCGCCGTGGTCGAAGCGTACCTCTCCGCGAAGTCGAGCGCGTAGAGCCTCAGCGAGTCCCGCGGCATCGTTGAGAGAAGGGATGGCGGGTGCAATGGAATCAACGAGGTTTTCTGACATGGGCCCTTACTTCGATTTGCTGGAAACGCTAGCGATCTGAAATTTGGAGCCGTCGCCGCTGGGTTCGACATTAATGGTAATCATGTTCGGCGGATCATTGGAGACGATGGTGCAGCGACTCTGATCCGAGGTGCTAACCGTGGCATTGGGGAATTTGGATTTGTAGAAGGCGCAGACTTTTTCGACCGCATCATCGCTCTCGAAGGCAGCAGAGACGGTCCGAACTTTTCCGAAAGTTGCGGTCGAAGCGCCTTGTTTTTGAGCCGACGCTCCGGGATAGACATCCACCCCCAAATCTTTTGCGGCTTCTTCGGGATCCTTGGAGGTTTCTGCGGTTCCGAATGGAGTTTCTACCTTGACGTGATCGCCTTCCTGCATGACGCGAGTGTGGCGGGCGACACGAATTCCGATGAAGGCGAGCGTGGCAATCCCAACTACTCCGATCAAGACAATGGCGCCGACGACGATGAGGATTGTCTTGAGCGCGCTGCTGGGAGCGGTTCCCGGAGCGGTGCCCGACGTTATAGGCGCCGCAGATGACGCGGAACTGCCGGATGGCCCGGCGATTGAAGCGCCGCATTTACTGCAGAATTTCGTTCCTTCCGTCAATTGGGCGCCACAGGAATTGCAGAATGCCATAAGAGCCTCGGGAAGCGGATGATGTCTGCCTGACGGGCGAGTATAACGCGAAGCACGCGCAGACGACCACAGGGGAACGCCACGGTTCTGTCCGGCGAACCTAGAGAAGGAGTGCTCTATACTCGTGCAGCGGAGATGGTATTGGATTGAATGACTCAGGGAGGGGAGATGTCGAACTTCACCAGAGATGCTTGGCAGGTTGGGCTGATTGTGCTGTTCATTTCGGGGGGACTGACGAGTGAGGCGGCCGCGCAGGAGCATGTCCAAGCAAGGATGACACGGGCGGTCGACACCATGGTTCAAAAAGGCATACATGCGCACTTACCACCCCATATCTCCACGCTGCTGGGCCTTTCAATGGAACAAGAGTGTCCGGTTGTGCAAAGCGTCGTGCGGAAAGGACAAACGGTACAAGGGTTTGACGTTTCGACCGCGAATAAGAATGACGTCGTCATTTTCGTGGTAGACGAGACGAGCAAGGATCAAACGTTATATTTGAGCTCGGCGAGTGGCAGGCTCCGCAGAGTCGTAGCCATCCAGGGGGGCGTAGGCAAGGTTCGCCCGGTTTCTGAGCGAGAGAGAAAAGCGTTCGCGGGACAAAGGCAGTTCTGGCTGGATCGCCTGGCTCCTGCCCATGGGGCGAAGTAATCTAGCTATACCAGCGGGTGGCGTAGTCGGCCATGGAGAGCGCCATCAGGATGAACAAGAAGAATATGGTCGAGATGACAACCACCTTCAGGAGTTTCTCACTCGCGCCTTTCAGGTGCATGAAGAAAAGCGCAACCAGCAGGGCCTTGGTGGTCGCAATGATGAGAGCGACGGCGGCATTGTAAGGCCCGAGGTCCAGCTTCGCGACTTCGTACGTGAGGTAGGTCCCGATGAGCAGGGCAATCCATACTCCGAAATAGGATTTCAGCGGCGACGATTTTGCGTGATCTGACATGGATTGCCTCACGGGTGCCGATCAATCAGATAGAGCAATGGGAACAGATAAATCCATATGATATCGACGAAGTGCCAGTACAGTCCGCCGATTTCTAAAGGTGTGTGGTATTCAGGAGTGAAACGGCCTTTCCATGCCGAGACGAACAGCCAGGTGAAGATACCGAGGCCTACGACCATGTGCAAAGCGTGCAGGCCGGTCATGATGAAATAGAGCGCAAAGAAAATCTGCGCGTGTTGGGGATTGGCGTACTGGTCGGGATGGCCCGGAATGGGTACGTTCTGGAAACTGAACGAGGCGCCGGGGACGTGATGTTCATCGAACTTGTCCTTGTACTCGATGCCCTTGATGCCGAGGAAGGCGACACCGAAGAGCATCGTCAATGCGAGCATGACGAGTAACATTCCGCGCCGGGCTGTCTGGGCGGCCCAAATGGCCAGGACCACCGTCAAACTGCTACAGATCAAGACGGCAGTGTTGGTGCCGCCGAGAGCGGCATTAATGGATTTGCTGGCGGCACCGAAGTCTCCGAAATACCAAAGCCTGTAGATCAGATAGGAGACGAAAAGTCCTCCGAAGAACATGACTTCAGTGCCCAGGAAGATCCACATGCCAAAGCTGGACGCGTTGCGCTGCTGCTCTTCGGTGGCAAAGTGGTGGAGCAGAGCGGGACTGTGGAGGTCTTCGTGAACAGAGGTCTGCGCGGTTGCTTGGCTATCCGACAACTTTGACCTCCTCCTTGTGTCCGGTGTCGATCTCGTCGTAGTTGTAGGCCTCCCAGGTCACGACCGGTTCTTTTTCAAAGTTGAAGGTCGTGGGCGGAGATTGAGTCTGCCACTCCAAGCCTGCGGCCTTCCAGGGATTATCAGGAGCGGGTTTGCCGTAGCGCATCGACCACAGGAAGTAAATCATGGGGAGCAGATAGCCGATACCCAAGACTGTGGCTCCGGCGGTGGACATCACGTTGAGCACCTGGAACTCTCCCGGATACTGGTAATAGCGGCGAGGCATACCGACGTAGCCCAAAATGAACTGGGGAAAGAATGTCAGGTTGAATCCCACAAATACGATCAACGCTGCCAGACGTGCCCAGCCTTCGGGGTAGAGGCGTCCGGAAATCTTCGGCCACCAGAAGTGGAGGCCTCCGAGGTATCCCATCAGCGCGCCCCCAACCATGATGTAGTGGAAGTGAGCCACGACGAAATAGGTATCGGTGACGTGGACGTCGATGCCCAGGGCGGCCAAAAATAATCCTGTTAGACCACCGATGGTGAATAGCCCCAGGAAGCCGAAGGCATAGAGCATTGGGGCATCGTAATGAATGGAGCCCTTGTAGAGGGTGGCGGTCCAGTTGAACACCTTGACCGCGGAGGGGACAGCGACGGAGTAGCTGAGCAAGGAAAACACCAGGGCGGCATAGACGGAGATACCGGCCACGAACATGTGGTGCGCCCAAACCAGAAATCCGAAGACCGCAATGGCAAGCGAGGAGAGCGCCACAAAATGGTATCCGAAGATACGCTTGCGCGAGAAGCAGGCGATGACCTCGGAGACCACGCCCATCGACGGCAGGATCATGATGTAGACGGCGGGATGGGAGTAGAACCAGAACAGGTGCTGGAAGAGCAAAGGATCGCCGCCGAGTTTGGGATCGAAGATGCCCAGGTGGAGCGCGCGCTCCGCGACGACCAGCACGAGGGTGATGGCAATGACCGGCGTTCCCAGGATCTGGATGATGCTGGTGGCGTAATGCGACCAGACGAATAGCGGCAGGCGCGACCAGGTCATTCCGGGGGCGCGCATGCGGTGAATGGTCACCACGAAGTTCAGTCCGGTAAGGATGGAAGAGAATCCAGAGACGAAGATCGCCAGACCGGCTTCAATGACTTTTGTATTGCTGAAGGCGGTGCTGAAGGGTGTGTAGAAAGTCCATCCGGTATCGACGCCGCCGGTCAGGATGCAATGCAACATCATGATGCCGGCGATGATGTACAGGTACCAGCTCAGCAGGTTGATGCGGGGGAAGGCGAGGTCCTTTGCCCCGATCATCATCGGGATGAGGAAGTTGCCCAGTACGGCGGGAATGGACGGGATCAGGAAAAAGAAGACCATCACCTGGCCGTGCATGGTGAAGAGCTTGTTGTAGGTGTCCGCCTGCACAAGGTCGCCGGCGGGAGTCAGCAACTCGAGGCGGATGAGCAGGGCGAAGAAACCGCCGATGAAGAAGAAGAACGTGATCGAGATGAGATAGAGCAGGGCGATGCGCTTGTGGTCGGTGGTCAGAAGCCACGAGGCGATGCCGTACTCCTTATTCAGGTAATCTTCCCGCTCAACGGGCGTGACGATTGGTGTAGCCATACTCATTGCACCTGATTTCCCTTGGCTGGCGCGGTGGGCTGCGCCATGGCGGTGTTGGTCTTTACTGCGGAAGCAGCGCTGAGTGATTTCACGTACGCGACCAGCGCGTTGACCTGCTCCTCGCTGACCAGGCCCTGGAATGTGGGCATGACTGGTTTGAATCCGTTGACGATTTTTGAGCCGGGATCAAGAATCGATTCGCGAATGTAGTTTTCGTCGGCGGTGACAATGCGTCCGTCCTGAAGTTGCACGGGTTTGCCAAAGACGCCCTGCAGGGTTGGGCCGCGCCCCTGGGTGTCGCTTCGATGACACGTTGCGCATCCAAGTTCCGCAAAAAGCTTCTCGCCGGTAGCCGAGAGCGGGCCAGTGTTGCCGCCGCTCATCCAGGCTTCGTACTGCGCGGGCTCCATCACCACGATGTCGCCGATCATTCCCGAGTGCTGAGTGCCGCAATATTCAGCGCAGAAGAGATGATATGTGCCCGCCTTGGTGGCGTGGAACCACGCCGTCGTGTAACGGCCGGGCAGCACGTCCTGCTTCATGCGGAACGCAGGGACGAAGAAGCTGTGGATCACATCCTGCGACGTCATAATCAGGCGAACATCGCGGCCCACGGGGATGTGGAGTGAGTTGATCTCGCGCTGTCCTTCGGCATGTTGCAGCTTCCACATCCACTGCTTGGCGACGACATAGACATCGGTGGAGTCGCGGGGAGGCGTACGGCTGTGAAAGTAGACGACAGCTCCCCAGACAAAAATCACCATGAAAACGCCCAGCGGGATAATCGACCAGGTGACTTCGAGAGGGATGGAACCCTCGATTTGTTCAGCCAGAACGCCGCGGCGGTGGCGATAGCGTGCGGCGAAGATGATGATCGCGGTGAACACCAGCAGCGTCATCATTCCCGACACGATGATCAGGAAGATGTAGAGGGCATCGACATTGCCCGCCGCGGTAGAGGCCCGTGCGGGCCATAATGGAAAATTATCGAACATATCCGGTTGGCTTCAGTCCTGAGTGACTCGATTTCGTGTCGTCCCACGCTCTGCGCGGCGCGCTGCGTTCCAGGCGGAAGAGAAAGAGAAGCAGTCCGCCCAGAAGTACGATGGTGAGCCCACCCCCGAGCTTCAACATGTTGCTTACCACCGCGCCGTATTTACCTGTAGCGGGATCGTAGTGGTAGCAGTACAGGAGAACCTGATCAACGGCGTTGCCGATTTTTTCGTGCGAGGCTTCCACCAACCCCATGCGCAGGTCTTTTGGCGGAAAATCCACACCATAGAAGTAGCGCGAGATGTGGCCCTGCGGAGTGAGGACCATGATGGCAGTGGCGTGCGCGTACTGGTTGCGCGCGGGGTCGTATTGATACTGAAAGCCGACAGCCTTGGTCAGAGTATTGATCGAGGCAGGTGAACCGGTCAGGAAGTGCCAGCCCGCGGCAGCACCGGGACGTCCGTAGCGGTGGATGAAATCCGCTTTTTTGGCGGCGGCATCGGCGGTGGTCTCTTTGGGATTGAAGCTGACGGTCACGACCTCATATTCGTTGCCGACGTCGAACTTGATCATCTTCATGGCGCCGGTTAGTCCGGCGAGGGCTTCGCCGCAGAGCATGGGGCACTTGTAATAGACGAGGTTCAGGATCAGCGGCTTCTTGCCAAAGTAGTCACCCAGCTTTACAGGCTTTCCGGCGTCGTCGGTGAAAGCGAGATCGGGCGGGACTTGGGCGTCCAAGCGCTGCTCGATGCCTACGTTTTCCAGGTATGGGGGACGCACGCTGGCCGGAGGCGACATGATGCCTTTGGTCATTCCCTGGGACCATGCTGTCGTGGCGAGCATGAGCAATAACGGTACAAACTGGCACGCCTTTTTGCCGAATTCGGCTGCGACGGCCTTTGTGCCTTCGTGGTTCAGAGACGGATTCGAATTGTGATGCTGATGCTTCACTGTTTGGGGCCCTTTTTGTTTTGCTGACCTGTACTGCCTGATTGGCGAACCGGGAGACCTTGTTGGGCCAGCAGGTCCATGGCCCGGTCGATCGGGATATGGACCGTGCCGGCGTTCTGATCCACCCATCCATAGGTGCTCAGGGTATCTTCTTCGCGCCTGCGGATGTCATTCAGCTCCGTACGCTCATTGATTTCCAACTGGGGAGCGGGAAATTGATCCTGCAGGTATTTCTGATAATCGCCGTTGTATTGCGGCGGAATGCGGCGGGTATCGGAGGGAATATTCCTTATGAGGGGACTGACCCGCGGCTGTCTGGTCTCGTAACGGTTATCGAGATAGTGATAGACACCCTGCACGATGAAGTGGGCGATGCCTCCTGCGACGAGGAGGCCCAGGAGAAAATACAGAATTCCAGCGACGCCGATATCGCGGCGTTCGTAATCGCCGTGTCCCGGTACTTTCGCGTCCTTAGCTTCGTGGTTCATGCGTTTTCAGGAATTCCCCGCGAATGAGTTGGATCGATCTCCAAAACTTCTCCGGCCGACGGATCATAGGCGGGCAGCAAGGGTAGCGAACCCAAATTGCGGAAGAAGTAGGCCAGCCAGAAGCCACCGATCGCGATGGGAACGACGACATCGGCGAGGGTTATACCGAGTCCCTTCATGAAATTGGGTTCGATGATCCAGAACAGGTCGACCCAGCGCATCAGCATTAGCCAGATTGCCAGCCACACTAGTTTTCGGATGTTGCGCTTGAACGGCCGGGAAAGCAGAATTGCGAATGGCACGGCGAAATGGAATAACGCCAGGAAGAGGCCGACCTTGCCCCATCCAAAGCTCAGGCGCTTGGTGTAGAACGTGATCTCGTTGGGAAGATTCCCGGCCCAGATGATCAGCCACTGCGAGAAGCTGAAATAGGCCCAGACCATGATGAAGGTGAGTATCCACTTGCCGTGGTCGTGGACGAAGTCGGGCTTCAGCATCTCAGACATGGGCTTGTAGTTGACCAAAATGCGTTCAACTACGACCGCGAAGCACATGGCGGAGAGCATTTCGCCAATGAGAATGATCAGGCCGAAGATGGTCGAAATCCAGCTCGGGTCAAGCGACATGACCCAGTCGATGGCGGCGAAGGAGATGGTGAAGGCGTAGAGGATGAGGCCGGGCCCGGCCACGGCTTTGAATTTCTGGGTGTTGTCCGGTGCGCCGGGACGGTCGGTCTGGCGTGACCACATGGAGAGCAGGAACGACAGCACATTCCAGATCACGAAGTAAATTACCGCTCGGATGATGAAGCCCGTCTGGTTCAGGTAAGCGTCCTTTATAAAGCTGTGCTTTTCCAGATGCTCGCGAATGTAGGGGTCCTGAACTGATTCCGTGGGCATGGCCCAGGGATAAATCCGGTGCTGGACAACGGCGATGATGATGGGGATAAACAGGATCGCGAGCAGAGGCAGCGTGCGCATTGCCGCACCGAGGATGCGCCGGATGACCATACCCCATCCGCCACCAGTCAGGTGACGGATCATCACAATGGACATGGAACCAAGCGAGACGCCAAGCCAGCATAGAAAGCCGAGCAGGTAACCTCGATAGAACTGGTCGGGATTGGTGATCGCCAGAATGATGGAGGCGATCGAAAACACAACACCGACGATCAGAGACCGCTGATAGATCTTCCTTACTACCGGCGGAGCCGTCAGATCGAGTTGGTTGGCGGGCACCGGGCTCATTTCTCTACCTTCTCTTGTCCTTCAGTTTTGTTTTCGGGGATGATTGCGGGCAGCGTCGCGCCAGAACCGGGTTCGGCGAACTTCGGCGGCTCTGAGGGTACCTTCTGGCCCGCAGGGACGTCTTTCATCGTCGCGTTCTGGCTGAGTTGCAGGGCGCGAATGTAGGCCACAATCTTCCAGCGATCTTCGGGAGAAACTTGCGAGGCATAGTCCGGCATGATGCCGAAGCCGTTGGTCATCACGTCGAAGAAGTAGCCCAGGGGCGCCTTTTGCAGGCGCGGGATGTGATAGGACGGGGGCATGCGCGTGAATCCGCGCGACGGGATAAATCCGTTGCCATCCCCTGTGCGCGAGTGACACGGGGCGCAGTAGATGTTAAAGCGCTCGCGGCCGCGCTCCAGGACTTCCCTGGTGACCGGGAAAGGCATGAGGTCGCCTGGATTGTCGCCAATCCTGCCGGTGTAAAAATACGTGTCTTCATGCAACTGGCCGCGAGCGACGGTTCCCTCCACTAGCGGACGCGCGGAACGCTTGTCGGAATAGAAGTCGCTGGGCGAGAGCGGGTTCTGCTTGGGCTGCACGTGCATGTCGATGCGGCAGCCGGACCAGAGAGCGATGGCGGCTATGATCGCCAGCCCGGAGGTCGCTCGGTCGAGCTTCGCTCGACTGGACAGCCGATGGCGGCTGTCCCTACATGTCTCGACTCGGAGGAGCATCTAGCTGGGGACCTCCGATACCGAACGTGGATTCAGGGTGTGCATGAATTTCAATGTTTCATCGGGATCGTATTTCTTGTCTGAGGAGAACACGATCAGGAAGAAACGATCTTTGGAAGCAAAAGCGAACCTGGGTACGTTGAATACCGGGTGATATGGCATGGGCAATCCGTTCAGGGCCAACATGCCGAGGACGGCGGAGATTCCCGCGAAGAGAATCGTCATTTCAAAGGTGATCACGATGAACGCGGGCCAGGAATGTGGAGGCTTGCCGCCGATATTGAGCGGATAATCCACTGCATTCATCCAGTACTGCATCAGGTATCCGGTACAGCCGCCGATCAAACCGCCGATCAAAACTACGAGCGGGACTTCATCATGGTGGAATCCAATTTCCTCGGCCAGGCCTTCGATCGGGAACGGGCTATAGGCGTCGATCTTCTTGTAGCCCGCTGCATGGGTCTTGTGGGCTGCGTCGACCAGCGCCTGAGCCGAATCGAACTCGGCCATGATGCCGTAGATGGGATCGCGCTTCATGGCTTTACTCTTTCACCTCCGCCTCGGGCAGAAGGGTGCGCATTTCGAAGATCGAGATAGCGGGCAGGAAGCGCAGGAACAGGAACATGGCTGCGAGGAACATGCCGATCGTGCCGATGTAGGTCATCCAGTCCCAGCGCGTAGGGTAGTACATGCCCCAGGACGAGTTCAGGAAATCGCGACTGAGACTGACTACGACGATGATGAAACGCTCCAGCCACATGCCGACCAGTATGACTCCCGAGATGAAGAACAGGGCTAGAGGGCTGGTGCGCAACTTGCGGATCCACAGGACCTGCGGGATAAAAATGTTGCAGGCCAGCAGCGACAAGTACCACGGCGCATAAGGACCGTGCAGCCGGTTCCACAGCGTGAACGCGTCGTAGCGGTCGCCGCTGTACCAGCCCATGAAGGCTTCGATGCCATAGCCATAGGCGACAATCAGGCCGGTTGCGAGCATGACCTTCGCCGAGTTCTGCAGGTGGCGCAGGGTGATGAAATCTTCCAGGCCGTAAATTTTCCGGATGGGGATAGCGAGCATCAGTACCATCGCGAAGCCAGAGTAGATTGCGCCAGCCACGAAATACGGCGGGAAGATGGTCGTGTGCCAGCCCGGGACAATGCCGATGGCGAAGTCGAAGCTCACCACGGTGTGAACCGAGAGAACAAGCGGGGTCGCTAGCCCGGCGAGCAGCAGGTACATGGTCTCGTAGCGATGCCAGTGGCGGGCGGATCCGCGCCAGCCGAACGACAGCATGCCGTAAACCATCTTCACCCAGCGCTTTTCGGAACGATCACGGAGGGTGGCGAAGTCGGGAATCAGTCCTGCAAACCAGAACAGTGCTGAGATGGTGGCGTAGGTGGAGACAGCGAATACGTCCCACATAAGCGGGCTGCGGAATTGCGGCCATACCCGCATCGTATTCGGGTAGGGAAAGAGCCAGTATGCGAGCCAGGGACGCCCGACGTGGATGGCGGGGAAGATTCCTGCGGCAGCCACGGCGAACAGAGTCATGGCTTCGGCGAAGCGATTGATGGAGTTGCGCCAGGATTGGCGCAGCAAGAGAAGGATGGCAGAGATCAGGGTGCCGGCATGGCCGATACCGATCCACCAGACGAAGTTTACGATGGCGAACCCCCATCCGATGGGGATGGTCACGCCCCAAATGCCGATGCCCTTGACGAACAGGTACCCGATGGCAAACAGCATCATCATGGTCAGCATGAAGCAGATGCCGAATCCGATAAACCAGCCGTTGGAGGCGGGACGGGTCAGCACAATCGCACTGATTTTTTCCGTTACGGTGCCGAAGGTGTGGCCCGGCGCAATCACGGGGGTCCGCTGGATTTCGGTCGTTGATTTATATTGCTCTGGCATGAGGCAGCTTCTAGCTTCTGGCTCTTAGCTTTCCAGTTCCGGGTTTGGGTTGCGGACTTCTGCTAAATAGGTTGTGCGCGGGCGGGTATTCAACTCGCCCAGAAGGCTGTAATTGCGCGCCTTCGCCTTCCACTGCGAAACTTTGCTGTTTGGGTTATTGATGTTGCCGAAGGTAATGGCTTCGGCCGGGCACGATTGTGCGCAGGCTGTCTGCAATTCATCTCCAATGGCGATCTCTTTGCCTTCGCGGACCGAGGCAGTTTCAGCGTCGATACGGTGCTCATTGATGCGCTGCACGCAATAGCTACACTTTTCCATGACGCCGCGGCTGCGCACGCTGACGTCGGGATTGCGCATCATCTTTAGTTGCGCCGTGTCCCAATCCTGGAAGAGCAGGAAATTGAAGCGGCGGACCTTGTACGGGCAGTTATTCGAACAGTAGCGCGTGCCTACGCAGCGGTTGTAGATCATGTCGTTGAGGCCTTCGCTGCTGTGGCTGGTGGCGCCTACGGGGCAGACCACCTCACAAGGCGCGTTTTCGCACTGCATGCATGGTACAGGCTGGAAGAACGCTTTCGGATTGTCGCGGTCCCCCTGATAGTAGGCATCCACGCGCAGCCAATGCATGTGGCGGCCAAGGAGCGTTTGTTCTTTTCCCACGACAGCAATATTGTTTTCAGACTGACAGGCAAGAATGCAGTTGTTGCATCCGGTGCAGCGGTTCAGATCGATCGCCATGCCCCAGGCGTATTGCTCTTTCTCGTACTCATAGCGTGGGTAGAGTGTCAGCCCCTGCGGGACTTCTTCCTCCTTGGCGAATCCTGGCTCTTTCCTGTATTCGTCAAGGCTGGTTTCGCGGACCAGGGGACGATGCTCGCCATTGGGCGTGTCCATCGACTGCATGCCCTGCGTGGAGGCCAGTTCGTAGATCTCACCGGTCTTGCGTATCTGAACTCCGCTGGCGATCGAGGCGGCAGTGCTGGTCCGGAGTTGATAAGCGTCGTAGCCTTGACCGGTGCCGACGCGACCCGCGCGCTTGCGGCCGTAGCCGAGCGTGACGGTGATCGAATTGTCGGGATGCCCGGCTTGGATCCAGACTGCGCCTTGAATTTTCTTGCCGTTCAGTTGGAGTTCGACAACATCTTTGGATGCGAGATGCAGGCGTTCGGCCATTTTGGGCCCGACTTGCACCGCGTTGTCCCAGGTGAGCTTGGACATCGGCTTGGGAAGTTCCTGCAGCCAGCCGTTGTTGGAGAATTGCCCGTCCCAGATGGTGGGATCACGGCGGATGTTGAGCTCAATGGCGTTATTGTCAGCTGGCTTGGATTCGGAAGGCGCCCCTGCGGACTTTGCAGTGACGGACTTCGGCTGGAATGTCGTGCCATCGATCCAGCCATCGTGCAGTGACTTGCGCCAGAACTGCTCGAAATCTGCGCCGGCGTGCTGCTTCTGCCAATAAGCGCGAACGAGTTCGTAACCGGTCGCATCGGCTTGACCGGAGAGCATGGCAACGAATTCGACCGGGCTCTTCGCGTTGTAAAGCGGGGCAATCAGCGGCTGGATGATGCTGACCGTCCCGTCGAACGCCCGGGCATCTCCCCAGGATTCCAGTTCGTGCGTGGCATTGACGTGCCACTGGCAAAGTTCCGACGTTTCGTCCTGATACAGACCGTAGTGGACGCGGAGTTGCGCTTTGCCGGTCTTAAGCGTGTCAGCGAAATTCAGATCGGCGGGCGCATCGTAGACGGGGTTGCCACCGAGAATGATGAGCAGGTCGACCTTGCCGTCTTGTATGTCGTTGACGAGTTCTTTCAGTGACTCGATCTGATTGACGGGGTTCGCATCAACTGGATCGCTGTAGAAGACAGTCTTCCCGATATTCCCTAAAGACGCATTCAGGGTATGAGCCAAGGCGTGAACAGCTGGCGGTTGATGTTCGCCGACAATCACAATGCTGGAGCCATGGTGCTGCTGCAGGTCGCGAGCCGCGGAGGCGACAAATTTCCCTTCTTCACCAGTCTGCGAGTTGCTTCCTGATGCATTGGCTAGCTGGGCCGCAATGCTCTGAATCCTGCTGGCCAGCACAGGCAAACGATGATCCGCCTTCGCCCCCGTAGCGCTCGGGGTGCTTTCGATGGCGTACAAGCGATTCATCTGCCCGATATCGGGATCGCGGCGCAGGGCGAAATCGCGGATGTAGCGCACGTTGCCAGGCCATCCTGCGTAGAGGAAATCGGCATCGAGCGAGACTACGACGTCCGCTTTCGAGAAGTCATAGCGGGTCTCGACGGGCTGGCCGAAGGCCATCTTCGCGCCTTCGAGAACATTGTCGCGATTCACCGGCTCGTACACATGCCACTTCGCCTGCGGATATACCTTCAGCAAATTGCGGATCTGGTCAGCGAGCGTTGGCGACGAAATCGTTGTGGTGAGAATGCGGATGCCCGCGCCTTGCAGGGCTCTCTGCGCGCTGAGGGGTCCGCGAATCGCGCTCAGGAATGCCGCGTAGGAACGCTGATCGCCCATCGAGACCACGCTCTGCGAGCGATCGGGGTCGTACATCGTCAGGATCGAAGCCTGCGCGAAGATGTCGGTTCCGCCGAGAGAGGCGGAATGCTTGTCGTTGCCCTCGACCTTGGTTGGTCGGCCGAGATGGCTCTCTACGAGAATCGGATTGGCATAGCCGCCCAGGGTATGGGCCGTGGCGTAATACATGGCCCGGCCGGGAATCACATTTTCCGGCTGGCGAACATAGGGAACGATAACTTCGTTGGGAAGCTTCACGCATCCGGTCATGCCCGCAAGTCCGAGCGAAGCGCCCATGGCTTTGAGGAAGCCGCGCCGGGAGACGGTGTCCACCCACTCGGAGGCGCCCTTGGGAAACTCGCGTTTGAGAGCTTCGTGAAATTCAGGATTGCCCGCGAGTTCTTCCAGGCTTCGCCAATATTCGGGACCCGTCTTGGCCGCTTTGTCGATCTCGGCGCGCACTGCGTTCAAATCGAGTTTGCCCTTTTTGCCTGGGCACACGTCAATGTGAACCAGTCCGCCGTTATGGTTTTCGCTGTCGCTCATCGTTCCGTCTGTTTTCTGCCGCTCCTGCGGGACTCTGATTTCCTTTTTCGTTCCTACCCAGGACTTACGTTCTGGGCTGCGTTACGTCGCCCCTGCGGGGCTGGATCTCTATTTCTCTCGCCGGCGCCCGCGGGAACCTCAGCGATGGCATGTGCTGCAGCTGGTGATATCGCCAACGCTGGTCTGGCCGTCGGTGGTCTTCAACTTTCCTACGCGAACTCGATATTTCGTGATTAAGTAGGCCCCGAGAGCATTCTGGTCTGTGAAACTCTTGCCATCCACCTCGACGGGGCTAATGTCAGAAGGAGGCCGGTAACGCATATTGAAAACCTGATCGCGCGGCCGCAAGTTCTTGCCCGGGTCGCGATGGCAGTCGAGGCACCACGACATCTGTAGAGTGGCTTGCTGATACATGAACGGCATGGTGTCCACCGGCCCGTGACACACGTTGCAGCCGACTCCCTTGGTGACGTGAATACTGTGATTAAAAAAAACAAAGTCGGGGAGCGTGTTCACACGTGTCCACTGCAGTGATTCCCCGGAGCGATAGCTGGCGCGCACCGGCTCGAGCAGCGCGGCATTGGTCCAGATCTGCGAGTGGCAGTTCATGCACGTTTTGGTCGGCGGAATTCCGGCGAAACTTGAGGTCTCGACCGAGGTATGGCAATAGCGGCAATCAATGCCCAGTCCGGTGACATGATGTTGATGACTGAAAGGCACGGGCTGGGGCTTGCGCACGCCTTCGTAGGTGACGTAGGGAGACCCCTGGATGGCGTACCCCACCCAGACCAGAGCGGCCACGACGAAGATAGCGCCGAAGATAGTGGCGCGGGACAGCGTATTCGTGCTGCGATGAAAGATCTGCGACATGCTCTTATGAGATCTGGCTGAAGAGACCCGGCGGATCGTCCGCTAATAATGGCCGCTTGTTGTTCCGAGTAAGAAAACCACCCACTGAGGTTTTCGAGTTGTCTGCGAAACTGGAAATTATAAATATTCCGAACAGCTTTGTCAGGGCTTTTTGAAAATTCGCAGAGAAAAAAATTTCGCTTCAAACATTAGTGAAAACATGTTGAGTTTTTCAACGAGAGTGAGGGTATACCGCGGCCATACATACTTTCCAGTAGGTACGACTATCTAAGATTCATGACGAGCAGTTTGGGTTCCGTCATCTCTTCAATCGCGTAACGCAATCCTTCACGACCTACGCCAGAATCTTTTACGCCGCCGTAGGGCATGTGATCGATGCGGAAGGAAGGAACGTCACCCGCGATGACGCTTCCGACTTCAAGCTCCTCGTAAGCCTGAAAAAGGAGTTTTGCGTCACGGGTGAATACGCCCGCTTGCATGCCGTAGGCCGAGCTGTTCACCTGACGCAAGGCCTGATCGAAATTCTTGTAAGGCTCCACTGTGACGACCGGGCCGAAAATTTCCTGGCAGTTTACTTTCATGTCCGGTTTCGTTCCGGTGAGGATCGTCGGCTCGACGACATTGTGAGTGCGACGGCCTCCGCACAACAGGCGGGCTCCGGAGCGCACCGCTTCGTCAATCCAAGCGGTGGTACGGATGGCGTCACTTTCACGGATGAGCGGGCCGACGTCGGTGGATTCATCCATGGGATCGCCGGTCTTCAACTGCTTGACGGCTTCGATCAACAGGTCGGTGAATTTTCCATAGACGGATTGTTCGACCAGAATACGCTGCACAGAAATGCAGGTTTGGCCAGCATAGGCGAAACCGCCCACCACGCAGCGTTCGGCAGCATAGGCGACGTCGGCATCGCTATGAACCAGGACAGCGGCATTGCCTCCGAGTTCGAGAACGACTTTCTTTTTCCCGGCGCGGCGCTTGATGTCCCAGCCAACGGGGACGCTACCGGTGAAGCTGATGAGCTTGATGCGCTCGTCGGTGACTAGCAGGCCGGCGTCTTCATTGGAGAGCGGCAGCACGCTGAGACCGCCGTCGGGCCATCCGGCCTGCTGCACGCATTCGGCGAGGAGAAGCGAGCAGAGCGGTGTCTGCGGCGCGGGCTTGAGCACGATCGGGCATCCGGCCGCAATCGCCGGAGCGACCTTGTGCGCGACCAGGTTCAGGGGAAAATTGAATGGAGTGATGCCGGCGATCGGACCGATGGGGAAGCGGCGCACGATACCCCATCGCCCGGCGGTGAATTCCTGCCAGTCCAGAGGCAGATACTCGCCATGAATGCGGGTGCTCTCTTCGGCTGCGACGGTGAAGGTGAAGATGGAGCGCTCGATTTCCGTGCGCGCGGCCCTGATGGGCTTGCCAGCTTCTTGCGCGAGGGTGCGGGCAAACTCTTCTTTGCGCTCGGTCATGAACGCGACCACCTGACGCAGGATGCGCTGGCGCTCGAAGGCGGGCAACCGGCGCGTGGTGCCAAAGGCTTTCACGGCGGCAGCGATTGCGGTTTCGGCGTGTTCCTTGCGGCCTTGCGCGACCCGGGCGACCAGGGTGCCGTCGTAGGGCGAACGGATCTCGACAATATCGCCCTCCAGTTGCCAACGGCCATCCACAAAAAAGCCGTGCGTCGCAACCGGCGCGATCGTCATTTCTGCCATGATCTTTCGGAGCCCCCAGGGAAACGACTTCCACGATTATAGGACTATTTTGATGCCGTCGATGGAGCGGCGGGTCTGCAAAAATTTCTGTACGAGGCAGGGTAGAGGTCGGGAGCAAAATCGGCTGGCTTACAATGTCTCGCGTTGCCATGACGGCGATCTCGACAATATCTGAACTCGCTCCGCAGTTGCGGAGCCGAGAACTTTCTCCTGTGGACGTGACTCGCGAGTGTCTGGAGCGGATAGACAAGCTGAATCCGGCGCTGAATGCGTTTATCACTGTCACCGCGCAATCTGCGTTGGCGGAGGCGCGGGCGGCGGAAGCAGAGATCGCGCGCGGCGAATGGCGAGGCCCCCTACACGGTATCCCGGTTGCTTTGAAAGATCTGATTGACACGGCGGGAGTGCGCACGACATCGGCGAGCAAACTACACGAAACCCGAGTTCCCGGTGGGGATGCCGAAGTGGTCCGGCGATTGCGCCGTTCCGGAGCCGTGATCCTCGGCAAGAATAATCTGCACGAGTTCGCCTATGGCGGGAGTTCGCTGATCAGTCATTTTGGAGAGGTTCGCAATCCCTGGGACCACGGGCGAATCACCGGCGGGTCTTCCGGAGGCTCGGCAGCTGCGGTGGTGGCTGGTATGGGGTATGCATCGATCGGAACGGATACCGCGGGTTCCATTCGCGAGCCGGCAGCGCTGTGCGGGTGCGTGGGGCTGAAGGCGACGTACGGGCGGGTGCCTGGTCGGGGTGTAATTCCGCTTTCGTTGTCGCTCGACCATGTTGGGCCGCTTGCCAGAAGCGTTGCCGATGTCGCGATGGTGCTCCAGGCGATTGCCGGATTCGATGCGACTGACCTCACGACGGAGGACGTTCCGGTCGCGGATTATCTTGCAGGCATGGAGGAGAGTGCGGCGCGTCTGCGCGTCGGTGTTCCGCACGAGTATTTCTTTGATGACCTTGACATGGAAGTTGCCTCCGCCATGAATCACGCTCTCGACGGAATCCGGACGATCGCCGCTCAGGTCAAAGAAATGAGACTGGATGTGCCTACGGACCGCGCGTTGCAGAAAGCGGAGTCGTACGCCGCGCATGCGGAATCGGTGGCGAGAAGTCCGGAGTTGTACGATCCGGAAACGGTACGGCGGATTCGCAGCGGCGAAGAAGTTTCGGCCGCGGAATACATCGAGCAGCGTCGCGCATTGGAGGCTGTAAGGCGGAGCATCCGGTCGATATTTGCGGATGTGGACGTGCTGGTCACTCCGACAACTCCGATGCCGGCTCCCTCGATTGCGGAACTCAAAGCCACGCCGGAAGCGCTGCGTCCGGCAGAACTCAGGTTGCTCAGAAACACGCGACCATTCAACGTGTGGGGGCTGCCTGCGATCTCGGTTCCATGCGGATTCACCCAGAGTGGCTTGCCCATAGGGTTGCAGATCGTGGGCCCGCACTGGCGCGAAGACCTGGTTCTTCGACTCGCATTCGCCTATGAGCAGGCCACGGCGTGGCACAAGCGGAACTGCCCTCTGGTTTAGCCCGAGCCGCTCGGAACTTCACGCTGCGGATTTACGCCGATCCACACGGACTGAAATAAACAATCCGCCTAAATCCGTGTTCATCCGCGGAATTGAAGTGACTTTTCTCAGGCGGTAGTTACTCCTGAAGTTACTGCAGGTACCAATTTTGATGCAGTGTTCATGCTGCCGTAACAATCGGCTGGTAGAACGGGAGCATGGATCTGCACGAGTACAACACGCTGATCCTCTCCGATCTGCACCTTGGGGCAGAGACGAGCCGCGCGCGCGAGGCTACTCGCGTCCTGAAACAGAGCCGGTTTACGCGGTTGATTCTTCTGGGCGACATCTTCGCCGATCTGAACTTTGCCCGGCTCACGAAAGAACACTGGAAATTTCTGGGCTACATTCGGAAGTTGTCGAACCCGAAACGGAATGTCGAAGTGGTTTGGGTGGAAGGGAACCACGATGACGGTCTGGCGAACATCATGTCGCACCTGGTAGGCGTGCGGGTTTATGACAAGTATGTTTGGGAATACCGCGGGCTGCGGCACATTGCCATCCATGGTCATCAGTTCGACGGATTCCAGGTGAGCCGCGTGCGCCTGAGCCAGTGGGGGACGTCACTTTACCTACAGCTCCAGAAGCTGGATTTCAAAAGCAAGCCCATCGCGCGAATGATTGACCGTCTTAATACGCACTGGCTGCGCATGTCGGCCAAAGTAGCGGCGGGAGCGCTAGCCTATGCGCGGCATCACGAGGCGGAACGGATTTTCTGCGGGCATACGCATGAGGCGCTGCAGGTGGAGCGGGACGGGATCAGCTACTACAACTCCGGGGCATGGGTGGGATCCCGGCTGACTTATCTCACGATCAATCAGAGAGGAGTGCAAATCCATGACTACAACGAGCACGAGTCCGGAGAACGAATTGACCATCGTGATTCCGGCGAAGAACGAGGTGAAGCTGATTCCCCGCTTGCTGACTTCGCTGATGAATCAGGACTACTCGAGGATGTCGAGTACGAGAGTATTGCTCGCTGATGCGAATTCGACGGACGGCACTCCGGACGCGGTGCTTTTCTTCCGCAAGCATCTGAACGTCAGCGTCATCCCCGGAGGCGTGCCCTCGGTGGGGCGAAATCGAGGGGCAGCGGTTGCCTCCACGCCTTACGTCTTGTTTCTGGATGCCGACATCGAATTAGCGGATCGGTCGCTGATACGGCGTTGCATGGAACGGGCGAAGGCGAAAGAGTTGCACTGCGTCACCACCAACATCATCTGCCGTGACGGAAGTTGGATCGACAGACTGTTCTATACCGTCAATGATGCTTTTCAATATGCGTCGTATTTACATCGTCCATTTGCAACGGGAATGTTCATGCTCTGGGATCGGCATAAGTTCTGGGAACTCGGCGGCTTTCACGAGCAGATTCTGTTCGCCGAGGATTATCGCCTAAGCCAGCAGGTGGACCGGAAACGGTTCGGAATCGTGCGCGGCGGCGTGTACACGACCAATCGGCGGTTCAGGCGCATGGGGCATCTGCGGGTCGGATGGTTGTTCTTGAAGACGGCGATGAATTACTGGAACGAAAACTATTTTTTTCGCGATCACAAGTATTGGGCGGAGGTGGAACCGCACGCCTAATGCGGTGTCGTGGCTCAAGTCCTTCACCACAGTGGAACACCGCGCGCGTCACAGACGAAGAACTTCAGAGTTTTGTCGTGTGGCCACAAACCACAGGATTCAGACAACCAGCTGAACCCTGTTTATGTTCAGGCCTAATTAAAAGCGGAGAACGACTCCGGTAGTGAAGCGCGCATTGTGCTGCGTAGTATTGAAAAGAGAAGTGCGGATAAAGTCTCCCTCGAAACGCCAGGCGAGTAGATGGAAGATACGGTAATCAAGCCCGCCGCCGATGGCGGTGGCAAATGATGTGTCCGAGCCAAATCCGTTGGTGTTGATGTGAGCGGCGCCAAACATCGCTTCGGCAAAAGGGCGCACTGGTCCGACAGAAACGGACACGCGAGGGCCGAACAGCAGATTATCGACGTGGGAGTTTACGCTGACCGGCGAGCACACGACGCCAATGGCACAAAGGCCCGCTGGCGTGGGAAACTTCAGATCGCCGTAATTGGCGCTGAAATCAGCAACGATTCCAACGAAGGGGAAGAACTTGCCTTCGAGAGATCCTTCCCAACCATTCAAACCCTGGCGATCTGTTCCGACCATGTTGGTATTGAAATACGAGTAGCCAACGTAAATATTACCGGCCGTCGGGATCTGAGCAGAAGCTAGCGTAGCCGGAGAAAGTAAGATAAGAGCGACCCACCATTTGCGCATAACCATCCTCCTTCTGCATGGGTAACCCGTATATATGCAGAAAGTTGTTGGATGCGCCACGGGCTTTTGGGGTAGCGGTCAAATACCCGGAAGGTTTGGGCTGGAAGACTTAGAATCTCCAGACGAGGCCGGTGGATGCGCGGTAATCGTTTTGCGTGTTGCTGGCGTAGTGCGTGTGCATGTAATCGCCCTGAACACGCCAGGAAAAATTCTTGAAAAAGACTTTGTAGTCAAGGCCGCCGCCAACGTCGATTACCAGGGGATTGTAGACGAACGTGTCGGTAGATCGAACGTGCCGAATGCCGGCCATGGCGTGAACGAAAGGCCGGATCTTACCAATATTGGCCGAAAGCCGCGGGCCGCCGACGATGTTGTATTGGCGCAGGCCATTGCTGCGATAGAAGCCGCTGCCATCCACTACCAAACCGAGGCGGGGGAAGCGCGTGAAAGGGAGATCCTCAAAAGAGGCATTCCAGCCGCGATAACTCTGCTTGTTAATGACATCGGTGAGCTGGCCGTAGGAGACGCCCCCATAAACATTCCCGCTGGGCAGAAGGCCATTAAACTGGGCCGCCATTGGAATCGAGCATAAAAAAAGGCCCACAAATGCCATCACCGCGGCAGCATTTTTCGACACACAGTATCCCTCCCCGGCGATCGCGCCGGCTGAAAAGTTTTCTTCGTCACGAAATCCGTTAGATGCAGTGTACCGGATGGCCAAGATGTCCCGGCCGACAAAATTTGTCGCAGCGAGCTTTGGCGTTACAAAAATTTAACAGATATTCATGGTGCCAAAACTGAGTACGTCACGTCTATCTACTAACATGGAAACTATGCAAAGCAATTGGCAATCGTGGGAGTCTGCGGCGCCGTTTAGGGCGGCAATACCGAAGGAGTCGAAGGTGAAACTCAGTCTGGAAACGCGCAATCGCGGGGACGTCATCGTGGTGCACTGCCAAGGGCGCATTGTGTATCGCGACGAGGCTGCGGCCTTGTCCCGAGTGGTGGATGAAATTCTGAACAGCGGGAGTAAGTTGGTGCTGGATTTGAGTGGCGTGACCGCAATGGACAGCGCCGGTATCGGCGAGTTGGCTCTGCTGCAAACGTGGGCGCAGGAGAGGAGTGCCGAGTTTAAATGTGCGGGAGCGAATCCCATGGTACGCACGTTACTCGATCTGACCAATCTGGATTCGGTCCTGCAACTGCACCCCAGTCTGGAGTCAGCGCTGGAGTCATTTCGCGAAGAGCAGATCTGCGCGGATTGCTAGATCAGAACACATCGAAAAATACGGCAGGAGCAAAGGTTCGCCTTTGCTCCTTTTTCATTTTTTTCTGCAAGCCCGAGTTGATGCTATCGGTTAGCTTTCGCGCTGAAAACGGTAGCGACCTTTGCGCTCCAAGGCCAGAGCTTCCACAACTTTTAGAAAAGCGCGGGCCGCGTGCGACAGGTTGGCATCTTTTCTATAAATGAGGCGCAGCTTGCGTTTTAATTGCAGTTCGCGCACAGGAATGCGGACGAGTTCGCCGCGTGCGATTTCGGTCTCGACGCTGATCTCCGGCAAGAACGCAACTCCATTTCCCGTCGCGACGTATTGCTTGATCGCCTGCAGGGTGGGAAGTTCCAGGTCCATGTGCAGCGGCGTCTTATGGCTTTTGAACAGTTGGATCACTTTCTCGCGATACGGAGATGAGACAATGTGGGCCACGAAGGATTCTGCACCGAGTTGACGGATGCTGATTTCAGAAGCGGAGGCCAGCGGGTGCTTGGGGGGAACTACAAAAACCAGTTCGTCGAGAAAAATGACCACGGAATGCAGGTTCGGCTCCTGGGGTTCGTAAGAGAGAACCCCGAATTCGACGCTGTATCGCAGGACCTCGTCGGGGATGTGGCTGCCCAGAGCGCGTTCTACTTTGATCTTAATCATCGGGTGCAGGCGGCGGAACTCGGCCAGGACCGGCAGCAGATAGAGCACGGTGAATTCATTGGCAGCGACTACCAGCCTGCCTTTCTGCAGTTCGCGAAGTTCTCCCAGGGATTCGGCGGCTTCGGTGCGCAGGTTGATCAGCTTTTCCGCGTATTCGTAAAGAACCTTGCCCGCGTCGGTCAGAACTCCCTCGCGCGAGGAGCGATCAAACAAGGCTTCCCCGAGTTCGTCCTCCAGCTTCCGAATTGTTTGGCTGACGGCAGATTGCGTGCGAAAGAGTTTGTCGGCAGCGCGCGAAAAACGGTGCTCGCGGGCGACTGCAAGGAAAACCTCGAGCTGAGAAAGGTCCACGGAGAGCCTTAACGAATTCAGAACATTATAAGTAAAACTTATTATAGCAGTATTGCTTATGAAGCCTGAAGAAATATAAGTTTTGCTTCTTCCGACGAGGGCCTTACCATAAAGCATTATTGTCCCAAGAGGTACGCATGAGTAGCGAGCGAGCACGGATTACGATTTTCGATACCACCCTGAGGGACGGCGAGCAATCACCCGGGTGCAGCATGAATCAGCAGGAGAAGCTGCGGCTGGCGCACCAGCTCGACCGCCTGGGTGTGGACGTGATCGAGGCCGGGTTCCCGATCGCTTCTGATGGTGACTTTGAGTCGGTAAAAGCGATCGCCGAAGTGGTACGACGTCCCATCATTGCCGGCTTGGCCCGCGCCTGCCGTCCGGACATTGAGCGGGCCTGGGAAGCCCTGCGGGAGGCGGAACGCCCGCGCATTCATGTTTTCCTGGCTACGTCGGACATTCATCTGCAGTACAAGTTACGCATGACTCGCGAGCAATGCCTGGCGCAGGCACGCGAGGCGATTGAGCTGGCGAAGTCGTTGTGCGGAGACGTCGAGTTTTCTCCGGAAGATGCGACCCGAACCGACCCCGAGTTTCTCTGCCGTGTCCTCAATGCCGTGGTGGAGGCGGGGGCTACGACGTTGAATATTCCGGACACGGTCGGCTACACAGTGCCGACCGAGTTCGCGGAGTTGATTACCAGCATCAGGCGGCATGTAAATGGAATCGAGAACGTAACTATTTCCGCGCACTGCCACAATGACCTCGGAATGGCAGTAGCGAACGCCTTGGCGGCGGTTTCGGCGGGAGCGCGGCAGGTGGAGTGCACGATCAATGGCATCGGGGAACGCGCGGGCAACGCTTCGCTAGAAGAGATTGTGATGGCGATGCGAGTACGGCCGGATCGCTATCCATACGAGACCGGCATCGTCAGCGAGCAGATTTTTGCCGCGAGCCAGATGCTTAGCGACATCACCGGGGTTCCGGTGCAGCCGAACAAGGCCGTTACGGGACGCAATGCTTTCGCGCACGAAGCGGGCATCCATCAAGATGGCGTCCTGAAGAATCCTCTGACCTACGAAATCATGACGCCGAAGTCGGTGGGCGTACCGGATTCGAAACTGGTGCTGGGCAAACACTCCGGGCGGCACGCGCTGAGCATCCGCTGCGAGCAGTTGGGTTATCAGTTCGACCGGCGTGTGCTGGACGACGTGTACCGGCGGTTTGTGCGGCTCGCGGACAAGATCAAGCATGTGGAAGATCATCATTTGCTGGAGTTGATTCGCGATACGCATAAGCCTTCGATGTCAGCTACCCCCCTGATCGAGCCCATAGTGCCCGCACACGAGGCGGTGGTGAATGCGCCGGCTCATGACCCGGAAAAGCCTGTTACGTCGCCCCATAGCAACGCGTTCGGCTTGCCCTTACCGGTTCACTCCGAAGCGCACCATGAGCAGACGCAGCAGGAAGATTATCTGTGGGGAGTTTAAGACTTGGGTGATTTGGTAATGGAGTAATTTTGTACTTAGAAAGCCGCCCAAGCTGGCGGCTTTCGTTTTGTGCGAATAGAATTGCCAATCACAAGATTACTCAATTACCTAATTCAATTACAAAATGCTTCTAAAACTCACGGTTGTGGCGGGCGACGGGATTGGGCCGGAAGTCACAGAACAAGCGATTCTTGCTTTACAGGCGGTGGCAGACGGATTTGGTCATCATTTGCAAGTGCAGCACAAGCCTATTGGCGGCGCCGCGCTGACTGCCGCGAACGATCCATTGCCTCCCGATACTTTGCAGGCTTGTCTGGAGTCTTCTGCAGTTTTATTGGGCGCAGTGGGCAGTCCCGCATTCGACCACAATCCTCCACATCTGCGGCCTGAAGCCGGCTTGCTTCGCTTGCGGCGGGAACTGGGAGCATATGCCAACCTGCGGCCGGCTGTGTTCTTTCCCTCATTGGAGGATTGTTCTCCGCTTCGCGGCGAGATTGTCCGCGGCACCGACATCCTGATTGTGCGTGAACTGCTGGGGGGCGCCTACTTTGGGCAGCCGCGTTCGATCGAGGGAAATTCTGGTTCCCGCGTAGCCATCAACACCATGCGCTATGGAGAGGATGAGATTGAGCGCATTGCCCGCGTCGCCTTCGAACTCGCGATGAGGCGCAAACGCAAGTTGCTCTCCGTCGACAAGGCGAATGTGTTGGAGTGCTCGCGCCTGTGGCGGGAGGTGGTGACGCGCGTTGCAAAGAATTATCCCGAGGTGAAGGTCGGGCATCAATATGTCGATTCGGCAGCGATGCTGCTGGTTCAGAGGCCGGCCGAGTTCGATGTGGTGCTCACAGAAAATATGTTTGGGGATATCTTGTCCGATCAGGCCGGCGGAGTTGTCGGCTCACTTGGGTTGCTGGCCTCCGCGAGTATCGGCGGACCCATCGGCCTGTACGAGCCGGTGCACGGATCAGCTCCCGACATTGCCGGGAAGGGAATTGCCAATCCGCTCGGAGCGATTCTTTCTTCGGCGATGCTTCTCCGACATTCCTTCCAGTTGGAGGCTGAGGCGAGATGTGTCGAGCGAGCCGTCTCGGCAGTGTTGTCGGAAGGAGCGCGAACAGCGGATCTCGTAGGCAAGGGCCACGCCCCGATCTCGACCGCAGAGATGGGAAGGCGGGTGGTAGAAGCGGTCACATCGCAACAGGCGGAGAGAACGGCCTGAGATAGCCATTGAGGGAAATAGCGAAGCTCCGCTTCGTCGGACAAGCGAGGCAGCTGTCCCTACACTTGGCTGCCTTTACATCGTTTTCGCTTGCTGAGGGGCTGACGGCGGGGCCTCGTTGTATTTTCTGGTCGCCGAATACCAGCGAATACGCAGCATCTCCGTGAGCATGCGGAAGCCGTCGACCAGGGGATTGATGCGGGTGCCTCCGCTGTGGCCCCAGAGCACCGGGACTTCTTTCACCTTAAAACCCAGCTTACGGGCAAGAAAAAGGATCTCGGGGTCGAATCCCCAGCGCTCGATTCGCTGTAGCGGGAAAATCGCCTGGGCGGCAGCCCGGTTGAAAGCTTTGAATCCGCACTGCGTGTCCTTATAGTGCAGGCCGAGAATAGCGCGCATGAGAAGGTTGAAAATGCGGCCGAAGACCTGCCGATGCAAGGGTTGACGCTGGATTTGAGTTTCAGCGCGAAGCCAGCGAGAGCCGATCGCGATATCTGCCCCTTGCTGCAGCGCCTCCAGAAGTTTTTCGGATTCTTCAATGGGCGAAGACAGGTCCGCATCGCTAAAGATGAGAATGTCTCCGTCGGAGCTCAACATCCCGTTGCGGACACTGTATCCTTTGCCATGATTGCCGGGATTCTGGACTAAGCGCACGAAAGCATCTTTCGCGGCGAAGTCCCGGACAATTTCCGCCGTCTGGTCACGAGAACCGTCGTCTACCACCACTACTTCTGAGTTCCAGTTCTGGCCGTGAACATACGCCAGGACTTTTTCCAGGCTTGTCCCCAAGCGTGCACCTTCGTTGTAGGCCGGGATGACGACGCTGTATTTGGAGGGCAAAAAAGTTCTCAGTTCTCAGCTGTCAGTTCTCAGTTCGGACCTTCAGACTGGAAACACCGGCCTAGATTACCAATGCCATTGTATTTTGCTTTTTCAGTTTCAGGAAATGGAACTGGGGCAGGGTCTGCGGCACCGGCACGACGGCCAGGGATCAACACGGATCTCCACGGATCTCCACGGATAACACTTGATTTATGTCGGTGGTGATCCGTGACAATATGTGGCAAAACTTAGTCGTGCCTTCCCAAATCACGATTAGCTCTTGAGAACTGGGAACTGGGAACGACTACTGCCTACGCCACCTGGCGCTTGGCTTCGAGCAGGGAGAAATATTCCGCGACCAGTTCGGCGTCCCAGAGGCCGCGGCTGGCTTCCTCGCGCATCGTTTGAGCGGCTTGTTCGTGGCTCAGTGCGGGTTTGTAAGACCTCGCCGTGCGCAGCGCGTCGTATACGTCGACGACCTGCAGCACTCTGGGGAGCACGGGGATGTCTGCAGCCAGCAGGCCATCGGGATAGCCGGAGCCGTCAGAGTGTTCGTGATGGTAGCGAATAATGGGCAGCACCGGGCGCAAGGAGTGGAGGGGCTTGCAAATGTTTTCGCCGGTAATGGGATGGAGCTTTATCACGTCCCACTCGGCCGGGGTAAGATCGCTGCCCTTTTTAAGGATTTCATCGGGTACAGCGATTTTTCCGAGATCGTGCAGATAGCCGCCCCGCTTGAGCGCGAGAATGGAATCTTCGTCCATTCCGAGGTGCCGTCCGAGATCAGAGGCATGGTTGGAAAGCCGCTCGCAGTGACCTTCGGTATATGGATCACGGCCTTCCACGATCAGCCCGAGCGTGCAAAGCACAGAATCGGCGGTTTCCAGTTCGTCGGTGAATTCCTTGAGACGGAGCAGGGACTTGACGCGGGCAATCAGTTCTTCGGCGAGGACGGGCTTGTTCAGGAAGTCGTCGGCTCCAGCTTCAATACCGCGAACTTTATCGCTGCTGTCGCTAAGCCCCGTGATGAGAACAAAGGGGATCAGGCGCGTAGCCGGATTCTCCTTCATGGTGCGGCAGAAGTCATAACCTGACTTGCCCGGCATCATTACGTCGGAGAGGATCAGATCGGGGGTGCGGCGGCGAACTTCCTCTTCGGCCTGATCGGCACTGGAAGCCGTGACCACATCGTAGCCCCGAATCGTCAGCAGTTGGCTCATCAGTCCGGCAATGCTGGCCTGATCGTCAACCACAAGAATGCGCGGAGCTCGACGCCTTGGTAGAAGGTCCCCCATTTCTCTGTAAGAAGCGACTTCCCCCATTGAAGTTGTCCGCTCTTTCGAGCGAGGAGCGCGGCCGGGAAGCGCGATCTTCATAGAAAAATCGTTCTTTTACCGTACCGATTCTACGCCCAATCTGATCCTCTCGTTCGAGCTGGCCAAATTTCTGACAAGGTATCACTGCTTCTCGAAACTTTCCATTCCCAATTTGACACTGTGCATCGAAATTGTGATCCGAGCCCTTGCCATTCCCTTCATTCGATGCCTAGGCTCGGCAGTATGAGGCAAAATGTGAAGCGGAGCGGTATAGGGGGTCTCGCCGCCCTGCTCGTTCTATCCAGCCTTGTTGTGGCCGCGACCAAAGTACACGCTGTTGCCTTTGGTAGGTGGATTCCGGTGCAATGGTGGTCAGCATCCGCCTCGGCCGCAATAGCCAGCAAGGTTCGGCCTTTGCTGGTCGACGGGCGGGTCAAAGAGTACGTCTTCGGTTCGCCCCATGACATAACCGACCGGGTGTTCGTGGTGCTGCGCGCTTTTCGCATGAACGACGCCTTGCCGGAGGAATCCATGCCACGCTGGTACTGGCAGCGCGGAGGATGGCTGCTGGTGGATAGGGTTACGGGGCGAGTCTCTCCCGCAAGCCTGCCGTCGTTTGATCCTGATTTTTCGTCCGCGAGTTGGTATCGGGACTACGCAGCATATTGTGGCCTGGGCGACGACGGGAAGAAAACCTACGCGGTAGTCGCGCAATTAAGCCGGCGCAAGCCCGTGCTGAAGAAACTGCTCCCAATCCTGGTGAGAGATGATTCTCCGCAGGGGTCGATTTGTCCTGCACCCGTGTGGCAACGGAATCCGATACGAGTCAGTTTTGCGCCGGAAGCCGGGGACAAGCAGACCTTCGCCGTTCGAGGCACGGCGGTGGATCTGGTCAACGACGAGGAAGAGGGAGATTAATCCATGTGGCAGGCTTGGGCGAGGTCAGTCGCCGGCAGTTTCGACCGCGGGCAGCTCCTCGGCAACAGTCTTTTCTTTTACTTTTGCGCTGGTCACAAGAATGACGGACAGAACCACGATGGCGCTCCCGGCCAGGATGAACCGGTCCACACGCTCGTGAAGAATGAGCCATCCCAAAAACACCGCGACCACGGGATTGACATAGGCATACGTGGAAACCTTGGATGTCGGGACATGCTCCAGCAGCCAGATATAAGCGGTATAGCCGATCCATGAGCCGCATACGACCAGATATGCCACAGCTGCCAGGCTCCGGGATCCCCAGGTAACGTGCTTGAGGTCGCCATTCAACAAAGCAAAAACGAAATTCCCCGCTCCGGCCGCCAAAACCTGCCATCCGGTTGAGCTGAATACATCCATGCCGGACTGCCATCGCCTTGCGAGAACCGAGCCGAGAGCCCAGCTGAAAGATCCCCCGATGAGGCTGAGGGAGGCCCAAAGCTCGCGCCGTCCCATGGAACCCGCTGCTAATTCAGGCCACACCAGAACGAAGAGGCCGAGAATTCCCAGCAATAACCCCGCTTTGCCACGTCTGGAGATGTGATGATCGCCGAGAAGCAGGGAATCCAGGACGAGGAACCAGAGTGGCGTAATGGCGATGATCAGCGCGGACAATCCTGAACTGACTGCGAGCTCCGCATACGAGAGAGTGAGGTTCCCGCCCATCAGCAGGAGCAAGCCGACCACGGCGGCGAGGGCAAGCTGGCGCGGAGAATAGAGGATTCGGCGCCCTGTAGCGGCGCAGACGGTCAGCATCATCAATCCTGCCACGGAGAAGCGCAGCGCGCACATGAGCGCGGGAGGAATCGTCTGCACCGCAATGTCTATGGCGAGATAGGTCGAGCCCCAGAAGAGATACACCAATCCGAAGGCGAGAATTACCATCCACCGGCTTGGGCGCTGAGCGGAGTGCATTGTCTTGAGAAACAGCGGAATCTCAAAGATATCAGACGAGCAGGCGAGCCTGTGGGATTCTGGAATTCAGTTCAGCTTCGCATACTCCGCTTTGGCTGTTTTGAGAACAGGAACATCGGGGTCGGCATCTTTCCAAGCTGCAAAGAAGTCCTGGTACGCTGTCTTCGCCTTAGCCGTGTTGCCTTGCAGCACGTAAGCTCGCGCAAGGCCCAGGTGAGCCAAGGGATACATAACGCTGGTGGCACCCACCCCGTGGTGGTCGACGATGCCCTGATATTCCGCCGCTGCTTTAACTCCGTCGCGCAGGCGCAAGAAAGCTTCACCCCGAAGATATTTAGGACCGTAGTTGGCACCGCGCGGACCCGCCCCGAATTCATAGGGAATAGCCGACTGCAGCTGGTTAATGGCCTGGGCGGGTTCATTCTGATGCAGACTCATGCTTGCCAGCGCCTCAGGGATGAAGACTTCATTCACCAACGTGTCGGAGGGGGCTTCTTTCTTCACGTCTTCAATCAATTTTCGGGTACGCGCCGTATCCCCGAGGCGGCCGAGAATAGTAGCTGCCCAAGCGAGGGTATCACTATCTGGTGAGGCGGCAAGTGCCGATGCGATCTGCCCCCGAGCCTCTTCCGGGGATCCCGTCTCCAGAGAGCAGCTGGCCTGGCTGGCTAGAATTCCAGCAGTAAATTCCTTGTACCCCTTGGCCTGTGCGAGAGATAGGGCACGCGCATACGCATCCCGCGCCGCGCGAATTTTGCCCAGGGTGCATAGTCCGTCCGCATAAACGATGCGGAAAATTGATTCCTGAGCCTTCCCTGCGGAGCTTTGAACCTCACGCTCGAACCCCGCAAAATCCCCGGAAATGACCGCCATCTCAACGAGGGTTAAATGCAACGTCCAAGCTTCAATGTTTTGTCGGGCGGCCTGTTCGATGATGGCGCGTGCCTCGTCATAGCGGTCCAAGAAAAGGTAGGAATCGGAGGCGTTTTGGTAAGCGAATGGATCTTTGGGATCGACTTGCAGCGCCTCCAGAGCATTCGATAACGCTTTCTCATGTTGCCCTAGATTGTTGTAGAGGAGAGCCAAATTGTCACGAGGAACGGAGTCACGCGGGTAAGTCTGCTTCCAAGTTTCGAGCAATTGGGCGCTCTCGTTCGCCTGACGGGTCACTGTGTCGTAATAATGCCCGGCTATGTAGAACCGCTCGCGTTCACTGGCGCGGTCCTTCAACTCAAAAGCTTTCTTGATGCAATCCTTTGCTTTTTGGCTCTCAGTTTCATTGCCGTAGACGACCCCGAGCGTGGCCCATGCCATCGCAAAATTGGGGTCAAGCTCTACCGCACGCTGCAAATGGGGAATGGCGCTTTCGTCATCAAATCTGGCATGTGCAGCCTGCCCAACGCTGAATTCTTTGAGGGCGTCGAGCGAAGAGGTTGTGGCAGCTTCGAGGGGAACGGCAAACTTCTGGACCGAACTGATGGATTCGCCCAATCTCTCGCGCAGCTTTGAGGCGGCATGATCCAAAGATTTGAGGACCTGTTCTTTACTTTCTGCTTCGACTTGTTCGTTGTCCAGTGAATCGCCACTCTGTGCGTTCATGGCTTGCAACGTGATCACATAATGACTGCCCAGACTGGAGATGGCGCCATTGATCATTGCCTTGACACCTTCGCGCAGGCAAATTTCACGCGCCACATCCTTCGTGACTCGTTCCTCCGGAGAACGGCCCATAAACCGCATTGCTTGCTGAATTCGCGATTCGGGAAGAATATTGATATATGGAGATTGTCCCAACTGCACCGCGAGCGCCTGCTTGAGAGTGCCGTCGAAGACCGGATCGCCGGTGGTGTTGACGAAGTCGGAAAGCACCACACTGTCTTTCTCCGTCAGTTTTGAGGACTGACGAGAACGCAGGTATAAACCGCCTGCGACGAGGGCTATCAACAACGACGCGGCGATCACAACCAGCTTGATTGGTCTTTTCAGACCGGGCGCTGCGCTTTGGGCCGAAGTTGCGGCAGGCGTCCGGGGCGAGGAGGAGGACGCATGTGCAGGCGTTACCTTCGCCGCAGAGGGCACAGTTGTCTGTGACTGGGGAACTTCTGTCAACGCTGGATGCGAACCCGAGCTCTGCGCGACGGCGCGTCCGCTTTCGGTGTCGCGCTTCAGCCGTTGTAAGTCGGCGCGCAAGTCGGCAGCGCTCTGGTAACGCAGATTGCGATCTTTCTCCAACGCCTTATTGATAAGGTCCTCGAGCTTGGTTGGCAGATCCGGGTTCAGGCGGATGGGAGAGACCGGGGCGCGATTGAGAATCGATTCAAAGATCAGAGCGGATGTCTCCCCCCGGAACGGCAAAACCCCCGTCATTGTTTCGTAAAGCACAACTCCGAAAGAAAACAGATCGGTGCGCGCGTCGAGTTCTTTACCCTTGGCCTGCTCTGGGGACATGTACGCCACAGTGCCAAGCGTGGAACCGGGGCTCGTGAGGTGTTCTTCGAGGGCAACTGCAGTGGGGGCAGTAACGTCGGGCACCGACGAGGACCGCGAATCGGATTTTACCTTGGCAAGTCCGAAATCCAGGATCTTGGCGTGCCCGCGCTTGGTCACAAAAATATTCGCCGGCTTGATGTCACGATGGACAATGCCGCCCGCATGGGCCGCATCGAGCGCGTCAGCGATTTCGATTCCCAGCGACAGAGTAGTTTCGAGTTCCAGCGGACGACCGGTAATCATGTGCTTGAGCGTCACGCCGTCGAGGAACTCCATCACAAGGAAGGTACGGCCGTTGTCCTCGCCAATGTCGTAGATCGTGCAGATGTTGGGATGGTTTAGGGCGGAAGCGGCTTTGGCTTCCCGGCGGAAGCGCTCAAGGGCCTGATGGTCCTGAGCGAGGTCTTCAGGGAGAAATTTCAGCGCGACAAAGCGGCCCAGTCGGGTGTCTTCGGCTTTGTAGACGACGCCCATGCCGCCCCCACCCAGCTTTTCCGTGATTCGATAATGAGAGATTGTCTGTTCCAGCAAAGGAGAGGCGTCCCCGGAGCCCGTGGTCAGCCATGCTAAGGCGCTGAGGAGTGGGAAGTCAAAAACATTAATGGCAGGGCAGGCGCGAACGGTCAATGAAAGCGCCGTCGAGCTGCGCTCGACCAGACAGCCGATGGCGGCTGTCCCTACATGCATTATGACAACTCAGGTAGGGACAATCCTTGGGCCGTCCGGCCGGCGGGGAAGCCCGGAGGGAAGATAGAGTCGATTACCAAAGGGGGTTACGTTGCTCTACTACTTACGGATATAATGAAGCAGCGATGTTGCCTCATTGCGATGCTGCAGAACAATCCCAATTCGCGTCTTCCACTGGCAAGTTCGGCCGAGTGCTGGCTGCACTGCCTGGTGTGTCCGCGGCGATATCGGGCCAATCTGCCTTCGCGCTTGCGTCCCAGCCTCTTCGGTAGCGATTAACTCCGTCCTTCTCCTGATTCGCCTCGGCGTCGCTCCGCTTGAACCAGCGAGCTTACCCCGGGGTTCGATTCAACGATGACCGGCCGCTCACAATGGCCGTTGCTTACGGAGGAACTCCAATGACTACCAAGACTATGACCGCAACTGCCGGTCCCAAGATCAAGACTGCTCTGCCCGGGCCCAATGCTAAGCGCGTGCTCCAGGGCGATGAGAAGTTAATTTCGCCGTCCTATACCCGCTCTTACCCGATGGTGGCCAAGAGCGGCCGTGGCATCGTAGTGACCGACGTCGACGGAAATGAATTTTTCGACTTCTCCGCCGGGATCGCCGTGACCTCGACCGGCCACTGCCATCCCGATGTGGTCGCCGCCATTCAGAAGCAGGCGGGCGAACTGATTCACATGTCGGGAACGGATTTTTATTACGAGAACATGGTGCAGTTGGCCGAGCGACTTTCGAAAATCGCCCCGATGAAAGGCCCGCATCGCATTTACTACGGAAACTCCGGGGCGGAGGCGGTTGAGTGCGCCCTGAAACTGGCGCGTTATCACACCAAGCGACAGAACGTTATCGCGTTCTTCGGCGCATTCCACGGGCGCACCATGGGTGCCCTCTCGCTGACGGCATCCAAGCCGCAGCAGCGCCGCCGGTTTTCTCCGCTGGTCCCGGGAGTTACTCACATCCGCTACCCCGATGTGTATCGCGGGTCCGTGGGCGGAGCGCAGGAAGCGGAGAAATTTGCCCTGGGTTGTGCCCGGTTCATCGAAGAGAAGTTGTTCAAAACTACGCTGGCTCCGGAAGAGGTCGCGGCCATCTTTGTCGAGCCGGTACAAGGCGAAGGCGGTTACGTTGTCGCCCCGACCATCTTCATGCAGGAACTGCGCAAGATTTGCGACCGTCACGGCATTATGCTGGTCGTCGATGAAGTGCAGAGTGGCATCGGACGGACCGGAAAATGGTTCGCCGTGGAGCACACCGGAGTCGAGCCGGATATGGTGTGTATGGCGAAGGGGATTGCTTCTGGCATGCCGCTGGGCATCACCATGACAAAAGCCGAAGTGATGGATTGGATTCCCGGATCGCATGCCTCCACGTTTGGCGGGAATCCTGTCTGCATTGCTGCCGCTCTGGCCACCCTCGACGTAATCGAGAAAGAACACTTGATCGAGAACTCGGCGCAGGTGGGCGCACACATGCTGAAGCGCTTGGCGGAGTGGCCATCGAAGCTGAAACTAGTGGGCGATGTGCGCGGACGCGGCCTGATGATCGGCGTGGAGATCGTCAAAGACAAAACGACGAAGGAGTACGGAGCCGCCGAGCGCGACCGCATTGTCGAGATGGCTTTCGAGCGTGGCGTCCTGTTTCTGGGCTGCGGGCCAAGCACAGTTCGGATATGTCCTCCGCTGGTCGTGACCCGGGACGAAGCTGACGTCGCCGTGGATGTACTCGCGGAGTGCATCCGGGAAGTGGGCAAGGGCGCGTAGAGCACATATTGCGATCCAGGAGGGGCGTCCCTACATTGGGGACGCCTTTTTTTCAGTCCTATTCTGGGAACCAGTGCTTCTGGAATCAGAGTGCTGTGCTTTGGCTCACACCCAGCCGAGATGCATTCCGCTACCGTCGATTGCGGGTGCCCATGTTTCCCGCCATTTTCACCCGTGAGTTGGTTAGAGGTCTGGACTGGCTTGCTGCGCATGTGCTTTCCTCTGCGTCGGGCCCTCTGCGGCAGCGCACCGGGCGTCGGGGAGAAGAGCACGCCTACTTTTACTTACGGAGCCTGGGTTACGTCATCATCGCCCGAAACTACCGCTCTCCGCGCTGCCGGGGCGAAATTGACTTAATCGGGTGGGAGCGAGATATGCTTTGTTTCATAGAGGTTAAGACGCGGACCTCGCGCGATGTCAAGACTCCGGAGGCGGCGGTCGATTATCACAAGAGACGAGAAGTGGCGCTGGTGGCGCGGGAGTACTTGAGGAGCATGCCACAGTCATGCCAATGGAGGTTCGATATCGTAAGCGTATACTGTGACGGCCATAACTCCCGCCCGCAGTTCGAGTTGTTTCGGAATGCCTCACTGGCGGCGTAAACTATAAGGTTTTGGTCCTCTCGGAAAGGATTCATAGCAGTGCCTGAGCTTAGAAAAGATCCAATCGTCGGTCGCTGGGTCATTATTTCGACAGATCGCGCCAAGCGCCCCACTGATTTTGTGCGCGAAAACATGAAGATTAAGGGCGGATTTTGCCCTTTCTGCTACGGCAATGAGAGCAAGACCCCTCCGGAGATTCAAGCTTATCGTCCCAACCCGAATGGCGGGCCTCCTCCGCAGCGAAATTCTCCCGGGTGGACTGTGCGGGTCGTGCCGAACAAGTTTCCAGCATTGGGCATTGAAGGCAATCTGAACCGGCAAGCGGAAGGAATGTTCGACCGTATGAATGGGATTGGGGCGCATGAGGTCATTATTGAAACGCCCGATCACACGGCCAATCTCGCCACCTTGCCCTCGAAGCGCATTGAAGATGTCCTGTGGACATTCCGGGACCGCATCCTTGATCTGAAAAAGGATAGACGATTCAAGTACATCTTGATCTTCAAGAACCACGGCGAAGCCGCCGGAGCGTCCCTGGAGCACTCGCACTCGCAGTTGATTGCGTTGCCCATTCTTCCCATCAACGTGGTGCAGGAACTCGAAGGAGCCAAGCAGTATTTTTTGTATAAAGAGCGTTGCGTATTCTGCGACATCATCCGTCAGGAGATGGACAGCGGAATTCGTGTGGTGGCAGAGAACGAAAATTTTTTGACCCTGGCGCCTTACGCTCCCCGCTTCCCATTTGAGACGTGGATCATGCCCAAAACCCATGAGTCCGCGTTTGAGAACTCTTCCTCCCACATGTTCGAGAACCTGGCGCGGGCCTTGAAAGATCTGCTCGGCCGGGCCGATCGCGTGCTCGACAATCCTCCGTACAATCTGGTGATTCATACGTCGCCGGTGCAGGACCCGACGAACGACCACTATCACTGGCACATCGAGTTCATGCCGAAGCTCACCAAGACCGCAGGATTTGAGTGGGGAACCGGGTTCTATATCAATCCCACACCGCCGGAAGAAGCGGCGAAGTTTCTGCGCGAGGCCAATGTGGAGGAGCCGGCTCCAGTTTCGGTCGGCTGAAGCTTGCGATGCAAAAAGCAGGGCACAGTACAGTGACCGTGCCCTTTTGCAGTTGTGGCCGGAGAGAGAGGCCTGCAGCCCCAATGCGTGTAAACATAAAGGGACCGCAGAGGCTGGTTGTCATCAGTTTGTAAAACCTGGGAAAAAAGGAAGCCGGGTTTCGTCGCGTGCCGAACTGCTCGTTTCCTTCGTGCTACGGTCCCAGGGCACGTCTTTCTACGCCTGGGTGCGATCCTGATACTCTTCGTGCCACGCCATCTGAATCGCTTCCAGTTTGCCCTCGTTCGAGCTTTGGGGATCCCCGGCGAAATCCGGAAGTTCGGTTACGTAGCGGTGCAGATCAGTAAAACGGACCGAGAGCGGGTCGATGTCGGGGTGTTTTTCGGAAAGCTCGATGCCGATATCTTCGGCGTCGTCCCACGTCAACTTCTTTGCCATCTCAGTGCTCCTCGGAAACATAGTTGCGATTCCACGCGGGGATCTCTACAACAACTTTGCCCGGCTTGGTGATCTGGGCCTGACAGCCGAGGCGCGAATTCAGTTGCAGATCGGCGGCCATGTCGAGGCGGTCGGCTTCGTCATCGTCCATTTCGGAGAGATTTTCGGCGCCTTCCTTAACCCAGACGTGACAAGTAGTGCAGGCGCAGTTGCCGCCGCAGGCGTGGTCGAGCGTGACACCGAAGTTCAATGCCACATCGAGAAGCGACTCTTCTTTGCCGTGATCTTCATAGGGCAGTTTGCCGTGCTCGAATTGCACAGTCTTGCCCTCGGGCAAGAACGTGATTTGAACTGTGTTTTCGCCAGGGGCCTCTTCGGTGGCGGTGCCGGCGCCTTGAGTTTTTTCGTCTGCCATTGACTGCTCCTGTCTTCCTCGGTGATCCCGTGCGTCCCCCGTGCTAGAAAAGCTTCACCACGGGGGACACAGAGGATCACAGGGTCATTCGAATTCCGCTTTCGCCATGGGATGAGGCGCCGTTGGGCCTTCTCCCAAGTCAGTTTCTTCCATGTTCTTGCCCTTAAGGGCGCTGGATACTGCGCTGTCCATCATCAGCTCTGCCAAGCGTGTTGTGGCGTGGTTCAAGGTTTCGGTGGCTTTTCGGATTGCCTGATAATCCTCTTCGGCATTGACCGCGGTTAGCGCCTTTTCCAGTTTTGTGATCTTCTTCTTCTCGTCGCTCGTGAGTTGTCCCCAAGCGGGACTTTTTTTCGCCTTTTCGAGGGCAGTGAGGATCGTTGCCGTTTCATTGCGGGCCTCGATCAACTGACGCCGGCGAAAATCCTCCTCTGCGTTGTCGAAGGAATCGAGAATCATGCCTTCGACCTGCTCATCCGTCAGGCCATAACTCGGCTGAACCTGAATTTCAGATTCCTTGCCGCTGCGCTGTTCCCGCGCGGAGACGTGCAGGATGCCGTTCGCGTCGATGAGAAATTTCACTTCGACCCGGGGAATGCCGGCAGCCATGGGAGGAATGCCCTTCAGATCGAAACGAGCAAGAGAGCGGCAATCCTTGGCCAACTCGCGCTCACCCTGCAGCACGTGAATCGCTACGTTGGCCTGACCATCGATCTGCGTGGTGTAGAACTGAGTAGCCGAAGCGGGGATGGTTGAATTGCGCAGGATGATCTTGTCCGTGACGCCACCGGCAACTTCGATGCCGAGCGAGAGAGGGGTGACGTCGAGCAACAGCATGTCCTGGGTGGCTTCCGAACGTCCACCGAGAATGTTGGCTTGTACGGCGGCACCTAAGGCTACAACTTCATCGGGATTGAGGTCCGTATGCGGTTCGCGTTGGAACAGGTCCCTGACCAGTGCGCGGACGTGCGGGATGCGCGTCGATCCCCCGACCAGCACCACTTCGTCGATCTGCTGAGGCTTGAGGTTGGCGTCTTTCAACGCCTGCTTGCATGGGCCGACGGTGCGACCGACGATGGGCTGGACCAGTTGCTCGAACTGCTCCCGGGTAATTTCGCGCCGGTAGCGTTTGCTGCCAGGCAATTCGATATCGAGCTTCACGGAGGGCTGAGACGACAGCGCGATCTTCGCTTCGATAACCGACTTGCGAATCGCCTGCACTGCCTCCGCATTGCGGCGCAGGTCGAGACCGAGGTCGCCCCGAATGTCGTCGAGGGCGATGGTGATGAGCAGGCTGTCGATGTCATCGCCGCCAAGATGCGTGTCGCCGTTGGTGGCGATCACCTCGAAGATTCCGTCATGCAGCTTGAGAATAGAAATATCAAAAGTTCCGCCGCCGAGGTCATAGACGGCAACAATACCGTTCTGTTTCTTATCGAGGCCATAGGCGAGAGATGCCGCAGTCGGTTCATTGACCAGCCGCAGCACCTCAAGCCCTGCAATACGGCCCGCATCCTTCGTGGCCTGGCGTTGCGCGTCGTTGAAATACGCGGGAACGGTGATCACTGCTTTCGTGACCGGTCCGGCGAAATAGCGCTCGGCATTGCGCTTGAGCTGGCGGAGGATCAGCGCGGAAATTTCCGGCGGAGTAAAGGTCCTATGATCAAGGTTGATACGCAGGACTTCGCCGGGCTGCAAGTCTTTGGCCAGACGGAATGGGAAGAGCTTCAGTTCTTCCTGAATGTCCTCCGTGCCGCGCCCCATCAGTCGCTTGATGGAGTAGACGGCGCGCTCTGGCGTTTCGATCAAGAAACGGCGCGCAGAGTTTCCGATCACTGGCTGATTGTTCTCATCCAGCGCTACGACGGAAGGCACGAGATTCGAGCCGTCATCTCCGGGGATCACGACAGGGGTGTCCCCTTGCATAAACGCCACCAGAGAATTGGTGGTCCCCAGGTCGATCCCGACGATGCGATCCGCGGTCATGCGATCTTCTCGGCTCCTGTGGCTTCCACCTGCTGTGTCGGACGCTCTTGCGGAAGCACGCGTCTGGGAGACCAGCCCTGAACTTTGGCGCCGTGAATCATTCCCTGAATGAAGCGCTCGAAAAATACGTAGGGATGCATGGACTCGGGAGCGCTTGCCTGATCCAGTTTGTCCCGGAGTTCCGCAGGAATCGAAAACTCGATGGAGCGGAGATTATCTTCCAATTGATTCAGCTTGCTCGCGCCGAGAATCGTGGAGGTGACACCCGGCTGGGTAGCGACCCAGTTCAAGGCTACCTGCGCCGCAGGGCGGCCAATCTGGCTCGAGACCTCGAGCAAGGCATCCAGAATTTCCCAGTTGCTCTGATTAAATCTGAGCAGAGTGGGATTTTGAGAGTCTCTGGTTTTTTCCAGTCGGCCGTCGCCCCTGCCGTCGTTTCCCTGGCGCTTGTACTTCCCCGTCAGAAATCCGCTGGCAAGAGGGCTCCAGGGACAAATGCCAAGGCCTAGCTCCTGGGCTGCGGGAATATGCTCGCGCTCGATGTTGCGTTCGACCAAGGAGTATTCCAGTTGGAGCGCGATCAGGCGATCTTTGCCCTCTTTTTCAGCGAGGGTGTAAGCACGCGCCACGTACCAGGCGGGCGTGTCGGAGAATCCGTAATGGCGGATCTTTCCTTCGCGAACCAGATCGTTCAGAGTTGAAACAACTTCTTCCACCGGAGTGACGGTGTCCCAGGCGTGCAGCCAGTAAAGATCGACGTAATCGGTGTTGAGGCGGCGAAGCGAGCCATGCAGAGCGCGATAGATGTTCTTGCGGCCGTTGCCGCCGGCATTGGGGTTGCCTTGCTCGGCATTGAACGTGAATTTGGTGGCCAGCACCACGCGGTCTCGCAATCCACGATCGGCAATAAACTTGCCCACCATGTCTTCGCTCTTACCGGCCGTGTATCCGTCAGCCGTGTCGATGAAGTTCCCGCCTTGCTCGATGTAACGGTCGAACAGGCTGCGCGAGACGTTCTCCTCGGCGCCCCAGCCCCATTCCGTACCGAAGGTCATCGTGCCGAGACAGAGAGGGCTGACACGCAATCCTGAGCGCCCTAACGTGCTGTATTCGTTCACTTGCATCAGGGTTCCTTCCAATCAACTTTCCAGCGCGGTATTTACATCGCGTACCAGATTGCGGATGTAATTCCGGCGGTTCAGAACGTCCACCATCTTCGCGGTGATCTGTTTTCGCTCCGCAGATTCGGCGCGGGGCCTGTGTTCCGTCAGAGCGTCCCATTCTTTCCAATAGGACTGCAGTTCGTGCAGCAGCGATTCGTACTTCTGTTCCAATGCAACCTTGTGCTTTGTGATCTCCGCCGTCAAAGCAGCGTCGTCTTCTTCCATCTGCTTGTTCATTTTCAGCTCTTCGAGCTGCATATTCAGCTCGAAGACTTCCTCCAGCAGGTCCGGGGGTACAATTTGCTTCTTGACCCCGCCGGTGGCGCGAGCCTGTTCGGTCGCGCTCTTCGATTGTTCTTCGAGTTCCACGCCTTCAAGCCGCAGCAGGTATTGCGTGCGCATGATGGGATCGCGCAGAGTGCGGTAAGCATCGTTAAGCAGTGAGCTCTGCTCGAGGCTCCACTGTTGTTCCTGGCTTCCGGCTCGCGCGCTGAGATCAGGGTGCAGCTTACGGCTCAAATGGTAGAACTCTCTTTCCAGCGCGGGAACATCGATGATGAGCTTCGCAGGCAGGCCGAAGAACGAGAAATAATCGACAGGGGCCGGGGGCTGCACCTTGCCGCAGGATTCGCAGAAATGCGCGGCGCGCATAGAGCCGCAAGACCAGCAGCTATTGGTTTCCTGCGGCAATGGCTTGGCGCCGATTTCGGTGAAGGCAGGTTTGGTCACTTTCGCATTCCTTCGATGCAGGGGCAGCACCCCTCGATCCAGCCCGAATTGTCCGGTGACACCGCTAGTCCGCGGGCAAGTCGACTCAAAGTGGGCTGCCACACAGGCTCAGGCGGAGAACGAAGTCCCGCAGCCGCACGACTTCGTGGCCTGTGGATTTACAAAGACGAATCCCTGCTGCATCAGAGTTTCCTGATAGTCCAGGGTCATGCCGTGCAGATAAATGAAGGACTTCGGGTCGAC
>DASVAE010000098.1:0-109438 GCA_036376495.1 Candidatus Sulfotelmatobacter sp. | reverse complement strand
CTTCGGACAGTGGCTGTTCTAAAGCGATCAATCACAGATACCGTGATTAGCCAAAAGAGCTGAATTTCAAGGGCTTGCGTTTGGATTGCTACTTGCATTCGTTTTAAATCAACTTTCATTGTCTTAGGAGTTGGGGGGATCAATGCAGGAGCTGCGGTTTGCACTTCGACAATTGGTGAAGTCGCCGGGATTCACGATTGCGGCGGTGATCACGCTGGCGCTGGGAATCGGCGCGAATGTTGCCGTGTTCAGTGTGATGAACGCTGTGCTGCTGAATCCGACGGGCATTCCGCATCCGGATGGTTTGGTGGCGTTGCGAGCGAAGTACACGGCGATGGCCGACCTGCAGAACATCTCGGTTTCGGCGCCCGATTTTGAGGATTCGCTCGAAAGCCGGAAGGTATTTCAATCGGCCGCCGCGATGCAGCCGGGCAGCTTCAACTACACCGCGGAAAATGCGCGCCCAGAGCGGCTAGTGGGAGCGCTCGTGACCTCGGAGTGGTTTGACGTATTTGAAACTCGACCGATTCTTGGTCGTGCTTTCCGGCCGGAAGATGATGTGCCCAGCGCAAATAACGTCATTGTACTGTCGAACAAGACCTGGCAAACACGCTTCGGAGGGGATCCTAACATCATTGGCCGCAAGCTTGACCTGAATGGACAGTTGTTTGAGGTAATTGGCGTCATGTCAGCCGACTTCAATTGGCCGAACCAGGCCGAGTTATGGACGCCACTGGCGCAACCGCCGGCGCGGTACCACGACGAAAATTACCGGTTCAATGAAAACCTGTTCGCCGTAGCACGGCTGCAGCCCGGAACGACTTTGGGGCAGGCGAATGGATTTGAGGATTCACTTTCGCAAGCCGTAAAGGCGAAGGTCGGATTTGCGCGAAACGCCGGCTGGGGGATGTTTGCCGTGCCGCTGCGCGAATTCATCTCGGGTGATTTGCGCAAGCCGCTTTCGATCTTGCTTGCGGCCGTGTTGCTCGTTCTCATGATTGCCTGCGCCAACATTGCAGGGCTGCAACTGGCGCGTGCCACGGATCATCAGCATGAAAATTCGGTGCGCGTCGCGCTGGGAGCTTCGCGCGCGCGGCTGATGGTCCAACCGCTATTGCAGAGCCTGCTGCTGGCGATGGTCGGTCTGGGTGTGGGAATTTTGTTTGCGGTGTTCGTCACTCCATCATTGCTCTATCTGGCTCCAGTGGAGATTGCAAAAAATATCGACGTTCACCTGAACCAGCGGATACTGTTGTTTGCTTCGGCGGTCAGCGTGATCGCCGTGCTGCTCTGTGGATCGGCGCCGGCACTGTATGTTGCCGGCTCGCAGTTTATTTCGTCTTTACGTGAAGGTGGCCGTTCGGGAACTTCGAGCCGCTCGAGCAATCGCATGCGTTCGGCGCTGGTGATTGCTGAGATCACAGTCGCCGTGTTTCTGCTGGTGTGCTCTGGACTGCTGCTCGAGAGCCTTAAGGCAGTAGAACGATTGAGCACTGGGTTCGATCCGCAGGGCGTGATCACGGCGACGGTGGCATTGCCGCGCACGAACTATGACAAACCGGAGAAGCAGGTAGCATTCTGGGAGGCAGCCGAACAGAACCTGAAGAACATTCCAGGCGTGACCGGCGTTGGGCTAGTGAGCGACTTGCCGTTTGGTGGGAACCAGGGCTCGGCTTCGTTCTCGATCAAGGGCCAGGTGCTTGCGCCCAACAACCCCGGGCCGCATGGTCACATTTCGCTGATCTCGCCTGACTATTTCCAGGCAATGGGAATTCCCGTGGTGCGCGGCCGCACGTTTACCGAGAGCGACCGCATGAATACTCTGCAGGTCGCAATGGTCGATGAGACGCTCGCTCGCCAGTACTGGCCTGACAAGGACGTGCTAAACGAATACCTCAGCATTGACAACGGAAAAACATGGCTGCCAATTGTAGGGGTGGTAAAGCACATCAAGATTTCGGCGCTCGACTCCGAAGCGAACGAAGGCTTCTACTTCTTGCCCGTGGCGCAGCAGGCAAACGATTCGATGTCACTCGTAGTGAAGAGCAGGAGCTCGCATCCTGAGTCGCTGAAAAGGGCGATGGAGGCCGCTATCGCCGCAATCGATCCGCGGCAGCCGATCTTTGACGTCAAAACGATGCAGGAGCGAGTCGAGGATTCGCTCGGAAGCCGACGCTTTATCGTAGTTCTGCTAGGCATTTTTGCGGGACTCTCGTTGTTCCTGGCAGCACTTGGGCTTTATGCGGTGATTACCTACCTTGTCCGCATGCGAGTGCGTGAGATCGGTATTCGTATGGCACTCGGCGCGCAGCGCGGACAGATTGCCGCAATGGTGCTTCGCCACGGAGTCATCCTAGCCCTGGCCGGGTGCTTGCTAGGGCTGATCGTCACATTTTCCGCAGGCCAGGTGTTGCGCAGCATGCTCTATGGGGTAAGCCTATACAATCCGGTGACTGCACTTGGAGCTTGCGTTGTCTTGGCGGCGCTGGTATTACTCGCCAGCTATTTGCCGGCACGAAGGGCGATCAGTATCGACCCGGTGCAGGCGCTGCGAGAGGACTAGCTGGGTTCGCCAGTTAGTTTCCCACGAGCGTTCCTTCATTCCTGTTCATAAGGAAGTCGGTATGGTCGATAATGGACCGCATGCTGAACCGGCGCACTTTTCTCAAGACCAGCGCAGTTTCCCTTCCATTGGCCTCCGCCATCGAGGCGCTGAATCCGGCGACGATCTCAGGGAAAACGGTGGCCGACGTAGCCAGCAGGGGAACCGCTCCGAAACTCATTCCTCTGCCAGCCAGGCTGGCTCGGGTCGATCCATCTACCTTACCTTGGCAGCAGAACATTCGCCGTGTCGGTCAGAGCAACATGACCGAGCACGACCCGGCTGTAATGAACATTGAAGAATGGGCTGATTATTGGCACTCGGCGGGCGCCGACATCGTCTTTGTCAGTGTAACCGGTATACTCGCCTTCTATCCCTCAAAAGTCCGGTTCCACCGTCACGGAAAGTTTCTCAATGGGCGTGACTTTTTTGGTGAATGTGTGGTCGCCGCACGCAAGCGCGGCATGCGCATCGTCGCCCGCATGAGTCCGGACCTGAATTGGGAGGACGCCCTTGATGCGCATCCGGAGTGGGCCATGCGCGACGGCAAGGGTTCGGTTCTCCTAAGTCCTGAAGACTCGCGGCTATTCCGCACCTGCATGTTCAGCAGCTATATGGAGGAATACGTTCCGGCCATCATGCGCGAAATCAATTCGCTCTACGACGTTGATTGCTTCTACACCAACGGATGGCCTCCCATCGGCAGTCTCCCAAACTGCCATTGCGCCATCTGTAGCAAACTTCCCGAGTCCAACACTACCGCTTATTGGCACGCTTTCAATGATCGAATTCTTGAGCTGTGGGAAAAGTACGACGCCATCGCCAAAGAAAAGAAGCCTGACAGCTTTTTCTTCGCCAACCTGGGTGGCAATGTCCGCTGCGGCCCCAACCTCGACCGTCTCTGCAAAACCGCAGTCTGGTTCCAAGCAGACAATCAGGGCCGCACCTCCGATGATCCCGCGATCTGGGGATGCAGCCTGCAAGGTCGCGTCTGCAATGCCATGATGGACGGAAAATTCGCTGCCAACGTCACGGCCGCTTACTCGACTGGCACGGTCCGATGGCGCAATGCCTCCAAGAATCCCGCTGAGGCAAGAATGTGGTTGAATGAAACGCTGGCCAGCGGCATGGCGCTCTATTACCACTTCATCGGCTCGGAGGCTGGGTTCGGAGAAGATCGCCGCTGGCAAGAAGTTGGCTCGGATTATTTTCAGTGGGCGAAGAAACACGATGCCCACCTGAAGCCCCGCCGATCACTCGCAAACATCGGCGTTGTCATGGGGCAGAGCACGCAACTTCTATACCCGCCTCCCGCTGCCGCTCACGCTCACGACTACATGCGGGAAACGACACACGGTATCTATGCGACTCTTCTGAACGGCCGATTCGCGTTCGACTTCGTACACGAAGACCGACTCGACCTCGAACGGATAATCAAATACCGTGCCTTGCTCTTTCCGAATATTGCCATCCTTAGCGACCGCCAGTGCCAGCAGGTCCGTGACTACGTCCGCTCCGGAGGGTCAATCATGGCAAGCTTCGAAACGGGCCTGTATGACGAGAACCTGCAGCCGCGTGAGGAGTTTGCGCTTGCCGACTTGCTCGGCATCAGCAAGGCTGGAGAAGTTATCGGCACAAACGGCAACGCATACTACGGCCGCATTGAACGCGGTCATCCAGTTCTGGACGGCTTCTCAAACACCAACTGGTTGCCAGGCGCGCAAAATCGTGTGCCCGTGAAATCTGTGCCAGATCCGGTTCTCACTGTTGTCCCTGGGTTCGTGCAGTATCCTCCGGAATTGGCCTACCCGCCGGTCTCGCACACTGATGAGCCAGCAGTGGTGTTGCGTGAAGTCGGCTCCAGCCGTCTTGCCTACTTTTCTGGAGACATCGAGCGAACTTTTTGGCTTACAGGTCATGGCGATCTTCTACGCTTATTAGACAACACCATCCGATGGGTCACGCGAGATGAAGCCCTGGTCCACGTTGATGGCGATGGATTACTCGAGCTTTTTGCCTGGGAAACTAGGGTGGGTTACGCCATCCACCTGCTCAATTACACGAACCCGAACGCCCACCATGGCTGGCTGAGCACGGTCTACCCGCTGGGTCCACAAACCGTCAGCATCGCGTTGCCCGGGGGAGTGAAAGTTAATGCCGTCGAACTGCTGCGCTCTGACAGAGCCATTCGCTTTCGGCTCGAAGGGTCGGTCTTGCGTTTCACCATACCTCGTGTGGACGACTACGAGGTCGCAGCGGTCACGGTCGCATAGACACGGATTCTCAAGAGTGCTTCCTTCTGCGCCGAAGTGAGCTTTACGCATGGACAGTTGTTTACGGGCGTCTACCTCCCGACCACTCAGGAATGCCTTGGGCATTGCGTAACGTAAGCGTTCTCCCGTCCTTCGTGATCACCGGGAACCTGCCGTTGGGGCAATGGCCGGATCATCCGCTGGACGGAAGCTGCAGGCTCGGCATCAGGGTAGGCGTACGCCGGCGCCGAAGTGTCGTGATAGATGTTCCAATACACTTCCGGAAAACTCTCACGCTCTTGGGCGGACACGTTCAGAAGGCTATCCATAGCAATCCTAGGTAGCAAACAGTACAATCGACGACTTCCGCTCGATTTTCATGGTACCTCCTGCTAAGGGAATCGTTCGCTCTGTGTTGCCAGCAAGCCGAGGCACGCCAAGACGTGCCCTCCGCTGTCATTGCTCAAACGAAGCACCGTCGAGCGAAGTGAAGCACTGAGCATCGCTGAAGCTGCTTTCTGACTGAACTGATACTGCGCCACTCGTCTGGATAAACAGGCGGCCCTTGTTGGCGTTACACAGATCGATGGGAATGTAGATGTTCGTCACTGGGCGAGACCCGATCGGCAAGGTAAAGACTGTGGCGGCAGTTCCATTGCCAATGGCCCCCTTGAAATAGACAATGTTGTAAATACGTTCGAACAATGCGTTGCTCGTACCGAACGGCGCGTTGGTCCAACCATTCAGGAGAGTAAGCGCCTTCGCTCCGTTCGGCGTCTTCATGAACCACGCACCATCGAGCGAGGTGAAACATTGTGCATTGCTGAAGGTTCCGTTTTCCGCTCGGACAGTGACCACACCAGTGCTCTGGATCAAAAGGCGGCCCTTGTTGGCATTGCAGAGGTCAACCTCAACGTAGACGTTGGTGGCTGGCCGAAAAGCTGTCGGCAACAGGAAGGGCTGAGCGTTGGTACCAGAAGTTGCGATCGCGCCTTTGAAATGCACAACTCCGTTGAGGTTTTTAACGGCTGGCGCGCTCGTGGCAAAAGGGCTCCTACCCAGCCATTGATGAGGGCTAGCGACGTGAAGCCGGTGGCGTTTAAGGCGAACGACGCTCCGTCCAACGACGTGAAGCACTGGGCATCGCTAAACGTTTTTTCCGCAGTATCAGGCGCAAGGGTACGAACTGCGATGCTCGTGCTGCTCGAAACCAGCGGCGACGAGTTGCCTAGGCTTGAGTCCGTGTTCCCTCATGCGGATGACGAGGGATTTCAATTCGTCGTTAGTAGGCTCTGGGTTGTCGAGCCATGCGAAGGATTCTTGGTACCACTGGATTGTGCGCGGACTGACGTTGCTGATGAACTGACGCTCTTTGATGAACTCAAATTGTTCAATCACTGTGTCCTCCAAGGCAGGGGTGCTTTGGAGAGGCCAAATTTCGTAAGTGATTGATGGTCGGGGCGATAGGATTTGAACCTACGACCCCCTGCGCCCAAGGCAGGTGCGCTACCAGGCTGCGCTACGCCCCGACTTTCACAGCATTAACGGGGTGGTCGGCCCCTTCTCGGATTCTATTGCAGGACGCGAGACCGAGCAAGGTTTGCCGGCCCCGTTGCACGCGAGTTCGCGCTCGCGCGCCGCTCCATCACTTGGCGAAGACAACCCAAGGGGGCTGCCCCTACGTGGTTTTCGGGTCCCTAGGCTGCTCCTGGCTGAGAATCGCTCGAAATCTCATTACCGTTGGCTTGAAGTGTCGTTTGCCCCTGCCTGTATAATTTTTGTTCAGGTATGCAGAAGCCGCGTTACGCACTGGTAGCGTATGTGAAGAGTCCGGCAGGAGAGTTCGTCGAGAACCTCCGGCGGGAACTGCATCCTGATCTCCCGCAGGTTGCTGCCCATTTGACGATCCTGCCTCCCCGGCCTCTGGCCGGAACCGAGAGCGCGGCTTTGGAACTCTTGCAGCGAATATGCGGAGGAGAAGAGCCTTTTTCCGTGAGTCTGGGCGCGGTGGAGACCTTCATCCCAGTGACCCCCACAGTGTTCATCCGAATCGAGTCTGATGCATCGCGCATGTGCGCCCTTCACCAAAAGCTCAACACGGACGTGCTTCGTTACCGCGAGGAGTGGCCTTACATCCCCCACATGACGATTGTAAAAATGGGAGCCGAGCAGCCGGCGGAAACTGCTTACCAGATGGCTCGCAGCCGCTGGGAGGAGTACCTCGGCACTCGCCGTATCACCCTGGAAAGGCTCACGTTTGTGCGCGAGGACTCTCCGAACTGCTGGGTTGACTTGGCTGCCGTGGTGCTGGGTCAGAAGCTAGTGTCGCGCTAGCTTTCGTAATCACTAGTACATTACTTTCCTCGGTTACTCCAGCCCAGTGAACCCGGTCTTGAAGTACATCTCCCTCCCGTGCGTTGAAAAGCTCTCTCTACAACTGTAGATAAAGATTAGAGCAGGTTTCGGTAATCCCGTGGAATCCCTTTGCCCACGCGGGTTTTCGGCCGGCCAGGGGAGATCATAATGCAGATCGGGGTTTACGGGTCGGGGTATCTGGGCACCGTGATTTCAGCCTGCCTGGCGGATTTCGGAACTCCGGTTTCGTGTTGTCATCCCGACCGTACCCGCATGGTCGAAATGGCGCAGGGCAACATTCCTTTTTTCGAGAAGAATCTGAAGGAAATCATCCGGCGGAATGTGCGGGCTGGACGCCTTTCCTATTCTACCGACATTGAAACTTTTGCCCGCCGAACCGGAGTGATCTTTCTGGCGGAAGATAAGGCCGATAATCTGAGCGACATCGCCCTGCGCATCATCCGGCTCGCGCCAAAACCTCCGATCCTGACCATTGTCACGCCCGTTTCCGTGGGCACCGCCAATGCGTTGGAAAAGAGCATCAGCGACGCGGGCCTGCAAGCCACTATTGTTTCGCAGCCTATGTTCTTCACCGATGGCTGCGCGGTGGAAGATTTCAATTGGCCCGACCGTCTCATCTTGGGTTCGGCCTCAAATGAAGCGGTACAGGTCCTGAAGCAGATCTTTCACCCCCTGGTCATGCGTGGCGTGCCGGTGATCGTCACCAATCAGGCCACCGCCGAACTTGTGCGCGAAGCCGCGACGGCATTCGTCGCCACCAAGATTTCATTCATCAACGAAGTGGCCACCCTTTGCGAGCGTGTCAACGCCGATGCCGTCCACCTTGCCCTGGCTCTGGGCTTGGACAAGAAGATTGCGCCTCGCTGCTTGCAGCCGGGAGCTGGAATGGGCGGGGTTTTCGCCGAGACTGATATGGATTCCCTTTCGTCTCTGGCCGAGACGCATAGCGTGCCGCTGAAGGTCCTCACGGCGGCTCGCGAAGTGAATCACTCACTCGCCGAACGCCTGGTCGAAAAAGTTTCCGCCGCGTTGAACTCGGTCGAGAACAAAGAATTGGGCATCCTGGGCTTGGCTTTCAAGCCGAATACGAACTCCGTTGCGGGCTCTTCGTCACTCCGTCTGGCCGAGACGCTGATCTCCAGAGGCGCTCATGTGCGCGCTTACGACCCGGTTGCTATTCCGGAGGCCAAGACGCACTTGAACGGGGCCGTTCGCTACTGCGATTCTGCGTATGCCGTGGCCGAGGGATCAGACGCCCTCATCGTCGGCACCGGCTGGCCCGAATTCCGCGCTCTCGATTTCGACCGTATCAAGCAGCTACTCAAAAAACCACTCATTGTAGATACCAAGAACCTGCTCGATTCCACACGCCTGCGCGCGCTGGGATTCGAGTATGTAGGCATAGGGCGCATCTGAGTCTTCTCGGATCGACAAATTCCTGCGTCACCTTCCTGCATACATGACACCGCCGCAGCATGGTGCCTCCTGATAGGCTATCTACCGAGTCCCCGTACCGCCTCCATTGCTATAATGAATAATCTGCGGTGGGAATAGCTCAACTGGCAGAGCACCGGACTGTGGCTCCGGCGGTTGCGGGTTCGATTCCCGTTTCCCACCCCATTTTCCCGTATGTAGGGACAGCCGCCTCGGCTGTCCAGGTCGAGCAGATCTCGGCGGCATCTTCGGCCTCTGACTATGCGGCCCCGTAGCTCAATTGGATAGAGCATCAGTCTTCGGAACTGAGGGTTGGGGGTTCGAGCCCCTCCGGGGTCGCCATTCCGAATCAGCTGCGCAAGCTTGCCTCAGCGCACATAGTGCCCCCCTCCTGGACGGCCAGATTTTTCAGCAAGCCCAAGGTGTGTTGCACAGCCTTGATTGCGGAGTAGCCGCTCGCTCCGCCGGGACAGACCTTTTCTAGGTATTTTTTGTCCGCCTTTGCATGGCGGCGCCCTTCCCCTTCGGTTAGAATGCCCCTGCCTGCATGAAACGCATTTTTCATTTTCGCGCCTCTTCCGCTGAACTCGGACCGTTGGAAGAACGTCTCCTGGAAGCTCTGTGGACTCGCGGCAACGCGACCGTCCGTGAGTTGATTGACGAACCGTGCCGGGACCTCGCATACACGACGGTCATGACGACTCTCGACCGCCTTTTCAAGAAAAAGTTGCTCTCGCGGGAAGCCGAAGGCAGAGCATTCCGCTACACGCCCCTGGTATCCCGGGCGCAACTGCACCGCGATGCTGCGGGCGAGGCCTTCCGGCAATTGCTGAATGCGAGTCCAGCCGGATCGCTCCCTCTGTCATATCTGGTGGAGATCGTCAGCGAACGCGATGCCGAGTTGCTCGACGACCTTCGTGAACTGGTCGAGGCCAAGCGCCGCGAACTGCGCAACAGCGGCTCGCGTTCCGCCGGGGACAGTTCGCCATCTAAGGACAAATCTTAAATGTTTGCGCTGCGCGGCATTGCCGTCTCGTTCTCAGTGTTCCTGATCGTTTACTGCGCGGCATCGCTGGCCGCTCTCTGTACGTGGAAGGGGACTTACCAGCGCGTACACGATCTTCCCGTGCAGCGCCTCGGGAGGTTGTTTTTCGCTTTACGAATGTTCCCCCTCCTCCTAGCTGCGCTCATTACGGCCGCATTTGCGGTTCCGTCTTTCCTGCTGCTCGAGCCTCGCTCGATTGTGGAGCCGACGGGAAATGTTCCTTTGGCGCTCGCACTGTTGGGCTCTGGGCTCGCCATTTTCGGCTTGGCCAATGCTGTTCTCTCAGTGCGGAAGGCCTCGCGAACGGTTTCTAGCTGGAGCGATTCTGCGGAAGAGATTGCTTCCTCTCCATTTCCGGTGCTGCGAATTCGGCGCAGAGTGCCGGCTTTGACGGCGGCCGGAATTCTTCGTCCCAAAATTCTGCTGTCCGGTTCGGCGGAATTTCTGCTGAACGGCAACGAACTGCGCACCGCGCTGAATCACGAACTTGCGCACATTCGCCGTCGTGACAACTTCAAGAAACTTCTGCTTCGATTTGTGGCCTTTCCTGGGATGCGAGCTCTGGAGGCCGCCTGGCTCCAGGCCTCTGAAATGGCTGCCGATGATGCCGCCGTATCGAGCACGGCGGACGCTCTCGATCTCGCCGCTGCCCTGTTGAAGCTCTCACGCTTGAAAGCAGACGAGCCCTCGCCCGACCTGAGCGTCGCTTTGGTTCATGGTCATGCTGCGATCATTAATGCGCGGGTGGAGCGCCTGATCTCATGGCCGGATAGGCCCAAACAGCAGAGGGATTTCTCTGCCAGGAGCATTCTCGCAGTCGTCCTTCCGATCCTTGCCCTCTTCGCAATCACCTACGGCTCGTTGCTGGTGGATGTGCATCGAGCCACCGAGTGGATGATTCGATAGCGGTTTTCAGAAACTAACCCTTACCCCAAGCTGCGCTGCGAACGGAATTCCCACTGTAGTTCCCGGTCCGAAAAAATCTCCCAGGCCGCCTGCCGGCACGAGCAGTTGTTTAAGACTCCTGATGGGCACACTGCAATTCGGGTCGGGGCAGAGTGCGGTCGCATTCGCGAGATTGTTCACGGGGATGGGGAGCGCCGAAATGTCGGTCACGTAATTCGCGCCGGGATTATTCCGGTTCAAGAGATTGAACAATTCGGCAAAAGGAGTCACGGTTGCGCGGTCGCCGATCTTAATGGGACGGCTCACCCGCAAATCGATCTGGATGTACGGTGTCCCGCGCACTTGATCCAATGACGTCTTAACCCCATTCACCACGGCGCGATCTCCTGCCGGTGTAGTGAGTGTGAAGGGCCGCGCGCTTTCGGCTTGCGTCAGGGTAGAAACTTCAATGCCCCCCCGAGCATGGAACATTCCCCCGAGAACAAAGCGGTGGCGAATGTCTTCGCCGGACGGGCCGTAATCTCCCGGGCCAAAGGGGTTCAGCGGATCGCAGACTCCGTTCACGTAATCGAATAGCTCGCCCAAAATGCAGCCCCATGTCTTTGCGCTCGCGAGGCTGTAGTGTGCGATCAGGTTAAAGCGCTGCGTCACATTCCCCTGCAAGGCGATGGCGAGGGAATCGAAGCTCGAGCGATTATCCGACCGGAACACGGCCAGCGCGGGAGCATTGGCAGCAATGTTCAGCCCGGGCGTGTAATCGTACCGGCGATACGAATGATTCCCCTGTTCGTGCGTGTAGTCAGCACTGATAGTCCAATGTGCGTTGATCGCGTGCTGCACTCCGGCTGAGGCATGAATTGCATAGGGCGTTTTGTAATTCGGATCAATGATTGCGCCTGGGTCCCCGGGGCCTAAGCAGCAAAGACCTGCCGAGTTATTGTTTACGGCCTGAAAAGCTGGTGCCCACCCGCCCTGTGCCAGATCGTTGTAGAACAGCCCAAAGCCGGCGCGCAGGACCGTCTTCCCGCCCCGTCCGGGAGCATAGGTGGCTCCTAAGCGGGGAGCAAGCTGCTTGCGATCATCGTGCGGTATGCCGCGGACCAGCGAGAGGCCTAGAGCTTGCAGCGTCAGGTAAGCAGGATTTTCCGCCTGGCTGCGTCCGGATGCCGTGAACAGCCCGAAAGTAGTTTGATAGCGCAGGCCGTAGTTGAAAGTCAGATGCGGCGTCACTCGCCAGGAATCCTGGGCATACAACCCTAGCCGCTGCACGTTTTGCGAAAAACTGCCATCGCTGGTGGGCGTGCTGGTCGCGCCGGCAGCGTAATCCACGCTGAACTGCGCCCGATTTGCGACGTAATAGGTTGGATCCTGCGGCAAGGTGTACAAGGTTTCGGCATTTCCCGGAAAAGCCCCGCCCAGCACAGGCTCGTGAATGAGATTGACACCGAATTTAAAAGAGTGATCTCCAGTCGCGTGCCCGACGTCGTAGCGAAGCTGATACTTCTGCTGATTCCGCAGATCTGGAAACGCGGTAATCGCGGTCACGAACTGGTTATCGCCATACGTTTCAAATCCGGACACAGTCTGCGAAGTGGCGCTGAAAGGAAATGCCAAGGCAAATCCCAGATCCGAATTTCGACGCTGGGTCAGGTGCAATCCGCTCGCGCCAAATACGAATGTCCCCAGCCATGACGGGCTGAACGCGTACGAATTGCTAATCACCATGTTTAGGTAGTTGTTGTGGGTCAGCAGTCCGGTCGATGGCAGCGTGCCCTGCTGCACCAGATTGTTGTGGGTAATGTAATTGTCAGTCGACGCGCGCAAAAACCACTGCGACTTCACCGATTCAGCCCAGTCAAAACGGAGCGATCCGATGTAATCCCGGAAGGGCACAGGCGTGTTCCGCGGAACGTCGATGGATGTGACGCCGGGGATCAGCCCGCTGGATGCCAGGCTGGACAGCGCATCGAATTCGGCGGTAACGGCCCGGCTATACGCAATGCTGGCGTTTTCGTGCACATATTCGAAAGACGAAAACACCCAGACCTTATTGGTCTTGAGCGGGCCTCCCAAGGTGAACACGTAATTCTGCCGGGAGAAGGGCTGCTTGAGATCGGGAGCGGGGTTCTCGATGGGAAAGCGAGCATTGAGAGCCGCCGCGCGATCGTAGAAAGCCGCGTCGCCATGCCATTCATTGCCGCCCCGCCGCGTCGTGATCACGACTGAACCCGCCGTGGTCCCTCCGGTGTCGGCATCCTCGTTGGCCGTGCGCACGGCAAATTCCTGGATGGTCTCAGGAGAGAAATTCTGCAGGAATCCACCAATGAAGTCGTCGGAATTATCGCCGCCGTCCACGGAAAGCTCATTGTTCAGACCCGAACTACCTCCCGAAGCGACGGCTGTGATGCGGGCTTTCGTGGGATCTGAGGGCTCCACCGGTTCGGTGCCAGGAGCGAGGTAGGCGATGTTGGCAAAGCTGCGCTCCGCCAGTGGGAGATTCTGCAGATCTTGCCGGCCGATCACGCCCTGGTGTACCGCGCTCGCCACATCGATCGGTTCCGTGGTGATGGAAGAGCTCTGGCCCTTGACGGTGACGCTCTGCGCTGAAGCTGCGGGCTTGAGGGTCACTGTAATCTCGCGTACGGAACTGACTGCGATGGGGACCTCGGCGACAGCGTCCGAGAATCCGGCCGCGCTCACCACAACCCGGTATCTTCCCGGCAGCAGATCGTCGATGCGGAACTCTCCGCGATCCTCGCTGTCAGCTTCGCGCCGCAGCGATGAGTCGGAAGACTGCGCAACGACTGTGGCTTTAGGAATCCTTGCTCCAGTCACGTCCTGCACGCTCCCTCGGAGAGATCCGCGGGGGCTTTGCGCCTGGACTTGGCTGAGCAGTAGCGGGCTAGAGAGGAGTGCGAAAGCGATTTTCTTGAACAAGCTCATCTATCGAGGCAGGAGAGCGGATCAAGCACGATCCGAAAGCCGCGTGTACGGGCGGCCGAGACGTGAGCGTATCTTGGCGCACGGGGATACTACCAGTGCTCGTAGCTTGTTCACCAAAGCGGACACACAGGCCCACAGCGGAATTCCTCTGTGTGCCTATGTGCCCCCTGTGGTTTGTCTTGCGTAGTTCAGTCCGACCAGGGCCGCGGCTTTCGATCCCACCGGTGTTTTTTCAACTCGGTTAGCAGATTCTTGTCTAAAGGCCCCGTGTCGCTCGCGGCAATGTTCTGCTTGACGTGCTCCGGCTTTCGCATCCCCGCAATAGTCGTGCTTACCGCGGGATGCGACAGAATGAAGCGCAGCGCCATTTCCGGCAAGCTCATTCCGGAGGGCAGAATTTTCTTCAGTTTCTCCACTCGCGCGATGGTCTGCGGTAGGTTCTCTGCACCGAAATAGCCTGCCCGCCAATCCCCTTCGGGGAAGCGAGTGTCCACTGTCATCCTTCCACCCAGGCTGCCTTCGTCGAAGGGCACGCGCGCAATAACGCCGATGTTCATTTCCTGGCAGAGCGGAAACAGTTCGTCTTCCGGCGCCTGATCAAAGATGTTATAGATGACCTGCACCGCATCGACCAGCCCCGTGCGAATCGCTTTGAGGCCATTCCAGGGCTCCCAGCGGTTCAGGCTGAGGCCGAAGAATTGGACGATACCGTCTTTCTTCAGTTTCTCCACCGTGGACCGGAACTCCGGGTCGTTGGTCCAGGAATCGTCCCAAACGTGAAACTGCAGCAGATCGATGCGATCCACCCGCAGCTGTTTCCGGATCAGTTCGGCATACTTGAATACGTGCTCAGCCGAGAACACCTCGCTGTATTTGTACTCCGGCAGCGCAGGCCAGCGATCGTTCGCCGGGGGAATCTTCGATGCCGCATACAGCCGCTTACCCTTGTTTCGCTGCATGGTCTGGCCCAGCAGTCCATCGCTCTTGCCTTCGCCATAGGCCCACGCCGTATCAAAAAAATTGCAGCCCAAATCAACCGACAGTTGCAGCGAGGCTAAAGATTCTTTGTCATCCGATCCGCTCCAGCCGCTCATCCCCCATAATCCATAGGCGATGTCGCTTACCTCAAACCCCGTACGGCCCAGCTTGCGATATTTCATAATTTCGTCCTCAGAAAGGCTGATTCCATTTCGCTTTGTGAACCTAGACAGCATAATTGAAGCCGCCCCGCCGTCGCTCGGGTGAGCTCTGAATCCCGCTTCTGAGCGCAATTCCCTATTCGGATTTTTCATAGGTCTTATCAAAATTATTGTGCACGCAACGTTAGCTTCCAGGTGTTTAATGAAACTAGATCATACAGAAATAGGAGTCTCTCCCATGAAAAGTGAGTATCCATTTAATCCCACGCCGGGCAAGAGCGAACAAGAACTAAAGGCACCGCCGTCCCGCTTCATTGATGAGAAGATCTCCGATGAAACCGGTACGGAAACCAAGACGGACAGCGCACTGGCGCCCGCAGGTCTGAGCAATCCTTTCTGGAACTAATCGCGAAGTTTTTCCTGAGCGCCGGTCGGAAACGACCGGCGTTTGTTTTTAGATCAGCGGAGAAATCGGCTCAGCGGAGAATCGGCAAGCACAAGCAGGGGCGAGTCGCGAATTCCAGCCCTGACATTTCTTCCAGCGCCGGATGCAGCATGGAATCGCGGCAGGGCTCGAGCGTAATCACAAAAGGCAGGGAATTCTTTTCGAAGCCAGGTTTCTGCAGCAGGGAATCGATGTTCAGGTGATGGGCCGCGAGGATCTGCGCCAACCGGGCCACAATTCCCGGCTGGTCACGCACGAAGAAGCGCAAGTACCACGCGGTCTCAAAATCACTGCATACCGTAGGCCGCAACACCTGGCTCGCGATCTCTCTTCTGCCGCCGGAGATCGCCGAGGCCACAAACATCACATCCGAGACGACCGCGACCGCCGTGGGATCGCCCCCCGCGCCTGCTCCCAGAAACGCCATATCGCCGCCGTATTGACCGGACGTGAGCACCAGGTTGAGATTTCTCTGCACGCGACCGAAGGCCGAATCCGATGGCACCAGGCAAGGTCCAACCTCGGCAAACAGAGTGTCGCCCTTCAGATCGGCGCGTGAGATTTGCCGGATCGTGCATCCCAGTTGCGCCGCATAGTCGAAGTCCACGGCATCCACCGGGCGGATCGTCCGCCCGCGCACAGATTCCGGGGTCAATTGCGTGTGCAGCCCCGCCAGCGCCAGAATGGCCAACTTGGCTCGCGCGTCGCCGCCATCCAGATCTTCCGATGCGTCCGCCTCGGCGTAGCCACGAGCCTGCGCTTCTTCTAAAGCCTCGCTGAACGGAATCCTGGCGCTCTCAATGCGGCTCAGGATGTAATTGCACGTTCCATTCAGGATCCCGGCAATGCCGTGCAGTCGGTCACCGCTTAATCCCGCGCGCAAAGCAGGGAGTACGGGGACTCCGCCGGCCACCGATGCCCCAAATTCAAGCTGAACTCCCTTGCTCGCCGCTAATTGCAGCAGATCGGGCCCATGGCGTGCGATCAGTTGCTTATTGGCAGTAACCACGGACTTGCCGGATTCCAGCGCACGCCGCACGATCTGCTCCGCCGGATTGATCCCGCCGATGAGCTCGATCACGATCCGAACGTCGGAGTTCAGCACCGAATCCACGTCCTCGGTCCAGACTACATCGGCCGGAACCCACTCTTGCTTCTTGCGTCCGACGTTGCGATTGCAGATGTGAGTGAGTTGCAGAGACGTGTTGTCGCTCTCGCACAGAATCTTGGCAACAGCCCGGCCGACCGTCCCAAAGCCGATCAGCGCAACTTTGCAGGCAGAACTTTTGTCGGCTCCGTTTTCAGGAGCGACTTTCGTCACCGTCTTGGAAACACTTTTGGACAAACCATCCGCCTGACTTGGAAATGGGATTCCATATGATACGTGGCAGCCGCGCTTCCGCAAAATTGCCGGTCTGGCTGTGCTTGCTTGAAGAGTTCGGACCGCCGACTTGGACGGCATGCTGCGCCGACTGCGCATCAAAGTTGATAATATGGTGCCTGCCTGCTGCGCATTCTCGGCGGGAGCATCGCGGACACGCTCTTTTACAAGCGCCTCTCAGTCGGAGAGCGGCGGTCTGCAGCCCGGCAGCGGGAGGAGAAGGAATGATTCGAAAGTTCGCCACGGCTTGCATAATGCCATCGCTGGTGCTTGTTGCGATCGTTACCGCGGCCTCAGCAGTTGACGCCCAACAAACCCCAGCCGCTCCGCCCGCTGACCAACCGACTCAAACCGAGCAGCAGCCCCAAGCCCAAACCTCCAGCAGCCAGGAAGCTGCGCCGGAAGAAATTGACCGCCCCGTCAAGAAGAAGGTCAAAGCATACGAGAAGTGGACGTTCAACGTCGGCGGCGGCGCGAGTCTTACCAACGGGACCACAAAGACATTCGTGCGGGGCGGCGGCGGCGTTGCTGCTGTGGGCGCCGCGCGCAATTACAGCAAGTATTTCGGCATTCGGCTAGACTTCCAGTTCGACAATCTTCCGTTACGAACGTCGGCCCTGCAAGCGGCCCAAGCGACTGGCGCCACTAATCACGTGTATTCACTCACTCTCGACCCCATTATCAATATTCCCGTAAGCAGCAATTGGGGCGGCTACGTCGTGTTCGGCCCGGGTTATTACCACCGTTCTGGCAAGCTTGATGCTTCCACCGCTATTCCAGGGTCGGCCTGCAATTCTTTTTTTCGCTGGTGGGGGCACTGCTACAACGGCAGTCTGCCCATCAGCGGCCAGTTTCTGCACGAAAGCCAAAATGAGTTCGGCTACAACTTTGGCGGCGGGATTACCCGGAAGATCCGGCCGAACCTCGACCTGTACGTCGAGTTCCGATATCTGCACGGGAAGCACAACAACATCACTACCGATCTGCGTCCGATTACAGTCGGGATCCGCTGGTAGCGATGCCGTGGGCTTTATCCAGGATTCGTTCTGTAGGTCCACAGCGCTGCGTTCTGCTGCTGGAGTTGCACGAATGAGGAACCGCCGGTGGCGCCCTTGCCGGAAGTGTCTGCGTTCGACTCTCGCACCGCGGATTCGATCAAGCTGTGCTTCGGCGCGAGCGAACATGCGGGGTCAGTTGCCGCGGCGTCGCCGGTCAGCAGTAACGCCTGACATCTACAACCGCCGAAATCTTCTGCGCGGTGATCGCAGCTACGGCAAGGTTCCGGCATCCATGATTCTCCGCGGAAGCGCTGAAAGCTTTCTGATTCCTCCCAGATCCACTGCAGCGGCCGTTCGCGCACGTTCTCGAACGTCATCTGCGGTAGCACTTCCGCTGCATGGCACGGCAACACTTTGCCCGCGGGATTGACCAGCATTAATTTCTGCCCCCACCCACCCATGCAAGCCTTGGGATACTTCGCATAATAATCGGGAATCACGGAATCGATCCGTATGCGTCCGGCAAGCCGCTTCTCGGCCTCGGCAACGATGGCAACGCCCTTCTCCACCTGCTCGCGCGTGGGCATAAGCGCGGCCCGATTGGCGAGTGCCCATCCGTAGTACTGTGCGTGCGCAATCTCCACCCGGTCCGCATTCAACTGCTCAATAAACGCAATCATCTCCTCGAGGTGATCCAGATTTTGCCTGTGCACCACCAGATTCACCGTGAATGCAACCTTGTACTTTCGAATGGCGCGGGAAAGTTCGATCTTGTGCGCGTGCGCCTTGGCCCCCGCAATCCAGTTGGCTGCTTCTTCACGGGAATCCTGAAAGCTGATCTGAATATGATCAACTCCGGCACCCATCAGCGCTGCCAGTCGATGGTCGTTGAGTCCAATGCCAGAGGTAATGAGATTGGTGTAAAGCCCCGCAGTACGCGCTGCTGAGACGAGTTCAGCAACATCGGTCCGCGCCAGCGGTTCGCCACCAGTGATGTGCGCGTGCATCATGCCCAGCTTTCCTGCCTGCTGGAAAACGCCGGTCCAGTCCCCGGTCGAAAGCTCCGACTCCGTTCCCGCCAGCTGCACGGGATTGGAGCAGTAGACGCAGTGCAACGGGCAGCGGTGCGTGACTTCAGCAATGAGTGCGAGAGGGCTGGACAATTTCGTAATCGGATAATTTTGCAATCGGGTAATCTAGCGTTCCGGGTAAAGTTGAAAATTACAAATTACCCGATTACCAAATTACAAAATCCTTTCAATAATCTATGATTCGCCTGCGCTGTAACTGCTCCATGAATGCGCTGATATCCCCGCGAATCTTCTCCGGATCGGTGGTCCCAAACTCCTTCTGCAGTTCTGCAATGATCTCTCCAAACGAGCGCTGGCCATCGCAGCGCTCCAGCACCTCTCGCCCTGTGCCTTGCAGTTTGATGGCGCCTTCGGGATACAGCACCATACGGTTCTCTTCCGTTCCTCCCCAGCGGCATCCCGTGGCGAGACGTGGTCGACTATCATCGGTGGGCGCAGGCATGGTGGTTAGATGCGAAATGCGCCCGGTGCAGGCCAGCCCGGTTGTACATAGGCGAAATAAAGAGCGTCGAGTTGCGCCCACAGAATGTCGCATTTGTCCCGCAGAGCCTCAATGGCGAGTTCCTGTTGGGCTCGGGTCTTGGCATTCTTGTAGGCGTAGTTCACCGCGTAATGCGCGTCTTCCGGCGCCTGCGTCAGCCGCGCTTCAAAATAATCCAATCCTCCAGACAGCCAGGGGTAGTGCTGGCGCAATTTCTCCATGCGCAGCGAAATCAAGTCGCGGGAGAACAACTCCGTTAACGAGGACGCCACGGCTTCCAGCAAGCTGCGGGTGCGGACGATGTTCAGATATTCATTGACGGCGAAACGAGTTGCAGGAAGGATTCCGGTTCCTGCACGAACCTGATCGGGGTCGAGCCCGGTCGCTTCCGCGAGCTTCAACCAGCGCTTGACTCCTCCTTCGCTGGCGGCATCCCCGTCGTGATCGATAACCCGCTTTCTCCAGGCGCGGCGAAATTCCGGGTCTGTGCTGCGCGACAGGATGATCGCGTCCTTGATCGGGATGATGCTCTGATAGTAGTAGCGGTTCAGCGCCCAAGCCTGCAGCTGTTCACGGCTGAGCCGGCCTTCATGCATCAGCAAATGGAACGGATGTTTGTGGTGGTATCGTTCTTCGCCCACGGCGCGCAGTTGAGCCCGCAGTTCGTCGAATGAAAGCAGGCGCTCAGCGCTTTCCTCTACAGTTCGAACTGCCATCCATCCTCCGCGATTTCCCAACCGGCCTCGCGCACCTGCCCGTATTCTCGACTCGCCTCGTTCAGCATGGGATTCGTATTGTTGATGTGGATATAGATTTTACGGGGACGCCGCAGTTGCGCCAACTGTGTCAGGCTGCAAGAGACGGGAACGTGTCCCATCTGCTTCGCAGTCTGTCCCGAGCCTTGAATCCGAATCAGCTCGTCATCGCTCCAGAATGTGCCATCGAACAGCAACACATCAATGCATTCCAACTCCTCTCGTAGCGCGTCAGTGATGTGCGGGACCGCCGGCATATAGGCGAGGCGCTTGCCCGAAGGACTCTCCACCAATACTCCCAGCGAAGCTTCGCCGCCGGAAAGCTGCCGGCGTTTTGCTGGAGACACGTAGGCAGGAAAGTGCTCGCCCATACACCGAGCTCGGCACCTGACCTTCGAATCATCACCGGCGGGATCGGTGAGTGAAAACCAGGTTGCGGGAACAAAATCATTCCACCTTACCTGCTCTGGGACGCGCTGCAGCATCCCGAACATGGAATTGTCTTCAGCTACGATGCGTCGAATGGACTCGGTTGCGAATACGCACAGCGGCTGCAGTTCACGCAGAAGCAGCAGTCCGAGGACGTGGTCAATATCGGCATTGAGCAAAACGGCTCCCAGAACCGGTGATTGCCGCAGGCCAGCGCCGGGATGAAGTTCCGGCGTGGACTCGATTTGCGCACGCAGGTCGGGAGAGGCTCCGAGCAGGAACCACGAATTCCCGTCGGCGCTGATGGCAATTTGAGCCTGGCTCCGAGCTTTCCCCGGAAAGCTTCCGGCGCGAAGAGCACTACAGTTGGGACAGGAACAATTCCACTGAGGAAATGCTCCTCCCGCGGCCGAACCAAGAATCTTCACGCGCATGCAGGGAGTCTAGCAGGCGAAGCACCAAGTTTCCGTTTCTAACAGAAAGCAATGAGCTGAATCCTATCTCTTGTTCCGCGTCGAAGGCATTGGTTCTGCAGCGCTGGGCGTAGCAACCGGCGGCGGTAGCGATTCGGAAATCGCCGTCCGGTTTCCAGAAAAGCGCGAGGGCAAAGGACGATATCCGCTCCTGGTGCGCACTTTGTATTTCTTCAGTTGATCGCCCATGAGTCTGATGGAAACGCTGCGCCAACCGCTATTGGGGTTGGCCTTGGGATAGTAGGTTAGGGAATACAAGTGGGCCAGGTCATCGCGGATGGACGCGAAAGCCTGCTGCTCATCTTTCCAGTTCTTGGCGAAGTAGGCCTTTCCTCCCGTGGCCGCAGTCATCCGATCAAAAACGGCAGTAGACACGGGCTCCAGCCTCGCTTCCTGCGTGCTGATCATATAAATCGACACCCCCGCGGATTGGGCAAATTCGGCGACATCTTCGGGCGGCACTACACTCGAATTGTCCGGGCCATTGGAAAATACCACCACGACTTTGCGGCCCACATTTTGCGCCGCATCTTTCAGGGTCAGCAGCAGGCAGTTGTAGAGCGCGGCCTGGTCTCCCGCGACTGTAGAGCGGACTGCTTGCAGAACCTGGGAGCGATCCGCCGTCAACGGCGCAGCCCGCGAAAGGTCCCGGCTATAGGAGTAGAAGGCGATTTTATCCGCGCTACCCAGCGACCGGATGAAGTCGCTGATGGCATCTTGCGCGAACACAAATCCGCGGTACATATAATCGCTGGTATCGAAGAGCACAAACACATTCGCGCCGCTGATCAGATCATTAAAGGTTTGCGGCCGCTCGGGAGAAGTTCGCGGCAGTCCCTCGGCGGGGCCCGCATCCGCAAGGTCGCCAAGATTGCGGGCTGGTTCATTTCCTTCCGCAAAGGTGGCAGGCTTCTCCAGAATGCCATCTTCATAAATCGCGAAATCTTTAGGCTGCAGTCCCGTAATGTAATGTCCCTTCTTGTCGGTCACAGCGACATTGAGCTGAACCATGTTGACCGTGACGTGAATGTCGGGGCTGCTTTGCGCTGGAGCCTCAAGCCCGGAGGCGATGAAAAGGGAGACGCAAATCAGAACCAGCACGCAAAATTTGCTAACCATGATTTAACTTCCTACTCTGCGACCCATCGGCTGGCGGATCGCTTTTTCGTTCTTAGTTTCCAACGTAGCAGGTATTCACGGACGTCCGGCGCTGATGGTCTCTCGGGGCTGCACCCTGCTGCCACGAAATTCATCCGCCGCTTCGTGCATGGCCCGGAGAAGCGCTGGCCAATCCTCAAATTCAGTTGCGAAAATCTTTTCCACCATCATCCGGGTCAGCTCCGGCACCAGATGATTCAACATCACAGGCGAATAGCCTCGTTCATCGGCCAGGCGCGCCCAGTACAAATTCGGCGAATCCCAGGATTCGGCCAGAAAACGATTCGCCTCTCCCGCGAACGGAGGCATGGGGAGGACATCCAGCAATTCGGGAGCATAATTCTGAGCCAGAGCCGGATGCGGAATGCCGAAATCGTGCGACAGGCGTTTCATGCTGACTTGATCAGGGTGCTGACGCGAGAGTTCCTGCAATTCCTGAGTCGCGCTTCCGATCTCCGCCAACTGATCAGGGTACTTTTCCCGGAACTCTAACGCGAGATAGAACACATCCGCGGGCATGATTTGCGACAGGATCTCGGCAATGTGCCCTGCCTTCAAATCTCGCTGCAGCTGCCTTGAGTGCTGTGGCAACATGCGGCTCCCGAGAATGGCGACGACCTTGTTGCGCAGTTCTTCGCTCTTCACCGATGCGGTCAGGAGTTCCTCTCCAGTCCGCTGGTAAAGCGTAGCTGCATGTAATTCCAGCGGGCTGACGTCCCACCAGCGCGGAAGGATGGCGCTCGCCAGCAGTTCCGGAGTGACTTCCTTCCAGATCAAGGCTTGCACGCTGCTGGGCGAAATGAAGTCCTGTTCCAGAATCGCAAGAGCATAGGGAAGATCGGCCAACGAACCGACGAGATGGGCTCCACCTCCTGCCGGGCTTCCTTCCCCGAATAATTCCGGAGATTGCCACAAGGTCTTCAGGCCACTCACCGTGTCACCGGCAAAGTCATGTGAGCGGACCAGGAGCGGGTTATTGTGCAGTGCTTGAGCGCCGGGTGGCTCGTAATAGGCGTAATTCATGCCCACCAGGGTGTCACGCAGGAAAGAAGCGAGTTGGCCGCGAGCTTCTTCGACCTGGTGTGCCGGGGCAGAGGTGGACTTCAGCAGTTTGGGCAGATCCGTTTTCATCTGCAGGTCGGTGTGATGGCTGTTATAAACCCCCGCTGCCCATTCCTCATGCTCGCTGTTGCTGAAGATCGGGCGCGGTAACTCGAATTCTTTCGTCTCCGCCGCTAACAGCATCACGTAATCTTCGGGTTGCTTGCCATGCGCCTTGTCTTTGAGCGCGTCCCCGACGATCATCAGCGTGTCCAAGGAAACCAGTCGTTGATCATCCAGAACGGAGCGAATCCTGGCAGCACTCTCGCGATGCATCTCCTTTCCATCTGTCCCGGTTTGCGCGGGGCCAGCCAGCAAATCGATAATTTTGTCCTGCGAGATCCGGGCCGATCCCGTGGAAAACTGAAAGAGTTGAGCCAGCGACGCTCGTCCGGCGTCATAGACCTGCGCCGCCGACCGGATGCCGCCGAACGGCTTGATCAGTTGCTGCCAGGATTGGTTCAGCTGCGAATTGGGAATCTCGCCCTGGCGCGCCAGGATCTGCCACATCCCGACATTGGCCTGGAAAATTCCCATCGCGTTGCCGCGGTCGCCGGCAGCAACGTTGTGCAGCCCCTGCGCGGTTTGCAGGAAAAGAACAATGGACTGATCGTCCAGATCCCGGAACTCGGAGAAGACCCGGTACTGGTCGCTGAACTCTTCGAACTTCCGCCCCATAAGGCCCACGGTGGCTGGCGCCAGACGGTGTTCCGGAGAGCGCCGGGCGTCCAGTTCGCTGATCGCCATGTAGGCCTGTAGGGGTGTTGCGTCACTAGGAGCGCGGGACAGCGCAAACATCATTCTGATGAGTTCATCTGCATTCTTGATTTGAAAGTTCTGCCGCGCCCACTTACGTGTCAGGCCGGAATCGCGCTGCCGGAAAATAAGATCGTTCCACTCCTGCAGATTCCCGGGCACGAGCGGTTGCCCGGAGTCGTCCAAGTGCAGCCGCGTCGCCAGCAGCAGCATCCAAGGCGCCGGTCGGAAAGAGCCTCGGGTCGCGGGTGCAGAGGGATCCGGCGCGCGCAGACCGGTGTAGAAAAGCCGCAGGCGCGCGGGATCGGTGAAATATTCCTGTTGCCTACCGCGGATGCGCGACAGTACATCGAAATACGCGGCCAGCCATCCCTTGTCTTTCGCCAGCAGTTTCGGAACGAAACTGGCGGGGGATGTCGGACTGGCACCTACCAGTTCTTTCCACTCAGAAACTGAGCGGGATCCGCCGGGCACGAGCACGCTGCCATTCTCGATGCACAGTTCTCTCCCGTAGAAATCCAGCACCGCAGCATAGGGCAGGAGCTTTCCGAGTCCCACCGATTGTTTCAATTCTCTGCTGGTATCCGCATCGAGTCGGGAGAAAGCCCAGTAAAGCCGTGCTATCGAGGGATCGAAGAGAATTGTTTCCAGCAAGTCTCGGCTGTTCTCCCGCATGTTCTTCTTGCTGAGCTGCGTCCAGTCGCTCTCCGAGAATAGTACGGGCACTCCATCGGAGGAGTACGGATATTGAAACGGTTTTCCTCCCTGCAGCGTCTGCTCCAGCGCGGGCAGCGGAAAGCCGGAGTCAATCGCGAGAAAAGCTCGCTCCGGATCCTCCGTCAGCAAAGTAGTTTCGGCCGTTCCACAGTTTGGCCGAATCCGGTATCCCAGAATGCGCAGCAGCGGACCCGCATCGTTGCAGCCCGTCACCCGGAGAACCATCCCGGTTTGCGATGCCAGCAATGACAATTCCCTGGCCTGCACCACGTATCGCCGCAGCAGAACCAGAAACTCCGTAGGACGGGTTGAGCCCTGATATCCCTCGGTGAAAACGTTCCTGCTTAGCAAGGGAAGCACTTCTTCCGGCTTGATTTTCTGGCTAATGCCGGCCATGCGCAGAAAGGAGCGTTGCGGTCCCGGAATGATGAAGTCAGACGATTGGCCTGCGGATTCAGCAGAGGCCCGGTTCGCCTCGGAAGTCGACTGAGCCGCAGGTGCGGGTTCAGCGCTGCGAGCGGACAAGTCGCCGCCCAGCAAAGAAAGCACTAACAAAATGGAGAAGGAAACGGAAGATCTCACGGCAGGATCCCTTCGCGCCGGCGGATTTCACTTCGTCTGGAAACACGGCGCGGTAAGGCAGGGCGGTTCGCGCAGCTGGTGTCCCCAGTGTTGGCCGAGGTGAGACCCAAGCCAGACCCTGAATTCGATGTCGGCAAAAATACTCCATGTCGGCCCACAATCCAAGGCTTTTTTTCAGCATTTCAGGAGATGAGATTTTGACACCAAAAAATAAACCCTAAACACTGGCTGGAGCATCTCAGGAATTTCCCCTTTTCCAGGTTCTTCGCTGGAATAAGCATGACCCAACAGGAAAGCTCGGCTCCCTCCGTCTCCAACCCATGGCTGGTCGCGATTGCGGTCATGCTGGCCACCTTTATGGAAGTGCTGGACACTTCCATCGCCGCCGTGGCCCTGCCTTACATTGCCGGCAGCCTGTCCGCCACCAATGATGAAGCCACGTGGGTGCTCACCAGTTATCTGGTCGCCAATGCCATCGTTCTGCCCGCCAGCACCTGGTTTTCGCTGCGCTTTGGAAGAAAGCGATTCCTCATCGCGTGCATTGTCATCTTTACCCTTTCCTCCTTCGCCTGTGGCGCCGCGACCAGCTTGGCCGTCATTCTGATTGCACGAGCGATCCAGGGCGCCGGCGGCGGCGCCTTGCAGCCCCTCTCCCAATCGATCCTTTTGGAGAGTTTTCCTCCCCAGAAACGCGGGATCGCCATGGCCGTATTCGCGCTCGGCGTCGTGGTCGCACCGGTATTGGGACCGACTCTCGGGGGCTGGCTCACCGATTCTTACTCCTGGCGATGGGCTTTTTATATCAACATCCCCGTCGGCGTCTTCGCCGTTTTTATGATTTCGCGTTATGTCCAGGATCCCGACTATGTGCGCGAGGCGCAGCCCGGGAAACTGGACGGCATTGGCCTGGGGCTGCTGGCCATCTGGCTAGGTTGCCTGCAGATCATCCTCGACAAGGGACAGGAAGACGACTGGTTCAGCGCAACCTGGATCCGCTGGGCGGCTCTCGTTCTGGTTATTTGTCTTGTCGGATTTTTGATTCGCGAATTCCGGCATAAGAATCCACTTGTAGATTTGCGCGTCTTCCGCCATCGGAACTTCACCCTCGGCTGTATCTTGATAGGGCTGTTCGGAGCGGCCATCTACGGATTAGTCACCCTGCTGCCGCTGTTTTACCAGGAACTCATGGGATATACGGCCCTGGCGGCCGGATGGGCCGTTAGCCCACGAGGGGTCGGGGCCATTATCGCCATGCCCATGATTGGTTATCTCACTGCCAAAATCGACAACCGCTACCTGATCATGTTTGGCTTCGTGCTTTTTGCTATTGCCAGCCTCTGGTTTGGCGAGGTCAATCTTTCCATTGGCCAATGGACGTTCCTGTGGGCCATCATCATCAGCGGCTTCGGGTCGGGTTGCGTATTCGTTCCGCTGTCGACCACCACGATGGCGTTCCTGAAAAATGAAGAGATCGGCAATGCCAGCGGTCTTTACAACCTTCTGCGTAACATCGGTGGAAGCATCGGAATTTCTGTGGTGAATACCATCGTCGCTCGCCATGAACAACTTCACCGCAGCGAGCTGGTGCATTCCCTCAATTCGGGCAGAGTTGAGGTACAGGGAACGATTCGCGGCATGCAGGGCTATTTGTCAGCGCAAGGTGCATCTCCCACCCTGGCTCTCCATCGCGCCTACGGACTGCTGGCGCAAGACGTCAATGTGCAGGCGCGGATGTGGTCGTATGTGGATGATTTTCGCTATATGGCCCTGGTTTGTTTCGGCTGCATTCCCATCGTCTTTGCCCTGAAAAAGTCCGTGGGCAGGAAAGGCGCCATCGGCGCCGGCCACTGAGAGAGCGGGACGAATCGGCTCACCGACAAAGCCCACGTACTGCGCGGCCGCTTGCGACGGCAGCCGTTTGCGAGTTGCTCGCTTAACCGATGCTGGACAACCCGCGCGCTGACCGATCCTGATCCCTGCTCCCTATGCCCTGTTCTTGTAGCCCATAGCTAACCGGCGCAAGCAATCCGATTCGCCACCTGCCCCCGTAGAGGTGGTTTTCCGACGCATTCAGAAAAATCGCAGAGCAGGGAATTTTCAACTTGACATATTCCCATATAGGAATATATTTGCATCATGGCGAGAGCCGCTACCACCTCCGACGCTTTCAACGCCGTAGCCGAGCCGCGGCGGCGCGAGATCCTCGATCACCTGGCGTCAGGAGAGCACTCCGTGAACGACCTCGTGATCCGTCTCAGGCTTGAGCAGCCGTCGGTGTCCAAGCATTTGCGCGTGTTGCGCGATGTGGGATTGGTGCGCGTGCGCCGTCATGGAAGGAAAATGTTTTATCAGGCAAATGCCGAGGGGATTCGCCCTCTGCACGAGTGGACGAAAACTTTCGAGCGGCTCTGGGCACATCAGTTGACGCGCGTCAAAGAACGGGCCGAACAGAAGGCCAGGGACTCGAGCGGAGATTGACTAGCAGGCGCTACGATCTTTCAGATTGCGCCTTCGTCAGCTGATCCCGCTTGCCTTTAAGCACGAGCAAAACCACGGGTCGCAGACTTCGAGGAGAAACTATGAGTATGACTGCAACGCTACCTGGAATTGAGAGCCTCACATTGATCGTTACGCAAGAGATCCATGTGAAGGCTTCGCTTGAGACAACGTTCGAGGCGCTACTGGAACAAATTGGCCCGGAGAACGAGAGCCCCGAACAAAAGATGCCGATGATCCTGGAGGCCTGGCCCGGAGGCAGATGGTACCGCGATCTGGGCGATGGCAACGGCCACCTCTGGGGACATGTTCAGTCCATCAAGCGTCCGACTCTTCTGGAAATCAGCGGTCCGCTGTTCATGTCGTATGCGGTCGCAAACAACCTGCAGTACCGCCTGAGCGAAGAACCCGGAGGAACATTGATCCGGTTTCATCACAAGGCCTTTGGCGTGATTCAGGAAGAGCACCGGCGCGGCGTGAATCGCGGTTGGACCAGCATGAACGAACGTATCCGGCAGCGCGCCGAAGCGAAGAAGTGAAGAAGTAAGGAGGCAATATGTGCCCAGCGTGTGTTGCATCGGCAGGACTGGTCGTGGGTGGAGTGGTTTCCACGGGGGGAGTCACCGCGTTCATCGCCAGGCTTCTGCGAAAGAAGAAAACCCGTAATCCTACAGTGAAGGAGAAATGATTTATGTCTACTGGGACCATGGAGAAAAACACACATAAGGTTGTCAGCCCGGCGGAATGGCTGGCAGCCCGCAAGGAATTTCTGAAAAAAGAAAAGGATTTTACGCGTTTGCGTGATGAACTCAGCCGCCAAAGGCGCGAATTGCCCTGGCAGAAAATCGCCAAGAACTACGTTTTGCAGGGACCGGTCGGCACCATGACTCTCGCCGATCTGTTCGACGGGCGCAGCCAACTCATCATTTATCACTTCATGTTTGGCCCGGGCTGGAAAGAAGGATGTCCGAGCTGTTCGTATTTGGCGGACTCATTCGATGCCGCAACCCTGCACATGGCACAGCGCGACACGGCCTTCGCTGCGGTTTCACGAGCGACCTTGCCCGAAATTGAAAGCTTCAAAAAACGAATGGGATGGAAGTTCCCATGGCTGTCTTCGTTCGGGACTGACTTCAACTACGATTTTCACGTCTCCTTTACCAAAGACGAAATGGCCAGTGGCAAAGCTTTCTACAATTTCGAGACGGCGGGATTTCCTTCGGAAGAAGGTCCTGGGCTAAGTGCGTTTCTGAAGCGCGGGGATGAGATATTCCATACCTACTCCAGCTACGCCCGCGGTCTTGATATCTTGCTTCCAACTTACAACTTTCTCGACATGACTGCGAAAGGGCGCGATGAGGATTCATTGCCTTTTCCCATGGCATGGGTCCGGCATCACGACCGCTACAGTGATGGAAAGATGATTGATGTCAAGAAACTGACGAAGACCTCGGCTTAAACAATCAACCCAAGATTCCATCCTGTATTACGGATCGGACAACGCAGGGCGGAGCAACGTCGCGACCTTTCGCGAATTTTCAGGAGAATAAGAATGGCAACCATGGTGGAGTCGGCTTCTTTGACGCAGGCCCTCCTAGCGGAGTTTCGTGAAGAAGCAAGCATTACCAGGCGAGTACTCGATCGCGTACCCGGCAATAAGTTGACTTGGAAGCCGCACGAGAAATCGATGTCACTGGGCCAGTTGGGCTTGCATGTGGCGACCGTCCCCGGCAGTCTGGCGCGAATTCTGCAACAGGACACCTTTGACGCGGCCCAAGCATCCTTCGTACCGCCGCAGCCCAAGAATCGCGAAGAAATTTTTGCGGCGTACGATCAGAGTGTGCGAGACGGAGCCCAATTTCTCTCCGACCTGACGCCGCAACGCGCCAGCGGGATGTGGCACTTGCGCAAAGGAGATAAGGAGCTGTTTGCCCGGCCGCGCATCGAGGTGGTGCGCAGCATTATGCTCAATCACTGGTATCACCACCGCGGCCAATTGTCGGTGTATTTGCGGTTGCTCGAGGTTCCTGTGCCAGTAATCTACGGCCGCAGCGCAGACGAAGATCCGTTTGCATAGTGGCGGACGCCATCGTTCGCCTCGCGAGCCCAGCGGGCGTGGTGCTGCATGAACTAGTTCATATCCCGCATGGAGCATGCTCCCGGCCCGCGCGGATCGCCGCAGGATCCGCACGGCCCCGCCGCCGCCGGCGCCGAGGCACCCTTAGCTGACACCGCAAAAACCGACAGTTGTGGTTCGAGCTTTTTGGTGTGGCACTTAGGGCACTCGGCTTTCTCTTTGCCGTAAACGAGTGCCTCGAACTGGTAATGGCATTCCTTGCAGATGTATTCGAAGATGGGCATGGGAACTCTCGTTCAATATTAGAATAAATTTGTGGGGAGTTCGCAAATTTCAAAACGTGGGGTGCCGGGTCCGCCCGATCCTCAGGAGCACCGGCCTGCATTTCGCCCGAGCCCATGGCTGCGCGGCGGTCACGTACAGACCCTCGCGGCTTTTCTCCTGTCGCGCAGGATTCACCTGCCCGCTCCCGAAGAACGGCTGATCGAAGTCGCCGCCGGCGTTCAAGTCCGCTGCTGGTGCTACTGGCAGCCGCGGGATCGAGAGCAAGCACTCACGCTGATTGTCGTGCACGGTCTCGAGGGCTCCACCGAATCTCAATACATGACGGGCGTGGCACGCAATGCGTTGGCTGCGGGCATGAACGTAGTACTCATGAACCAGCGCAATTGTGGCGGCATGGACCAGTGCGCGCCCACACTCTACAATTCCAGCCTGTCTTCCGATGTCGCTGCGGTCGCGCGCCACATCGTCGAGAAGGATGGCATCTCTTCTTTCGCCCTGATTGGATTCTCCATGGGCGGCAACTTGGTGCTGAAACTCGCAGGCGAGTGGGGAAGCGAAGCGCCCCCGCAAGTGCGAGGGGTGGCGGCGGTTTGCCCGGCCATGGATCTGGCTGCATCTGCGGACGCGCTGCACGAACCGGCGAACCGCATTTACGAATACTACTTTCTACTCCAGCTTTTCCGCCGAATGCGCAGGAAGGCCCGCCATTTCCCCGGATTTCTCGATTTGTCTCGCTTGCGCGGCGTGAGAAGCCTCAGGCAATTCGATGACCGGATCACCGCCTACTACTGCGGATTCACTGGCGCTGACGATTACTATGCCCGCGCGGCCGCCGCGAACGTGCTCGATCGCATTGCTGTCCCAACGCTCATCATTCACGCCACCAATGACCCATTCATCCGCCTGCGCCCAGAGACGCGCGAACGTATTCTGCGCAACCCGAATATCACATTTATTGAGTCCGCCGACGGTGGTCACTGCGCATTCATCGGCGCTAGCAACGGCGATCCGCATGACGATGGCCGCTGGGCGGAAAAAGAAGTAGTAGAGTTCGCCCGCGACGTTGCCATGTGACATTGCCAGATGCCGTTGTGGCCTAGGGACCGCCGCCCCCGGCTGTCCAGTCGAGCGCAGCTCGACCGGTTTTTCACTCCGCGAGGCCCGATAACCGATGCAGGATGTTCCTAAACGGACCGCGCCTCCGCGGTAACTGCTGTACTCTTTCCCAACCCCTTCCTCCATCCCTTGCTATGCGTGCGGATGTACGCCAGCGCTAACATCGTCGCAGCGATCACGGCCAAACCTCCGCTGGCCCCGGCAATTCCCTGTGCGTGCTTCGACAGGATCGACACCCGCCCATACACGAATTCAATGTGCACCCAGTACACCAGCAGAGACGCCTGTCCCAACTGGATCAACGGGCTGAAGCCCCACTCCCCCGCACCCCAGCGGCACCAGGCATACGTCCCGCACAGGATCAGCATCAGCATGCCAAGTCGAATCAGAAAGAATTCAGGGCTCGTATGCCAGTAGTCGTACACGGGGTAAAGTTTGACCGGGAGCCGGTCCACCCATCGCGAAAACAAGACCAGCGCCACTCCAACCATTCCCAGCGCCATAAATCCTTTCGCTTCTCGAGCTCGCATCCACGCGCTCTGCAACAGGAATCCGACAGCCAGCCCAGCGAAGGCGAACGCGCTCCACGGAAAGATTGGAAAAAGCCAGGCTTGCGGCTTGCCGAGGTTGTGGACGCCGTTGATGTAAGACTCCACTGGCCAAGGTAGCCAATCCGGGCGCCAGATAGTCCAGAGCAGAGGCGTGAGCAATGAGATCAGCAGCGCCGTGCCGCATGCTACAAGAATCAGCGCGAAAGGCCTCGCACCGTGAGCTCCACCTTCTCCCGAGGGAGATTGGCTCGCGTGGACTGCCGGACGTGCCCACATATTCACCATCCAGCAGACCAGTCCCATCAGCATCATCGATAAGCCGATCGTGTTCAGAATATCCACCCGCAGCAGGTCGCTCTTCGGCGCCCATCCCCAGGAGATCACGAACTCCTGAACCCGGAACAGCAGGCCAAAGCCCAGGATCTCCGCGCCGCGCAGGATCGTGGTCCGGGCGATCTGTCCCGAAGGCTGATTTTTTTGCAGCAATCGCTGGGTGACTAACGCGAACGAAATCCCGGCCACAAAAAGGAAAAGAGGCGCCGGAAAAGTCCCGCCCAGCTGCGAATACATGAAAAACCGGCTCTGCCGGGCCGACCCGCCCAGCCACGAGTCATAGCAATGGGTCTGAAACATCAGCAGGCAGGCGAGTCCCCGAATCCAGTCAATGTAGCCAAGCCGCGTTTTAGGTGCAGGGGACAGAGCCATGCGGTTTCGCACGGCAGTATACGGCAGAAACCTCCGCCAGATTCCTGTAGCCCCTCGAGCTGTTCAGGCTTGCCGGTGCCCTCGCCCGTTCGCTCCGTTTCTCCGATATAGCCTGAGAAGCTGCCCCAACGTTCGCTGGTAACGTAAATCCCCAGTAACTTTATGTCGCCCATACAACCTGAACTGCTAGGGACTTGATCGAACAGGGGATAAGCCGTGTAAGCTATTGAATCTCAGCTTTTAGCAATGCGCAGGGGTGCGTATGTCGAAGAGTAGGGTTCTGGTTTGTCTGCTGCTCGCGGTGATGGCTGTTTCTGGGATTGGCTACGCGGCCATTGCCGACCGGATTGCCAGCGATCTGGCCAATGGTCCCAAAGTCGCTCTCCGCGGCAACGTGCACGGCTTTGCCCGGCCGGAATTCGACCTGGGCCGCGCCGACGCCAGCCGCCCCCTTCAGGGAGTCTCCCTCGCATTCCGCCCCTCGCCCGCGCAGCAGAAGGACCTGGATCGTTTCCTAGCCGAGCTCGCAAACCCCAAGTCCCCGAATTTTCACAAATATCTCTCACCCGCGCAATTTGGCGAACGTTTCGGTCTCAGCCTCAATGACATCGCCAAGATCACGAACTGGCTGCAGTCCCAAGGCTTTACCAATATCAGCGTGGCGAATGGGCGCAATCAGATCTCATTTGACGGCAACGTCGGACAGATCGAATCGGTATTCTCGCTGGAGATGCACAACTACGCCGTCGACGGCGTGGTTCATCTGGCGAATGCCGGAGAGCCTGCCATCCCGGCCGCACTGGCAGGAATGGTCATCGGATTGGGGTCGCTGCATGACTTCGCGCCCAAGCCCCGGGCCAAGATTCAGTCGCACCTGACTTCATATGTGAGCGGAAACCACTTCCTCACCCCAGCAGATTTTGCCACCATTTACAACATCAACCCCTTATATTCTGCAGGCGCCGACGGCACAGGGCAAAAGATTGCCGTCGTCGGGCAGAGCACCGTCAGCACCACCGATCTCAACAACTTCCGCAGCGCCGCAGGACTACCCGCAAGCACTGTCACGATGACGCTGCAAGGTGGAACAGCGGCCAAGTGCCCGGGCGATGAAGGCGAGTCCGACCTGGACATCGAGTGGTCAGGCGGGGTTGCAAAGAAGGCGCAAATCATCTTCATCTTTGCCGGCCTGGTCTCCCCTGACAAGTGCCAGAGCCGAACCAACAACGTTTGGAACGCACTGCAGTACGCAGTCGACCACAAGGTAGCTCCGTTCATCAGCACCAGCTACGGGTTTTGCGAATCAGGCGTGGGAAGTGGGTTTGCATCGCAGGTTCAGGTATGGGCGCAGCAGGCAATCACGCAGGGGCAGACCATCGTTGCCGCTTCCGGTGATGCAGGCGCCGCTGATTGCGAATCCATCAGCAGCACGTCGGCGACGAAGGGCCTGGGGGTCGACGTGCCCGCTTCCATACCAGAGGTTACGGGCGCAGGTGGCAACGAGTTCTCAGGCGATATGCCTCCTTGCACCGCAGGCTGCCCTCCTGGGAGTGACCCGCCTTATTGGAGTGCGGCTGGAGCGACTACTGATACTGTCTCATCTGCTTTGCAATACATCCCCGAGATGGCATGGAACGATACCAGCGCTTCCATTTCCGGAGGGGGTGGTCTTTCTGCCTCCGGTGGCGGAGCCAGCAAATTTTTCGCCAAGCCTTCCTGGCAAACCGGGATTGGCGTTCCCGCTGATTCCAAGCGCGATGTTCCCGATATTTCCGTCAGTGCCTCGAACTTTCAGGACCCATATCTGGTCTGCTCGGAAGATGGCGATACTACTCCGTGCGCCAGTGGGTTCCGCGATAGTGTCGGCGGGAACTTCTTCGCGGTGGGTGGCACTTCCGCTTCCGCGCCGACTTTCAGTGCCATTCTCGCGTTAGTAAACCAATACATAGGCCACACCGGAATGGCGCCGGTCAACCCCACACTTTACTCGCTGGCGGCCAGCAACCCGTCGGTCTTTCACGATGTCACGACGGGGGACAATAAAGTCCCTTGCACCGCGCCCAGTACAGATTGCCCTTCAGGCACAACCGAAATCGGCTTCAGCGCAGGTACTGGATATGACCAGGTCACAGGCTTAGGTTCAGTCGACGCCTTCGCCATGGCTCAGGCGCTTTCGCTCTTCAGCCTTTCTGCTGCACCATTGACTCCTGCGAGCGTCTCTGCCGGCACGACTACGACTACAACTATCACCGTCACTCCTAATAACGGCTTCACGGGGACGGTCTCTTTTAGCTGCTCCGGGTTACCCTCAGGAGCAAGCTGCGTCTTCAATCCCACGAGTGTTCTCAACGGCAGCGGGACAACAACGTTGACTATTCAGACTGCCGCCAACTCTACATCGGGCACGACCTCGGTCACCGTGAAAGGATCGTCGGGTACGTCAGCGGGCGTAACCATCGTCAGCTTGGTCATGACTGCAACGACCGAAGGGTTCTCGCTGGTTGCGAATCCCGCGGTTGGGACCCTCTCGGTAGCCCGAGGCCAGACCACCAGTCCAGTGAATTTGACTGTTACGAGCACAAGCACTCCGACATTTGTGCTCACCAACGGATCCGGTTCCACCACTGCCCTGCCGCTGACTTACTCCTGCTCCGGCCTGCCCAGTGAAGCTACGTGCAAGTTCGGCTCAGGCGCCGGTCAAACCATCACTACCAGTTCCACCGCCGTGAGTTTCCAGGTCGTCACCACCGCGCCAACGGCTCGACTGCAGAGATCCATGGACCGCTCTCGAGGCGTTTTTTATGCGGTCCTGCTGCCCGGCTTGTTTGGCATCGTGTTCCTGTTCGATTGCCGCACGCGCTCGCACGGCTCTCTGCGCATTTTGGCCATGCTCGTGATGCTCAGCCTCTCCACACTGTGGATGGCCTCGTGCGGCGGCACCAGCAGCAACAAGGATCCGGGGACGCCTACCGGCTCCTTCCCCTTCACGGTGAACGCCACCACTGGAGGAGGAGCCCCGCTGACCAGTACAGTGAAGTTCACGCTCAGCGTGACACCCTAGATTGCTTCTATCCGTTCCGGGCGCTCCGGCTCTCGGAGCGCCCGGTTTCATGTCCGCGCGTCGCCAGAGTCTTTCGTTCTCGCATCTCTTTGCCATCCCAAGTCCCATCTGCGAAACTGACGACAAGAACCGAGAACTGAGAACTGACAACTGACAACTGACAACTGAGAACTGAGAACTGAGAACTGACAACTGACAACTGAGAACTGAGAACTGAGAACTGACAACTGACAACTGAGAACTGAGAACCGAGAACTGAGAACTGAGAACTGAGAACTGAAAACTGAGAACCGAGAACCGAGAACCGCCCTCATGGCCCGCATCCACGTTCTTTCCGAAACCGTTGCCAACCAGATCGCCGCCGGAGAGGTGGTCGAGCGGCCTGCCTCTGTGGTCAAGGAGATGCTGGAGAATTCCCTGGACGCCGCGGCCACTCGCATCAAGATCAGCGTGGAAGCAGGCGGAAAGAAACTCATCCAGATCACAGACAACGGCTGCGGTATGGTGCGCGACGATGCCATGCTCGCCTTTGAGCGTCACGCCACCTCAAAGATCAAAAATGCCGAAGACCTGCTGAGCGTCTCCACCCTCGGATTTCGCGGCGAGGCACTTCCTTCCATTGCCTCCGTGTCGCGCCTTCGACTCGAAACTCGCGCCGCGGAAGAACCCTCCGGCACCGTCGTCGAGATCAATGGAGGAAAGATTGCGCGCGTAGAAGAAGCCGGTTTGCCATTGGGAACTTCGATCACCGTGCGCGATCTCTTCTTCAACGTGCCCGCTCGCAAGAAATTCCTCAAAGCCGAATCGACCGAACTGTCGCACATTGCCTCATTGGTCACGCATTATGCGCTCGCTCATCCCGATAAACACTTTGAACTGCACTCCGCGGCCAATGCCATGCTCGTCGCCCCTCCGGTCGGTGGATATAGCGAGCGCGTTTACCAGGTCTTCGGCAAGGAGACGCTCGATCAGTTGATTCCCGTGGCGGCGCGGCAGGCCTTGGAGCGCGTGGGCTTGCCCCAGCCCCCGCCATGGCGCCGCCGCGAAGAGGAAGAAGACTCACCACCGAAAGATCCCGGTGAAATGCGAATTCACGGCTTCGTCTCCAAGCCGGAGATCCAGAAGCTGAACCGGAATTCTATTTTCATTTTTGTGAACGGACGCCTGATTCGCGATCGCCTTGTCCAGCACGGCCTCACAGAGGCCTATCGCAACATCATGCCTCCATCGGTGTATCCGGTCGTCCTGCTGTTCCTGGAATTGCCGGCTGCCGAGGTCGATGTGAATGTCCATCCCTCGAAGACCGAAGTGAGATTTCGCCAGCAGACCGCGATGCACGATTTCGTACGCGACACCATCCGCGCCGCGCTGATGAAGGCACGGCCCGTGCCCCAGTTCGTGGCCGAGATTCGTGCCCACGCCACCGCCGGCCAGGCGCTGACGCCAGGATCTGGCTGGGAAGGCACGGGCAATGCCATTCCGGCGCCGGGCTTCGGTCTTCCGGATAACCGTGCCCAAACCTTCTCCTTACAAAATCAGGTTCAGCCTCCGATGTCGGCCCGCTTCGAGTTTGAGGGAGCCATTGCGGTCGAAGCCAACGCCGCCATTCCGGTGGCGCGGGGACTGGAGACTCTCCCCATCGCGCCCGGATTCTCGCCAGCCGCAGCACCCAGCGCGGACCATGTCCCCGATCACCGATGCGCTCCAGCACTCGAAGTCGGCGAAGAAGAGCCAACGCTTTCGTCTCTCAGCACGCTCAGGCCGCTCGGACAAATACGAAATTCTTTCATTCTCGCCGTCAACGAAGATGGTTTGTGGATTGTGGACCAGCACGTGGCCCACGAGCGCGTGCTCTTCGAACGAGTCCTCCGGCAGCGCGCTGCGCAAAAGGTGGAGAGCCAGCGCCTGCTGATGCCCATCGTGCTGGAGTTGTCCCCGGCGCAGCGGGCTGTCTTCACGGAGATTTCCGACGAACTGGCGCACAACGGATTCGAAGCCGAACCCTTCGGCGCCCGCAGCGTGGCGGTGAAAGTTGCTCCTGCCGGCGTGGAAGCGTCCGCCGTCGAGCACATGTTGCACGAACTGCTGGACCAGTTTTCGCGCGAAGAGCAATCCCTGAACCTGGAAAAAATCCGGACCCGGATCGCAGCCTCTATCGCCTGCCATGCGGCCATCAAGGTCAACATGCCCCTGGAGAAAAACAAAATGGAATGGCTGCTCGCCGAACTCGCCAAGACCGAGCATCCCATGTCCTGCCCGCACGGCCGTCCGGTGGTGCTGAGGTATTCTGTTAAAGATATTCAGAAGGCGTTCAAGAGAATCTAGCAACGAGCTATGAGCTATGAGCGATCGAGGCAGACTTGCCGGCTTCACGCTTCCAGTTCCTAGGTCGTTGCTCATAGTCACAGCTCACAGGGCCCACTTCGTAAAGGTATTCAAACAGCGTTTATGAGACACCTACCAATGAGAGTTGAGCAATCGCTCCACGCTGGTTGGCTCATAGCTCACAGCTCGCAGCTTGTTTATGACTGACCTCGAACTCCAGCAGCAACGGCGCGACAAATGGCGGCTGAGTGGCAAGCCCATCCGCACCATCGAAGACGCTCGCGCCTTTGTGGAAGAGGTCGGATTTTGCCTGATGTATCCGCAGCGACCGGCACTGTTGGCCCCGACGTTTGTGGGCGCATTTGTGGGCGCGGACGACCGTTTGCCCGAATGGCGGCACGCCTTCAAAGATCCCCGCGCCGCGCAGGCGACTGAGTTGATGGTCCGCCTGCTGCGCGAGCGCTCGGCTTTCGAAGCGAATTTGTTTGAAGAGAACAACGGTTTGATCTTGGCCGCCTCGGTGTTCCCGTATTTCTATGCGCTGATGGGCGAACGCAACCCGAAGCTGGCGCCCAAGCCGGGCGCGCGGTCTCCCTATTCACAATTGGCCTGCGATGCGTACACGGTCATTCAATGCGAGGGTGCGCTCTCAAAACAAAAGTTGCTGGAGAAGCTTGGCGGCGGCCTCTCCACTCCGGCCCTCGACAAAGCCTTAGGCGAACTGTGGACAAAGCTGCGGCTAACCCGGGTCGATTACCGGGCGAGCGAGGGATCGGTCTGGGACTTGCTCTACCGCTGGGCCCCGGAGCCGGTGAAAGAGGGCGTGGGGCTCTCGGTTCCAGAGGCGCTCTCCGCGCTGGTCTCGAAATATCTCGATTGCGTCATTGCGGCGGAGCCGAGTGAGTTGGAGACATTCTTCGGAAACTTCGTCGCGCGCTCGAAAATTAAGGAAGCAATAAACGCGCTGCTCGCCGCCCGCGAGTTGAGCTTCGTGCATGTGAGCGGCAAATCCATGCTGCAGATTACGCCCGAGAAATTCGTACCCGCACCGTCACCGCGTACTGCGGCGCGCTGACCCTGTCGGATTTTTGTGACTGCCGTGCCTGAGTCCACTTCAATCTCCTATCGCGGACGCCTCGCCCCATCGCCCACAGGTCTTCTCCACCTCGGACACGCGCGTACCTTCTGGATTGCAGCCCGGCGCTGCTCTGAGCGCGGCGGGACGCTGGTTTTCCGCAACGAAGACCTCGATCAGCAGCGCTGTCGGCCCGAGTTTGTGCAGGCCATGATCAAAGACTTGCGCTGGCTCGGAATTTCCTGGACGGAAGGTCCCGACTGCGGCGGTCCCTTTGGTCCCTACTCGCAAAGCGAACGTCGAGTCCACTATCTGCATGCTTGGCAGCAACTCTGCGACCGCGGCCTGATCTATCCCTGCACGTGCTCAAGAAAAGATGTGGCCCAATCAGCAACCGCCCCGAACGAAGGAGACGACGAACCTCTCTACTCAGGAAAGTGCCGCCCTAGTCGCGACCCACGTAGCGGCAGCCTCTCAGGCTGTCGAGCCGAAGCGAAGCGAGGCGGCCCAGCGGGAGTGAATTGGCGTTTTCGCGTCCCGGATGGCGAAGGAATCTGTTTCCCCGATCTGCATCTGGGCCCACAGCGAATGGTGGCCGGTATAGATTTCGGCGATTTCATCGTCTGGAGAAAAGATGATGTTCCCGCGTATCAGCTGGCGGTAGTAGTCGATGATGCCGCGATGCAAGTAAGCGAAGTCGTCCGCGGGGCCGACCTGCTGAAATCCACCGCTCGCCAGATTCTGTTGTACCGCGCGTTGGGCCTCCCCATCCCCCGCTACTACCACTGCGAACTGGTGCGGGATGAGCAGGGAGTACGCCTGGCCAAGCGCCACGACGCGCTCAGCATCAGCAAGCTGCGCCAATCAGGATGGACGCCGCAGCAGGTGCGATGCTCCTGAAGCCAAGGTCACCACAGAGGAACACAGAGTTCCACAGAGGTTTACCCCGTGAAACCCTGTGACCTCTCTGGTGCTAAACGCTTCCCCTGCTGCGTGTACAATCTTGCTGCAACGATGACCCCCGATTCCACGCACAACAATCCAAGAAAACTGATCATTGCCATTGACGGCCCAGCGGGCGCGGGCAAGAGCACCATTGCTTCCCGGCTTGCGCGCAAGCTCGACTACGTCAACCTGGAAAGCGGCGCGATGTACCGGGCACTCGCGCTGCAGGCGATCGAGAACGACACCTCCTTTGAGGATGAAGCGGCTCTGGTGAAACTCGCGGAGGGTTCGCGTATCCAGTTAGAGCCCACCCTCGGCGGAAACCGGACCCTGCTGGACGGCAAAGACGTCTCGGCGAGAATACGCGAGCGCGATGTGACCGAGGCTGCCTCGCGCGTTTCGGTGCACCCCAAGGTCCGGGAATGGATGGTGGAACATCAGCGAGCGCTGGGTGCGAATGCCGGCATCGTCATGGAAGGCCGCGACATTGGCACAAAGGTTTTTCCCGACGCTGATTTGAAGATCTTTCTCGACGCAGATCCCGTAGTTCGCGAACAGCGGCGCCGGGCGCAGCAGAAGATCGAAGGGGAGGTTGCCGCGAATGTTGCCGCGGAACTGCGTGAACGCGATCATCGCGACCGCACGAGAGCGGCATCGCCGTTGCTCGCCGCTAGCGATGCCGTAGTGATCGACTCAAGTTCTATGAGTGAAGACGACGTGCTGGCGAAGATCGAAAAGCTAGTACAACAGAAGCGCCCGCAAGGACCCACTTAGGAAAGCCTCTCAGCTCTCCGCCTTGCCAGGCGCTCTAGTTGTCTGTAGGCTGCGGACTCCCCTTTGGAGCCGCCAACGCTTTGCCAGGCTTCGCAGGAACAGGCGGAACCGGCGCTGCCGCCGGCATTGCCACGGCCGACCCCTTTCGGATCTCGACTCCCTCGTGCTGGTTGTTGATCACGATATGCGACATCCCATTTCCAACGCTGCCGCTGGCTCGCGCCTCTCGCTCTTCGTTGCTGACTTTCAGTTCCGGAAAATCCGATTGAATTTCGCCGTCACGCACCCGCGCGTCCAGGCGGAAACCCGCTTTGTCGGGAAGACTCAGTTGCACCGTGCCGTTGCGATTGTCGATCTGCACATTGCCTACGGTGCGCATCGCCACTTCCACCGACCCATTATCGTCCTGCAGGCGCACGTCGCCGGATACGCTATCGAGACGGATATTTTTCGATCGGGTGGTGAGGTGGAGTGGACCAGTGACCTGGTCAGCTCGAAGCTCGTCCGAATCTAAATCGAGCGAACCGTCCAGCCGCGAGAACTCCATCTCGGTGCGCGAAGATTTGAAGGCAACCGTTTTCGCGATGCGCTCCAGCTTCACACTCTCCTGGAATTCGCCTTCGAGCTGCAGGCTTCCCTTCACGTCGGACACCGAGACTTCGTTAAGCCGGCTTCCAATACGCACATCGCCGGTAATCTGCTGTACGCGAACCGTGCCCTTATCCTGGCTGATTTTCACCGAACCGGTAACCTCTTCCACCGATGTGTCGGAGCGCTGCGCCGAGATGTCAACATTGCCGTCCCGCCCGGAAATATTCACGTCTCCGCGATGAGAACTCACAGTCACAGCAGCTTTGCGGGGCACAGCAATATCGAGATCGGTTTCCACAGCGTGATCTCCCGCACCATCGGCTTTCGCATCTACCGTGACCAGGCCGCCGATCGCCGTGATTATTGGCTTCGTTTCCCTGTTGTACTTGTCGGCATCCGCCTGGTTCTCCGCCCCAACCCGCTTGCGGACCACCACCGTGACCTTGTTGTCGTCCGAGGCATGCACACTCACTGCACCCCGCGTATCGATGACCTTTAGGCCGGCTCCGGCAGGAAAATCCTGCTCCAGGTGATCGTCGTAGTTATAGGTATTTCCGTTGAACAGATGGCTGAAGTCGTTATCGTCAAAGTTGAAGTCGTCTCGCATGCCCGACCAGTTGACACGTTCCAACTGGGTCGCAATCAGGCCGAACACCACGATCATCACGATGAGCACAACTCCGCCGGCGCCAATCCCCGAAGCCCGAGCGCCCTGGCGTTGCGCCTGCATGTGCTCGATAACTTTGATTACTCCCCACAATATCAGCAGCACCGGCCAGTAGTTGGCGAACAGATGAGCGAGCCGGCCCACCGATAGCACATGCATGGTGCTCAGTAGAAATACAAAGCCGATGATAATCAGAACGAAGGGGCCGGCGAACGACCGTGGGCGCCGTGGGGGTGGAGCCACCGGGGGCGGACTCATTACTGGGCTAGACATTTTTCACCTCGCCAGAGGAAGGTGGTTGCGGCTCCACTACGCCACTGTTTGCCGCTGGTGGTGGAGCGGGAGGATAAGTGGACGCGCTGGGCGGCAACGGCCCGATGTGTTCCACCGCAGAAGCGTTGCTCTGAAACAGCTTGACCACGCCAATCACCAGCAGGATTGCCGGCCACGTCTTGTGAAATTCAATATTAGAGACGCTGTCAAGTAGGAAGAGCACGCCCAAGGTGATCATGATCGCTGGCCCCATGAGCCGCCGGGTCCGGCACTGTTCGCAATTGCAGCGGCCAGTAACGCCGCCAAGCAGCCCCCAATGTTTGGCGAAGAGCCATACGCCCAACAGGATCAAAGCCAGCGAAATCAGAACGCCCATGCCGACTTCGAACAAGCCTGCAGTGTGCAACAGGAACAGAATGCCCAGGCCGATCAGGATTGCCGCTCCCGCAGGAACCTTAGTCCCTTCAAACTTCTCGCCCGCGCCGAACGTTGCCGCCAGGCCAAAGGGATCGGGAACCGGTTCTCCCAGTTGCAGCGCTTTCGCCGTGCGAACCGCATCGATGATCTGGTAGACGTAGAAAAAACCAATCCCGATTCCCAGGATGGTGTGCATATACCAAGGGACGTCGGAACTCACACCGATAATCAGCAGCACCATCACAATCAGATGCGCTAACCCTTTGGCGTACTGCGAGCAGTAGACCGCGCCGACGCCGAACGGAAAGAATCCCGCGAGGATTCCCGCCACCGCCGGATTCGGTCCGGCATTGAGCGGGGGCGGAGCAGCGTTTGCCCCTCCGACCGGCGAATACACTGTTTGAGCCGGTGCGATGAAGCCCGCGCCTGGGGCAGTGCCCTCGATGCGCGCGGCCAGGCACGACTCGCAATAGATCACGCCGCGCACATCGCGCGTGCATGTGGGACAAAGTGGCTTGCCGCAAGTGCGGCAGAACGCCACCGCAGCTTGATCGCTGTGATTGGCGCAATTCATACGAACCTCCTGTACGTGGTCACTGACCCTACAGGCAGATCGCAATCTCCAATACATGGGCCCCGGTGAGCGCTAGCCAAAATCAACTGCTCCCCCGTTTGGCTGTAGTTGCGCTCTTGCTTCTGCTCAGGTTGTTGGGATGTATCGTTCTTACGCTCCTTCGTTGGCTTTGCAGGACCGGGCTCCGCGGGCCTCACATTCCGCTTAATCCCCGCCAGTGCAGCCTGCACTTCGTAGACGGCGCGCACATTGTCCACATACCGTACCACGCGCGCCTGCGTGTTGTAGTAAGCGTGCCGGATCGCCGTTGGCCTCAAACTGATCTGGCGTAGGTCGGCCGGTTTCACTCCGGCAACCGTCAGGCCCACCGACAACGCGAAGAACGCCATTCCAAACGACATCGCAAACCGCGGCTGCCGGACCATCGCCCACATCGGCTCCAGTACTGCCGCCTGTACATGTTCCAGCCAGGAAATGCGCGGCTGACGAGTTGGTGCGGCGCTTCGCAGACGCTGAGTATCAACGCCCGTCGTGGATGCCAGGATGTTCGTGACCAGGCTCGCCGGAGGCTCCGCCTCTTCGAGATCTTTCAACCAGTTGCGGCCTGCCTCAACTTCGGCGAACAGCGCCCCGCATGCATGGCAACTCCGGGTATGCGCCCGGAATCGGTCGAGTGCAACCCCCCTCAGAACGCCATCTATGGCGTCCGAGAGCAGCGAGTCGAACTCGTTGCACTGCATTCCGTCATTGGTGTGATCTGGCATCACATCACCTGCCCATAGATACGTTGGAGGAGCCTCGCAAGTTCCGCGCGCCCTCTATTTATTCTTGATTTCACGGTGCCCTCCGGAACCTTCAAGACTGTGGCTATTTCACGATAGTCCATGTCCTGCAAGTCCCTTAGAATCACTGCTTCCCGAAGTTCGGGAGAGAGTTTGCTCAAGGCCGCGTGTACCGTCTCGCTGACCTCCCGCTGCCGGACTCGGGTATCGGGCGGGGCGGAAAGGTCAGGGATCTGCTCGCTGAGCGGCTGGGCGTCCTCGTGTTCGGACGCGGCGCTGTCCATCGAATCGGTCATCCGGTCCTGCTTGGTCTTGCGGAAATGGTCCACCAGCAGGTTCCTCGTGATCGTCGTGACCCAGGTTACGAATGCACCCTTGGTATGGTCGTAGCTCGAGAGAGTGCGGTACATCTTGATGAAGACCTCCTGGGTGAGGTCTTGCGCGTCGTCGGCTGATCCGGCGAAGCGGTAACAGAGGTTGTAGATGCGCCGGTTGTAACTTTGCACGATTTCCTCCCAGGCAGCCGCGTCGCCGGCAATACATCGCCGCACCAGCATCGCAACGACCTGGACGTCTTCCACTTGCACTCCCCGGAAATCGCTTTACCGAGACTGGGCCTGAACATCTGAGACCATCTCAGACCCAATGAACAGTACGCTGTTGCACCTCTTGAAGTTCGACCCCGCGCGTAAACATCGGTGAAACACGGCATTGTAGCAGCGAAGGGAAGACGCTTCAGTGCCTGGGAACGCAATGGATTACGTAGGTACAGCCTCCCAGGTTATCCAGGCTAGGGCGAAGCCCGGCCGCTCAGGCTCAGCCGCATGGCGACAAGCCCGCAAGGGTGGCTATTTACGAAAATCCTTCGCCGCAGCGAACGCAGAGGAGCACCCTCCGTGCCCCTCTTTCTACCCTTATGTGGATGCCGTCTCTCTGGAAGTTCACTGTCCGCCCGTACCTACGCGAATCACCTTATAAGTTATAGATTTACGGGCAGCATCTATTATCAGACGGGGCAGAAGAACCCCCAGCAACTTCTTCTCCGTCGCGTGTTTCTAGAGGTATGGCGTGCTCGGGCGCGAAGGCGACGCCCAGAAAGGTTCAAGGTCATGTCTAAAAGCGTGGCAGCGGGACCCTCAGCTTGGGACCGGCCTCTCCGTGCTTTCGTGGCAGTTCTTGCCGTTCTCTTCACTGCGGCCGCATTTCAAATCTCGGCGGTAGCCCAGGATCAGGATGATCCTCCGGGGCGCGTGGCCCGCCTTGGCTATATGCAGGGATCCGTGTCGTTCCAGCCTGCGGGAGAGAACGAGTGGGTTGAGGCCGCTCCGAATCGTCCCATGACAACGGGAGATAAATTATGGGCTGACCGCGATTCCCGCGCGGAAATCCAGCTGGGCTCGTCCACGATCAACCTTGCCGCTAACACTGGTATTTCGTTTCTCAATCTCGACGACCGCACCGTTCAAATCCAGCTCAGCGCCGGAAGCATGAACGTGCGCGTTTGGGACGTCGAGCGCGACAACGTGTTCGAAATTGATACCGCCAATCAGGCCTTTACCATTGGTCGTCCCGGCCGTTACCGTGTGGACGCTTCCGAAAACGGCGACTCCACGGTGGTAACCGTTCGTGAGGGGGAAGGCGAATCCACCGGCAATGGTCAGAGCTACACTGTGCATGCCGGTCAGCGCTTCACCTTCACTGGCACTGATTCGCTGAACGCAGAAGTGGATCAGATCGGGCGTCCCGATGATTTTGATGATTGGGCCGATCGCCGCGAGCGCCGGTACCAGGATTCCCCGTCGGCCCGTTACTGCGATCGCCGCGTTGTGGGCTTCGAAGATCTCGACGAATACGGCGACTGGAGTCCAACTCCCGATTACGGGTACGCATGGTTTCCGCGCGTCTCACCCGGATGGGCTCCTTATCACACCGGCCATTGGGCGTGGATTGATCCCTGGGGCTGGACCTGGGTAGATGACAATCCCTGGGGGTACGCCCCGTTCCACTACGGGCGCTGGGCCTATGTCCGTGACCGCTGGGGCTGGATCCCTGGCCCGCGGGAAGTGCGTCCCGTCTATGCGCCCGCCCTCGTTGCGTTTGTTGGTGGCGGCGCGGCAGTTGGCGCTACGGTCGCCTGGTTCCCGCTCGGTCCGCGTGAAGTGTATGTGCCGTCGTATCGCGTGAGCCCCGCTTACGTCAACCGCGTCAACGTCAGCAACACTACCGTCAATCAGACCACGGTAACGAACGTCTACAACACCACTGTCATTAACAACAACAATACGACGATTAACAACGTCCGCTACGTCAATCGGAACGTAAACGGCGCGGTGACGGCGGTTCCACAGCGCAGTTTTGCGAGCGCCCAGCCCGTTGCCCAATCGGCCATTCGGGTAAATCCGCAGCAACTCAGGGCCATGCCCGTGACGGCCAGAGCGGCCGTGCCTCCCGCACGCGCTTCCGTTTTGGGAGCACACGCGAACACAGCCGGTCGCGTGGCCGCGCCCCCGCAAGCGGTGGTAAGCCGTCAGGTAATTGCCAAGACAGCGCCGCCTCCGCCTCCGCCATCATTTGCCGCTCGCGAGAAATTGCTTGCGCAACACCCCGGAATGCCCGTTCCTCGCCAGGAACTGGCGAAGCTGCGTCCGGCGAATGCTCCAGAGTCGCACGTGAGGGTCGCTCCTCCGGCCAGACCCGCGCAGCCAACCCCGGCACCAGCTCGAGCCGGACAACCGGCAAACGGTCGCCCCGGCGGGAATCCGCCCCCGGCAAACCAGCCCGGCGCCAACAATCGGCCCGGGAACAATTTCCCAAATAACCGGCCGCAACCGAATCAGCCCGCACCGAACGCTCGCCCCGAACCGGGAGGACCGCCGGCACGTAACGATCGCCCATCATCAGCACAACCGAATCGTCCAGAGCCGAATCAGCCGAACGCTCGCCCCGAACCGGGTGGACCGCCGGCACGTAACGATCGTCCGCCGTCCGCACAGCCTAACCGTCCCGAGCGGAATCAGCCGGCGCCAAACGCGCGCCCCGAACCGACTAGTCCCCCGGCGCGTAACGATCGTCCACCGTCAGCCCAGCCGAATCGTCCAGAAGCGACCGCTCCTGCTCCGGACAATCGTCCGGAATCGGCGCGCCCGAGTCCGCGTCCACCTCGGGAGGATCGTCCACCATCAGCTCGGCCAGACAATCGTTCTGACCCAAATCAGCCGCGGCCGAATGTGCCGATGCCGGCGCAGAGCCAGCCGAATGTCGGAAGGCCTGATGTGAATCGTCCGGACAACCGGCCCGAGCCACCTGCGCGCAATGAGCGACCTTCGGAGCAACCCAGAACCGAACCGGCTCCCCGGCAAGCTCCTCCGGATCGACCGCAATCACGGCCCGAAGCTCGGCCCGCCCCCCAGGAGCGCCCGCAGCCCCAACGCGAGGCTCGACCCGCTCCCCAGGATCGCCCGCAATCGCGTCCTGACGCCCGACCCGCTCCCCAGGATCGTCCGCAGGCACAACGCGAGGCAGGTCCGGCAAAGCAGGATCAGAAAAATCAGGACAATAGGCACCACTAGACGCACTTTGAAGTTACTCGAGGCCACGTAGCCCCGGACCCATTGGTCCGGGGTTTTTTTGCGAGCGCTCGCCGCCGAAACATCATGCTACTGGGAGCTTCACACCGGAAAAGTTCTCGCAAGCCTCCAGCAGCATCGCTTGCCTCCGCTGATCTAGCGAGGCCGGATTCGGCTTGCGAGGCCGCAGATGATAAAAGTATTCGCCCGTCACCTTCGCGCCCGCGTCTTCACTGACAGCAAGCCATGCCTGCGTCTCATATCCCTGCGCAAGATCGTCCGGCGCATTCTCTCCGCCCATCTTCGTGGCGACCCATCCCGGCTCGAGGGCATTAGAGAAAACATCAGGCCACAGCCGCGCAATCGCAAATGCCAGAATCACATCGTGCAACTTGGTATCCGAGTATGCCTGCTGCCCCCGCCACGGACGCTCTTTCCAAGCCAGATCTTTGAGGCTTGCGTCCCCGCTCTGGTGCAGTCCCGAACTCAGGTAGACGAGCCGCTTCGAGCGATGAATGACCGCAGTCAGAATGTAAGGAGCCAGCGTATTCACAGCAAAAACGTGCGGCAGGCCATCCTCGGTGTTGTCTCGTCGGGGCTCTCGGTATCCCACGCCGGCGTTGTGAATGACGCAGTCAAACGGGCCCAGCTTATTCGCCTGATCCGCCACCCCACGCGTCTGTGCGATGCTCGACAGATCGCCAATAACTGCGGTTTCCGCTCGCGGTATGGCTGCCATCGCTTCTTTCGCGCGCTGCTCATTGCGCGCATGCAATACCACGCTGTGCCCCTCCTCGACCAGTAATTGCGCCGTCCCGCGGCCAAGCCCGTCGGAAGATCCTGTGATGAATACGCGTGCCATAAAATTCTCTTCTCTCTAGATACAGGATGCGCTCCGGCCCACGCCGGATCCAAGACTCGCGCCTGCTCGCGCAGGGACAGCCCTTGGGCTGTCCAGCGAAGCGTGCCGAAGGAAACGGGAGCTTCATGTTTTGTGCTTTGGCCTCGCGCATGTAAGATGTCACGCGGTTACCCGGAGGCTTCCAGCATGTTGATGCGCCGGCTCGCGTTGTTCGTGCTATTCGCAGCGGTTTTAAGCAATGTCCTTGCATGTGCGCAACAGCCAGATTCCGACGAGGAAGGCCAGTTCCGCTTTCGTTTTGTTGGCCCGCGAGTGGGCAACCGAGTCGCCGCCATCGCCGGAGTTCCTGGAGACCCGAGCACGTATTACGCAGGCGCAGCCTCGGGCGGCGTTTGGAAATCCACCGATGGCGGTAACCGCTGGACGCCGGTATTCGACAAGCAGCCTGCCGCTGCGATCGGTTCCCTCGCCGTCGCACCTTCCGACCCCAGCACCGTGTGGGCGGGCACCGGCGAAGCCTGGGTCATCCGCGACAGCGATGTGATGGGCAATGGAATTTACAAGTCCACCGACGCAGGCAAGACGTGGACGAACATGGGCCTGCCCGAAAGCGGCCGCATCGGCCGCATTGCGATTGATCCCGCGAACGAAAACGTAATTTTCGCCTGTGTTCTGGGGCGAACCACCGGCCCGCAGCAGGACAAAGGCGTCTACCGCACCACCGATGGCGGCCAACATTGGGAACGCGTGCTCTTTGTTGCCGACAACGTAGGCTGCTCCGGCCTCTCGATGGATCCGCACAATCCGCACACGCTATTCGCCGGCATGTGGCAAGTCGAGATGCGCACCTGGGGTGAGTTCAGCGGAGGCCCGGGAAGTGGAATTTATGTCTCCCACGATGGCGGTACGAAGTGGACCCACATCGAAGAGCATGGATTACCGCACTCCCCCTTGGGAAAGATCGACGTTGCCGTTGCACCCACAAATTCCAACCGCATTTATGCGCTGATCCAGACCTCGGATCAAGGTTCGCTCTGGCGCTCCGACGATGCCGGGGAGCACTGGAAAGCGGTGAACTACCAGCGTTCTCTGATCGGGCGCGCGGGCTACTACATCCGGCTCGCGGTCTCCCCAGCCACCGACAACGAAGTGCTTATTTCCAGCAGTTCCTTCCATCAGTCACTCGACGGCGGCGAAAACTTCAAAGACGTTCCCTGGGGCGGAGACACACACGACATCTGGATCGATCCCCAGAACCCCGATCGCTTTGTCATCACCGACGATGCCGGCATGAATATCACTACCGTCCACGGACGTGGCTTTCATCGCGCGACTCTGCCTATCGGACAGATGTACCACGTCGACGTCGACAACCAGATTCCCTACTACTTCTACAGCAACATGCAGGATGACGGCAACATGCGCGGCCCCAGCGTTCCTATCGATTCCCGCGAGACCGGTTGGGATCACGCGATGGGAGGTTGCGAGTCCGGTTTCACGGTGCCCGACCTCACCGACCCTGACATAGTATGGGCAACCTGCTATGGCAACAAAGTCACCCGCTGGGATGGCCGTCATAAGCATGCGCGCTCCGTGAGTCCGTGGATGCACACGCTCGACTCACCGCCAAATGACATCAAGTATCGCTGCCACTGGACTGCGCCGCTGGCGATCGATCCCTTCGATCACAACACCGTGTACTACGGTTGCCAGGTGATCTTCAAAACCAGCAATGGCGGCCAGTCTTGGTCGGTGATCAGCCCCGATTTATCCACGCAGGATCCGGCTCACATTGTTCCTTCGGGAGGCATCGTCGGCGACAATCTCGGCCAGTTCTATGGCGAGGTCGTCTTCGCGATCGCTCCCTCAAAAATTCAGAAGGGCCTCATTTGGGCCGGCACCAACGACGGCCAGGTATGGAATACGCAAGACGGCGCGCACTGGAATAATGTGACCAAGAACATTCCCGGACTTCCGCCGCTGGGCACGATCACGAGCATCGCCCCTTCCACCTTCGACGCGCGCACCGCTTACATTAGCGTCGACTTCCATCTGGTTGATAAAAGCGATCCCTACATCTACAAGACCACCGACTTGGGCAAAACCTGGAAGCTCATCAGCAGCAACTTGCCGAAGAATAGTCTCTCTTACGTGCGCACGATTGCCGAAGATCCTAACTGCGCTGGCCTGCTGTTTGCCGGCACGGGCAACGATCTTTTCTACTCGCTCGATGATGGCGGCCACTGGGCCGCTCTCGACACTGGATTGCCGCACGCGCCGGTGACCTGGGCTGTGGTGCAAAAAGAGTTTCACGACCTCGTGATATCGACCTATGGGCGAGGCATCTACATTCTCGACGACATCAGCCCGCTCGAGCAGATGGCGAAGAATCACTCCGATGCGGCCGTCACGTTATACGAACCAAGGCAGAATTACCGCTTCACGCGCGGTGGCCAGGCGATGCTCACCTTCAGTGTGAAGACAGCTCCCAAGGATCCGGCCCAGCTTGAGATTCTCGACTCCGACGGAAAAGTAATTCGCAAGCTGGAAACGAAAGCTCGTGCCGGTATGAATCGCGTGACGTGGGATCTTCGCTACGAATCGCCGCGCGTGGTTGCCCTGAGAACCGCCGCACCCGACAACCCGCATATCTGGGACGAACCGCGTTTCCGTGATTCCGATTCGCGTCCCATCACCCATTGGGGCTCGAAACCGGCGGAAGTCGGCCCGATTGTCGCGCCCGGGAAATACACTCTCCGCCTCAAAATCGGAGACAAAACCTACACCCAACCCCTCACGATCCTGCGCGATCCGCGCAGTCCGGGCTCTGACGCCGACATTCAACTCTCGGTCAAGACGCTGCTTCGCATTCGCGGCGACATCGAACATGTCTCCGATGAAGTCAACCAGATGGAGTGGATGCGCAAGCAGCTCGAAGTGATTAAGGGAATGCTGCGCCCGCCCAAGCACAAAGAAGAAGAAAAAGATGCCGACGATGATGACGATGATTATGAAGGCCCTGCTCCCGCTCCTGCATCCCAGGCGCAGAGCGAGGCGGAAACAAAACGCAAAGCCGATCTTTTGAAAGCCGCAGAGGATTTCGACAAGAAATTGCTGGGTATTGAGACCGGCCTGGTCTCCCCTGCCCTGCTGAACAGCGATGACAAATACTTCGTCGAACCTTACAAGGTCTATCTGAACCTGATGTGGCTCAACGCTGAGGTGGGCACGGGTGGGGGCGACGTAGCCGGCGGCGCTGATTTCGCGCCCACCGACACGCAAATGCAACTGCTGCAAGGATTCGAATCAGAAATTTCCACCACGGATGCGAACTACCAAAAGCTGATGAAAGAAGATTTGCCCGCCCTTAACCATGCATTGGAGCAGGGAAGCATAGTGCCGGTCATGTAGGGACAGCGCCATCGGCTGTCCAGGCAACCCCTGAGCCCTTGGGTCTTATTCTGCCGCGCTCAGCTCAGGTGCTTGTTGATCGCCTTGGTCATCTGGAACATGTTCAGCCTCTTGCTCCCGAACACCGGTTCCAGCTTGTCGTCGGCGATAATCTCGCGCTTGTTCTCCGGATTCTGCAGGTTGTTCTTCTTGATATGTTCCCAAACTTTCTTCGTGACCTCGCTCCGGGGAAGCGGATCGGAACCCACCACCTTGGCGAGTTCGGGTGAGGGCTGCATGGGCTTCATGAATGCGCTATTCGGGGCTTTGGCGGCAGCTGCTTTCGGCATGAGGATCTCCTGTCACTCGGATGAATTCTACGCCGAGCGGGTTGGAAGCGGTTTTATGCTTGAGGATCATGCAGGGGGCTGCCCTCAACAGCGAGAAACAGCCCTCATTCCGGCGTGAAATAGTCCACCGTGACCGGATTTTCAAATAAGGAATAATCCCGCGTCACAATCGTGATCCCGCTCTCGGTGACGAAATAGCGTTGCCGGTCCGCGTCCGCATCGTACCCAATCGTCGTGCCTTCCGGGATGTGCACGTCGCGATCGAGAATGGCGCGACGAATGTGACAGTGGCGTCCGACGCTGACATGCGAGAACAAAATGCTCGCATCCACTTCACTGAAAGAATTCACCCGCACATCTGGCGACAGCACCGAATTCTTCACTATTCCGCCAGAGACGATGCATCCCCCGGACACAATTGAATCCAGCGCAGTTCCCATGCGCCCCGTTTCCGCAAATACAAACTTCGCCGGCGGATACTGGCGTTGATGGGTGCGGATCGGCCAACGCTCGTCGTACAAATTGAAAATGGGCGAGACCGACACAATATCCATATTGGCTTCGTAATAAGCTTCCAGTGTTCCCACGTCACGCCAATACAAAGCTTCTTTCTTGTTCTCGTCGACGAAATCATAGGCATAGACGCGGTAGTCATCCACCATTTTCGGCAGAATGTCCTTTCCAAAATCGTGGCTCGAATCGGGATCCTCCGCGTCTTTGAGCAGAACCGGAATCAGCACGTCGGCATTAAAAAGATACACGCCCATCGAGACCGCGATCTTTTCCGGATTCAGAGGCGAGCGCAGCGATGTAATCTTTGGCTTCTCCTGGAACCCGTGAATCCTCTCTTCTCGATCTACGTCGACTACGCCATAATGGTAGCTTTGATCGGGATCGATCTGAATCGTCGCCAGTGTGATGTCGGCCCCCGAATCCTGGTGCTGCCGCATCATCTTCCCGTAATCCATTTTGTAGATGTGGTCTCCGGAAAGGATCATGACGTACTTCGGCTGCTCCGACCCGATCGAATAGATGTTCTGGTACACGGCGTCGGCCGTCCCCTGATACCACTGGTCGCTGACCCGCTTCATCGGGGGCAGTACTTCGATAAACTCGCCCACCTCGCGCCCCAGGATGTTCCATCCCTCGCGAATATGGCGATTCAGTGACAGGGCCTTGTATTGCGTCAGGATATAGACCCGCCGCAGTTCGGAATTGAGGCAGTTAGACAGCGTAATATCGATGATGCGGTATATGCCGCCGAAGGTCACCGCCGGCTTGGCACGATCACGAGTGAGGGGATAGAGTCGCTCGCCGGCACCTCCTGCTAACAAAACCCCAAGAGTGTCTTTCATGACTGACCCTCAGATGCCGTCTCTTCCCGACGGGCCATCCCGGTGGGAAAAGAAAACAGTAGATGTTAGCACAGCGAGTGAAGGTTGCTCTGCACGTCAAGGATGGCGTTCGTGAATACAGATTTGTCGGGAGTGTCCCATCAGCCCATCCTGCGGTAGGACAGTTACTGGACCAGGTTCTGAGCTGAACCTAGTTGTCTTTATCGTGCTTGTCTTCTTCGATTTTGATGCGCAGTGACTTCAGGAATTTCATATCCTGATCGTTCATCTTGAAATCAGGATTCGTGGACATCGTGGACACCAGTGAAGTTTTATCCTGCGACTTCTCGCCCTGCTTGCTCACACCGATGGTCGCTTCCAGAACCAGGAAGATATCGTAGCCACCCTCTTTAATTCGGGAGACGACTTCAGAGATCTGCTCGGAGTCCGATAAAGATTCGTTGATGGCGTCGCCAAGCTCCTTCATCAGTTGCTTGAGTTGTGGATCCACTGAGTCCCCCCTGATAAAACCAAGTTACCACGATCGCGTACTAGGCGCGAATCGCGCGCACATCCAGATATTCGCCTTTCACTTCCGTGCCGCCGTCCTGCGCAATATTGTGCTCGTGATACAACGCCTCGAGTTGCGCGGCGAGCGCTGCCTGGCCGGATTCATCCAGGCGCGCGAACGTCATCTGCGTCGGGCCAAAATATTGCCGGAAAAATCCCACCACTTCCTTCGGCGGAAAGGGAAACAGGAAGTTGCAATTCTGCCGGATACAGCTGATCTCCTTCGCCTTCGATCCGAAGCGTTGGCGCACCACCGCTTCGTCACCCCACAGCACGGGAGGTGGAACCGGAGGAGGCTGGACCGCCTTGGCGGTAATGGCGAAATTCTTCCCAACGAATCCCTCCGGAGTCCAATTCGCCATCGCCACCATCCCTCCGGGGCGGCAAACGCGCATCAACTCCGCTGCCACCTTCTCGGGACGGGGCGCGAACATAGCTCCAAACATCGTCACCACCACGTCGAAGCAATGATCCGGAAAGGGAAGGTTCTCGGCATCCCCCTCCTGGAAGCGCACGCTCAGATTCTCGGCCGCAGCGCGCCTTCTGGCCTGTTCCAGCAGGTTCGTGGCGATGTCAACGCCAACCACATCTGCTCCCAGTCGTGCAGCGGGAATCGCCGTATTGCCGGTTCCGCAAGCGACGTCGAGCACCTTTGTCCCAGGTGCAATTCCTAACCGTGCAACGAACTCTTCCGCCGCCTTGATGGTGAAATTCGCGATCTGGCCAAAGTCCCCGGCCATCCAGGTAGCCTTCATGCGGGATTTTAGTTGGTCGAGATCAGGTGCAGAACTCTGCATGGTGCCTTTCTCCATAGTTAGATGCCCCATCAGTAAGAAGGTTTGTGCAACTCACCCCTGCGCTGCCGGCGCAAGGGTTTATGTAGCGACAGCCGCCTCGGCGGTCAGGCCGGGCGAAGCCCGGCAGAGTTGCGCCATTCTACCTCCCCAGGCTGCTAAAATCGAGATCGTGGTCAAAGTATCCACCTGGCGCAAAATGGCCGTAGTGGCCCGGGTTGCCGGACAACAAGCAGGCCGCAATCGCACCTTGAGCGCCTTCGCCAAGGCCGCTCGCGCCACCGCCCGCTCATTTGGAAACGTGCTTCACCAGTTGTGGCTGGAGACGGTGGGTGTCATCTTTCTGGTGATGGCGCTCGGCTTCACTAATGCCAGCGTCAAAGAGTACGGCAAATACCACGCGGGACAGGTGGGAGCCGGCCGCGTGGCCGTCACGGTGGGTTTTGCTGTGACCTTTGCCTGGTTCGGAGTGAGTTCCTTCTGGAGGGTTCGAAAAAAGAAGCAGCGCTCCTAAGCTGCCTTTCCGCCTCGACCAGGCTGGCATGATTGCCCTCAGGTGATTCCATGGCCCAAGATGTGAAGACCGCTCCCGCGCCTCAGAGGGAGATCGAGACTTCCTCCCACATTCCCGTAAAGCCTCTCTACACCCCAGCCGATCTCAAAGGTCTCGACTACGAAAGTGAAGTCGGCTACCCCGGCGAATATCCCTTCACCCGCGGCGTGCAGGCCACCATGTATCGCGGGCGTCTCTGGACCATGCGCCAATATGCCGGCATGGGCGACGCCGAAGAATCCAACAAGCGCTACAAATATCTTCTCGCGAATGGAACCACGGGACTCTCCGTTGCGTTTGATCTACCCACACAGATCGGTCTCGATTCCGACCACCCGCTCGCCGCAGGAGAAGTTGGCAAGGTGGGAGTCGCTATCGACTCGATCGAAGATATGGAGCGCCTGTTCGACGGCATCGACCTCACCAGGATTTCCACCTCGATGACAATCAATGCGACCGCATCGATCCTACTGGCGTTGTATGTCGCGGTTGCAAGGCGCAAAGGCGCTGATATTCGCAAGCTTTCGGGCACCGTCCAGAACGACGTCCTTAAGGAATACATCGCGCGCGGAACTTACATTTATCCGCCACACCAGGCCATGCGCATCATCACCGACATGTTTGCTTGGGCCAATGAGAACGTCCCAGACTGGAACACGATTTCGATCTCCGGGTATCACATGCGCGAAGCGGGATCGAGCGCCGTTCAGGAAGTCGCCTTCACCCTTGGAAATGGCATGGCTTACGTCGAGGCTGCCATCAAAGCCGGGCTCGATGTCGATAAATTCGCACCGCGGCTTTCTTTCTTCTTCAATGCCCACAGCAATTTTCTGGAGGAAGTGGCCAAGTTTCGCGCCGCCCGCCGTATGTGGGCGCGGATCATGCGCGAGCATTTCAAGGCCAAAAATCCGCGCTCCTGGATGTTGCGCTTCCACACGCAAACGGCGGGTTCTACCCTTACGGCCCAACAGCCGGAGAACAATATCGTGCGGACTTCAATCCAGGCTTTGGCAGCGGTGCTTGGCGGCACACAATCGCTGCACACTAATTCGTTTGATGAAGCCTTGGCTTTGCCTACCGAGCAAGCCGCGCGCATCGCATTGCGCACGCAACAGATTATTGCTTGCGAGTCCGGCGCGCCCCAGACGATTGATCCCCTCGCGGGCTCATATTACCTGGAAACTCTCACCAGCGAGATCGAAAAGCGCGCAGCCGAGTACCTGGGCAAAATTGAAGTTCTCGGCGGAATGTTGAAAGCCATCGAGCGCGGCTACGTGCAGCAGGAAATACAAAACGCCGCCTACGAATACCAGCAGCAGGTCGACAATCAGGATGCAATTGTCGTCGGCGTGAACCGTTTCGAGATCGAAGAGGAGAAGCCGATTCCGATTCAACACATCGACCCCGCGCTGGAGCCGAAACAAATCGAGCGCGTCCGAGCGCTGCGAGCAAAGCGAGAGCCTGGTCCATGTAAGTCGGCGCTCCAAGCCGTGGAACGGGCCGCGCGCAGCGGCGACAATCTGATGCCCAACATTGTTGCTGCCGTCGAAGCCTGCGCAACGGTGGGAGAAATTTCCGACGCAATGCGCTGCGTCTTCGGGGAGTACAAAGAAGCAGTAGTCATCTAACCCGTAAATTCAGCAGCCAATCGGCTCCAGGCGTTGGCTACAAAATCGGAGGAGGCTGAGGGGTCGAGGTCATGCGCAGCAGAGTTCGCACCTGCTGCTCGGCTACGCCGGTTGCGCTTCCATTTCCTTCACCGCGGCGTCGAGATGCTTAAGCGTTTCTTCCACTGTAAGCGTGTACATATCGCGGCCGAGTCCCTCGCCCGATTCCAAGGCAGTCTTCAGATAATGTCCCGCGATTTCAACCGCCAGAGAATCTGTAATCATCTTCCCGGTGCGCTTCTTGTATTCCACCCAAGCCACGCAGGGAAGTACCACCCACACCTTATGCCCACCAACCAGAAACTTGTAATCCACAGCATCGGCGTGCCGGGTAGAAATGGCAACAATCTGCGATTGGTACGTGCAGTGGACCTGTTTTTTGGTCCAGCGATCGGTCGCGGTAAAGTTCTCGAACATCCCTAAACTATAGCGGAGCCCTTGCGAGCCGGGCAAACCAAGCCTTGAGGTTGAGTCTTTCTGGGGCTGCCCCATGTCTCCCCGCATTCGCGAGACATGAGATTGGTCACCCGTCCGTTATGATGGATACGTGCCAACCCGGGCCCCGAAAAAAACTAAACTCACCATTCTTCGCGCACGCCACTTGAGCCAGCATTCCTGGCTGCTGCATGGATTCTCCACCCGCGCTGGAGGCTATTCCCGCGTCTACCGCAAAGGCGACCTCAACCTGGGATTCACCAAAGACGATGCCCGCGCGGCCGTCGAGCGCAATCGCGCTGCCTTCCTGAACGCGTTGGGCGCGACATCGCCGCGAGCCTCGCGTGCCCGCAAGCAACCGCTCTGGCCCATCGTTACCCTCCGTCAGATTCATTCCGATCTCATCCACTGCATTCACGGGTTGCCCAAAGAAGCGCTCATCGGGGATGGCCTGATCACGCATACTCCGGGCTTGCTCCTCGCCATTCAAACGGCGGATTGCCTACCCGTAATCCTGGTGGACGTCAAAACTCATGCCATCGGAGTTTTTCATGCGGGCTGGCGCGGCACCCTCAAACGAATTGTCGAGAAGGGCGTGGGTGAGATGTTTCGCTGCTTCGGTACCCGTCCTTGCGACATCAAGGCGGCCATCGGCCCCGGAGTTCAGGGTTGCTGCTACCAGGTGGGAGAAGAGGTCCGCGCAAAATTTCACTCGCAATTTGCATACGCGGACAAGCTGTTTCAAGAGGTGAAGGAGTCTGATCCCGTCCGGGAAAAGTATCCACTCCTTTTTCTCACCGCCCGTGCCCCCGGTCACAGCGAATTGCCGAAAAAAATCCTTCTGGATTTGGTGGAAGCAAATCGTCAGCAACTTCTGGCTGCGGGCGTGCCGAAGAAATACATCGAAAGCTCGCCGCTCTGCACCAACTGCCATCCCGAACTATTGTTTTCCTACCGCGCCGAGAAAGGACGCACCGGACGACTGATGGGAGTGGCGGGAATCCGCGCATAGCACGGTTTCGGATAGCCAGCTTCTTGGGATCTAAAGCTGAGCTCCGCTTTGTGATACCATCCCGTGATTCTCGACCGCAAAGCGGAGTGCACCATGTTTCCTGCCGAATGCGCACCCACCCGTCGCAGTTTCCTCAGCAGCACAGTCGCGCTCAGCACGGCAGTTGCCGGCGCAACCTTCGTGCCTGAATTCGCTTTCTCGGTCGAATCCGAGATTGCCGACGTCAACGTGGTCGGTCCCAAGAAGGGCTACTCGCCACAGATTGGCACCCTGGTGTCGATGATGAACTGGATGCGTCACGTGATGCTCATGCCAGTCAAAGGTATGACGCAGAAAGACCTCGATTTCCTGCTCGATGACAAGGCCAACCGGATTGGCGCACTGCTCCTGCATTTAGCGGCGACCGATCGTCTGTACCATGTGCACACGTTCCAAAACGTCGCCCTCAAGGATTTGCCGGAGCCATTCAAAGAGAAGTGGGGCATGCCCATGGAACTCGGTGAACCCGCCCGCAAGGGCATCGTCGGCCACGATCTCGATTACTACCTCAACATCCTGAATGAAACTCGTGAGCAAACACTCGCCGAATTTCGCAAACGTGACGACAACTGGCTGATGACCGTCGACAAAGACTGGGGCTGGGGTCCCACCAACAATTACTGTAAGTGGTTCCATGTTTGCGAGCACGAATCCAACCACAACGGGCAGATTAAGTTCTTAAAGAGCCGCCTGCCCGGAGCCAAGCCCGCCAGCGAGTGAGGCCTTGCCTAGAAGATTCGGGATTACCGCTCTGTTCACAGTGCTGATTCTCGGCGCTTTCTGTTCGGCCCAAGTTTCGTCCACACAGATCGACGAAGTGTTTTCTTCGCTGAAGTCGAGCAAGGCTCCCGGTGCCGCCGTGCTCGTCGTTCGCCATGGACACGTGATTTTTCGCCGCGGATACGGTCTCACCGATCTGCGCACCCGGCATCCGATCGAACCCAGCACCAACTTTCGGCTGGCCTCTTTTACCAAGCAGTTCACCGCCACCTGCATCATGCTGCTGGTCCATGATGGCAGGGTGCGTTACGACGACCGCCTCACCGACATCTTTCCCGAATTCCCCGCCTACGGAAAGGCCATCACCATCCGCAATTTGCTCAACCATACTTCCGGCCTGCCCGACTACGAAGACCTTCTGACCGCGGAGTATCCGAGCACTCCGGAAGATAAAATTCCGCAGATTCTTGACGCGGGTGTTTTGCGATTGCTTGAGCAACAGAGCAGCGGCAAATTCCCACCCGGCTCCGAATGGCAATACAGCAACTCCGGGTATGCCGTCCTGGCGATGGTGGTCGAAAAAGTGTCAGCGGAACCCTTCGGCCAGTTTCTGCATGATCGAATCTTCGCGCCCTTGAAGATGAACAGCACGCTCGCTTACCAGAAGGGAAAGAACGAAGTCCCGCATCGCGCTTACGGTCATAGCAAAGACAAAGACGGCTGGCGCGAAACCGATCAGAGCCCGACCTCAGCAGTTCTGGGCGATGGCGGAATCTACTCTTCGATTGATGATCTAGCGAAGTGGGACCGCGCTCTTCGCAATCACACCTTGCTGACGGACGCCGAAATGCAACCCGCATTGACGCCGGTGCAGCCCACGGCCCATCCGGCGAAATTGCCCAATGGCAAGCCTGTCAGCTACGGGTTCGGATGGTTTCTGGATCCCTACCTGGGGCATAAGCGCGCGTCACACAATGGAGAGACGATCGGATTCCTGACCACAATCCAACGTTTTCCCGACGATGATCTGACGGTGATTGTTCTAGAAAACCGCACCGACAAAGATCCAGAGCAGCAAGCCCTGAGAATCGCGAATATCTATCTGAATCATTAGCGGCCTACGTTGAAACAGCCGCTCTCGCCGTCCGGCCGGGCAAAGCCCGGCTGCTTTACACGGCAGGCGGAGTAGCCGGAGGCGGAGCGCTAGCGGCCGGAGTCGCGCCAGTGGTGCTCTCATTGACCAAGTCCTTCAACTCCTTGCTAGGCTTGAAGAAAGGAATCTTCTTGGCGGGAACCTCGACGCGCTCGCCGGTCTTGGGATTGCGTCCAACGCGAGGCCGCCGCTGACGAGTGCGAAAGCTGCCAAAGCCGCGGATCTCAATCTTGTCGCCGGCGCGCAGCGACCGCACCACGCTGTCAAAGATCGTCTCCACTATTACCTCACTGTCTTTGCGCGTAAGTTCCGCCAAACGCGAGACTTCATCGATCAGGTCGGCTTTAGTCATAACGCCCCTCTCTGCCCCCAAGCTCTTGGTTTTTAACGATATCCTGCACCGGAACCCCGGTGCTTCAGGCCAGCATCCATAACTCTCTCAAATTTCAGGCTTTGGATGCAAGTTGCGTTTCTGGAACCCGTTCCTGGGAGTCCCGGGAGCAGAAGCCCTCACTTCCAGAGGTAATAGAACCCGACGTGCTGCTCCAGCATCTTCTCCGTGCTGGGCAGATACTGCGACACGTCCCCCAGCAGCAAATCCATCAAAGTACGCCGGTCTTTCTCCGGACGCACCAGCGTCGGTTCTCCATGAATTCCCACGGACTTTGCAGTGTCGGCCACCGCAGTCTCGAAGTCGCCTACATTATCAATGAGCTTCATTCCCTGGGCCTGCTCACCGGTCCAAACCTTCCCGTTGGCAATCGATTTAACGTCGTCATACTTCAGCCCGCGCCCATCTGCCACAGCTTTGATGAACTGCCCGAACATGTTATCGATCAGCCCCTGCATATAGGCCTGCTCCGCGGGAGTAAGATCGCGCGCCGGATTGCCCGTATCTTTGAACTCCCCCGTTTTGATCACAACATCTTTCAGCTTGGCCCACTTCAACAGGTCGCCATAATTGACCCACTGTGCGATGACCCCGATCGATCCCACGATGCTGCCCTGATCGGCATAAATCTTGTCGCAAGCCGAAGACACGTAGAACGCGCCGCTCGCTCCTACCGTCTCGATCGAGGACACAATCTTCTTTTTCTTCTCCGCGCGAATCCGCTTCACTTCGCGATAAATTTCTTCCGAAGCAGCCACGCCGCCCCCGGGAGAATTCACGTGCAGGATGATCGCCTTGATCGAAGAGTCGTCGCCGAATTTCTTGAGCTGCCCGACCACGGGCTGGGGCGAAAGAATCACGCCATCCAGATCGACAACCCCAATGCGGTCGCCAAAGCCGCCGATCCCGGCTTCGCTGCTGCCCGCATGCATGGTCAGATAAACGAGGGTAAAGACGGCGAGCACAAACAGAAAAAACGCTCCTCCGCCAATCAAAATCCAAAGCAGCGTCCGCGAACGTCCCTCAGGCATGTAGGAGAGTGTAGCACCAGCAATGCTGACGTAGGGACGGGGGGCGTGTAGTGACAGCCTCCTCGGCTGTCCACTTGAGCCAAGCTCGACAGCGCACTCTCAGGGCAAGGTCACAACTTTGAGCGCCGCGCGTTCACTGGAGACCTCGACCGGAGTCTGGCAAACAAATTCCCCGTCCGCATAAACATCCTGCTGTTCCTCTGTCTCCACTCGCACCCGCGGACTCTGGAAATACTCGACCTCGCGAATCCCCAGATGCCGCCCGGCATAGACACTAGGAAACAGCCTCAATAGCCGTAATGGACTGACTGCCGCGACAATGCACACATCGAGCAGTCCATCATCCATTCTGGCCCGCGGTGCAACTTTCATCCCGCCGCCATATAAAGGAGTATTGGCGAATGCAGCAACCAAAGTCGGTTGCTCACTGCGAACAGTCCATCCCGAACTTTGCCCCATTGGGACGGAAACCTTTACCGGTAGCGGCTCAAAACTGAAAATCGTCGGAAGCATGCTGAGAGCGTACCCGCCGTGTCCCCGCAGCCATCGCGGCAATTGGTTCGCACGCCGCGCAACCTCTCCGTCGAGCCCCACCCCCGCCACGCAGCAGAAGTAAGTGCCACTCGATGGCGCCTCGCCCCCTCGTCGCAAAGGCGTAATCAGCCCCAAATCGATCGTGCGCACATTCCTTGCGCCCCGGCAGAATTGCGCCCACGCCACCAGCGAATCCCGGACCCGGCGCAATCCTAAAGAGCAGGCAAAATCATTCCCGCTTCCCGCCGGCACAACCAGCACCGGCGATCTCAGCTTGACCAACGCCCCAAGATGCCGGTGAATGGTCCCGTCACCCCCGAACAGCAGGACGATGTCGACATCGTCGGCGCGCGCAGGCACGCCCATACGCCATTCAATGCCGCTGTCCGTTTGAAACGATCGAAGCTCCCGAGGCGAGCACCCCAATCCGAAAATAGCCGCAGCCCGCATGTGCGGGACGAGAGTAGCACAGGCACCCTCGGCCTCTTGCCCGGGCCTTAGGCGCATCTCCCTCACTCGCGGATCACTGCAACTTTCAACTGTTTCCCAACCCTCAACAACAACCGTGCCGACAGCGAGCCGTTCAGCGCGATCCGCGGCTCCTTGTGCACCACATTTTCAACGCGCACTGAGCCCTGTTTGATCTTGCGCGCCGCGTCTGTCGTTGACTCGGCCAGACCGCACCTCACTAGCAGCCGATCCACGCGGAGCACTACTCTTCCTTGCTCGTCCCGGGCCCCACCGATCTCGGCAAGGCTGACCGCAATCTCCTCCACTTCTTCCGGCACTTCATCCTTCTGAAACTGTTTCGCCCAATCCTCTGCCGCTTTCTGCGCCCCCTCCGCCGAATGGAAGTCCGCCACAATCCTCCGCGCCAGATCCTTCTTCGCCTGCATGGGATGCGCTTCACGCTTCATCTTCTCGATCTCGGACACCTGTACATCCGTCAACAGTTCGTAGTAGCGCCACATCATCTCGTCCGAGATGCTCATGATCTTCCCGTACATCTCCAGCGGAGGCTCATGAATCCCGATCGCATTTCCCAGCGACTTCGACATCTTCTGCACGCCGTCGAGTCCCTCCAGAATCGGCGTGGTGAGCACCACCTGCGACTCCTGCCCGTAAGCGCGCTGCAATTCCCGCCCCACCAGCAGATTAAATTTCTGATCCGTGCCGCCCAACTCGACGTCTGCCTCTAGCGCGACCGAGTCGTATCCCTGCACTAGCGGATACAGCAGTTCGTGCACCGAGATCGGTTTCTCCTCGTGAAAGCGCTTATGAAAGTCCTCCCGTTCCAGCAACTGCGACACTGTGTACTTCGCCATTAGCCGCACGAAATCGTCGGCGGTCAAAGCCCCCATCCAACGGCGGTTGAAATCGATCACCGTCTTCGTCGGATCGAGAATCTTGAACACCTGCTCCTTATACGTCTCCGCATTCTGCTCGATCTGCTCGCGGCTGAGCGGAGGTCGCGTCACCGACCGTCCCGTAGGATCGCCAATCATCCCCGTGAAGTCGCCGATCAGAAAAATCGCCGTGTGCCCCAGGTCCTGAAAGTGCTTCAATTTGCGCAGCACAACGGTGTGTCCCAGGTGCAGGTCCGGAGCGGTCGGGTCCATGCCCAGCTTGACTCGCAGCGGTTTGCCCGTGGCGCGCGACTTCTCCAGCTTTGCCCGCAGATCGGCCTCGCGGATAATCTCCGCCGCGCCCTTTTTCAGATACGTCAGCTGTTCGTCTACCGGTGCGAAGGTTGGCATGGGAATTCGCTATTATAAGGAACTCACACGAGAATGGGATCGACTTGTCCTCGCGCACCCACATTCACTGTTGAAGTCGCGCGCATCCCGCGTGCTATAATTCTTTATTCTCAGTCGCTTAGCGCATCGGAGGACTGTATCGATAAACGTTTTATCCGCATGAACGATCGCATTCGAGCACGCGAAGTACGCGTGATTGATGATGAGGGGCAGCAACTCGGGATTATGCCTCCCTACGAAGCGATCCGGAAAGCCCGCGAAAAGAACTTAGACCTGGTTGAGATTTCGCCCACCGCGCAGCCTCCCGTTTGCCGCATCATGGATTACGGGAAGTTTCTTTACCAGCAGGAAAAGAAAGAGCGCGAAGCCAAGAAGCATCAGAAGACGATCACCGTAAAAGAGGTCAAGTTCCGTATCAATGTGGACGACCACGATTACGAGACCAAGAAGAATCACGTTCTGCGCTTCCTGGGTGAGGGCGACAAAGTTAAAGCCACGATCTTTTTCCGCGGCCGCGAAATGACCCGCACCAGCCTGGGACGCCAGATCCTGGAACGCCTCATCAAGGACGTGGAACCGGAAAGCATTGTGGAGTTCCGTCCTCGACAAGAGGGCAACACGCTGCATGCGATCCTGGCCCCGAAGAAGTCGGACAAGGAACGCGAAAAGCAGAAGCAAAAGGCCGCGGCCGCACGAAGCGCGCCCAGCCAGGCAACTCCTGCTCCCGCGGCCCAGGTCGCGAAGCCCGCGTCATAAGCGGCGACGGATTACAAGTTCAGCGCAAGAGTTGCTGCAGCACTTGGCATTGAGCCATCAGGGAAAATGCCTGTGCCGGTTTTGTCCTAGCTAAGAGCAAAAGCTAAAAGCTGATTTGAGGGTTTATGCCGAAATTGAAAACGCACAAAGGCGCTGCCAAGCGCTTCAAAAAGACGGCGTCGGGAAAGGTGAAGCGGGGACACGCGAAACTGCGTCACATCCTTACGTCAAAAGATAAGAAAAACAAACGCAAGCTGGGAAAATCAGCCTTGGTGAGTGACGGAGATTTGGCCAAGGTATTGCGGATGATCCCGTATCAGTGAGCCGTACCAATCATCGGTGGTCGCAGTGACTGGCCGCCGACAGGCGTGTGAAGAGGCTAAAGGCCGTCAGGCCTTCCTTACCTCCAGCCGCCAGCAACGAAACAAAAAAGGAGAACACCATGCCTCGTGTAAAGCGCGGAACCAAACGCCGCCAAAAACGCAAAAAGATTTTAGACCGCGCAAGCGGTTATTTCCTCACAAAATCCAAGCTGTACCGCTCGGCGAAAGAGTCCGTCGAACGCGGTCTGAAATTTGCCTATTCCGGACGCAAGCAGCGCAAGCGCCAGTTCCGCTCGCTGTGGATCGTGCGCATCGGTGCCGCCGCCAAGCTGAATGGCATGAGCTACAACCAGTTCATCCACGGATTGAAGGTCGCTGGCGTGGAACTCGATCGCAAAATTCTGTCGGATATTGCCGTGAACGATCCCGCAGGATTCGCCACTTTGGCCACGCAGGCTAAAGGCGCAATCGGAACGGCGTAGCCCAAGACTTCTCAGCAACTGTCATCCTGAGCGGAGCAAGAATGACACTGTCATCCTGAGCGGAGCAGGCCGATTCGCGAAGCGAATCGGTTTGCGCAGTCGAAGGATCCCCATAATCCAACGTAGTCCCAGTGCCTGCCGCGGGATTTCACCACGGCCCTGTAACACCGAACGTGCCCTACACAGTTGCCAAACTGAGCGATTATTCTGCCGCGGCGCTAACCAAGGCCGCTGCGGAATGCGTCGCCGCGTGCCAGGCCCAAGCCGCCCAGGTCCGCAACGACGCTGATCTGAAGGCATTCCGAGATCGCTGGATGGCACGCAAGAACGGAATTCTGACCCAGATCAACGATCTCTGGCTGAAGGGCGCTCCCAAAGAGGCAAAGCGCGAAACCGGAATTCGCGTCAACGAACTAAAGGCCCGCATTACCGAGTTGGTCGATGCCGCGCACGTGAGCAGTAGCACCGATTCGCTTACCGCCGCCGCCGTGGATATCACCCTCCCCGGCATCCGCCGCCCCATCGGCGCCGAACACCCTGTCATCAAGACGACGCACGAGATTGTCGGCGTCTTTCAGAAACTAGGCTACTCCGTCGCCGAAGGCCCCGTAGTCGAAACCGACTATTACAATTTCGAATCACTAAATTTCCCCCCCAACCATCCGGCCCGCGATACGCAAGACACGCTGTTCATCGCCGGGCAGCAGTCGAAGCCTCAGCGCGAGCGCCTGCTGCTGCGCACGCACACCTCTCCGGTGCAGATTCGCACCATGGAAAAGATGCGCCCGCCGATTCGCATCGTGATTCCCGGGACGGTGCATCGCAACGATCCTCCCGATGCCAGCCACTCGCCCATGTTCCACCAGATCGAGGGCTTGGCGGTCGATACCAACATTACCTTCGGCGATCTGAAAGGCACGCTCGATCACGCCATGAAGGCGCTGTTCGGATCATCAGTGAAGACGCATTTCCGTCCGTCCTTCTTCCCCTTCACCGAACCAAGCGCGGAACTCTACGTGACGTGCTTCATCTGCGGCGGAAGCGGCAAGCGCGGCTCAGACCCCTGTCGCCCCTGCAAGCAAACCGGATGGATTGAGGTGCTCGGCTGCGGAATGGTCGATCCGAACGTGTTCGAATTCGTGAAAGACAACGGCTACGACCCGAAGAAGGTTTCCGGATTCGCCTTCGGCATGGGCGTAGATCGCCTGGCGCTCCTGAAGTACGGCGTAGACGACATTCAGTTGTTCTTCCAAGGGGACGTGCGGTTCTTACAGCAGTTTGCATAAGCAGCTGTTAGCTCTTAGCTTTTAGCTAAAGGCTAAGAGCTAATAGCTGATAGCTAAAAGCTGATTTTCATGAAACTCTCGGCACAATGGATTCGCGACTTCGTCGATCTCACGGTCGACAACGACCGCCTTGCCGAAGCTCTGACCAATGTCGGTGTTTCGGTCGAAGGCATCAGTGGTAGCGGCGCGGACACCGTCTTCGACATGGAGATCGGCACAAACCGTCCTGACGCGATGAACCATTACGGCGTAGCCCGCGAAGCCGCCGCAATCTACGACCTGCCGCTAAAGGCCATTAGCGTCGATAGCAGCACAGCCGCGAACGCCAATCATGGGAATGCTACGGCCGGAAACCGCACGGCGAAAGCCCTGGCCGCGCAGGCACTGGTCGGGAAGAGCACGCCTGGGCAGCCCAAGGCTGCAGAGGGCACGGCCGGGAAGCGCACGCGCCGAGAGGGCCACGCCGGCAGGGGCACGGCTTCAGCCGTGCCATTAAGCTCCGCCAAGAACCCGGCTCTAGCCCCTGATGTGAGCTTCCCGATTACAGTCGAAGAGCCGCAACTCTGCCCCCGCTTCTCGGCGCGCCTCATTCGCAATACAAAGATCAAGCCGTCCCCGCAGAAAGTCGCGCATCGCTTGCAGCTTCTCGATCAGCGCCCGATTTCGAACGCGGTCGACGCCACCAACTACGTTCTCTGGGAAATCGGCAAACCCACCCATGTCTTCGACGCCGACCTGCTCGAAGGTGATCAAATCATTGTCCGCAAAGCCCGTGCCGGAGAGACGCTGAAAACTCTCGACGGCGTCGAACGCACGCTCACAAACGAAGATCTAGTCGTCTGTGATGCCAAAAAGCCGGTCGGCCTCGCCGGGGTCATGGGCGGGTACGACACCATGATCACCGAAAAGACCCGCAACATCGTGATCGAGTCGGCTTGGTGGGATCCAGGAATCGTTCGCAAGATGTCCCGCCGCCACGGCCTGCACACCGACGCTTCCCACCGCTTCGAACGCGGCGCCGATTTCGAATCCACCCTCCTCTCCTGCGACCTGGTCGCGCAAATGATTCTGGACTCCGGCGGCGGTGAGCTGATCGGCGATACCATCGACGTAGTCTCGCGTCCTTTGGATCTGGCTCCAGTCTTGCTGCGCATTTCCGAGGTGCACCGCATTCTTGGCGGCCAACTCGATGCCGGACAGGTCTATCGTCTCCTCAAGCGTCTGGGATTCATCTTGATTCCGGAAGGGCAGCAGAATGCAGAATTCCGCGTGACCATCCCCAGCTGGCGCCTTGACGTAGAACGCGAGATCGACGTCATCGAAGAGATCGCGCGCCTGCACGGCTACGACAAATTCGAGAGTACGCTCCCTGCCTACAGTGGCGCCGTAATCCAACTGCCTCACGCGAAAGTGGATCGTACCCTGCGCACTCGAGCTCTGGCCCTGGGCTACAACGAGGCTGTTTCGCTAACCTTCATCTCGCATCAAGATGCCGAAAAGTTCGCGACCGTCGCTTCTACGGACAAGGTGCTGGAGCTGGAGAATCCGCTGAGCGAAGAAGCCTCGGTGATGCGCACCTCGCTGGCGCCCGGAATGCTCAACATGCTGGCCTGGAATCTGAACCGCGACGTCGCGGATGCGCGTCTGTTTGAGATCGGCGGCACTTACGCCCTCAGCGGAGAGGAGCGCGTCGAGCCCAGACGAGCCTGTTTGGGAGCGACGTTTTCGGCCATTCGCGAGGTTAGTCCGGCCGCTGCAACGCTCGACGTCAGCAAAGGTCCGAATGCGATGGCCGTCGAAGCATTTCGCGGCTTCAAAGGCGATGTGGAGAATCTGCTGGCAGCCTTCGCCGGCGACGTGTCTTACGACCGTGAAACCGCGGAGTACTTCCATCCAGGACGGTCTGCCCGCGCTCTTATCCACCGCACCGTCGTAGCGCAGTTCGGGCAGATCCATCCCGACATTGCCGCTGCCCGCAAGCTCCGGCAGGATGTCTTCTTGGCTGAAATCGATCTCGAGCACTTGTACAAAGTAGGCTTGCGGCCCGTACGCTTTGAGCCTCTTCCGAAGTATCCCGCCGTGGAACGCGACTTCTCGTTCGTTTTCTCCGACGACGTGACCTTTGAGCAAATACGGCGAGCCGTGGACAGCGCTGCCATCCCATCGCTGCGCGACTTCCGTCCACTCGAGATATTCCGGGGCGGCTCTATCCCCTCCGACAGATATTCCGTGCTGCTGCGCGCGAAATTCCAGTCCGCCGAAAGAACCTTGCGCGAAGACGAAGTAGCCCAGTGCTCGGCCAAGATAGTCTCTGCCCTGAACTCGCTAGGCGGCCAACAGCGAGTCTAAGAAAACTCTGATCTACAGGCGCCCGCCAACCCCGCCGCTCACACTTAGGGACAGTCCCTCGGCTTGTCTCGCGAAACGAAGCAAGCGCCGCGAAGACAAAGCTTGAGTGTCTGCCTCGCCCTGCCGATGAACCCCATGTGGTAACGCGCACACGCCAAGCCGTACCTCCCGCTAATTTTTCGGCCGCCAAGCCGTTGCGCTACGTCGCCCGCCAGCCGATCTTCGATCGACGCCAAAAAGTCTTCGGCTACGAACTCTTATTCCGCGACGGTCTGGAGAACTCTTTTCACGGCGATCCCGACCAGGCTTCCCGTGCCACCCTGGATCGCTCGTTGCTCATGGGTCTGGATGTGTTGTGCGATGGCCGCCGCGCCTTCGTCAACTGCACCCGCGACACGCTGATAAAAGGACTGGTAACCTTGTTGCCCGCGGCAACCACGGTGGTCGAGATTCTGGAATCCGTGCCCGATGATCCCGAGGTTCTGGCGACCTGCCGCAGCCTGAAACAGGCGGGCTACACACTTGCGTTGGATGACTATGTAGCCGGCGATCGTCGTCACAAGCTGGCCGAGATCGCCGACATCATCAAAGTCGAGATGCAGCTCACGACTCCAGAGCAGCGCGCGCAAATGATCCAGCGTTTCGGCCCCTGCCGCCGCCGCTTGCTGGCGGAGAAAGTTGAAACGCAATCTCAATTCATGCACTCCCGCGATCAGGGTTTTGTGTATTTCCAGGGATATTTCTTCCGCCGTCCTGAAATCCTAAGCACCCGCGATGTGCCCGCCAATCGTCTGAACTATTTACGAATGTTGCAGGAGGTTTCACGAGCAGAGCTGAATCTGGCCGCGCTCGAGGACCTGGTCAAGACCGAAGCCTCCGTATGCTACCGCCTGCTGCGCTATCTGAACTCAAGCATGTTCGGCTTCCGCAGCGAAATTCATTCCGTCCGCCACGCCCTCACGATTCTGGGAGAACGAGATCTTCGCCGCTGGGTACGCCTGGTGGCCACTGTGGGAGCCGGCCAAGACAGGCCCAGCGACCTGGTACTCTCCGCGCTAGTGCGTGGGCGATTTGGAGAGCTGCTGGCGCCCGCCGTGCCACACGGCGACTCTGATCTGTTCCTCATGGGGCTGCTCTCGCTTATTGATGCCATGCTCGAGATACCCATGCACGATATCCTGGAACGAATTTCCTTGGACCAGGCGACCAAAGCGGTGTTGTTGGGTGAGCCGAGCTCTTTGCAGCCGGTATTCCAGCTGGTTCTGAGCCACGAGGCTGGCCATTGGGAGCAGGCTGGCCGAATCAGTCGCAGCTTGGCATTGGATCCCGAGACTGTGGCGGACCAGTATTGGGAAGCGCAGCAATGGGCCCGCGAGCTCTCCGTTATTCAGTAGCCGCCCGCTGGTGGGCACTGGCTTCACTCGCTGCGCGTACCCGAAACTTCGGGCCGATGGCCTCCTGTGCAAAAGCTGGATGCACTGGGGCTTGCACAGGAGCACAAGGCTTAGTAACATAGAATTGTTCTCATGAGGCCTCGTTCCCGCGTAGGCCTTCCGCGCCAGCCTTTCCGAAGCGGCGCCTTACGGATCCGAATACGCCTAATCGATATACGTTTTGAGTTTTCATTCGCGAGACAGCGGTTTGTTCAGAGGTGGGGTTCGTTCCACGGTGTGTCCAGCTTCATCGGTAAGCGCGTGTGCGGGCGGTGAGTGTGTCAGGCGGAGCTCTGCTTTCAGAGCTGCCGTCCGGCCTCATGAATCACTAGCAAGACAGTAAAGAGCAAGACAACACAATTTGTGAAACTTTGCATTTAGCAGGAAGCGACTAGAGAAAACTATGAACGCAGGACCAGGAAAATCCTCCGGAGGCGGAGGAAGAAGGCGACGGCGCGGACGCCGTCCTCACAATCAGCGCGGACAACGCCCCGGACCCGGCTTGAGCCGCGAGAACCGCGACGGCATCTATACCGCACCCATGGATCACAGCTACCGGGCTGTGTTGGCCGGGGGAAACAACGGGCACAAGGGAGGTCGGCAGCGGCCGGGGTATGGAACCCAGTATCCTCAGCCGGAGCCCGAGCCTTTGTCTGCGGGCTCGGAAAACGGCAATTCCCGGATTTTCGCCTTCATCGAAGATTTATTCTTCATGGCCAAAATTCAGGAGACCGCCCGCAAGCTCAACGTCAAGGTAGAGTTCGTCAAAACCGACAAGGACATCATGGAAAAGATGCAGCAGAATGGGGAAGAAAAACCTTCTCTGATCATCTTTGACCTGAACAATGCGAACGCCAAGCCGCTGACCTTAATCCCCAAACTGAAAAGCAAGCTGAAGAAGGGAACTTCGATCATCGGATTCCTCTCGCACGTCCAGGGAGACCTGAAGCAGAAGGCCCATGAAGTGGGATGCGACATGGTGCTGCCGCGGTCGGCATTTTCCCAGAACCTGCCGCAGTTGCTGCGCCGCCATGGGGCGCCGGAAGAAGAGAATCCGTCGGTTCAGTAATCGCTCACCCCGACTGGTAGTAGCTCTGGCGGGTTAACCCCCTAACCCGGAGGCCAGGTGAGCGGGCGCCCGCCCAAAAGATGAACGTGCAGGTGAAAGACAGACTGTCCCGCCCCCGGGCCGACGTTCAGCACAGTGCGGTATCCCTTTTCGATATTGCGTTGCCGCGCGATCTGCGCCGCAGCCAGATGACAGCGCCCGATGATCTCGGCGTCGCCCTCCTGCGCTTCCTTCAGTCCGGCGAAATGTCTTTTGGGAATAACCAGCACGTGAGTCGGCGCTTGCGGGTCGACGTCTTCAAACGCAAGCACGTGCTCGTCTTCGTAAACCTTCCGGGAGGGAATCTCACCGCGAAGAATGCGGCAGAAAAGGCAGTTCTTGGTATCGTCCATGGTCTGCCCATTCTAGCCGAGCCACCTGGGGATTGTGAGCGCGCGTGTAGGGACAGCCGCCATCGGCTGTCCGGCGGAGCGAAGCTCCGCTGGCTTAATCCAGCCGGACTACAAACACGGCGCCTTCCGGCGTCTTCGTTTCCGCAGCCATTTTCTGCGCGCGCTCCTGATCGTCGTCCACCACGCGCACCCGAACCCACCAGTCCCCCGCCGGACTCTCAAAGCGTGCGACTTTTGCCGTGTGATATCTCCGCGTCATGTGATCGGCGAATCTGGTAGCGACCTGCTCGTCCGGAAATCCACCGACTTGGACCGCCCACTTTCCGCGCGACCCAGCTGCCCCCGCAGCCTGCATCAGTTCGATCTTTACTTTGGCCACTCCCACTTTCTTGACGTCAACTTTCTCCGCGGCGGCAAGGGACAGATCGATGACGCGCCCCCGAATGAACGGTCCGCGATCGGTAATACGCACCAGCGCAGCGGAGCCGGTTTTCACGTTGGTCACGCGCACAATCGAACCCAGCGGATACGTGCGATGGGCGGCAGTCATCGCGTGCATGTTGTAAATCTGGCCGTTCGACCCACGGCGATTGTGATACGGAGGACCGTACCAGCTGGCCAGTCCAATTTCCGTCGCGATCACTTTGGCATCGGCCGGAAGCGCCGGCTCGGCGAGATCAGGTTCAGCAGACGGGTGGGAAGCCTTCTCCCGCGTCTTCGGGATATTCGCGCTGGGCTCAGGCGTTCTGGGAACGCTCTCCGCTTCCGGCGCGGGAGGCGGAGGCACCTCCACACGAGCCGCCTTGGGATGGCCGCATGCACTCAGGAACAGCATCGTGATGAGCACGAAAAAGAGCATGGCTTTGTCACAGGCACGAAAACGGCTGCTGCTGCATGGCGCGGCGCACAGAAGGCTCACTTGGTCGGATGCTGCTCCATGTACTCGGCAAATTCCGCCAGTTTTTGCGAGGCGACGCGCAACGCCTTGGTCGAATGCGACCGCACTGCCGGCACCACTTCGTTGTTCAGATAGTTGATGAATTCCGGAATCTCTTTCTCCAGGCGCTCGGCAGCGTCGTTGATGGTCTTGCCAACACGCGCCGACGCGCCTTCCACCTTGCGGTTGAAGTCGTTCATGGTACTCCTCGCGATAGTGCGGCGTGAAAGAGTTCACGCGATGTTGCGGATGGCCAGGCTCGCCTATTATTTCCTGCCTGAACGAGGAGGTCAATGGCGGAACCGGAATCGACAGGTCCGCGAGCGGCAGGAATCCGTACACCCGCGGGTACATTTCACTCGTACACGCGTCCATCACCCATTCCCACGTAGCGCCGGACCCATTGGTCCGGCGAAGCTTTTTTGATTGCAAATCTGTGGCGGACCAATGGGTCCGCCACTACGTGGGGTTCGTCGCTGTTAAAATGCGGCCTCGGATGAAATCGAACCACGATCATGAAGACTCGCGCTCAGGCAATTTTCGCCGCCATCTGCTGGCGTGGTACGACGTCCATGCCCGCGACCTGCCCTGGCGCAAGGACCGTGATCCCTACCGCGTCTGGCTATCCGAGATCATGCTGCAGCAGACGCGCGTGGCCGCTGTCATTGACCACTACCACGAATTCCTGCGCCGCTTCCCCACAGTGCAGAAGCTCGCGGCCGCACGAGCGAGTTCAGTCCTGGCGGCCTGGAGCGGGTTGGGATACTACCGCCGCGCCCGCATGATGCATGCGGCCGCCAAATTGATCGTGCGGGAACTCGGAGGCCATCTTCCAACGACCGCCAGCGGCCTTCGCGCCCTTCCCGGGGTTGGACGCTATACGTCGGCTGCCATCGCCAGTATCGCTTTTGAAGAGCCTGTGGCCGTAGTGGACGGCAACGTCGAACGGGTCTTGCAACGACTCTCTGGCACGCGGCTCTCACCGGAAAAGATTTGGAAACTGGCTGAGGATTTGCTCGATCGCCGGCGCCCCGGCCACTTCAATCAGGCCATGATGGAATTGGGCGCGACCGTATGCACTCCCAGCACCCCATCGTGCCTAACCTGTCCAGTACTCGACTCATGCTCCACACGCGGAGAGTTGCCCAGCCTGGGCAACTCCTCGAAGCAGAAAAAACGCGAGATTCATTACGCTCTCGATTACCGCGATGGTGCAGTCTACCTGGTGCAGCGTCCCATGAATGCGCCGTTGATGCCCGGGATGTGGGAGCTTCCCCAGTTCGTAGCTACTGGAAATAACAAGCCAACTGCAGATTTCACCCTGCGACATTCCATCACCGTAACCGACTACACCGTGCGAGTCAGGCGCTCGCCAGCCCCTGCCGATGTTCCGGGTCAGCGCATTCCGCTGCAAAAGTTGCCAAGCTATCCCCTGACCGGGCTGGCTCGAAAGATTTTACGCAAAGCTGAGCTCATCTCCGGTGCATCTATTTCAATCCCTCGGCTGCCATGAGTCATCTAATTCAACGAGTAAGAGCCCTGTTCGGAGGACGATCAATGACGGCGCTAGCTGCCGGTACGAAGGCACCCGAGGTTGAACTGAAGACGATGGATGGAAAGGCATTTTCTCTCCAAGCCGAGCTTGCCCGCGGCCCCGTGGTACTGGTTTTCTTCAAAGCTTCATGTCCCACATGCCAATATGCCCTTCCCATGTTCGAGCGGCTGCACAAGGCCTACGGACAGAACAACGTGAGCCTGATCGGCGTCTCGCAAAACGACTCCAACGAAACCGCCGCCTTTATGAAGCATTTCGGGATTACTTTCCCCGTGCTGCTCGACGACACACGGTCCTATCCCGCTTCAAACGCCTACGGCCTGACCAACGTCCCCAGCATCTTCTGGGTGGCTCAGGATGGGGAGATCGAACTCACCAGCGTGGGCTGGGTAAAGGCAGACTTCGAATCGATCAATCGCAAGATCGCGGAAACAGGCAAGGTCTCGCCCCCGATGATCTACACCCCTGGCGAAGAGGTCAGGGATTTCCGCGCCGGTTGAGGCTCCAAGAACTAGGCGCCGGTCGGCGTCTGCAACTTTGAAATCCCGGCTCCACTCAGCGACCGCCTGCTTTCGCAGCCAAATGTTCTACTGGGGTTCCAAGTTTTCAGGTTTCAAAAAGAGCCCGCCATAGCCCGCGCGCAGTTTACTTGAAACCTGAACTGCGGACTGCCCACCCGGACAAGCCCTTCTGGAGCCTGGTTCCAAGGGTGGATGGACTCTCGTGCGCCATGAGTGCCTACTTCCATGCATCCCGCCGACAACCTTCCTTTACAATCTTTCTTTGTAGATCGTCATAAAAAGCATTTTCTAGCACCAACGCCACTTGGTCGGGGGAGAAACCTAAATGCAGGGAATGGCGAGAATTGTCTCGGCGTTTCTGGTCGTGTGTTTGAGCCTGCCCTCCTGGGCAGAGGCAGCCGCCGGAGGAGCGCCCAGAACTCCATCCGTAAAACTGCCGGGGCCCGCCTTCGTCGCTCTCGAGACCATCAATCCCGAACACATTCGTTGGCATGTCCGCTTCCTGGCCCACGATCTTCTGGAAGGCCGCGGGACCGGCCAGCGCGGCGGCGACCTGGCTGCGGAATACATCGCCACCCAGTTCGCCGAGTATGGCTTGAAACCCGCCGGCGATCACGGCACCTACATGCAAAAGGTTCCGTTGGTAGGAATCACGACTCTCCCCGATAGCCGCTTTACGCTCGTTCCCAAACGGGGCGAGGCCATGAATCTCAAGCCTCTCGATGAGTACGTCGCCTACGATCAGACCCAGCAGCCAGAATCCAGGGTGGACGCCGAGATCGTCTTCGTGGGATACGGCATCGAGGCTCCCGAGTACAACTGGGACGACTACAAGGGCGTCGACGTTCGTGGCAAGGTTCTGCTCATGCTGGTCAACGAACCTCCGTCCGACGATCCCAAATTTTTCAAAGGCAAAGCTCTTACCTACTACGGGCGCTGGACGTACAAATACGAAGAGGCCGCGCGCAAGGGCGCTGTCGGTGTGCTGCTGGTCCACCAGACCCAGATGGCGAGCTATCCCTGGGAAGTCGTGCGAAATTCGAATTCCGGCGAGAAGTCCGCATTAAAAGTCGAAGGGCCGGCTCTGAAAGTGGCGTCATGGATCCACCTGGACGTGGCTTCGCGCCTGGCTTCCGCTTCCGGCGCCAGCATTGACAAGCTCATGACATCGGCCAATTCCCGCGACTTCCACCCCTTGAACCTGGCGGCGCGGCTGGACGCGCACATGGTGAGCCGAATCCGGAATTTCGAAGCGAATAACGTAGTCGCCATCCTGAACGGTTCCGATCGCAAACTGGCGGACGAAGCGGTCCTGTACACCGCCCACTACGATCATTTCGGAGTTCGTCCGGATATGCCCGGGGACAACATCTTCAACGGCGCCGAGGATAACGCTACTGGATGCGGCATTCTGCTTGAACTGGCGCGAGCCTTCGGCGGCGCCCCCATCAGACCGCGGCGTTCCATTCTCTTTGCCGCAGTCACGGGTGAAGAGCAAGGACTACTGGGCTCGGAATATCTCGGAAAACATCCCCCGATTCCTGCCGGCAAAATCTCCCTCGATTTGAACTACGACGACGTGAAGCCTCTCGGAGCGCCCGAGGAGGTGCAGGTGGCCGGGGCCGAGCGCACCAGCTTTTACCCCAACGTCGAAGCGACCTCGAAAGAATTCAGGCTCAACATTCGTCCCGATGCGCGTCCCGAAGCCGGGCATTACTATCGCTCCGATCATTTCAGCCTCGCCCGCGTAGGCATCCCAGCGTTTTCCATCAACGAAGGCATGAAATTCAAAGGCCATCCCGAATCCTGGGGCCTCGATAAAGAGCGCGAGTACGTCGAGAAACATTATCATCAGCCCAGCGATGAGTACCGTCCCGACATGGATTTCGTGGGCGACTCCGCCATGGCGCGTTTCGGATTCGCCCTGGGCTGGGAAGCCGCAAGTTTGCCGAAGTTGATCGGCTGGCAGAAGGGCGATGAGTTTGAGGCGCCCCGGCTCAAGAGCGGCGGTCAGTGAGCCAAGGCGCTACTCTGCCAAAGCGTCCATGCCTTGGAAGTTATTCGATACCGGAACCCATCCAATTTTGTCGTCGGCCGTCTTGATTTTCACCCACCACTCCTTGACTCCTTCTTCGGTGACGATGGCTGCACAATCGCGCGCGCACCCGTCCCCATTCTTCTCCGTGATGAAGCTGCAGTCTTCTTCTTTGTGCCAGGCGCCTTTCGCCCAAATATTAGCGAAGCCTTCGCCGACGTACATGTAACGGAGAACGATGTCGCCGGCTTGCAATCCAAGCCGGGGAAGATCTCGTTTGACCAGAATACGGTCTGGGCTGCGAGTGATGTGAACACCTGTGATGGCGGTTACTTCTTGTCCCGGCGTGAGTTTGGCCAATTCCCTGCGATCGTTTTGCCAGGATGAGTAGACCGTCGAGCCTTTCGACACCTTCCAACTACCGAACCTGCAGCCCTCGAAAGGGCAAGCCTGCTGGTCGATCACGGGAAGCGCAGGCTCAGCAAGGCTTCCCTCCGGACTTGCGCTCTGGGCAGTAGACTGCTGCTGGGCAATGGCGAGCGTGGCCATGAACATTACCCACATGAGGCGGCTGATCATGATGCGCATGATAGCCGGACGCGGGCGATCGCCGAAGGTTACGCTAGTGCCTTCCGCAATAATTGAAGATAGCGCTCGCGACACAGTTCTCGACCGTTCTGGGGACACGCGTCGTCGAGAATCGTCGAAGATCGGGTAGTGATCGAACGAAGCCCTACCGAAATTGATTGCAGCGGCTTCGCCCGTCATAACCGAGGTAACTTTAGGCGAACCCCTGCCCGTGCTAGCCTCGTTAGTAGTCTTTAAATCAGCAACTTCCGAACGAGATCCTGCCGGAGATGCCGAAAATCCCCATCTTTCGCCTGGGCGGAAGGCCTGACAAGCCGACACTGCCGAAGCTCGCGGCATCAACTCCGCTGGTTGCGCTCGAGGGCATTTCGGTGGGCGTCGATAACCTCCGTCACGACGTCGTGCTCAGCCCGAAATTTGCCGAATTGGCGCGCGCCCAAATTACTCGCCAGCTCACTCGCCATGGAGAACTGGATGGAGTGCTGAAATCCGACTCCACTCAGGGTCCCGCCTGGATGCGGACTCAGGTGCAGGCCGCGCGTCCGAAACGGGATCCCGGCGAATGGAAAATTGCGCTGGGCGAGTTGCTGCTCGCCTCTCTGAACCGCGCCAAGAAAGAATCCAATCTGTCCATCGACCTTCTGGCGCGCCTCGCCGTCGCCAAGTTTCTGCGCAGTGAGATGAACCTGCAGTTCGCCCAAGTTGTGGAACGCTGCCGCGTGCAATTGAAAGGCTATGACAATGCGCGCCAGCAAAGCGCCGTGGAGTACCGCGAGCGCATCGCCGGTTTCCAGGTTCGGAAGAAAATCATTCTGCGCAAAACCGGGCAGGAGATTTTTGAGACCCTTCGCGAGGTGGAAAAAAGTACCCTCGCCCGCACCCGGCGCTCTCTTTTCGGTGAGGAAACCAGCACAGGAACCTGGTTCAGCTACCCGCTCTTCATGAACCGGCTTCTGTTTTCCGAGGACGGCCGCGACGACTACCTCTGCGCTGAACATTACGTCATGCTGGGAAATTGGGATCGCGATCCTGATCGCTACGGCCGTATGCGGGAGATTGCTGCCGGTTTTCTTCGGTCCTTTTATGGTGACGAACTCAATTCCGACATCCTCGATTCCTGGATGAATGTGCCCGATAACGCCCGGGAACTCGTGGGCACCGGAACCCCGGAAGACTCTTCCGCAGGTGAAGTTCAGCAGGATCGCCTGGCCGCCTGGGTTCGCCTGCTCGAAGACGAGCGGGTGATGGAAAACGTCATCGCGTCCTATTACGTCGTGCCGCTGCTCACCGAATACGCGCCCCTGATCAATCCGCAACAGCTGAAGAACGCCCTGGTGGATCGCACCGAATGTGACCGCGTGGAGCGGCTCATTCAGGAACACGGGAAGCTGTCATTGAATAACCTGTACGCCGGCGTCGCCAAAGTCGCGAGCTGCCGTGGAGCGGAGCGGGCCAAGGTGGCGGCGCGATTCCTGGCGGATTTCTTTCACTACCATCGCGACCTGCGCCGCCTGGAAGTCATCAATGCAGCCTTGGACTCAGTGAACTTGGTCGGCAACGAGCGCCTCCAGGAACTCTCGCGCGTGAATGGCACGCTTTACGAATTCCTGCTCCCGGAAGAAAAGGGGCAGGCAGAATCAGGCCGCGTCTTGCGCCACGCGGTCATGAAGGCAGACGTGCGCGACTCCACGCGCCTTACCCGCACCATGATGGAAAAAGGGCTGAATCCCGCTTCCTACTTCAGCCTGAATTTTTACGATCCGGTTAACAAGCTGCTGCAGAAATATGGCGCGCAGAAAGTTTTCCTTGAAGGCGACGCGATCATTGTCGCCATTCTGGAGCGCGAAGGAGAGCCCAGCCTCTCCGTGAGCCGCATGGCCGTGCTGGCCCGCGAAATCATCGAAATCGTGCGCGGCTACAACGAAATGATGCAGCGTTCCGGCATGCCGCAACTCGAACTGGGCATCGGCATCACCCTGCAGGATTCCGCCCCTCTTTACCTCATGGATGGCGAGCGCCAGATCATGATTTCCGAGGCGCTGAACGAGAGTGATCGTCTCTCCGCCTGCAACAAGCGCGCCCGCAAGGTCATGGAACCCCAGGCCGGCCCCTTCCACGTCTACGCCTTTCAGGCGGCGGACATCGATGAGAACGGCAATCCCGAGGACGTTACTCTTAGTTTCAATCTGAGCGGCATCCGCATGAATGAAGATGCATTCAAGAAATTGCAGCAGGAAATCAGCCTGGAGCCATTGAAGGTCAAATTACCTGCTTCCTTTGCCTCGTCCGATAAAGGCGAATACCGCCTGTACAGCGCCACCGTCCCCGTGGACCGCGACATCTTCCGCAAAATCGTGGTGCGCGAAAGCCGCATCCCCAGAATTGATTCCGCCGATTTCTCCATCAAAGGCTGGACCGAGCGCCGCTATTACGAGATCTGCACCGATGCCGCCATCTACGCCGCCCTCGAAAAGCGAAAAGCGATAGGACGATAAGTCGCTGCTCCTTGTTGTCTTCTGTGTCCCCGTGGCCAAGATCTTTCACCACACAGGTCATAGGGAATCTGCTTCTCGGGAACAGGGGACCTACTTCCGAGGTGTCGCCGCAGGCGGAGCATCCTGCGGAAAACTTTTCAAAACCACCTCTCTGGACCGCGCGCTGACTTTGTTATTCACGTCATTCGTATTCTGGGTAAGTGTGCCCTTGAGCACGTAGTACCCCTCGTCCTGCGTAGTCTTGCCCTCGCCGCGTTGCACCAATCCTTTGAACTCGAACGCCACTCCATGAACAATGTCGGTAGTGAAACTCAAGTTGTTGCCTTCCAGTTTCCCAGTCTTGAAGAACTGATCCAGAAACGCCCCTTTATCGCTCTCTCCCTCGCCATAACGTGAAATGAACCCGCTGACGCGTCCTCCGTCCTCCACCGTGATCTGAACGAACTCCCCATCTTTGAGGAATGAGTACATCCCGGAATAGGCATGGCCCTCCGGTCTGGCGGCCCCCGCAGGCGGAGGAACCTGATCCTGGTCAGGGGCGGATTGAGCGCTGCAGGTGCTTGCCACTGCCAGCAGACACAAGAATCCGAGCACCCGGAAAGGCATTTTCATGATTTCACCGTGTGCTGATTCTATTATGCGGAAAACAAAAAAGCTTTAGCCTTTGTGCGCTGAAGCCTGCGCAACCGGGCCATCGGTCCACCCGCGAGCCTGACCAGGGTCGGGCTACCAGTCGCCCCAGTGCGAGGCGGTCATCTGGAAAAACTTCATCTTCCACGTGTCGCCCTGCTTCACCCAGACCGTGCTGAAATGCTGGTAGCGCGGCGGAGGTCCCTGATCTTGCGCCGCCGGAACCCGCAACACCACGTTGTAAGTCACAATCGCGCTCTCCGGCCCCGCCGGCACAACCTGCATCTCGTAAGGCATGATGTCGAAACCGCCTTCGCTGAACTGATCGATCATTTCTTGCCGGGAGTAGAGTTGGCCGTCGAAGCTAACAAAGGAAAAATCGTCGGTGAGAGTGCGCTTGAAGAACGCCGCATCGCCCTTCTTCGCCGCCGCGAGGAAACTCTTCTCAGAGTCCATCAAGGTTTGCTCGAGGGCGCTGGGAGACTTTGCAGGCGCGTTGGATTGTCCACTCCGCCCCACAGCAACAATGCAACAGAGCAGTAGGGACAGAGTCATAAAAGCGTATCTCATTCCCCCCTCCATTCAGTGCGCAAAGTATTGGAAAGAGCACAAAAAATGCAGCGTCAGCCCTTTAGTCTTTAGCTAGAAGCTCATAGCTCATAGCTCACAGCTTACCCTCCACCAATTCGTTGCGCCAGTTGCGCGCGCGGTACCGAAACCTGCTCCCCGGTAGCGAGGTTCTTAAGCGCGAAGGCGTCGGCCTGGATTTCATTCTCGCCGACAATCAGGATATATTTCGCTCCCGCCTTACTGGCACTTTCGAAAGATTTCTTCAGCCGGAAGCTATCGTCCCCCAGTTCGATAATGAGATCCTGTCGCCGCAGTTCCCGGGCCAGACGCGCGGCATCGGCATTCATCCCGGCCATGGGAGCGATGTAGGCATCGGGCTTGCGCACGACGCTCTCATCCGACGCTTTTTCCTGCAGCGACATCACCAGACGATCTTCCCCAATAGCGAACCCGATTCCTGGCGCGGATGGGCCTCCCAGAGCCTCGGAGAGTCCGTCGTAGCGTCCGCCACCCAGAATTGCATTCTGCGCTCCCAAGGCCCCGTGCGTGAATTCAAATGCCGTGCGCGTGTAGTAATCCAGCCCCCGCACCAGGCGATCGTTCAAAGTGAATGGGACGCCCACCTTCGTCAGAATGCCTTGCACCGCCGCAAAATGCTGCCGGCATCCCTCATCGAGAAATTGGCTGATGCGAGGAAGCTTTTCAATAATCGGCTGATCCTCGGCAACTTTGCAGTCGAACACGCGCAGTGGATTGGTCACCGCTCGGCGCTGGCAGTCGACACACATCTTCTCCTTCACCGGTTCGAGCGCCGTGCGCAGGGCCTCGTTAAACGCGACACGGTCATTGGGACATCCCACCGAATTCAACTGAAGATTCCATTCCCTGATTCCCAGCCGGTCGAGCAACGTGGCAAGCATCTCCAGCACTTCAGCGTCCCGTGCTGGGGAATCGCTCCCTGCCGAGGCGGGGCCTATGACCTCCGCATCGATCTGATAGAACTGCCGGTACCGACCCTTCTGCGGACGTTCCCGCCGAAACATCGGCCCCATGCAATAAAGCTTGTTCAGGCCGCGATCCCCAAGCTTGTGCTCAATGTAAGCGCGCACGATCCCGGCAGTAGCCTCAGGCCGCAGAGTCAGCGATTGACCTTTTTCACTCGCCGCCCGCGAGCGATCTTCCCAGGTATACATTTCCTTCGCGACGATATCCGTCTCTTCGCCCACGCCGCGAGCAAACAACTCCGTACTTTCGAAAATCGGCGTACGAATTTCCTGGAAGTTGTAAGCCCGAAACACCTCGCGCGCGACGCTTTCAACGAAGTTCCACACCGCCGTCTCCGGCGGCAACAGGTCCCGAGTTCCTCGAACCGCTTTGATCACCACATCCCTTTCTTAAATCGCCGCGATAGGCGCAAATGACCGGCAACTGACAACTGAGAACTGAGAACTGAGAACTGAGAACTGACTACCGCTCCTTCAAGTACTCGTCCTTATAGCCCAGGTAATTCTTCGCATACCGCATAATCATTTCATCTTCTGCGGGCCCCAGCTTGCGCCGAAACTTTCCCGGAGAACCCATCCACAGCGAGCCCGGCTCGACCACGGTCTTCTCAGGGATTAGAGTCCCGGCGGCGATAATCGATCCCGCCCCGACGCGCGCACCATTCAGGATGATCGATCCCATGCCGATTAGACAGCGGTCTTCGATCACGCACCCATGCAGCGTCACCGAATGTCCCACCGTGACGTACTCCCCGAGATACACGCCCCACTGCTGCTTCATCCCGTGCAGCACGCTATTGTCCTGAACATTGGAGAAGGCTCCCACGCGGATCTCGTGTACGTCGCCCCGCAATACGGCATTCATCCACACGGAAGCGTGCTCGCCGAGTACAACGTCCCCAATGATCTGCGCCGATTGATCGACAAAACAGCTCGATGGAATTGTCGGCCGGATGCCCTTATACGATCGAATCATGCGAGTTTCCGAAAACATTGAACATAGCACGAGCGCGCGCCCAGTCGTAAGGGCGCACCGGGTTGCGTGCACCGCAGTTGTGTAATCCCGGACGCGTCGTCCGGGTTACGCGCGAAGCGCGCAATGGAAGACCTGATGCAGGGCTCGAACAATAATTTCACCCCTACACGGAGCATTCCCACTCCGGGAAAATCGATAAAAAGTCTGCTGCCAATCACAGACTCACAGAAGTTGGGAATGCTATACAGGCGATGGGTTTCTCCTCCCACGGGGAAGTCTCCCGGCCGCGTGGCTCTTTACACGCCCTCCGGCACTTCTCCGTGGAGTTATTGGCCTCGCGTTCCGGTGACGCGGGCCCATGTCCCCTCCGAGATTCAGCCTTCAGGGGCGGACCTATGTCCAGCGCACGCGCGATCATCCTTCTTTCTCTACTTTCGTTCGTTGCCCTGTCTACGCCAGTCTCAGCGCAGGATTCTGCCGCTGGATCCTTAAGTGGCACGGTTTTCGATCCTGCTGGAGCAGGCGTCGCACAGGCCGTTGTCGTCATCGTGAACACCGGGACTGCCTCCCGCTACACCGCGACCACCAGCGCCGAAGGCCGCTTCGCCCTCGCCTTGCTCCCGCCCGGGGACTACTCCGCGCGCGTCGAAGCTCAAGGCATGTCGCCTCAGATAACTCCGCAGCTGCACATTGATGTAGGAGGCGCCGCCGAAATCGAATTTCATCTGAAACTGGCCGGGGCGCAAGAGACTCTCACCGTATCCGCTGCGCCCATGCTGGTCGAAACCAAGCCCAGCGCGGTTTCCACCCTGCTCGATGAACGCGCCATGAACGATCTGCCGCTTAATGGACGCCGCTTCTCCGATCTCGCTCTGTTCTCCCCCGGCGTCACCCAGGACCCACGCAGTCTTACCTCGGCAACCAATGGCGATCTTTCCTTCGGAGGCATTCGCGGCTTTCAGAACACCTTCCTCGTCGATGGCGGCGACTACAACAATGCATTCTTCGCCCAGGCGCGCGGGCGTTATCGCACGCCTTACAATTTCTCCACCGAAATGGTGCAGGAATTCCGCGTCTCTTCGAATGCCTACGGAGCGGAGCAGGGCCGATCCGGGGGCGCGGTGGTGAACGTGGTCACGAAATCCGGATCCAATCACCTGCATGGCACCGCCTTTTACTACCTGCGCGATAGTTCGTTTGGCGCCACCAATCCTTTTCTTTCCTTCAAGCCCCATAACCGTCAACAGCAGGTGGGAGGCACCATCGGTGGCCCTATCAAGCGCAACAAGGTTTTCTTTTTCACCGGATTTGACCAGCATGTGTTCCGCGTTCCCAACGTGGTGCAGTTCCTGAACGGCAGTTCTCAACTGCGTCCGCAGTCCGGCACTGAGGCTGTTCCCGGCGACTATGAGGCCACGGACTCCGCCCTGGTGTTTGCCGCTGCGGCTCAGCTCTCTTCTCTGACCGGGGAATATCCCGCCGCGCAGATCGGCAACTCCGCTTACGCCAAGCTCGACATCAACATCTCCCCTCGTCATCAGTTGGGATTGCGGGTGAATACCACCCGTTACTGGGGATCCAACAACGTGTTTCTGGATCCGGCAAGCCCGGTGACCTATGACTCCATCAGCAATAACGGCCAGGAACTGGTTGCAACAGAAACCGTGAATCTTGCCCTGACCAGCGGCCTGGGCATGCGTTGGCTTAGCCACTTCCGGGCTCAGTTCTCACGCGACCGCCAGCAGTCTTACACCAACAGCAGTGATGTACTGATCAAGATTCCGACCATTCTCGACGCCATCGGCCGATCCAGCATGCTGCCGCGCGAGACCCGCGAGCACCGCGTTCATCTGGCGGACACCGTCAGCGTAGAAGGCCCACGCCACGCCTTGAAGTTCGGCGGCGATGCGCTCATCACCACGATTTTTGATTTCTTTCCCAGCCAGCAAAGCGGGGAATACCTGTTCTATCCCATCAAGGTCAACCCCTTCACCTTCGAACCCCAGATGGGTGCCCTGCAGCTCACGCCTCTGCGCGCCTATGCGCATCAGCAGCCGCACTACTACCTGCAGAATTTCGGCAGTGCCGTCTCGCATCCGGATACCAATGAATATGCTGCCTTCGCCCAAGACACGATGCGCTTGACCAATCATCTGGCGGTGAATCTGGGAATTCGTTGGGATCTTCAGACCTTCACCACCCAGGGTCTGCTCTCGAATCCTCTGTTCCCGCCCGCGGGCAAAGTGCCCTTTCAGCCCTACAATTTCGCTCCCCGCGCCGGGTTTGCTTATTCGTTAGGTAACCGGCGCCCTCTGGTCCTTCGCGCCGGGTACGGCATCTTTTTCGTCCGCATCCCGCAGATCTACAACTCGGTCATTCAGACCGAAAACGGGATCACCAACTCCCATCTGTTCCTGAATAAGAATAATTACTACGACCGCCACGTCTTCCCCACATATCCGAATCCGCTGGTGACCTGCCCTTTGTATGCCGAGAACTGCGCATTGCCGGCAGGATTCACGCAGGGCGTTACCCATGAGGTGTCCGCGTTCGCCACAAACTTTGTAACTCCGCGCGTGCAGCAATCCAGCATCACTTTCGAGAAGGAAATCGTTTCGCGTACGACCGTGGCGGTCTCATTGCTGAACGTGCGCGGCGAGCATCTGATTCGCGCGCTGGATGTCAATCTGCCGCAGCCCGTGGCGCTCACCTATCCCCTCTTCGATTCCACCGGATCGATTTTCAGCGGCGGCGCCTACACCGTGGATTCATTCTCGACTTGGCAATTCTCCCGCACTCTGACCTGTCCCTGGCCGCCCTGCATCAATCCATTAGGAAGACCTATTGCTGACCTGGGCGCGATCAACCTCTTTCAAAGCGCTGCATCCAGCAACTACAACGGCGCGACCCTCTCGATCAATCGCCGTGTTGCGCGAGGCACCTACGCTCGCTTCTCCTACACCTACGCGCAGGCAATCGATGATGGCCAAGACGCGCTCGTAGCGGGCCAGCCCGCCACCGTCCAGAATTCCTATAACCCGAGCGCCGAACGAGGTCCGAGCGTCACCGATCAGCGGCATCGCCTGGTGGCCGCCTTCTCTGCCGAGCCCAGATTCTTTCACCGTGGCCACGAACTCCTCGGACGCTATTTCAATGACTGGAAAATATCGGCCGTGGTGAACTACGGAACAGGGCGCCCCTATAACGCCACCGTCGCGGGCGATCCCAACCAGGACGGCAACAGCCTGAACGACCGCCTGCCCGGATACATTCGCAACGCATTTACCGGACCGGACTATTGCACCGCGGATGTTCGCCTCACCCGCACCATCCGCTTTCGCGAGCGCTACAAGCTGAACCTGGTGGCCGAGTCATTCAATCTCTTTAATCGCGACAACCAGCGCGTCACCATCACGTCGAACGGCATGATCTCCACCGCCAGCACCTTCGTGCAGAATTCGGTGGAAGCGAAGGGAGCGCCTTATCCGGGCTATTATTCGCTCCCGGGAAATTTCATGAAGCCCAACGGAGCCTATGCCCCCAGGCAGATTCAGCTCGCGGTGAAGTTTATTTTTTGAGCGGGCATGCCCGATCCCTAGTCCCTGACCCCCGATCCCTGCTTCTGACGACAAACTGTTTAAAGGCAAGCTAGCCCCATCCTTAATCCGAATCGACTTCGCCTTTCGCCATACTCACTCTCCGCGCTCGCGGAGGCCGACGAGCTTCGCCCCTACACCGTCCCGATTCCGCTATACTTCCCGGTTCCCATGAAACCCACAGGCATGTCTCGCCGCCAATTCCTGGGCACCGCGACTGCGGCTGCTTCGTTGACCGTCATCCCTGTAGAACTCCGCGCTGCCGCCTCGGTGGCCACCAGTTCTACGGAACCGTCAGTCATCCGCATCGCTTCCTCGTCCAAGCCCATTCTCTTCGATCCCGACCAGGCGCTCGGCAGTTCCATGGATATCCTCTCGCACGATGTCGTCGAGAAGATCTACACCGAACCCATGGTGAAGCAGTGTCTCTCGGCCGGATGGGGACCGATTACCTACCGGCAGAACACCGAACTATCCATTGGCGCCTGGCACTGGAATCCAAACGGCACCTGGAGCGATGCCGCCAACAAGCGCGGATACTTCACCGGCAGCACTGAGCTGAAGGATCCCATCCGCCATTCCTACGGATACCCGCTCCCGCATCGCGGGCATACGCGCAACGGCGGCGCCGAACACGGCTATTCCCGCCTGACCGACGGCAATCCCGACTCCTACTGGAAGAGCAATCCTTATCTTGCCAGCAAGTACACCGGAGAGCCGGATTCGGCTCTCCCGCAGTGGATTGTCATCGATCTCGGATCGACCGAACCGGTGTCACACATGCGTATCGATTGGCTCGATCCTTACGCCGTGAACTTCGAAGTGCAGTACTGGGCCGCCGAGAAGCCTTCCTCCAGCGAAGGGCCGATGGATCGTCCTACGTCCGGCATCTGGACGGCATTCCCCAATGGAACCGTCACCATCGGCAAGGGAGGCGCTCCCACCCTGCAACTCTCCTCCACTCCAATTCCAGCGCGCTATCTCCGCATCTGGATGACTCAGTCCTCGAACACCGCGGACCGCCGGCCCACTGCGACCCACAATCCCAAAGATCCGCGCAGCGCGGTTGGCTATGCCATACGCGAACTCTACGTAGGCACGCTCACCGAAGGCGGAGAACTCGTCGACCTGGTCCAGCATCGCGCCGATCAGAACCAGACCGCCACCCTCTGCTCTTCCATCGACCCATGGCACTCCGAGTCGGATCTCGATACTCACGGCGACCAGACGGGACTCGATCTGTTTTTCACCAGTGGCATCACAAATAATCTTCCCGCGATGATTCCCGTCTCGATGCTCTACGGCACGCCCGAAGACGCGGCGGCGCAGATGGCTTATCTCAAAAAGCGCGGCTATCCCATTTCCTACGTGGAGATGGGCGAAGAGCCCGATGGCCAGAACATGCTGCCGGAGGATTACGCCGCACTCTACCTGCAGTTCGCCACCGCCATGCATCGGGTGAACCCCGAGCTGAAGCTCGGCGGCCCGGTGTTCGAGGGCGTGAACGAAGACATCAAGGTCTGGCCCGACGCGCAGGGCCGCACCTCCTGGCTCGGCCGCTTTCTCGATTACCTCAAAGCTCACAATCGCCTGGGCGACCTCGCCTTCATGAGCTTCGAGCATTATCCCTATCCGCCTTGCGAGATCGTCTGGGCGGATCTCTATCGCGAGCCCCAACTCGTCAGCCATATCCTTGATGTCTGGCGCGAGGACGGCCTGCCCGCCAATGTTCCCATGATGAACACCGAGAGCAATGTGACATACGGCAACGCGCAACAGATGTCCGACATCTTCGCTGCGCTGTGGCTGTGCGATAGCGTCGGCGCGTTCTTGACCGCGGGAGGCGCGGTCTACTATCACTCGCCCATTCAGCCGGAGCCCTTGCGGCCCGGATGCCGCGGATTTGGGACGTACGGAAACTACGTCGCCGACGAGAACCTCAATGTGAAGACCTTCACTTCGCAGTATCACGCCAGCCGTCTGATCAATCTGGACTGGGTGCAGCACCATTCCGGAGTCCACAAGCTCTATCCCGCTGCCTGCGATTTGAAAGATGAAGGCGGGCATACTCTGATCACCGCCTACGCCGTTTCCCGTCCCGATGGCCAGTGGTCGGTGATGATCATCAACAAGGATCAATCCAATCCGCACGAGATCAAAATTGCCTTCGATGGTACAGGTATGTCGGGCAAATCATTCGCTGGTCCGATCACCATGACTACCTTCGGTAGCGAACAATACATGTGGAAGTCGGACGGCCCCAACAGCCATCCCGACCCAAACGAACCCCCAGTCACAAAGACTCTGCCGCCTGGCACAGGTACCGTCACCTTGCCGAAGGCCTCAGTGACCGTACTGCGTGCCAAACTGCCCGGCTAATCAGTGCTGGGACAGCCCGTGTACGGACAGCCGCCATGCGCCATTCGGCGGAGCAAAGCTCTGCAGCTTTTTTTCGCGTACCTGCCAAATTCGTTTTCCACAGCAAAATTTTCGAGATGTGACGCATAACCTTTACCCAGGCAGTAGAAAGCGCACACTGGGACGGTGCGCACGACTCTTAATCCCGCAGCAGAAAAGAACGGAGGAACCGGACCTAATTCCTTATTCCAGAATACTTTACCTATAACCCATTTAAATAGAATACTTTGCGAGCACAATCTGGGGTACCCCAATCGTAACTCCCATGCAGTGAATACTTTGCGCAGAATGGTCCAAATTTTTTTCCCCCGCTCTTACGCTTATAATGCGCATGTCTCAGGTTCGCTTATGCTCTCGTGCAAAGCTTGCTTGTGGATACTCGTTGTCGCTTGCCTGCTGTCTTCCGGGCGCATGCTGGTTCATAGCCCGCGCCCGGGCGAGGCCGCAGCGGAGAACGAGCGCCGTTCCGGTCAACGGTTCGCCGCCTTGCGAGAAGCTCTACCGCAACGGGGCGTGATCGGTTACATCGGCCAATCGCAGGATTCCGTGGGGCATTATTACCTCGCGCAATACGCGCTCGCGCCTCTCGTGGTGGATTTTTCCTCGGACCATCGCATCGTCGTTGGAAATTTTCCCTCTGCTCCGCCACAGAACCTGCCCGCGAACCTCAAGCTCATCCGAGATTTCGGCGACGGCGTTTTGCTGCTGGCCAATGAGGACGCACGATAGATGGCGATCGCCCTGGCCGGAATTCTCTGCTTCGTTACAGGATTCCTGGTTGTAGCGCTCGGCTTGGGTGCGCGGCTATGTTCCCGTTCCGGTCTCCTGCTGCGCATCAGCCTTTCTGCCGGCTTCGGGCTGGCGGTTTTCTCGATCATCTATTTTCTTGCCCGCTGGTCAGGGTTCCTGCATCTCTGGGCAATCGACGCCGCACTCTGCGCGATCTTGCTCATCACTCTCGCATTGGTTCGCAAGCACCGGGCGAGTTCTGCTCCGCAATTGAGAGCATCAGGCCAAGCCACGTCGAAGTGCCTGCTGATCGCATTCGCAGTGGCTTTCCCGGCAGCGCTCTATTCCGGCGTTCTACGCGCTCTTGCTCGCCCGTACGGCAGCGGGTGGGATTCGTTTGCGATCTGGAATCTGCACGCCCGGTTCCTTTTTCGCGGGGGAATTAACTGGCGCGACGGTTTCAGCCCGCTCATTCCCTGGTCTCACCCGGACTATCCTCTTCTTCTTCCCGCGGCCATTGCCCATTTCTGGACCGTGATGGGGCGCGAAAGTACCGCAGTTCCCGCAGTCATCGGGCTCGTCTTCACATTCAGCACGGTGGGATTGTTATTCTCCGGCCTGGACATTCTCCTCAGCCGCACCTCTGCTCTGCTCGGAGCAATGTGCCTGGTGTCGACTCCGTTCTTTATCGACCTGGGTACGTGGCAGTACGCGGATGTGCCTCTGTCGTTCTTCATGCTCGCCACGTTCGTGCTGTTACATCTGCATGATGCATCGACCGAACCAGGCCTCGAAAGTCGCAGCTCACTGGCGCTGGCGGGATTGGCCGCAGGTTTTGCGGCCTGGACCAAGAACGAAGGCGTCCTCTTTTTGGTAGCCGTCCTGCTTGCCAAGATGTGGCTAACCTCTCGGCGATCTTCTCCCGGCAGAAGCCCCATCTCGCAGATCGCTCCCATGCTGCTGGCGGTCGCGCCCATATTCGCCCTGATCGCGTTCTTCAAACGCGCCATTGCTCCTCCCGGAGATCTGTTTTCCGATCCAGCAACCATGCTTCACAAACTCGGAGACCTGTCTCGCTACGGGGCCGTGCTCAAGTGGTATGGCAGGGAACTGCTTCGTTTTGGCGAGTGGTGGCTGATTCCCCTTCCCATCGTCATGCTTGTGCTTTATTTCCTGCTAAGAGGCAACCTCGCAAGGGAGAAGGAGACCATCCTGGCTTCGGCCGGTGCCCTGACCCTGACGCTCGCCGGCTACTTCTTCATCTACCTGATCACTCCCCGAGACATCTACTGGCATTTACGGTTTTCGCTCAATCGACTCTTCCTGCAACTATGGCCCAGCACCATCTTCGTTTTCTTCCTGGCATTGGGCTCCAAGCCCTTCCCGACCAGTGTGGGAGATCCTGAGCCGTCTGCACCCTGAATTGCGTCTCAAAATAGGACAAAATCGTTCTCCTGCTAAGAAATTCAGCACTTTCGCTTGACTTGCAATAAAATCCTTGTAATAACTATTCGGTCCATCCGGACGAGTTTGGGGGTGTGTAAGTTTGGCAGAAGTACGGCTTCAAGAGGGTGAATCCCTCGAGAATGCTCTACGCCGTTTCAAGCGCAAGGTGCAGCAGGAAGACATCATCAAGGAGGTCAAGCGTCACTCCTTTTACCTGAAGCCCGGCGAGAAAAAGCGTGTGAAGGCCGCGCTGGCTCGCAAGCGTGCGCGAAAAAAAACGCGAAAAGAACAGGACTAACGCAGCACAGGGCCGCTCCTGCCCGGGGCGGCTCTGCTCAATCCGGCCCCCATCCCGATTGAGTTGCAGCAGGGATTTCATACTTCTTAACGTTTCCCGGCATCTTCGTTTAGTTTTACCCAGGCGCTGTTCTGGCGCATGGTCGGGCCGAGTCCAAGGGGCAGTCAGAGGGGGAGTAAGACGAACCTGCATTTTCGGTGTTCCACCGCAGTTCTTTCCCCGCGGGTGGGCGCGCGGAAACGGGCTGAAGGGAGCCATCCTCAATGGATTTTCAGGACAAGGTGCTTAAGTGTATCGACTGTGGAAATGACTTCATTTTCACGGCTGGGGAACAGCTTTTCTTTCACGATAAGCAGTTCAAGAACGAGCCTAAAAGATGTAAGACCTGCAAGGGCAAGCGCGTAGCCGTTCTCGGGGCGGCTCCGGCGCAGGCTCCGACATACCGTTACACCAAGGTCGAGACTCAGGCCACGTGCTCGGGATGCGGGAAGCAGACCACCGTTCCCTTCCGGCCGACGCAGGGCCGCCCCGTCTTCTGCCGCGAATGCTTCCAGTCGCGAAGAACCGCCGCATCCGCCTAATCTGTTTGTCCAAACCTCCTCTGCGCAAGAGTCAACGCGGAGGTGTGCGTTACCATAGAGTGTGCCCGCTTTCTTTGTGGAAAATTTCGGATGCCGCGCCACCCAGGCGGATGGCGCCGCTCTAGAACGCCAGTTTGAAGAGCGCGGACTCACCCGCGCTGCCAGTCCTTCGCAAGCTTCCGTGGTCATCCTGAATACCTGTACGGTCACCAATGGCGCGGACCAGGATGCGCGGGCCGCAATCCGCAGGGTACGGCGGCAGAATCCGGATGCGCGAATCGTGGTTACGGGGTGTTACGCGCAGCGCGCGCCGCAGGAGATCGCGGCATTGCCCGGCGTGGATCTGGTCGTCGGAAACTCGCATAAGCACGAACTCGCGGCAATCACCGTCCCGCATCTGGCTGGGACCGAAAGCAACGCAGCGAGCTTCGTGTCTCTCGAAAAGCTAACTGCGAACCGAGAACTGAGAACTGAGAACTCGGTTTTCGTCTCCGACATCTTCGCCCACACCGAACTTCTCGCGGCACCAGTATTCGATGCTGCCAACGAACGCACGCGTCCCAACCTGAAAATTCAAGATGGATGCGACAATCGGTGCTCGTTTTGCGTGATCCCCTATGTGCGCGGACAGAGTCGCTCCCTCCCTCCCGAACGCATTATTCGAGAAGTGAACGTGTTGGTTGACGCGGGATATCGGGAAGTGGTGATTAGCGGGATCAATCTCGGGCGATGGGGACGGGATCTGGAGCAGAGTCCACGCTTCGCCAGCCTGATCCGACGCATTCTGAAGGAGACTCGTCTTGAGAAACTCCGCATCTCCTCGGTCGAGCCCATGGACTGGACAGACGACCTCATCTCCCTGGTCTCCTCGTCGTCCCGCATTGCGAAGCACGCGCATGTGCCCCTGCAGTCGGGGAGCGACACGGTGTTACGGCGCATGCATCGCAAATATCGTCCTTGGCATTACCGCGAGAAGATCGAGAAGATTCATGCGGCCATGCCCCAGGCTGCGATTGGCGCGGACGTGATGGTCGGATTCCCAGCCGAGACGGATGCGGAATTCGAGTCCACGCATAAGATGATTGCAGAGTCGCCGTTCACTTACCTGCACGTGTTCACGTACTCGGCGCGTCCCGGGACGCCCGCGGCGAACATGCCGAAACAAGTGCCCGTGCAGGTCGCGCGCGAAAGGAATCGCATCTTGCGAGAAATGGCCGCGGAGAAGAAGCTCAGCTTCATGCGCAGCTTCGTCGGCAAGACACTCGAAGCGATAACGCTCAATGTGATTGGAAGTGACGCGCACGGCGAGTTCACCGAAGCCTTGACCGATAACTACCTGAAGCTGCGCCTGAGGGGCCGGCACGAAGCAAATAGCTGGAGAACCGTGACCGTGCAGAACGCAGTCAGTGGATCGCTGGTAGGGCTGTAGAGCCGGCTTTCCCGGCGGTTGGGAGTAAGCGAGCGACAGCTCCTTGCGATACGTACAGCAACCCGGTGCTTGTCCGGCGGACCACCGACAAAGGTAATTAGGCTTAGGCAAAGCGGGCTCGGGATAATTGAGGGGTGACCTCGACGTCATCCCGCAATAGAAGCGCTCTTCTTGCACTCCTGCTGCTAAGCGCCCGTTTTGCGTTCGCGACTGACAAACTCATTGCTCTTACCTTCGATGACGGGCCGCGCCCCTATGTACTGTTCGGCAGCAAAGAGATGCCCTCGCGCCCCGCTTTGATCAACGTGCTCGACGGCAGTGGCGTGAAGGCCACGTTCTTTGTTGTCGGCTGGCGGCTCACTCCGAAGACCTGGGGAGAACGGCGCGCTGAGGAGAATGTCGGCATTACGTGCATCGATGCAGCCGAGAGATTGGTGCGAGAAGGGTTCGAATTAGAAGACCACACCTACAGCCACATCGAGCTGCGAACTGCGGAACGGAAGCGCGGTGAGCAGTGGGTCTTGGATGATGTAAACCGGGGGGCGCAGGCCATTAAGGCGATCACCGGGACGCAACCGCGCTATCTGCGCAGTCCGGACTGGCTTCTTCCCGAAGACGCGCGGCACGATCTGGAGCGGCAGGGATATTCCGTGCTGAGCATTTCGTCGGAAAATCCAATGGCCCGGCGCGATGTCAACTCGCTCGACTACTTGTGCGCGGGCAGGAATCCCGTCGGTTGTCCCAAACCATCGCTGGTGGGCTCAGTATTGACGCAGATCGAGCGCCGCGAGAAGCACGGCGTGTACACCCACATCCTGGCATTCCATGAATTATCGACGACCGCGGCCGCGATGCCGGCGTTAATCTCAACCCTCAAGGCGCGGGGGTACCGCTTCGTTACGCTCAGTGACTATATGCGACTGGTCGGGACAGAACACTAGCGGCGAGTTCAAAAATTTCCAGCAGGGAACCTCAGCGGCTAAAGCCGGCGCCATTTGGCCGGTTTGGGCGGCACGGCTGAAGCCTTCCCTACCAGACCATCAGGACCAAAGCTCCTTCCGAGACATCTGAAGCTGTGCCGTTTCCGAAGCCAGCACGTCATTTCTGCACTTCTCAATGCGTCGGGCTTACTTTTTCATGGAAATTCCCAGCTCTCGCAATTGGCGGTCGCTTACCGGGGTGGGAGCGTCGCACATCAGGTCGACTGCTCGTGCGGTCTTCGGGAAGGGGATCACTTCCCGCAGACTTTCCGCGCCAGCCAGGATCATCACGATGCGATCCAGACCCAGCGCAATGCCGCCGTGCGGAGGAGTGCCGTACTCCAGGGCTTCGAGGAAGAATCCGAAGCGCGACTTGGCTTCCGCCTCGGTCATGCCCAGCGCGCGGAAGATTTTGCGCTGGATGTCCTGGCGGTGAATACGGATCGATCCCGATCCCAACTCTGTGCCATTGAGTACGACATCGTAGGCCAGCGCCCGCACCGCACTGAGCGGCGACTGGGGATCATTCACCGACTCCACTCCCTCCTCCAGCAGCTTCATATCCTCATCATGCGGAGAGGTGAACGGATGGTGCGCCGCCATCCATTGCTTCTCCCCCTCATCCCACTCAAACATGGGGAAATTCGTGACCCACAGAAAGCGGAAATCTCTCGCTGCATCGCCGGTCTTCTTGAAGATGCCATGGCGATCCGCATACTTCTGTGCCAATGCCAGCCGCAATAATCCCGCCGAAGCGTAAATCGCCAACTCTGCCGGGGTCACCTTGCGATGGGCGGGCATGGCAGTCTGGGGGCCCGCCTGCGCAGATCCTGCCACCATCACGATGAGATCTGACTCTTCCATGCCGGTCTTCTTGGCGACTGCTGCGGCAGTTGCGGGATACTTGTTGGCGATGCGCTTGAAATCTTCGTAAACCCGCGCGCCACCCTTGGAGTGGAACATGGGCTTGATGTCGTCGCGTTCTTTGCGGGAGAGTTCGCCTACTTTGGGCGTCCGGATCGCGATAACCGGCAGATTTGGATTGATGGCCAATTCCTGCAGATTCTCTGGAGTGAAGCAATCGCGCACGTCGGTGAATGCAGGCAGGCGCAAATCGGGCTTGTCGATGCCGTACAGCCGAATGGCTTCGTCGTAATCCATGCGGGGGAAGGGAGTCGCGATTTTTTCTCCGGTCGCGCCGAATGCTGCGGTCAGGAAGCCTTCGACCACCTCCCACACCCTCTCCGCCTGCGGATACGACATCTCCAGATCGATCTGGGTAAACTCGGGCTGCCGGTCGGCGCGCAAGTCCTCATCGCGGAAGCAGCGCACAATCTGGAAATACTTATCGAAGCCCGAAATCATCAGGATCTGCTTGAACAGTTGAGGAGACTGCGGCAAAGCATAAAACGTTCCCGGCTGCACCCGGCTTGGAACCAAGTAATCGCGGGCCCCTTCGGGTGTAGAGCGCGTCATGAAGGGAGTTTCGATCTCGAAAAATCCCTGGGCCGACAAGTAATCTCGAATGGCCTTCGCGACTTTATGGCGCGTCTCGATGTTGAACTGCATGACCTCGCGGCGCAAGTCGATGTAGCGGTACTTCAGGCGCGTCTCCTCGTTGGTCAGCGCCGTGTCGGACGGCAGAAATGGCGGCAGCTTGGACTCATTCAGAATGCGCAACTCGTCCACGACCAGTTCCACTTCGCCGGTGGGAATGTTTTTATTGATGGTATCGGAATCGCGCAGTTTGACCGTGCCGACCGCGGCGATCACATACTCGTTCCGTAGTTCTTCGGCCCGATCATGCGCCGGGGGATTCAATTCGCGGTTGAAGACGACTTGCGTAACCCCAGTGCGGTCGCGCAAGTCGATAAAAATAATATTTCCGAGGTCGCGCCGCCGGTTGACCCAACCCATGAGCACAGCTTTTTTCCCGGCGTCGGAGGGCCGCAACGTTCCGCACATATCAGTGCGGCGTAAATCTCCTAAGAAATCGAGCAAGGTTTGTCCTTACAGTGAGAATGAAAAGATGAGCTGAACCAAGGATTATAAATGTTGCGCCGTGGAAGAGCAGCGCTCTAGCCCGGCGTAAAGGTTACAGAATAACGCCGGGCCTTCAGGCCACGCGTACAAATAGAATTAATCTCCGGAGCGGATGGGCGAGAGCTTCAACCGGCCGGGTGGCGTCTTCTTAGGCGCGCCTTCCCCCCCGTACGCGAGGTCCGGGCCGTCGGAGTTGGATGCTTCTGCCAGAGCCGCCGCCAGCCCCTTATAGGAGCGGCTGACTTCCGGTGCTTCCTGCAGAACCACAGGCGTGCCGTGGTCGATGCAGTGCGAGACCACGTGGAAAGCATTGGGAACTTTCCACAGCATCTTGCAGTTCGTGGTCTGCTGCACATCGTCATCGCCGAAGCCGGGAATCTTTTTGTAGCGGTTCAGAACCAGGCGAACCCGGTCACGTCCCGTCCCTTCTTCGAGGAAGCTGTGAATGCGGGCCGCGCAACAGAGCGACACCACATCCGTCTGCGCGACGATCAGCACCGCGTTGGATAGATCCGAGAGCAAGTGGGTCGTGGGATCCAGGCGGCTGGAAACGTCCACAATAACGAAACGGTAATGACTCACCAGCAGATCGAAGAGCCGCGCCAGTTCCCCAGGCGTGGGTTCGGTGGGATAGGGCTGCTGCGGACCGGCCAGCAGATGCAGTCCTTCCTTGGTCGTAGTCATGAGGCCGTCGAGCAGGGAAACGTCCAGGCGATGCAGGTTCTGCAGCGCATCCAGCACGCCGAACTGCGGCCGTAAATTCAAATGAAGAGCAGCGTGGCCGATGGGGGCGAAGTCCAGCAGAACGACGTCACCGTGGCTCTTTTGCAGGGCCAGCGCGGTGTTCACCGCAGCCGTGGTGCAACCGGTACCGCCTTTCGCGCTCAGAAACGTGAACACGCGCGCTTTTCCGGAACCGCCCGTGGCCCGGGTACGCAAGGAATTGAAGCGGTTCAATGCTTCCAGCAGAACTTCGTAGCCCGCCGAGCGATCTACATACTCGCTGGCGCCATTTCGCATGGTGGCCACAATGTTCGCGGGCTGCGTCATCTCTCCATTGGCGAAGATGGCGATCTGTTGGGTGGTGGAGCGGATCAGTTCGATGGCGCGGATCGCCCGATGGGCATCGTGCGTGGGAATTTCCACGATGACAATCTCGGCACGCGACTCCTGTACCTGGCGGATGATGGTGTCCGTTGGACTGACGGGGAACCCGACGTTGCTAAAGACTTCATGCCCCAGCCGTGTCGCTCGCAAGCGCTCCTGCAGTAGGGCAAGGCGTTCCCGGTCTTCGGACAGCAGGGCGACAGCAATCCCATGCATGGCGCGGTTCTCGCTGATTTCTCTCGGTGTTTGCATGTTAGAAAGAGAGAGTACCCTCCGCCAAGTGACCTAGGTAATTGATCCAGCATTGCTCGCGGCGTGATCTGGGCAACGGGCGGCAGCCACGTGAGCGCACAACGAACAGCTGGAAGGAAGTGGACACGACAACGTAGAACGCCCCGAGGCAACGCCTCGTTTACACGACATTGTAAGCCAACAATCGTTGATTGAAAAGAATCTTTTGTCGCACACAAGGGCAGCGCTCGAAAACAGGTAGGGACACTCCCCCTTGAACTGTCCCGCGAAGCGAAGGGAGCACCCGTTTAGAATCAAAAAGCGGATGAAGCCGATCAAAATCATTGGCGGGGGGCTTGCGGGGACGGAGGCAGCCTGGCAGTGCGCACGCCGAGGTCTGGACGTCGAGTTGTTCGAGATGCGCCCGCTCCGCTCCACTCCCGCGCATCAGACGGCGGAATTCGCCGAGTTGGTATGCTCCAATTCGCTTAAATCCGACAGCGAGAATACGGCGCCCTGGCTGCTGAAGGAGGAAATGCGGCGCGCTGGATCCCTGTTGCTCTCCATCGCTCGCCAGTGCGCCGTTCCTGCTGGACATGCGTTGGCCGTGGATCGCGTGACCTTCGCCGCCCGCGTCACCGAAGAAATCTCGCGCGAGCCCCGCATCCAAGTGCGCCGCGAAGAAGTCACGAAAATTGATGAGGCAGATGGAATTACTGTCGTTGCCACAGGTCCATTGACTTCCGACAGGTTAGCCGCTGAAATCGCGCGGCTCAGCGCATCTCCATCGCGAGAACCTGAAGCCGCCGCTGCCGTGCCCCACCTGTATTTCTACGATTCCATTAGCCCCATCGTAGAAGCCGACTCCATCGACATGTCCCGCGTGTATATGGCCGCTCGTTACGAGAAGGGATCCGCCGACTACATCAACTGTCCGATGAACGAAGAGGAGTACGCGCGTTTCTACGACGCCCTGATCGCCGCGCCCGCTGTCGAAGAGAAGGACTGGGAGACTCTGAATTATTTCGAAAGCTGCCTGCCGATTGAAGAGATCGCGCGACGTGGCCGCGATACCCTCCGCTTTGGGCCGATGAAGCCGGTGGGATTGCGCGATCCGCGCACGGGCAAAACTCCGTATGCTGTCGTGCAATTGCGCCAGGAGAATCTGCGGGCCGACTCCTACAACCTGGTCGGATTTCAGAATCATCTTAAGTTCGGGGAGCAGGCCAGAGTCCTGCGTCTCATTCCAGGGCTGGAGAATGCGCGCTTCCTGCGCTACGGCCAGATCCATCGCAACACTTACATCAATGCTCCCACGCTGCTTCAACCTACCTTACAGATGAAAGCGCATCCGCAGGTCTTTTTCGCGGGACAGATCTGCGGCGTGGAAGGCTATGTGGAATCGATTGGCACGGGATTGCTTGCTGGTATGCACGTCGCCGCGCTCGCGCAAGGTGTCCCGCCGAATGCGGCGCCCCGGGCGTCGGCGTTCGGATCCCTAGCCCATTACGTGACCCATGCCGATCCGAAAGACTTTCAGCCTGCGAATATCACGTTCGATCTGTTGCCCGCGCTCGAAAGGAAGGTCCGGGACCGCAAACAACGCCACCACCTGCAATGCGAAGCTGCGCTGAAGGAGTTCGACGCCTGGCTAGAGCAGCTCCTGGCGCAAAAAATTTAAACCCTGGACAGCCCGAGGGACTGTCCCCACGTGAGATCGACAGCAAATTGATGCAACAAAATTCCCGCCAATTCCGTATCTCTTAGCGAGGCCCCAGGAGATAACTTTCTCCCCATCGGCCCGTCCAAGGTCCTGGAATGACACTGCGCGACCTCTTTCTCGACGTGGTACGAACGCTCTGGTCCCACAAACTCCGTGCGTTCCTCACCATGTTTGGCATCGCCTGGGGCATCGTGTCCATCGTGCTGATGGTGGCGGCAGGTGAAGGCCTGCGCAAAGGTCAGGCGGAGCAGGCACGCAATCTTGGGAAAGACGTGATGATCGTCTTCCACGGCCGCACCAGCCTGCAGGCAGGGGGCACACACGCCGGACGCTCCGTACGGTGGGAAGAACAGGATATTCCCGTGGTGCAGGCCGAGTCGCCCGACTGCGAATACGCAATTCCTGAGCTTGAGCAGGACACTATCCGAACTCACTCCAACTTCAATAGCGGCGCTTTCACGGTCACCGGATCGTATCCGCCGTTTGGCTATATCCGCACATTGGATGTCGGGCTCGGCCGTTTCTACGATTGGAACGACATGCACGAAGGCCGGCGTGTGGCGTTCCTCGGATCCGATGCGGCGAAGCAATTGTTTCCCGGGCGCAACCCGGTGGGGGAGACGATTTATCTCAATGACGCTCCCTTTACCGTGATTGGAGTGATGGCAAAGAAGAAGCAGGACTCCAGCTACGACGGATGGGACGTCAACAAAGTATTTGTGCCGTTTACGGCCATGCGGCGCGACTTCCCCGACAAGCCTCCCGGCACCAATACCACGTTCGATCAGTTGCTGGTCACGCCGAAGTCGGTGGACCAGCATGAAGCCTGCAAGCGCGAAGTGCGCGTGGCGCTGGCTCGCATGCATCACTACGACCCCAATGACAAAGAAGCCTGCCCCATCTGGGACACGGTAAAGGAAGCGCAGGCTTTCAAAACCATGACTGACGGCATGAAGTTCTTCCTGGGCGCGGTGGGTATCGTGACTTTGCTGTTGGGCGGCATCGGCGTAATGAATGTCATGCTGGTCGCGGTGCGCGAGCGCACGCGCGAGATCGGTGTGCGCAAGGCCATCGGCGCGCCCTCGGGAACCATCCTGCGCCAGTTCTTTATCGAGGCGTTGATCATTGCGTTGCTCAGCGGTGCGGTGGGCCTCGCAATCGCATTCGGATTCTGCGGCCTAGTCAACCTTCTGCCGATGCCGGACTTTTTCGCGGGCTTGGTCCCCAGCTGGAGTTCTGGCCTGACCGCAGCAGGTCTGCTGGGAGCGATTGCAGTAGGCGCCGCCCTTTATCCGGCGCGTCGCGCAGCATCGATCGATCCGATTGAGGCGTTGCGCTATGAAGCGGGAGGATAAAGGTTCAAGTTCGCTGTTTCAAGTTGCACAAGCACAGCGATGAGAGCTCGAAACAGAAACCTCGAAATCTGAAACTCGAAATCTGAAACTCGAAACCCGAACCTCGATGTTAGTCCAAATCATTCTCGAAGCGTGGGTCGCGCTCAAACGCAATGTGACGCGCAGCCTGCTCACCATGCTGGGCATCGTGTGGGGCATTGCGACGGTCACGCTCCTGATCGCCTACGGCAACAGCTTCCGCAGCATTCTGGTCCACGGGTTCGACGCCTTCGGCAAGAGCGTCGTCATTTGCTGGCCGCAGCAGACCAGCGAGCAACCGGGAGGTCAGCGTGCCGGCAAGAAAGTAGTTATCGAGCAGGCCGACGTGGACATCGTCAAGGCCACGGCGCCGCTGGTGAGATATGTCTGCCGCGAAACCGTGCGCCGTCCGGGAATCGCCTATGGAGATCGCCTGGTGGGCACAGCCCCGGTTCGCGGCGTATGTCCCGAATACGGTGAGATGCGCAACGAGGTGCCCTCGCAAGGCCGCTGGCTCAATGCCGAAGATGAGCTCGAGCGTCGCCGCGTGATCTTTCTCGGCGGACGGCTCAAGGAGAAGCTCTTCAGCGGACGCCCCGCGGTCGGTGAGACCCTGCAGGTTGCGGGCGTGCGTTTTACCGTCGTCGGCGTGATGGCTCGAAAAATTCAACTCAGCAACTACTTCTCCAGCGACGATGAATCTTCATGGATCCCGTATTCCACTGCCGGAGACCTTTGGAACACACGTTACGCCGCCGTTATGCTCTTTCAACCCATCGCACCTCAATTTGAAAAGAAGGCCATGGCGCAGGTACTGGCAGCGGTGGCTGCGCGGCAGAATTTTTCGCCCACCGATCCCAAAGCGTTCCAGATGTTTGGCCGCGATGAATTTCGGCCCATCATCGACGGGCTGACGATTGGTCTTCAGGTGCTGCTGACATTTATCGGAACTCTCACGCTTGGGATTGGCGGAATTGGCGTGATGAACATTATGCTGGTTTCGGTAGATGAGCGTATCCGGGAGATCGGGCTGCGGCGTGCCCTGGGCGCGCGCAAGCGCCACATCAAGCTGCAATTCCTCGCCGAGACGCTGCTCATCATGGTGCTCGGCGGCGCGATCGGAGTGCTGCTCTCGTATTTCATCGCCTGGGCCGTGGGCACCTTGCCCATGATGGGGCCGCTGTTTGAAGACGAGTCCGGGCAGGGCGATATCCACCTGCGAATCTCGATGATGACGATCCTGGTTTCGAGTGCAGTCTTGCTGCTGGTAGGAGTCGTCAGCGGCCTGATTCCAGCCTTGCGCGCCTCGAAGCTAGACCCAGTAGAAGCCCTGCGGTACGAGTAAGAGGATGCGTAAATTGAAATTGTCGGTGGAGTGTGGGAATTTTGGAGTTAGAGCTGTAGACATCTCCCGAGTACTCCGCGCAGCACCAAAATCCATTTGCCCTCACCCGCCCTTCGCAGTACCTTGCTGGTGAGGCGTTCTAGTCGAGGTGACACTTGCCCATCTCTGCGGTCGACACTATCTCCCTGGCCTTTCAGCACACCAAGCGTCAACTCGCGCAGCCGTTCCGTTTTGGCCAGTGGCTGCGCCTGGCCTTCGTAGGTTTGCTCGCTGGAGAACTGGGCTCGGGCAGCTGTAATTTCTCGTCGCCGTTTCGAGGAGGCCATCAGCCGGTACCGGGTTTCCCCAAAATTGATCCGGCCATCCTTGCCGGCTTGATCGCCGTTCTGATCGTTACCGGAGTCATTTTGTTTGTGATCTTTACTTATATCAACAGCGTGATGCGCTTCATTCTGTTCGATAGCGTGCTCACCCGCGAATGCCGCATTCGCGCTGGATGGGGCCGCAGGCAGGACGCCGGGTGGAAATTCTTTCTTTGGCAGTTGGGATTGACGTTCTTGACCTTCGGCGCAATGGTGATCATGGTCGGAATCCCTGCCATGATTGCGTTCGCCAACGGCTGGTTCAGGGCTCCCAAAGCGCATATACCGGCGCTGGTTCTCACAGGGGTTGTAGTCGTCGGTTTCCTGCTATTGGCAGCGCTGGCGATGATGGTGGTACACGTTTTCACTAAAGACTTCGTTGTGCCCCAAATGGCTCTGGAAAACATTGGAGCCCTAGAAGGGTGGCGCCGGCTCTGGCCCATGATCCAGCAGGAACTGAGTGGCTATGCCATCTATGCCGTGATGAAAGTCTTGCTGGCGATTGCTGCCGGCATTCTCGTAGGAATCGCCAGCTTCCTGCTGGTCGTGGTGCTCGCCATCCCCGCAGTCGCCATGGTGTTGGTTGCGGTGACCGCCGGAAAGACGGCTGGGCTCACGTGGAATGTCTTCACGATTACGATCGCGGTAGTCGTTGCCTGCGTCTTGCTCGCGATCGTGATGTTCCTAGTCTCGCTGCTCTCGGTGCCGGTAATCGTTTTCTTCCCGGCGTACGCGATGTATTTCTTCGCTGCGCGTTATCGGCAGCTGGCGTTGGCACTGTACCCGCCGCAAGCACCTCCCTTCCCGGCCGCAGGAAGCATACCGCCCCCCGAGCCCCCGCCATTTACTCCGAACCCCGCCCCAGCGGGTTGAAGATGCACTCGTTCGCTTAAGAATTCCGCGCCCGGTTCTTGATCCAGATCGGTGTCCCCACAAACCCGAAAGCATCCCGAATCTGGTTTTCCAAGAACCGCTGGTAGGAGAAGTGCAGCTTCACGTCGCGATTGGTGAAGAGCACGAACGTCGGCGGCCCCACCGACGCTTGCGTCATATACAGAATTTTCACACGCTGGCGCATGGGGACGGAAGCGCGCTCGAAATCTACATGCTCCAGAAAACGATTCATATCCGAGGTGCCGATTCGCTTCCTGCGCTCGCTCACCACCTGTTCCAGCAGGGGAAAAATCTTTTCGGTTCCGGCCCCGGTCTCAGCTGAGATGAATACCACCGGCGCGTAGTTCAGGAACTTGAGTTCGTACCGCAGCCGTTCTTCGTAGGCCGCGCGGTCTCCCGGACGCTTGCTCTCGCGCATGCGTTCGGCCTTGGTAGGACGCCCGTCTTTCTTCTGCCCGCTGATCATCAGATCCCACTTGTTCACCACGATGATGGTGGAGCGCCCGCTCTCATGGGCGTATCCCGCGATCGAGGCATCCAGTTGGCTCACGCCTTCGGTGGCGTCGATGACCAGCAATGCAATGTCAGCGGCCTCCAGATGCTTGCGCGCCATCACCACCGAAAGCTTTTCAGCCATCAGGTGAGTCTTGCCCTTGCGGCGAATGCCGGCCGTGTCGATAAAGCGAAAGCGGCGTCCGTCGCGCTCCACCACTTCGTCCACAGCATCGCGCGTGGTCCCGGGGATGGGCGAAACAATGGCGCGATCGGAAGAAGTCAGCCGGTTCAGCAATGTGGACTTGCCCACGTTGGGATGCCCGATAATGGCGACTTTCACCTCACGCGCGGTTAGGTCCTCAGAGCCCCCTGCGGTGGTTTCCTCCGCCCCCTCTGTGGCCTGTGTGGTGAAAGTCTCTGGAATCTGCGCCAGAACCGCGTCCAGCAGATCGTCAATGCCGCGCCCGTGCTCGGCGGAGATCGGGAACATCTGTTCCACGCCCAACCTGTGAAAATCGCTCATGAGCGATGATTGCTTTTCCGAATCAATCTTGTTCACAGCCACGAACAGCGGGCGGTTTGCTTTGCGCAGCAAGCGCACCAGTTCCAGATCCGGGCCGGCAATTTCACTTCGCCCATCGACCACCATCACAATGGCGGCGGCTCCCTCCAGCGCGACACGCGCCTGCCGGAATATCTCAGCCGGAATAAAATCCTTTTCCTCGGGCAGGATTCCCCCGGTATCGACGATGCGTAGCTTGTGGCCATTCCACTCCGCGTCGCCATAGAGACGGTCGCGAGTAATCCCCGGTTCGTCGCCAACGATAGCGCGGCGCGATCCCACGATGCGGTTGAACAGCGTGGACTTCCCCACATTGGGTCGCCCCACGATGGCGATCAAAGGGGCTGAACCAGCGACGCTCGAGTTGTAAGCAGGTAATCCCAATCCAGCAACGCCCTTGTAGGGACAGCCGCCATCGGCTGTCCGGTCGAGTGGAAGACTCCACTCGTTCGATGCGCCCCATCCGGAATCGCTATTATAGAGACTCCGTGCCCCCGAGTACCCAGCCCGCGCCACCGGCGTCGAATCATCCCGCCCCAACCGGCAAGGATGGCTCTCTCTACCAGTTCTTCGCGCCGGGAGGAATTCTCTCGCGCACGCATCCCGCGTACGAATTTCGTCGCGGCCAATTGCAGATGGCCGAGGCGGTCGAGCAGGCCTTAGAAGAAAAGCGCCACCTGATCGTGGAAGCGGGAACAGGCACCGGGAAGACGCTGGCCTACCTGTTCCCGGTGATTCGTTCTGGCAAGCGCGTCATTATTTCGACGGGCACAAAAAATCTGCAAGAACAGCTCTTCTACAAAGATGTCCCGTTCCTGGAACAGGCCCTCTCCCCGAACCTCGTCGGGACAGCCTCTCAGGCCGTCCAGCCTATCCAGCCGCGTTCAGAACCCGGCACGCTTTCCGTCTGCTACATGAAAGGTCGCAACAATTATCTCTGCCGCAAGAAGCTCTACGACCTGACCAACCAACCTGTCCTAAGCGGCCTGGAAGAGATCGAGCAATATCGTGCCATTGCGGCATGGGAGAAGAACACGGCCACGGGGGATCGAGCCGAACTGGCCGAACTGCCCGAGGCGAGCATGCTCTGGCACAAACTGGACGCTCGCGCCGATACCTGCACCGGCCAGAAATGCAGCGAGTTTGAGCGCTGCTTCATCACGGAAATGCGCCGCCGCGCGATGGAGAGCGACATCATCATCGTGAACCATCATCTCTTTTTCGCGGACCTTGCCATCAAGTTGCAGGCCGATGGCGCGCCGGACGCCGGCGTCCTTCCCGACGCAGCCGCGGTCATCTTCGACGAAGCTCATGAAGTGGAAGATGTGGCGGCCAATTACTTTGGAATTTCGGTGAGCAATCTGCGCGTGGAAGAACTGGCGCGCGACATAGAACGCTCGATGCAGAGCAACAAGATGCTGGCGCCCGCTATCTCGGGCGCGCTGGGCAGCCTGCGCGACCGCTCCCAGCTTTTCTTTTCCTTGCTGCCCGCCGGCGATGGGCGCTTCGCCTTCGACACCCGCCGCGAATTCCTGGAAGAAAATGGAGATGAGTTCATTGGGTTCAATCAGGCTTTGACCCGGCTTGCGGGAGAACTCGAAGGCTTGCCGCAGAAGCCGGAAGAAGTTTTCCATTTCGTCCGCCGCGCGCAAGAGATTCAAGTGCAGCTCTCCTACGCCATGGAAGCGCAAGACCGCAACACCGTCTTCTGGATCGAGCGCCGCGGCGGCCGCGGAAGCCGCGAAGAACAGCGAGGGGGGCGCTCGCTCGACGGTCAGAACCGTGCCGCAAAAGCCTCAGAAAATACCAGGGCTTCAGGCTCCGAGGGCTTCCGCGGCCGACAGAACGTATTCCTGCAAGCCACGCCGATTGACGTCGGCCCCATCCTGCGCGAATGCTTATGGTCGAAACTGGACTGCGCCGTACTGACCTCTGCCACTCTCGCTGTCGGGGGAGGCTTTGAATACATCCGCAAGCGCCTCGGCCTGGAACACGCGCGCGAAACGGTCCTGCCTTCGCATTTCGATTATCAGAGCCAGGCCGTGTTTTACGTGCCGCCCGATATGCCCGATCCGCGCACACCTCAATTCACCACCATAGCCGCCGAGCGCATCCGCAAATTGCTGGAGATCACCCGCGGCCGCGCCTTCGTTCTCTTCACCAGCTATGCGCTGATGAACGATGTTTACCATCGTCTTCTCGGCGAACTGGAATTTCCTATGCTCCGGCAGGGAGACGCGCCCAAAACGGCATTGCTGGAGGAGTTCAGGCTGACGCCCAACGCGGTTCTCTTCGCGACTTCATCTTTTTGGCAGGGCGTCGATGTGCAAGGCGAGCAGTTAAGCTGCGTAATCATCGACCGGCTTCCGTTCGCGGTGCCCACTGATCCGGTGGTCGCAGCCCGAGTGAAGGCCATCGATGCGGAAGCCGGCAACGCGTTCTTCCAATATCAGGTCCCCGCTGCCGTGATCACTCTGAAACAGGGTTTCGGACGCCTGATCCGGTCGCTGCACGATCGAGGCTTGCTGGTGCTCCTTGATAACCGCATCCTGAAAAAGCAATACGGCCGGACGTTCGTGGACAGCCTGCCAAATTACAAAAAAACAACAGATATTAGAGTGGTGGAGAGCTTTTTTGGTGTGCAGATGTAGGGTGTACTAGATTCCTTCTGGTGCGGGCTGCGACCTGACGGAATGGGCCGCAGCCGTCGCTTCGTCCAGGTCCGTCAGGCCTTGCCCAATTACTACAGGTTGATGGAACAAGCATCCCATTGCGATCTTACTCAGTTCCGGTTTGGACGATCGGTAGACGACAATTCGCGCGAGCTTCCGGGAGCGTACTAGTGCAAACGGAAATGCATCCCCTCCATAGTATTCGCCTGAAGAATCTCTGAAGCTGTACAGGAGGTAACCTCCTGAAGTGGATACTGAGTCGGCGGTGCATGCTTCCGCGTCCCTCAACACGCAGCGCTCGCTAACCCACGTTGACAGAAGCCCAACTACAACAAGAAGAAATAGCCGGAGCACGAGAAAAAACGCGTAAGAAGGCCACTCCAAGAGGCCATTCAGAAGGCTGAAGTTCCAAGTTGTGCCCTCAGCAGCAGTGACGGTTAGAAAGGCTACGGCGCCAAAGGTGGGCAAAAACAGCAGCCACAGTCTCGTGATCTCGAAACGAACTACGAGCCGCTCATGCTCGACCACCATTGGATAGTCTGGTTCGGACACGGTAAGTGTTGTTCTCAGATGGAACACATCCTTATGAGGACGGAACAGAAAGCCGGAGACCACGACAGCAACCATAGCAATCGCACCCAAGCCCGCCAACATCCGCTCGTAAGATGGCAAAAGCAGAGCCGCAACAAGTACTGCGACACCAACCGCAAATATTTGCCATGCTTTCATTGAAGAGTTGCGGCGTCTGCCACCTGTCCATGCTCAGACTAGAGAAAGTCAAGTCAAGGTACGGCTACTATTTCTTCTCCTCCGCTCCCATCACCACGACTCCCACCTCAATCCCGGAAGCCTGCTCCCGGCTGCGGTATACGCGCTCGGTGGCCTTCACGAAATCCGAAGGCTTGGCATCGGGAACATTGACGAAGGTCTGGGGATTGCGATCGGTCAGCGGGAACCACGAACTCTGCACCTGCACCATGATGCGGTGGCCGCGCCGGAAGGTGTGATTCACGTCCTGCATCGTGAAATGAATCTCTTCCACCTTCCCCGGAGTGAACGCTTCCGGCTTCTCGAAACTGTGACGGAATTTCCCCCGGAATGGCTCACCGCGAACCAGTTGCTGGTAACCGCCCATGGCGAATTCCGGCAAATCGACATCTTTCCGCGCTTTTTTTCGTCCCTCTTCAAGTGCCTTCTGGTTGTCTCCGTAGTCGGCGGGATACACGTCAATCAGCTTCACATCAAAATCTGAATCCGTGCCGCTGGTGGAGACAAACAGCTTCGGCGAGATCGGACCGGCAATGGTTATATCTTCCTGCAGTACCGGCGTTTCGTACACCAGAACGTCGGTGCGCTTGTCGGCGAAGCGCTGATCGGAAAGCATGTACTCCTGTGGGACATTCAACGCCGCGTAGTTGACGAACGGCACCGGCTTCGCCGGATCGCTCACATACTCATCAAACGAGTTGTTGGCATTATCGGGAGCTTCGAACGACAATCCTCCGCCGGGCTGGAAATACAAAATCTTCCGCTCCAGATTTTTGGGAGGCCACGCGGAATACTGCCGCCAAACATTGGTGCCCGTCTCGAACACGTACGCCTTGGGCAGATGAGCATCGCCCTTGCCCTTCAGATACTGCTCAAAAAATGGAAACACAATGTTCTTGCGGTAGTACTCGCCCGTATCCGACGCGAACTCCACCCGTCCCAGATGCTTGCCTTCATAGCGCGCCCATCCGCCATGCACCCACGGACCCATCACCAGCGCATTGAAAATCCCAGGATTCTTCTCGTCGATCGAATGAAAGGTGGAGAAC
>DASVAE010000097.1:0-44908 GCA_036376495.1 Candidatus Sulfotelmatobacter sp. | reverse complement strand
GGCGAAGGCGGGCAGCACCCCACGCAGGCCTTGCTTGACCTGTACACCATCTACCGCGAGCGGCCGCTCACCGGGCTCAGCGTAGCCATGATTGGAGAGCTGGATCGCGGCCGCACCGCGCGCTCCCTGGCTTACCTGCTGGCTAAATTCGATCGCGTGAAAATTTTCTTCGTCGCTCCGCAGGAACTGCAGATGAAGCCGGACATCCTCGACTACCTGGATGAGCGGGGAGTGCGCTACGAACTCGAATCCGATGTCGGAGCCGTTATCGGTGAGGCAGACGTAATTTACCAGACCAGAATCCGCCCCGAACGCGTATCCGATGCGCACGGCGTGAAGCGTTACGGGATCGATTTCGCGCTGCTGGCAAGGATGAAGTCCGACGCGCTGATCTTGCACCCGCTGCCGCGCACCGTCGAACTGGACAAGTCGGTGGACCGAGACCCGCGGGCGCTTTATTTCCGCCAGGCCGCTAACGGCCTGTATGTGCGCATGGCGCTGTTGACGATGTTGCTGGACCAGAATTCATAACGAAATCTCTCAGGAGAGAAACGCATGCCAGTCATGGAGACTACCAACGCCCAGGAACTGATCGAACTGGAAGAACAGTTCGGAGCCCACAACTACCATCCTCTCGACGTGGTGATCGAGCGCGCACAAGGCGTTTGGGTGTATGACACCGAGGGCAAGCGATATCTCGACTGCCTGGCGTCGTATTCGGCAGTGAACCAGGGGCACTGTCATCCTCGCATCCTGGAAACGCTGATCGAGCAGGCTCACAAAGTGACGTTGACCTCCCGCGCTTTTCGCAACGACCAGTTGCCGCTGCTCTATCGCGACCTGCACGAACTGACCGGATTCGATATGGCGCTCCCGATGAACTCTGGAGCCGAAGCCGTGGAAACGGCCGTCAAAGCCGCACGCAAATGGGGATACAAGGTCAAAGGCATTCCCGAGGGCAAAGCCGAAATCATCGTATGCGCCAACAATTTTCATGGCCGCACCGTCACCATCGTGAGCTTCTCGAGCGACGAGCAGTATCGCGACGGCTTTGGACCATTCACGCCGGGCTTCAAGATTATTCCCTACGGCGACGCCCAAGCACTGCGCGAGGCGATTACACCTAACACCTGCGCGTTCCTGGTTGAGCCGATCCAGGGCGAGGCGGGGATCATTATTCCTCCAGCTGGATATCTCCGCGAAGTGGCAGCGATCTGCCGCGAAAGCGGCGTGCTGCTCATGTGCGACGAAATTCAGTCTGGGCTCGGACGAACCGGCGCGCTCTTCGCCTTCCAGCATGAGGGCATTAGGCCCGATGTGCTGATCGTGGGCAAGGCGTTATCCGGCGGCTTCTATCCGGTTTCGGCGGTGCTCGCTTCAAAAATGGTGTTGGGCGTGTTTAACCCCGGCGACCATGGCAGCACGTTTGGCGGAAATCCATTAGCCTGCGCCGTCGCGCGCACGGCTCTTCGCGTTCTCGTGGAAGAAGGTATGGTGAAGCGCTCTGCCGTTCTGGGCCGTTACTTCCTGGATCGTCTGCAATCGTTGCGGAGTCCAGACATTAAAGACGTGCGGGGCAAGGGTTTGTGGATCGGCATCGAGTTGCATAGCGCCGCGCGCCCCTACTGCGAAGCGCTAAAGAATGAGGGCGTACTCTGCAAGGAAACACACGACCGCGTGATCCGCATCGCCCCGCCGCTGGCCATTACGAGCGACGAGATCGACTGGGCCTTGGAACGCATGCGTAAGGTGCTGGAACGAATCTGACGGCGCACGAACCACGTAGCCCCGGAGCCATTGCTCCGGGGCCATTTCTTAGCGTCCCGAACTGACAGCGGCGGTTCAGTAGCGCCCGTTCCGAGAACGTTATGGCTAGCGGCGCCGTAAACGTTTAGTATCTCACGCAAATAAAACTGGAGAAATGCGAATGATTCGCCGTCGAGATTTCCTCCGCAATTCCGCTGCCGCAGCCACTCTGTGTCTGGCTCCAAAATTTTCAGGCCTGGCTCTCGCACAGGGCGTTGCCGGCCGCATTGAAGTTGTGCTCGACGAGATCCTTGGCACCATCTCTCCCAATATCTATGGCCACTTCGTCGAGAATCTGAGCGGCGTTGTCTACGACGGAATTTGGGTCGGCGAGAATTCCAAAGTTCCGAATGTGAATGGAATCCGCAAAGAACTGCTGGACGAGATGGTGAAGATCAAGCCGCCGGTGGTGCGCTTCCCTGGCGGATGCTTTGCCGACAGCTACGATTGGCGCGATGGGATTGGGCCTGCGGACAAGCGCCCGCGCCGCACCAATTTTTGGAATGGAGGAGAGGCAGCGGACGCACCCGCTTCCCATCGCTACGATCCCAACCTCTTCGGCACCAACGAATTCGCGCATTTTTGCCGTCTGATTGGCGCCCAACCATATCTCGCGGCAAACGTCAGAAGCCTTCCGGCAGAACAGTTCTATCGCTGGGTGGAATACTGCAACTCTCCCGCGGGAAGCACCACTCTGGCGGACGAGCGAACCGCCGCAGGTTTCAAAGATCCCTTCAATGTGAAGTATTGGGGTGTGGGCAACGAATCCTGGGGCTGCGGCGGGAACTTCACGCCCCAGGAGTATGCGACCGAGTTCCGCCGCTACACCACATGGGTGCCGGAATATGGAGAGAAACTGAACTTCGTCGCGTCCGGCCCCGATTCAGCGAACTGGGCCTGGACACGCGGTTTCCTGGAAGAAATCGTGCGCAAGAACAAAGGGCTGCTTCGAAGCATCTATGGCCTGGCACTGCACCATTACGCCTGGAATCTAAGCCGTGGGCGCACTCAGGACTGGAATGAGGGCAAAGGCGACGCGCTCAAGTTCGAGGCGATTGACTGGTATGAATTGCTGCGGGAAGGACAACGCATCGAAGATCTGATCCAGGCGCATTGGCAGATCATGAGCGAGCAGGATCCCGAGCACATGATAAAGCTAGTGGTGGACGAATGGGGTCCATGGTACCGGCCCGGCAGCGAAGCTACTCCGGGCGATCAGTTGGAGCAGATGCCCACCTTGCGCGACGCCGTATTCAGCGCCATGACCCTCGACATTTTCAATCGTCATCCGGAAAAAGTCGCCATGGCAAATTGCGCCCAACTCATCAACTGCCTGAACAGCCTCTACCTGGCGCACGAGAACCGGTTTGTGGTGACACCCGTCGGGCACGTCTTCGGTGTCTACGCCGCTCATCAAGGCGGACAAAGTCTGCGCGCCGAGTTCTCGGGGCCTGCCGTGCACTATGACCGCGACGGAAAGCCCGCAACTTTCTCGCCGCTGCACGGTTCGGCTTCTTTGCACGGCAAAGAATTGGTGATCACCGCGGTGAACGCCAAGGTTAGCGATTCGCTCGAAGCGCAGGTCATCCCTCATGGGGCGCGGGTCAGCTCGGCCAAGGCGACGGTGCTCACGGCCCCCGACATTCACGCACACAACACGTTCGATCAGAAGCAGGCGGTTGTTCCGCAAACCAAAGACGTCGAAGTGAAAGGCCAATCGCTGACGTTTACCTTCCCGCCAGCTTCAGTAGTCAAACTGCAGCTAACCCTGTCCTAGACCGACGGGAAGCTCGGCACGAGTGCCGCTCTTAGGCGACAGCTCAGCGTTCAGCGTGAACTCCAGTTAGGATTGAAGCGTTGAGGTGAGTAGGATGGAGCTGAGGGTTCCGCAACCCAGATCATGACCGAACCGGTGCTCATTGAGGTCTGCGTGGACTCGGTTGCCTCTGCCGTAGCTGCGGAGCGGGGTGGGGCGCAACGGGTTGAACTCTGCAGCGACCTGCTCGAGGGTGGCATTACTCCCAGCCTCGGCCTCTTGCAGGTCGTCCGAGCCGCTATTTCCCTCCCACTGCATGTCATCATTCGGCCCCGAGGTGGCGATTTCTGCTATTCGGACGAAGAGTTCGACATCATGCGGCGCGACATTGAAATGGCCAAGCGAACCGGGGCAGATGGAGCTGTGCTGGGTATCTTACTCCCCTCCGGGCGCATCGATATCACGCGAACGAGACAACTGATTGAGGTGGCGAGGCCGATGTCCGTCACCTTTCATCGCGCGTTCGACATGTCCGCGGACCTGCACAACTCCCTGGACGACGTCTGCCAGGCGGACGCCAATCGCCTTCTCACCTCGGGAGGCGAGCCGGATTGCCTGCAGGGGACACTTGCGATTTCCAAACTCGTCCAATCAGCGCGAGGCCGTATTCACATTATGGCCGGCGGAGGCATCAACACCGGGAATATCGCCCACATCCTGCAGCGCACGGGCGTAAACGAAATCCACGTAGGACTGGCAACGGTAGTGCAAAGCCCCATGCTCGTGCGCAATGCACGTGTATCTCTGGGCAAAGCTCCGGGCCGGGAATACCACCGCGCGCAAGTTCTGGAAGAGAGCGTTCGCGAACTAAAACGTGCCATCGCGCAAGGGCCCGCAAACGATCTGGGTGAAGCATGATTAGCCCGACTTCGATGATGAGGGGCGAACCAGCCATGTCGTGGGCGGCATCAGCCGCGCCGTGCTGTCTGGATGGCGGCGACATCGATCTTCTTCATCGTCATCATCGCCTCAAACGCACGCTTTGCCTCGCTACCACCTGCCGCAAGCGCATCGGTCAACGCGCGCGGCGTGATCTGCCAGGAGAGGCCCCATCGGTCTTTACACCAACCGCACGCGCTTTCCGCGCCGCCGTTCCCAACTATCGCGTTCCAGTAACGGTCCGTCTCTTCCTGATCTTCCGTCGCGATCTGGAACGAAAACGCCTCGCTGTGCTTAAATGTCGGGCCGCCGTTCAGGCCGAGACAGGGAATGCCCACAACGGTGAACTCCACCGTGAGCACGTCGCCTTTCTTGCCGCCCGGATAATCAGCGGGGGCCTTGTGAACAGCGGTTACTTGGCTATCTGGAAAAGTGGTGGCATAAAAGCGCGCCGCCTCATGCGCGTCCTTGTCGAACCAGAGACAGATGGTGTTCTTAGGCTTCATCTTCGTGTACTCCCTACACTTGTTCAGGCGCGAAGGCCGCTTGTGGGACGTCGCCGGGCGTCAGAAGGAACTTAGTTCTGCGGGACGTGATTAAAACAAAAGTTTAAGGCAGCCGGACCTGTAAGCCGAATTCTGTCCGCGGGATTGCTCCCGCTGGACGGCCATTCCTCTGGGCCGCACATCACTGCACGGCTCTAGCGACCTACCCGAAGGTTTAACGCACCGGGCCGGCACGTGTCCGCCAGCCGAAGCCGCGGCCTTCCTCCCTATTTGGTCTTGCTCCGTGTGGGGTTTGCCATGCCCGCGACATTACTGTCGCGGCGGTGCGCTCTTACCGCACCTTTTCACCCTTACCTCGGCGTTGCCGCCGCGGCGGTATCTTTTCTGTGGCACTTTCCGTCCATCAGGTTTGAACCTGACGTCCCGGACGTTATCCGGCACACTGCCCTGCGGAGTTCGGACTTTCCTCTCCCCGCGTCCGAAGACGCCGGAAGCGGCCGTCCGGCCCGGCTGCCTGCATATCGATTATATTAGACGGCTAGCCGTTCCTCCTGGTCTCGCGGAACGGGGACAAATCCTGCGAGGTGAACTGAGTCTTAGGTGCCCGAGCCGACCCCAGTAGAAGTTGACCAGGTTCTCCGGTTCGTACTGGATGAGATCGACAGTGTCCCGGAACTGGAGGCCTTATTGCTGCTTTGGCAGAATCGCCCGGCCGCATGGAACGTTGCCGATGTTGCCAGGCGCCTGTACATCATCGCGGACCAGGCGCAGGCTGTTTTGGCGCATTTGAGGCGCAAGGGCATGCTCGCGGTAGATCCCGAGCGGCCAGATTTCTACCGGTATGAGTCGGCATCCGCCGAGCGGGACCAGTTGATGGGCCATACCGAAGCTGTTTATCGTCGTCAAATTGTCCGTATTTCGACTTTGATCCATTCCAAGCCATCGTCTGCGGTTCGCGACTTTGCGCGAGCGTTTCGCTTTACTAAGGAGAAGTAGCTATGGTCTCCGTCGTCTACTCTCTGGGTGCGCTGACCAGTTTTGTTTGCGCCGTATTACTGTTGCGCGGCTACTGGCGCGGACGTAGAAAGCTGTTGCTTTGGAGCGGCCTCTGCTTTTTGGGGATGGGCCTCAACAGTTCCCTCATTTTCCTGGATCTCGTCATTCTTCCCCAGACCGATCTTTACGTGGCGCGTTTGTGGACCGTCCTGCTGGCGATGGCCCTGATGCTGTACGGCCTTATCTGGGAGAGCAACTAGCGATGGGTATCTCTTTCATGCTGGGGATGATTTCGGCCCTCTCGTTCACCGCCGCCACATTTTTTCTACGCTTCTGGCGCGATACTCGCGACTTTTTCTTCCTTCCATTCGCGGTGTTCTTTACCGTCGAGGGCGTGAACCGGATCGTTCTCATGTTTTCGGCCCACCCCAACGAGGGCAGCCCCTGGATCTACATCCTCCGTCTCTTCGCCCTGCTCCTGATCTTGGGGGGCATCCTGTATAAGAATTACGGTTCACGGGCTTAGAGCCGACGCTGCCTCTGGCTGTACACTGATAAGGTGATTCCGGACTGCCAGTCCCAGCTGGGGCGGTACTTCACATGAATATTGCCGAAGCCATCCGGGTAGCCCTGCAGTCGCTGTGGGCCAACAAGCTGCGCTCGTTCCTGTCGACGCTCGCCATTGTCATTGGCGTGGCTGCGGTGATCGCCGTCGTCACCTTCGTGGCCGGAATCGATGGCTATGTTGCGGGCAAAATCTTCAATCTCGGCGCCGACGTCTTCATCGCTTCGAAAATGTCTCCCGTGCAGTTGAACGTGGACAAATTCCTGGAGGCTGAGAAGCGTAAGAACTTCAACATGGAGGACTATCAGGCTGTCCTCGAGGCCTGCCACCACTGCGAATATGTAGGCGCGGCATTGCGCAACGGCAATGGTCACGTCAAATATGCGGAGCAGTCGATCAGCGATACGACGGTGCAGGGCATCACTCCCTCCATGGCTCCGATTTACGATACCGACCTCACGGCAGGCCGCATGCTCACCGAATCCGACATGAACAACCGCTCGCCCGTAGCGGTCGTAGGCGCCGACATTGTCGAGCACCTTATGCCCGGTGTCGATCCCCTGGGCCGCGAGATCCGGCTCGATGGCTGGACGTACCAGGTCATCGGCGTGGGCAAGAAGAAGGGCAAGACCCTCGGGCAGAGCCTCGACAATTACGTGATGATTCCCATCACCACTTATCTGAAGCAATACGGCGCGCACAAAGATAGTGTTCGCATCTCGGGCAAAGCCGCTGCTGCCGGGCCTGCACTCAGCGAAGCGGTCGACGAAGCCCGCGTGGCGTTGCGCGCTCACCGCCATGATCGCCCCGGCATCGATGACAGCTTTGATATCGAAACTAACGAGAGCCTGCTGAGCATCTGGAGCAATTTCAGCCGCACCTTCTTCATGGCGACGATTGGGGTGGCTTGCATCGCCCTGGTCGTGGGCGGAATCGTCATCATGAACATCATGCTGGTGGCGGTGACGGAGCGCACGCGAGAGATCGGCATCCGCAAAGCCCTCGGCGCCCGGCCCGATGACGTACTGGTTCAGTTCCTTATCGAGTCCATGATGCTTGCCCTAGTCGGTGGGGCGCTCGGAGTACTCGTTGGCGTGGGCATTGCGGAATTGGTGACCGCATTAATCGGAATGCCGTCAGCCATTAAAATCTGGGCCGTGGCCGCCGGACTTGTGGTGGCGGCCAGCGTAGGAGTGTTCTTCGGCGTCTGGCCCGCGAGAAAAGCCGCGAAACTGGACCCGATCGTGGCGCTGCGGTTTGAAATGTGAAAGATTTCGTGATTTGGCAATCGGGTTCTGTAATCTGAAGAGCGTTCCAAAATACAAAATTACCCGATTACCAATTACCAAATTACCCGATGCGTAAAGGCGAAATCACCGAAATCCTGAACATGGCGACGGATACCATCCGCAGCAACAAGCTGCGCTCGTCTTTGACCGTGTTGGGAATTGTGATCGGCGTCGCCGTGGTGATCAGCGTTTCCTCCATTGGCCGCGGGCTGAACGACAACGTTCAATCCATCGTCACCAGCATTGGCTCCAACGTCGTCTTCGCTTTTCACATAGAACCTTTTACCTTTGGCCGTCCCACCGAAGAGATGCGCACCCGTAAAGAGCTCACGTACGAGGACTCGCGCGCCATCGCAGAGTTGCCGCACGTGAAAGCCGTTACTGCGGGCGTCCGCTATTTCCGTCCGGAACTGGGCGTAGGATCTTTCGCCGTCAAGTATGGCGACCACAAAGCCAAGAACACTATTCTCGAAGGCGATGAATCTGCGGCCAAAGAAGTTTTCGACTTGCAGATTGCCAGTGGACGCTGGTTCAGCGAGGTCGATGAGGAGCACCATTCGCCCGTCGTGCTTCTAGGTTCAGAGACCACCGAAGAGTTGTTCGGCAACGAGGACCCGCTCGGCAAGGAAGTCAACATCGAAGGCCAGCTCTTCACCGTGATCGGCACCGCGATGCCAGTGAAATCGGTGTTTGGCGGAGGCAAGAATCCTGAAGACAACAAGGTGTTCATGCCGCTGAGTACCCTGCGCAAACTGCATCCCGAACTCAAGCAGCACTGGATCAGCATCAAGGCCCTGTCTCATGACGATGTTCCCAAGGTGATTGACGAAGTCCGCGAGTTGCTACGCCGCCGCCGCAAAGTTGCATACGACAAGCCGGATAACTTTGCCGTCTTCACCGCCGATTCCATCAATGATGTTTGGAACCAGCTGACCGGCATGCTGTTCATCGGCATGTTCGCGATCTCCAGTGTCGGCCTGATCGTCGGCGGCGTCGGTGTCATGAATATCATGCTGGTGAGCGTCACGGAGCGGACGCGCGAGATCGGGGTGCGCAAGGCCATTGGCGCGCGACGGCGCGACATTCTCCTGCAATTCACGCTTGAGGCCGTCATCCTCACTGCCATGGGCGGCGTGATCGGCGTTTTGTTTGGAGCTCTGGTGGTCTGGATCATCCCAGCGGTTTGGCCCTCGTTGCCTGCCCGGATGTCCACCTTCTGGACGGCGTTCGGCTTCACGGCATCGGCTGGCATCGGTCTACTGTTTGGAATTTATCCGGCATGGAAAGCGGCTACTCTTGATCCGATCGAGTCTCTGCGCTACGAATAATTGATCGGCGCCCGCGCATGATTCATCTCCTCATCCGAGCCGTTCTGTACATCGCTCTTGCGGGGTGTCTCTCCAGCGCCATCTACTACTTCATCTGCCTTTGGACCGCAGCCGCATTCAGTCAGCGGAGACAACTGCGATCTTCTCCCTTGCAGTCAGCCTCCCTTCCACCGGTTTCGATTCTCAAGCCATTGAAGGGAATGGACCCGGAGATTTACGACAGCTTCCGCAGCCACTGCCTGCAGGAGTATCCCGAATACGAAATCATCTTCGGAGTCAGTGATCCGCAAGATCCAGCCATCGCCAGCGTGGATTGGCTGCGCCGCGATTTTCCCAAGTGCAACATTCGGTTAGTAGTGTGTACCGAAATCCTGGGTGCCAACGTAAAGGTCAGCAATCTCGAGCAGATGGTGCGGGCTGCCCAGTATGAGCATCTAGTCGTGAACGATAGCGACATTCTGGTGGACTCGGATTACCTTCGCACCGTGATTGCCCCGCTCCACGATCCGCACGTGGGGATGGTGACCTGCCTATACCGGGGAATTGCCGCTCCCTCCCTCGGATCGAAACTGGAAGCGCTCGGTATTACGGATTTTTGCTCGAGCGTCCTTGTAGCAGAGCAACTGGAGCGCGGCTTGCATTTCGGACTGGGTTCGACGCTGGCGTTCCGCCGAGCCGAACTGAACCGCATCGGCGGATTCAAATCCATGGTTGATTTCCTGGCCGACGATTACGAACTGGGCCGACGAATTGCCGGCCTTGGCCGGAAAATTCTGCTCTCCGAAACCGTGGTCGAGACGCACCTGCCTGCTTATGATATGGGGCACTTTCTGCGCCATCAACTCCGCTGGGCCCGCGGCGTACGAGACGCCCGGCGCAGCGGGTACATCGGCCTTGTGTCCACTTTTGGTATTGCATGGGCCTTGACCGCGGTGCTGGCGGCGGCAGCATCTCCGTGGTCATGGCTGGTGCTTGCGGGCATATTGCTGCTGCGTACCGTCCTGGGATTCTTTGTCTGTAGATCGGTGTTGCAGGACGAAGAAGGAGTCGAGCGCCTCTGGCTGTTACCGCTGCGGGATTTGATTGCTGTCGGGGTTTGGATTGCGAGTTTTACCGGCCACACCGTTACCTGGCGCGGTGACAAATTTCAATTGAAGAATGGCCGCCTCATCCGCATCTAGCGTTCCTCCAGCAATTCGAATCGACCATCGGGAGAAAGCCGGTAGCGCCGTTTCCGCCAGGAGATCGTGTTTCCGAAAAAGCCTGCCACCCAAAAGCAAAATCCCAGTATGTCTTCGATGGGTAGCAGCAACCAGTTGATTGTCGCCCGTAAAACCCGCATAGACACCGTGTAGGCGGCCAGCGCCCGTGCGACCAGCGTCACCGGCAAAACCGGCCACATGCCTGGCCAAATGGCGACTACTAAGAGGGCCAGCGGTACAGGCATGGTGAATAATTGCCCGACGTATCCCGCGGGCCGCGAGCGCCGCGTGCTGCGATTCCAGCGCAGGCGATGCGAAATATTCTCACTCAGCGTGGCGTCGCCAATGTGATGTTCGATCACGTACGACGAAAGAATTACGCCATGTCCCGCTTCGGCCGCGAACTTGCCCATCACGAAATCTTCGGCGAGGTAATCCTTCAGCCGCTGAAATCCCCCAATCGCCTGCAATACATGGCGCCGCGCGGCGATGGTCGGGCCCACTGCGAAATGCATGCCTTCGATCATCCGCGCCACCAGCGCGCTTCCCCAAAAATCCGTGTTCATGCCCGTTGCCTCCAGGCGCGACCAGAAGCTCGGCCCGGGAACGGCGCGATACGGGCAGGTCGCTACTCCTAATTTAGAATCCTGAAATTCAGCAGCAACCGTGCGCAGAAGAGTCGGCGTCACCCGTATGTCACTGTCGCTCATGACCACCAAGTCGTTCGCCGCAACCGCGAGCATGTGCTGGAGGCTGTAGACCTTCGCATTCGGGTAAGGCGGTTCCCCGGTGATCACCAGGCTCGAGCGTATATTGGGGTACTCCTGCTGCAGCCGGTTCACGACCGCCACCGCGGCGTCCCTGTTATCCCGAACCGCGAACAAAATTTCGAAGGACGGATAATCCTGCTCGAAAAACGTGCGCAGATTCGATTCCAGGTCGAGATCGAGACCGGCCAGCGGTTTCAGGATGCTGATGGGCTCGGTAGCTCGCAATGCAGGCGGGTGCACCGAAACGTAGCGCATAGCCGCGATGATCTGCAAAATGCTGTAAACGAGCGATCCGCAAAGGATGAGCAGCAGGATTCCGCTTAGGATCCTGCCAGGAGGCATCACCAAAATGCTGATGGACAGCGCGCACCGGGCGCCTGGGAACATGGGGCGTAGACCGCAGTCATTATAGCGACTCGCGGGGCTCAGGACCGAGCATCCCCGCCCGAATGTCCGGCCGTCATGCCCTTTTGAGGTCCAACGCTGCGCGAATCTTGGCGCTGAGTTGCTTTAAGGAGTAGGGCTTTTGCAGAAAATTAGTATCCAGGTCGAGCACGTGATGATCCATTACGGTCTTGCCTGCGTACCCCGACGCGAACAGAAACTTCATCTTGGGTATGCGGCGCGCAAGTTCTTTGGCCAACTCACCTCCGCTCATATTTGGCATGACTACATCTGTGACCAGGAGATCGATTGCCGCTTGATATTGCTTCGCGACTGAAAGCGCCTCTAATCCATCCTTGGCTTCGAGAATTTTGTAGCCCTGCATGCGAAGGAATTCCGCACTGGCGCGCCGCACGGCTCCCTCATCTTCCACCAACAGCAGAGTCTCCGTCCCGGTGGCCACCGCTTCCTGACGGGAGTTGACGAGCTGCGCCGGGCGACTCTTCATGGCGCATGGCAAATAGATTTTGAAAACAGCCCCAGACCCGGCCTCGCTGTAGACCCAAATGTATCCCTTGTTCTGCTTCACGATCCCATACACGGTGGCCAGGCCCAACCCGGTTCCCTTGCCCGAAGCCTTGGTCGTGTAAAACGGTTCAAAAACGTGGGCGATGTGTTCGCGCGGAATCCCGGAACCGTCATCACTGACCGTAATCACCGCATAGTCGCCCACCGGAATCGCCGCCGGCTTTTGCTGGATGTAATCCTGATCCAGATGCACCTGCGAAGTTTCAATCCGCAGATGGCCGCCCTGGGGCATGGCGTCGCGCGCATTGGCAGCTAAGTTCATCAGAACCTGTTCCACCTGCACCGGATCGACCCGCACCGGGCTGAGCCCGTGTCCAGGGATGAAACTGAATTCAATGTCTTCTCCGATCAGCCGGGGAAGGGTTTTCGCAATGGCCGCGACCACCGGATTCAAGTCCACCACCCGTAATGCCTGCGGCTGCTTTCGGCTGAAGGCGAGCAATTGCCGCGTCAGCTCTGCCGCTCTCTTCGCCGCCAGCAGAACCTCATGGATCTTGGACGCCACCGGGCTGTCTTCGCGGACATCGTCGAGGGCCAACTCCGAGTAGCTGGTGATAATCGTCAGCAGATTGTTGAAATCGTGCGCCACGCCACCCGCCAGCCGTCCCACCGCATCCATCTTCTGCGCTTGTAAGAGCTGCGCTTCCAGCCGCAGCCGTTCGGTCAGATCGCGGCCGTTGGCGATGAAGTGCGTAATTTGTCCTTGCGCGTCCCGCACCGGACAGATGCTTTCCTCCACGTAATACAGCTCGCCATTTTTCTTTCGGTTGACTAGAATTCCCCGGAACACGTTTCCGGACAGGATGGTGTTCCACATGTCCTGGTAGATTTCCGGCCCTTGCTCGCCGGATTTCAGGATGCGTGGCGTTCTTCCCCGGGCTTCGTCGCCGCGATAGCCCGTCAGCGCCTCGAATGCAGGATTCACATACTCAATGGCGCCCTGACGGTCCGTGATGACCACGGTGTCGGGAGATTGTTCCACCGCGCTGGAGAGCTTGCGCAACGACTCCTCGGCCGATTTCTGCTCGGTCTGCATGGAATGCAAAGCCAGAGTGCTGCGAATGCTGCGCACCAGGGTGGCCCCATCGAGTTGGGACCTGGAAACACAATTCCAATTCCCGGCATGAATGAGCTCGGCAATCGTTTTCTCATCTGCATTCTCTGTGAGCAGAAGGAAAGGCACCGACCTGCCAGCGTGATGAAATTCGGTGAGTAGTTGTACCGCTTCCGCATTGCCTGTTTCGTGTTCGAAAAGAATCAAGTCGTAATGCTTCTGCTCTAACATGAAATGCGCTTCGTCGAGCGAACGCGCATGCTCGAGTTCTGCCGGTAGCATGCTGCGGTTCCGCTCCAGAATCTCGCGAATCAGGAAGAAGTCCTCCTCTTTTTCCCCGACTAGCAGAACCTTCAGAACACATTGCGCGATTTGAGTGCCTGTTGCCACCAGCATTGCTCCACTACCGGTTACCATCGGAATCTGCCGCAGAAAAGTTTAGGCAACAGCCCCTTTGTGAGCTTTCCAGTTTCGCGCGGTCGCTGCGCTTGGAATGCCAGAACTGATTAGAGGATAATTAGAACCTAGCGGGTGCCCCATGTACCGGACTTCGATCGTTCTGCTTGCTCTCGCAACCCTGGCCAGCCAGGTGGCGGCCCAGTCCTCGCCAGCTACCAACGAGATCACCTTCCGACTTTCTTCCGCCAAACCATCGGTAGACACAGGCCTCGACTTGCACTCCGGCGACCTGGTGAAAATAAAGGCGTCTCCAGCCTCCCCGGCTTCATCCGCCTGCAACCCCGCGGGTTTGAGCCCAGCATCTGCAGCCACCGATGCTCTTCCGCTTCCGGCAGCCCCCTCCGGCGCTTTGATCGCGCGTCTCCATGGCCAAGGTTCCACGCCAGTCCTGATTGGCTCAGAACGCGAACTGAAAATTGAAGAAGCTTCCCATTTGCTGCTCGGAATGAATCTCTCCGGCAAGCCATCCTGCGACGGAGAGATGGTTGTAACGGTTCAGAAGACAGCGGCAGGCTCGGCAGCCAAGGAAAGTGCTCAACAAGTAAGTCGCGGACAGCAACTGAAAACCCAGCTCGGAACCGCCGCCCAGGTCTTCATGCAAGGACAATTCGGTCTCGGGAAAAATGAATCCGGCAGTTCCACCGCGGTAACTCCCGGTTCATCCGCGACCACGAAAAGCACCGAGCCTACGACGGTTTTGAAGACCTCCGACGCCCCTCTCGATGGCGAACTGCGCAAGAAAATCGACGGCCTTCCCCGGCGAGTTAACGATCAATTCAACAATCTGGGGGACATGGTCAATTTCGTGATTGTCGGCTCGCAGAAAGACGTGCAGGCCGCGCTTGATGCGGCCACCTGGCATGTCGCTGATACCAGCAACACTATGGCCGCTATCAATGCCGCGGTCCAGACCTATGGCAGCAAAGATTACCTCGCCATGCCGATGAGCACCCTCTTCCTCTTCGGCCGCAAGCAGGATTTCGGCTACGAGATGGCCGAGCCAATTGCCATGGTCGCCAGCCGCCATCACTTCCGCATCTGGAAGGCGCCCTTCACCTGGAAAGACCACGAGGTCTGGGTAGGCGCGGGTACTCACGATATCGGTTTCGCCAAGGACCGCCGCAACAATAACGTGACCCACAAGATCGATCCGGCCGTGGACGGCGAACGCGACAACATCGGTATCAGCCTGCAGAAGACCAAACTCGCCAAATCCATGAGCTACTATCTCCCCCCAAATCCCGTGCAGGAAGCCAAGAATGCCACCGGTGACGGTTACCATTCCGACGGCCGTTTGCTCGTAGTCCTTCTGCAATGAGAACAAATCAATTCAAATCAAGAAAATACATTCCCGCGAATATTTGTTAACCAAATCGTTGTATGCCCGTCTAATTTTCTAGCTACCCGGACCGCTAGATTGGCCTGAAAATCAGCGGAACTCGGAGAATGCAGCTTGCGTATCGAATAACAACTGGGGTTCTGCCTGCCGGATAAGAGCTGCCTTGTTTCGGCACCTTGATGGGTCTGAGGGCGCTGACCTGCACAGCGCTTTCCACAACGCGTCCGCTTCTCGGGGGAAAAATGGAAAACGGTCAGGTTTACAACAGTTCGTTCCCGCAAAGATACGATATTGGCCACGTGCAGGAAGTTGTGCGCCAGGCTCACGAGGAACTGCGTCAACTGCTGCAACAGCGTTCTGAGATCATGAAGCGGATTGGGACCGTCAAGCAGACGATCTCCGGTCTCGCCAATCTGTTCGGCGATGCCGTGCTCAATGAGGAACTGATGGAGTTAGTCGACCGCAAGACCAGCGGCCGCCAGCCCGGGTTCACCAAAGCCTGCCGCATGATCCTCATGGAATCCGGCCGCGCCATGAGCTCCCGCGATATATGCGACTATTTCCAGGAAAAACTGCCGGCATTGCTGGCCCGCCACAAGGATCCTACCGCGTCGGTCACCACCGTCCTGAACCGCCTGGTCGAATACGGAGAGGCCGAGGCCGTGATGGTGAATGGCAGGCGTGCTTGGAAATGGGTCGCCGACAACGCTTCCAATTCAAGTCAGCGCTCCGATCAGCATGTCACTTCCAGCGTTGCGTAACAGGGGTGGTTAAGCTAGGAACTGAGGCTTGATCGCCAGTGCTGCCGCCTGCTTATGCCGGCGGCAACAACATCCCCTTCTCCAAATGCCGCGTCACGTGCGCGTACGATGCCGCGTGCGGATCATGCGTCACCATGACAATTGTCTTCTGGAAATCTTCGTTAAGCCTCTTCAGAATTTCTAAAATCTCCGTCGCGGAATGGCTATCCAAGTCTCCGGTAGGCTCGTCCGCCAGCAGCAGAGTCGGATCGCTCACAATCGCCCGCGCGATGGCCACACGCTGTTCCTGTCCACCCGATAGTTGCTTGGGCAGATGGTGAACCCGATCCTCCAGCCCAACAAGCTTCAACGCGGTCATCACATGATCCCGCCGCTGTTGGGCATTGAGCTTGGTCAGAAGCAGCGGCAACTCAACATTCTCAAAGGCTGAGAGCACCGGGATCAGATTGAAAGTCTGAAACACGTACCCAATGTGCTCATTCCGCCAGCGCGCGATTCGCGCATCGCTGAAGCGGAAGATGTCCTGCCCTTGCACTAGCAGTTCTCCGGACGTTGGCCGGTCAATCGCCGCGATCATGTTCAGCAGCGTTGTCTTGCCGGATCCCGACGGCCCCATGAGCGCCAGGAACTCCCCTTTGCCGATGTCGATCGAAACATCGTCCAGAGCGGTCACCTGGAACGCATCCCGCTTGAATACCTTACTGACACCGCGAACCTGAACTACCTTGGTCCCCGTGGCAATGTTGGATTGTGCGACTGTGCTCATGATTGCCCCTTGATTTTAATTTTGTCCCCATCTTTCAGAGTCGTTGGCCCGGTGGTGATCACGTTTTCTCCACCCACCAATCCATCCACGAGCGCTCCATCGGCGCGCTGGCCGGTAACGTGCACTTCACGTGCAACGACCTTGCCGTTATACGCGATCAAGACCATCTTCTTGCCTTCGCGATCGCGAATCGCCGTCGCCGGTACGAACACTCCCGACGGGCCCTTAGCGTTCTTTGGAGTCTCGTTCGCCAGGAAGCGCACCGTGGCGTTCATCTCCGGCCGCAGTTGCACGTCCGGATACTTCCCCGGATTCAGTACCTGCACTTTGACCTGCACGGTCGCCTTCTGCCGGTTGGCTTCCGGTGAGATCTGGGCGATCTGCCCGTCGTATTGCTTGTCAGGATACGCATCGGTAGTGACGACCGCTTTCTGCGATGGACTAAGCCGCGCAAAGTCCGCCTGCGCGATGTCCAACTCCACCTGCAGATCGTTCAAGTTCGCCATGGACAACGGCGATCCCTGCGGCCCACCCGCCGCCGAACTGGCAAACATCGATGTAATCAACTCGCCTTTTTCCGCCGTGCGATCCAGAATGGTGCCGTCCACCGGCGCGCGAAGCACGGTAGCGTCCAGCTGGGTTTTTGCATAATCCATCTGCCCTTTGGCTTGGGCGAGTGCGCCTTCGGCGCGCGCGATCTCTTCGGCACGGGGACCGATCTTCGCCAGTTCGAATGCCTTCTGCAGCGAGTTGGCCCTCTGCTGGTCTGCTTGATATTTGGCGGTCGCATCGTCGAGTTGCTGCTTCGACACCACCCCATTCGTGGCCAGTTCTTTGACGCGATCGAGGGTCAGCTTGTCATTGGTCAGCGTGGCCTGGGCTTCGTCGAGATTATGCTGAGCTTGCTGAATCTCCTGCGGACGTGATCCGTGTTGTAGTTGCTCGAGATAGGCCTGCGCATTCTCATAGGCTCCCTTGGCCTGCTCGTAGCTCGCGCGAAACTCGTCGTCCTCGAGCCGCACTAGCACTTGACCTTCTTTCACTTTGTCGCCCTTTTCTACTCCAATCCATTTCAGGCGTCCGGTGACTTTCGAGTTCAGGTTGATCGTGTGATGCGCCACGATATAACCCGTAGCCGACAGCACCGTGCCCCCGGCATCGTTGCCGCTGGTCTCGGCCGAAGCACGCACCACCTCAACCTCGGGTGCGTCCGAGGAGAACGCGCGATAGCCCAGTGCCAAAAGTCCGAGCACGACCACAATCGCGATTCCGATAAGGATGTATCGCCGGGCCCACGCCGGAGGCTCCCCGCTATTGTCCCCGCGCTGCGAGCGATCAATCCGCAGACTCTGTAGATCATCGTGTTTCGTATCAAGCGCCATAACTGTAATTACGTTTCGGTTCTCCCGTAAGTTTCAGCATCTATCCCCGCAGCGCCGCAAGAATGTTCTGCCTCGCCGCATGCCAGGCGGGCGCGAGTCCCCCCACGAATCCCATGATCAAAGCGAAGATGATCGCCCTGCTCGCGACTACGGGCGTAATGCGCAGTGCGAATACCACCTCGCTGAAAGTTACAGCGTTCGACGTGCCGGTCTGCATTCCATTGAACGGAAGCATTAACAGGATCCCCACCAGTGCCCCGAGCAGCGCCAATAACAAGGATTCCAGAACGAACGACGTCAGAATAGCGGGCCGCGAAAATCCAATTACCCGCAACGTCGCAATCTCCCGTCCGCGATACGCCACCGCCGCATACATCGTATTCATCGCGGCGAAAATGGATCCAATAGCCATGATCACGCCAACTACCCATCCAATCACTTTGATCGGAGTCCCGGACCTGGTTTGCTTCGCGTAATACTCGTTCTCCAACATGCCTTCGAGCTTCAGCCGCTGGTCGTCGCTCACCCGGTTCTTCAGAGCCTCTGCGGACACCGGATCGGTCGCCCGTAGATATGCCGAGGCAAACCCTCCCTGCCGGTCAAAGTCGGACGCCATCTGATTCACATCGCCCCAGACTTCCGACTCGTACGCCGATCCTCCGGCATCAAACACGCCCACCACCTTCCACGATCCCTTGCCAAACTGCATACTGTCGCCGATATTCGCCTGAGCGAACCGGTCGCGCACCGACTTGCTGACTACCACTTCGCGTTGACCGGGCTGGAACCATCGCCCTTCCGCCAACGCTACACTCGGTTTTCCTTTGGCTCCGGGCAGTTGTCGCATTTCCAACCCATCCGGCATCATCCCGCGAACCGTGACATTTACCTCTCCCGTTCCGTCCTTGCGCGGGAGCACGATGACCACCACCCACTCCCCGGACGCCATTGGCTCGCCGTGGCTGTCTTTCGCGATGCCCGGCAATGTCTTCAAAGTCGGGAAGAGCGTGGCATCGAATCCGCCCGACAGTTCAGCCTCGGACCCCTTGCGCAGCACCAGCACATTCAAGTTGCTGCCGCTGCTGACGAACGCACGATCCAGCCCCGCCACCAGCGCCATCAAAAAGATCGCAGTCGTGACCGTCAACGCGATGCCGAGCGCCGTCATTACAGTGAGTCCCTTGCGAAGCCTCAAATTGCGAATGTTGTAGCTGATCGGTATGGCCATATTCAGTTCTCGCACTCACCCAATATGTCTTAGCCCTTCCACAATATTCATGCGCGATGCCCGGTAGGCCGGCAAATAGCCGCTCACAATCCCAAGAATCACCGACACCAGCAACGCCAAACCTGCGGTGATCCCATTCACTCGCATGTTCAGCGGGATTCCCAAGCCGAGGAAACGGTGGGTGATGGCCGCAATCACCGGGATTGCCAGCCCAACTCCCACCAGTCCGCCCGCTAGCGCTAGCGCGACCGCCTCGCTGACAAAAACCGAAAGTACTCTCTCCCTGGTGAATCCCAGCGTCTTTAGCAACGCCACTTCCCGGGTTCGGCTGCGAACCGACATCGCCATCGTGTTCGCCGATACCAGCATGATGGCGAACACCACCGCCCCGCAGATGCCCAGAATGAATGCCTTGATATTTCCCAACGAAGCCACGAAGCCCAGCTGAAATGCCTTCTCGCTCTCGGTCTTGGTCTGCAACGGCGAATTGTGAAACATTTCGTCAATCTGCCGAGATGCCCGGGCCACGTTCTCCGCGGAATCGACCTGCGCCGCGTACCATCCTGCCTGCCCCTTAAACCACGGCACAGCTTCTTCCAGATACTTGGCGTTGAAATACAAGGCATTCTGCGGTGGGTCACGGTGATAGATGGCCCGAATCGTCAAATTCAAATCCGTAGGAAAGATATTCGCCTGCAGCGTGATCTTGTCCCCGATCTTCCACCCGTACTTCTGCGCCAGGGTTACATCTACCAGCGCTCCGGCACGATCCTGCTGCCAGGCCTTGACTTGGTCAGGCGGCACGATCTTGTCAGAAGCGACTTTCAAATACTCTTCGGGATCCGTCGCCACCTGCGCAAAAAAGTGTTCCGGACGATTGTCGATGTAGCGTCCGCCAAACCATGTCAGCGGTACCACAGAATTGATCCCAGGCACCCCACGAATCTTCTCCCGGTAATACGCGGGCAGGAAGAACGCCAGCGAAACCCGATCGCGAACGATCAGTCGTCGCGCTGCTTCCGGCGCCACCTGATCGATGTAAAACGACCGCCAGATGCAGATCATCATGGTTAGCAACAACAGCGAGAAGCTGATGCTGATCATGGTCAGCAGGCTGCGCCGCTTATTGCGGAACGTATTTCGAACCACGAAACTGCTCAGCGTCATTTCATTACCCGATATGTCGCAACCCGTCGACGATGTTGATCTGCGACGCGTGATACGACGGCAGGGCCGAACTCAGCAACCCCACGACTCCTGACGTAAACAGCGCGACCAGCCAGATTCCCGGGGTCACCTTCATTGGGAAGAAACTGAAGAACTGCGGCGAATGAGTAATCCCATACACCAGAAACCATCCCAGGCTCGCGCCCACCATGCCGCCTGCCAGCGACAGCGCCACCGCCTCGCTGACAAACAAGCCGAGTACGCCCTGTCGCGTAAAGCCCAAAGTCTTGAGTACAGCAACTTCCCGAGTCCGTTCGCGGATCGACATGGCCATCGTATTGGCCGAAACCAGTAAAGTCGCGAAAACCACGGCCGAACAGATGCTCAGGATGAAAGCTTTCACGTTGCCCATCATCGCAACAAACTCAAGGCCGAATGCTTTCTCGCTTTCTGTTTTCGTCGGCTGCGGCGAGTTTCGGAACATGTCGTCCACTGCACTCGCGATCTTTCCCACGTCCGACGGAGAAGCCGCCAGCGTACTAAAAGTCCCCGCCTGTCCCTTGAAGAACGGGACCGCTTCTTCCACGTACTTACTGTTGAAGTAAACCGACTTATTATCTGGAACTGAGTGGAAAATGCCTCGTATGTTCAACTCCAGATTCACCGGATAAATCGTCCCCTGCAATACGATCCGGTCGCCCAGCTTCCAGCCGTACTTGGTGGCGAGGGCATCATCCACAATTACGCCTTGCCGGTCGCGCTGCCATGCCTTCATCTGATCTTCGGGCATCTTCATATCGCGGAAGGTTTTAAAAAATTCCTCGGGATCGGTGCCAAACTGCGCAAAGAAGTTTTCTGGCTTCTGATCTTTGTAAGTTCCGCCAAACCAGGAAACTGGCACCACCGAAACCACTCCGGGAATAGCTCGAATCTTCTCCCGATAGAAGCCAGGCAAGGAAAAAGTGAGCGACACTCGATGCCTCGTCACCAGCCTCTCGGCCGATTCCGCGCTGCCCTGGTCCAGGTAAAATGCCCGCCAGATCGTCATCATCAGCGTGAGCAGAAGCAACGAGAAAGCAATGCTTAAGACCGTCAGCGTGCTGCGGCGCTTGTTGCGAAACGCATTTTTAGTGACAAATCTGGTCAGTGTCATCGATGTACTCCGGAGGGAACCGGCAGCTGCGAGCAGGAGGTGGATGCGTCCCAGCGCCAACAGCATAGTCGAAGCGCCTTGTCATCGACAACTGGGCTGAATTCGCGCATCCCCATGCTGATTCGCAATGGTGAAGACTACTGCAGCCATCCTGCCGCGACTCGCCTGCAGTGGCCAGTGGAGATCGTCATCGCGAGCGGGTGACAAATGTCACCCGCGTTCCGCGCTTAATAGTTAAACGGCCAGGACCATAACAAAGTTACGCAGGCACTCGCTCGAATTTTCCCTCATCAGCAGAGGGGCCGTATAGCGCGGGAACCGAAGATTCATTGAGCCGAAGATACACCGTGAGTTGGCCTCGGTGGTGCGCCAGGTGGCTGAACACCGACTCCGCGATCATCACCTGTCGCGGCTCATTGCTAACCACATGACCGCCAACGACGAATTTCCAGTTGGTGAACAGATGTTCATCGTTGGTGTTGGCGAGTGCCTCGCGCGCCTCAGCCACAGCCCCATCGAGGGCAGCCAGCAGTTCTTTGCGCTCGGTCCATTCGGCCGGTTTGAATCTCGTTGCGTCGGGAGAAGCCAGATCGAACTCATCCTGTTTGATCATCGACACAATCCAGCCCGGCATCGTGGCGCACAAAGACGCGAGATATCCCAGCGGCATCGACTTCGGATGCGGCTTCCAATCGTTGTGGCCCTCAGGGACGCGTTGCAGGGCAAGGCGGGTGCTGGCGGCGTCGCGTTCCAGTTGTGCGAGAAAGAATTCGGTCAGCTTCATATGAGTCTCTCCATAATTCCGCTTATTGCAACCAGCGGAATCGAACCCGGATACCCTAGCAGGTATTTAGGACAGAATCAGTCCTCGATTCGTGGCACAATACTGGCCATGTTGGAGACCTCGGCGCGGCTGCTTCGGCTGCTCTCCTTATTTCAGGCGCAGCGCTATTGGTCCGGAATCGATCTCAGCCATCGCCTGAAAGTCACCCGCCGAACCCTGCGCCGCGATGTCGATCGCCTGCGCAGCCTGGGATATCCCGTGCATTCCACATCAGGAGTGGCTGGCGGTTATCAGTTGGGGGCTGGAGCGACCCTGCCTCCTTTGCTGCTGGACGACGATGAAGCGGTAGCTGTAGCACTGGGCTTGCGAACAGCCGCTTCCGGGGCGGTCTCCGGAATCGAAGAGGCATCCGTCAGGGCGCTCTTGAAACTGGAGCAGGTCTTGCCTCCGCGTTTGCGCGGCCGGGTAGCGGCCCTGCATGGATTCGTTGTGCCCCTGGAGCGCCGCGGACCAACTGTCGAAGCCGCGCGCCTGTCATTTCTAGCCAACGCCTGCCGCGACCACGACGGCGTTCGCTTCACTTACCACGACCGCACCGGAGCGCCCAGCACCCGCTCGGTTGAGCCGCATCGACTCGTACACACCGGCTATCGCTGGTATCTGGCCGCATGGGATCTCACGCGCAACGATTGGCGCACCTTCCGAGTCGATCGCGTCCAGGGCAAACTCAAGACCTCCACGCGATTCAAGCCGCGTAAGGAGCCCGACGGCGGCTTCGCGGCGTTCGTCTCCAAATCCATCGCACACGTCCCCAATCCCTATTCGGCTCGAGTGACTTTGCATGGCCCCTTCGAGACTCTGTCGAAGCGGATCTCTCCCTCGCTCGGTGCCTTGGAAGCCATCGATCAGCAATCCTGCATGCTGCACACCGGTTCGCATTCGCTCGAGGCAATTACGATCCACCTGCTGCTGGTGGGAGTCGACTTCCAAGTGCACGAACCTCCTGAATTGGTCACATATATTAAAGAGCTAGCAACCCGTCTGAGCAAAGGTGTTGTCTAGGGACCACGTAGGAACAGCCTATCCGACTGTGCAGCGAGCAAAGCTCCGCGCAGATCCAAGTGGGTGGGCAGATCGTGCTGCCGCCGTTCCGGACGGCAAACTGACTGCCTACGGCTTACTTTCGTAACTCGAACCCTCCGACTCGCAGCGATATCCTTCTTTTAATCCTGAATTCTCCGCCGGCAGGTTTGCCGCGCCACGGCGTGTGGCGATTGGAGTTAGGAAGCGATGCCTACGAAACTCGGCCAATTCGAAATTCAAAGTGAGCTCTCGAAGTCTCCTACCGGCATTGTCTACAAGGCAAACGATGCTGACTCTGGCCAAACGATCGCGTTGAAAGCGATTCAGCTCGCCGCCTTTGGCGATCAATCCTCTGCCGTTGAACAAGCGCTGTTGCAGGAGGTCCAGAGCGCCAAGGTCCTGAGCAATCAGAATCTCTGTCGCGTCACCAACTCCAGCATCATCGACGGACAATTCTGCGCGATCATGGAATATGTTCAAGGCAACAGCATCGCCACCATGCTGGCGCGCAAAGAAGGATTTTCCATCTGGGACCTGCTCGACATCGGCCGGCAGCTCGGCAATGGGCTTGATGATGCGACTTCGCACCAGATGATCCATCACAGCCTGGAGCCCGCCAAAATCATGTGCGGCTGGGATGGAACGGTAAAGATTCTCAGCTATGGTGTTTCCGGCGTGGGCAATTTTGTGCAACACGCGGGCGGCCTTTCCTCGATTTTGAACTACATGCCCCCGGAGCAACTCCGCGGTGAAGCTACCGACCTGCGCTCGAATCTGTTCAGCCTGGGCGCGATCTTCTATGAGATGGTGACGGAGCGAAAAGCCTTTGATGGAAGCGACTCCGAAAGCATCCGGCAAAACATTCTCGAAAGCACTCCCACCGCCCCCATCCGCGTGAATGCGAAAGTGCATCCGCTGCTCAGCGACCTGATCATGAAGGCCCTGGCGAAAGACCCTGCCCAGCGCTATCAAACGGGCCGAGCATTGCTCGATGATCTGGAGAACTGCAAGGAGTCAAGGCCCGCAGCAAAAAAGGCAGCGGCTCCCACAGCATCAACCGTAGCCCCCACGAGCGTCAGGGCAGCGGTGCAGTCCAAATTTGTTGGCAGCGCGAACCATGCGTCACCGTCCGCACCGGTCCGCGAGGTCGCTGTTCCGGTCGCGTCCCGACCAGCAGCCGCCAAGCCTTCGCACGTGGCCACGCCGAAATCCGTCGCGGCCGCGGCGGGAGTTGGCTCCAGTACAACATCCGATGCGACCTCCACCGCTCCGTCGCAGCCCGAATCCTTTATGCCGGCCGCCATTGAACAGCCCGACGTAGAAACATTCGAGCCCGCACCCGCATCGCCCAAGATTGCAGTCGATCCCCTGATGGCCGGGAGCGCCCCCGCCAGCGGCGGAACGAGCTTCTCGGAAATTGCCGAATTACCTCCGTTGAAAGAGGTCTACATCGCGCCCGAGCCGGCTCCGGAACCGCCGCCGGTAGAGCCCCCCAAATTCCGATCGTCCAGCCCGCGCCGGTCCGAGAGAATTGCAGACAAACCCAAGATTCAGCCCCGCGCAGTTGCGGCTAAAGCGGTGAAAGAAATTAAGGGCGTCCCTCCTCGTCTGATGCTCTATGCAGTTGCCGGAGCCGCTGTCCTGATTCTGGCAATCATCGCAGGAGTGACCTATTACATTCGCTCACAAAATGAAGAGGACTCGGGCTCGACGCGGCAGCCAGTGCCTGCCGTAACACAACCGGCGCCGCGTGCGGAACAGCCAGTTCCGCAGCCCGAAGCTGCAGCCCCGGCCGATTCCACCGCTGACGCTCAGCCCACCGAGGTCCCCGACGCAACACCGGAACCAGTAGGCCGCGTTTCTCGTTCGAACTCGCGAGGCGCACGAAGGAAGGCCGCCGCCCCCGTGGCGCTCCCCGGGCAACTAACCATCGATTCAACTCCCCAGGGCGCGCAAGTATCGCTCGACGGTTCTACCGATCCGAGTTGGACCACTCCCCTCGCGCTAACCAACATTCAAGCCGGCAAGCATTCCATCACCATCAGCAAATCGGGATACACCTCCGACACGCGCTCCGTGGAAGTAGCTTCGGGTGCGAAAGCCACGACGATCATCCATCTCTCGCAGCTGAGCGCGACTTTGATCGTGAAGAGCGATCCTTCCGGCGCCAGCATTTACATCGACACTAAAGATGCCGGGACAAAGACTCCGGCGCAGATCAGCGTTCCCAAAGGTCAGCACCTGGTGCTCGTGCGCAAAGAAGGTTACCTTGACGAGACGATGAATATGCAATTCGTTCTCGGCCAGACCTTCAACTTCTCACCAACTCTGCGCGCGCTCGGCAATGTCGAGAACATGAAGACGGTGGGCAAGATGTCCAAATTATTCGGCAAGAAAGGACAAGCCGACCAGGGCACGATCAGCATTCATACGCAGCCTAAGGGAGCTCAGATCGCAATCAACCAGCACATGCTCGATAAGAGCGTTCCCGTCGACGTGATGCTTGATCCGGGCAACTACGTCATCGACGTGACCGCCAGCGGCTACCACCCCATCCACAAGGTCGTCACAGTAGAGAAGGGCAGCAAAGTCCTGGTCGATGACGTGATGCAACAAGAATAAAACGTCACGTAACCAATCACGTAGGGCACCAACCACAGTGGAGACAGCCCTGGGCTGTCACGCGAAGCGAAGCGAGGCGGCACCACCAGCACCCAAATCCCAAGTCTGTTGAATACTAAAATCCCCGGCCACAATTTATAGTCCCCAGGCATCAATACCTAAGCATGCAGATCACCCTCTACACGGCCTTCTGGTGCCCCGATTGCCGCATTGCCAAGCGCTTCCTCGACAACCACCAAATCACCTATCAGGAGATCGACATCGAAACCACTCCCGGCGCCGCTCAGGAAGTCATCCGCCGCACCGGAAAGCGCGCCATTCCCCAGCTCGTCATAGACGGCGAATGGTTCCAGCCCTACCGCGCCGGAGAAGGTTTTCTCTACGAGGAAATGTCCGCCCTGCTTGGCCTCACGCAATGAAACCGCCTGCGTGCGACGAGTCGCAACAGCTGCTTCTGTAACCCCCGTACATCCCCTTCGGTACCGTAGCGCGCCCACCCGGAACAGGCGAAGATAACCACTCGATACCAGTCATTCAGCCCTCGCGGAACTCTGCAAGCGACTGAAAACGAGTGACTTGGAATCGAAAGCTGGCACGAACTATGGCCGATACCCAGATCCCCGATCCAGCCCCTTCCGACCCCGACCCCTCACAGGATTGCAAAGTCTGCGAGACCTGGCAGCAGGTCATCCAGGGTGTGCTCGGTGGCGTGCTCCTTCTTGGCGCTGTGATCATGGTTCGTCATTACGGTCCCAGTGCAGCCCAGTCCGCTCCACCCGAAGACCTGCAAAAAGAGGTTCACGAGCTCACTGCGCAGGTCGAGCAGTTGAAGCAAGATCAGGCCATGCCCGCGGTTGTGCTGAACCGTTACCGCGATTCCATAGGCTACATCTACGGCATCTACCAGGTCGGATTCCCCAATCATCATCCGGAAATCCGCGCTCGGGTATCGGGTACCGGATTCCTGGTCGGCAACGGCCTTCTGGCTACGAACCGGCATGTTGCCGAGCCCTGGTACGGGGATTCCGAGGCACAGAAGCTGATTGATGAAGGCGCCAGCGCCATGCTTGAGAACCTGGTCGTATTCTTTCCCGGATCTCCTACCGCGGTGCAATTGTCGCCTGCAGCCGTGTCACGAACTTCCGATCTCGCCGTGCTGCGCGTGGACGATTCCAACTTTGTTCGGAGCCTGCTCGTGTTGCCTCTGGCCAAGTCCGCCGGAGCCCCAGGCCAATTGGTTACGGTCATCGGTTACCCTATGGGGATTGCTGGTATGGTGGCAAAATCCCCCACAGGAATTTACGAACGCCTGGCGTACCGCCACAATGACATCAGTGCCGCCAGCGAACTCGCGGCTCTTTCGCTCATTCGACCTTCCACGACCTGCGGACATCTGGGAGACGTGGTTGGCGATAAGCTGATCTACGATGCGCCTACAGCCCACGGCGGCAGCGGCGGGCCCGTATTCAACACCACGGGCGAAGTGATCGGCGTGAACTCCGCCTACATGGATGGCTTCACCGGCGGAACCTTGGGTGTTTCGGTCGATTCATTGCGTCCTCTGCTGCAACAAGCTGAACAGCGCTAATCCGTCCTCAACCCGCATCCGCTTTCTTCCCTAAACAGCCATTTTCCCCTTGGCTCAACGTTTACGGGATCAACCCGCGCGCCGACGCCTTCGTGAATGCCGGGAAGCGCCCCATGGGCTCGCCCGCCACACGGCCCTTCATCGTCATCGATTCGTCTTTCGTGAACAGCAGGCTGCCCATTTCCATTCGCTGCAGCACCGCCTTCTTCCACACCGGGCACATGATCCCTTCATAGCTGTGAGCGTGTGTCCCCAACACCAGGTGCCCCAGCTCGTGCGCCGCCACTGCTCCGAGAAGCCGCTGCACACTGAACCCGCTTTCCTTAGCGGCGATTTCGACTCGCCTCAAGAAGATATCGGCGTACTTGCCTTCGCCGCTCGGCCCGAGGAACGCAACTCCATACACCAGTTCGGACGAGGTCCGTCCGTCGGCAACGATGCTCAATACAAATTCATTCACTCCGGGAACGTGATGACACACCGGCGTCTGGGAACAGTCCACCCAGCGCAGGTGAATTCCAGACGCGGAGAATATCCGCGTAGCTTCTGCCTCCGACTGGCTTATGACATCACGGGAAACCTTGGCATGATTTAGGAGCAGCACAGTAATTTCAGCAGCCCCGCCGGTCTCGGCCGATGACGATCCGACTGCCGCCCATAACAAAACAAGTAGCAGCCGTGCGCACGATTCAGTGAACCCCATGGCGTTCTACCCCGTATCTCTGGCAACGGTGGTCGAACCGGCCGCGTGCCTCAAGGCCCGGCGGGTAATTCAGCGATGAAATCCGGGTAACGAGCTAAGCTGCCGAGCGTCAAATGCTTACAAGGCTGAGTGACATGGGGAACAATCGAGTAAGAGTGCTACCATCGGACGCGGTGCCACCCTTGAACGAATCCGCGCAGCAGATGATTCGCCGCTTTGGTGTCTTCGAACTCGATCTGAGGGCGGGTGAGTTGCGCCGGCACGGCCACAAGATCAAGCTGCAGGAACAGCCCTTCCAGGTGCTTTCACAACTTCTCGAAAAGCCAGGCGAGGTCATCACCCGGGAAGAATTGCGCAACCGCCTCTGGCCCGCCGATACCTTCGTTGATTTTGACCACAGTCTCAACGCCGCCATTCGCCGTCTGCGCGATGCCTTGGGTGACTCTGCCGAGAACCCGACTTTCGTCGAAACTGTCGCCCGCCGCGGTTATCGATTTCTTGCTCCGGTCAGCTTGGGTGCCGGGAACGGCAATGGCATTCAAGCCGCAGTCGCTGCTCCGGTAACATTGCCAGTTACCCGCCCTTTGCGACGATGGTGGATTCTCGCTTCCCTCTCCCTTCTTATCCTCATTGGCCTAAGCATCGCTGCCGCAATCTTCTTCTTGCCTCACCCTGCCGCGCCGCCCAGAATTTCCCGCCTCACGGCCAATCCTGTCGACGACCCGGTGCGCGCCGCTGCCATCTCCCGAGATGGCCGTTATCTCGCCTTCTCCGATGAAACCGGCTTCTTCCTGCGCCAGATTGAGACCGGGGAAACGCATTCTGTATCTTTGCCCGAAGGCCTCGCCGCAACCTCCATTTCCTGGTTTCCGGACAGCGTTCATATGATTGTCGCCTTGAGCGGAGTCCATAGCGACTCCAGTCTCTGGCACATATCCACCTTGGGCGGCCAGCCGCGCAAACTGGTGGATGACGGACGCTTCCCCGAAGTCTCCCCCGATGGACAGCTATTGGCTTATGTCGCCGGAAAAGCTTTGCGCCAGCGCATCTGGCTCGCCGCCGCTGACGGAACGGACGCTCGCCAATTAGTCGGAGATGATGGCGACATGTTCGGTGGCGTTGTTTGGTCTCCCAACGGGCAACAACTCGCCTATACCACCGCGAAGTTCGCTTATGGACGCGGCGTCAGAGCTGTCGTCAATGTAATGGATGTCCACGACCGCACCACGCCGGCCTTGACCGTTCGGCCCACCACCGTGCTTTCAGTGGTTGGCCTGGACGGCCCGATTTCCTGGGCGCCGGATGGGCGCCTGATCTACTCGGTCTCTGAGGCACGTCCGCGCCAGATGGACTCCAACCTCTTCTGCAGTCGGATTGACCGCCAGAATCGCGTCGAGGGGCCGCCGGTCCGCCTGACCAACGATCAGGGCTCAGTTTTCTCTGTCAGTATTTCTGGAGACAGCAAGAGGATCATTTATACGAAGGGCATTCCCGAGCCCGACGTTTATATAGGAACGCTGGATGACTCTGGGGCGCTAAGCGAACCTCAACGTCTCACGCTCGACGATCGCGAAGATCTGCCCTTCGACTGGACTCCTGACGGCAAGCAGGTCATCTTCATCTCCGACCGAACTGGGACTTTCAGTATCTACAAACAGGGCCTCGGGCAAGTCGTTCCCGATATGCTCGTGGGCGGATCTCAGCCTTTATCCGAGCCCAGGTTAAGTCCGGACGGAACTCAGCTCTTATATGTTGTTTATCCCAATGGCGAAAACCCTGATTATGAAGTTCCACTGATGAGGGTTCCTCTCGCTGGTGGCCCCCCGCATGAAGTTGCCAGGGCAAACTGGATCAACAACCATCAATGCGCCCGGGCTCCCGCGACCCTGTGCGTCTACAGCGTCGCAGGTGAAAAGCAAGTTACCTTCTACACCTTCGACCCATTCAAAGGAACTGGTGCCAAAGTCTTTGAACTGAAAGACGAGCTCTCGCAGCTCTATAACTGGGCTCTTTCGCCCGATGGCTCAATGTTGGCGCTGGCGCGCGGAAAATTTGGTGAGGAAGAGCGTGGGCAGATCCGGATAATTTTCCTGAATGGCGCTCCCGAAAAACGGATCAACTTGAACGGCTCCGTGAATCTGGCATCGATTGACTGGGCCGCCGACAGCAAGAGCTTGTGGGCCCCTACCACCGACGAGAAAGAAAATGAGTTGCTGCGAATTGACCTGCATGGCAACGCCCGCTCCGTTTGGCATCCCAAGAAGATCAAAGTCGCTTGGGCCATTCCCTCGCGCGACGGCAAGAAATTGGCCCTTCACGTAAACAGCACCAGCGCCAATATCTGGATGTTAGAGCGGCAGTAATTGCTTAGGCAATTACCGAACCCAGCTTTCGACGGACCACACCCGCCAGACCGACGAGACCTGTTCCCAATAGAGCCAAACTGCCGGGCTCCGGAACAACAGTGGCGGTTATGTTGGTGTCACCCTGCAGACCTCTCAGGCAGACATGCTCGTCATCGAAAGATACTGTAAAGATCTGGTTGGTCCCGCCGCTATAGCGGATGCCCTCGAAGACGGTCGAAAATGTGCCGGCCAGGTCATAAAGACCTGTCCCGACCTTATCCCAGGTGCCTGAAAATGACGTGGTGAACAGCACTGCACTGCCGTTGTCCAGCTCAAACGTCCCGCCAGTAAAGGTGCCTCCATTATTCAGGCTGCCGGTCAAAGAGCCGAGACTAAACGTAAGGGTGGCGAACGGCCCTGGTTGAATCACGGTTCCGCCAAACGCCAGATCGCTGGCGACTGACGTAATTCCGGAGTTCAAGCTTCCAGATAGAACACCCTGGTTGGTAAACGAGATCGAGACCGAATCTGCGAAGACGGGTACTGCGAAAACGGCGATGAGCACGGCGCACAGTAACAGACGTGACTTCATTGTTACCAACTCCTGCGTGAGATTGTGTTCTGAGTTAAAGCAGTTAGGCGTGCGCCAGTAAGATCGTCCGACCAACGCCTGGGGGGACTGTACTCTGGTAAGCACGTGCAGAACCAAAGCCGGACAGATCGCGCTTTATTGTCTCAGAGCCATTTATGCCCCAATGACGGTTCTACACATGGGGTGTTGCTGCAGAAGTTTGCACTTCAGTGATTCGCAGACCCGGATTTTTTCTCTGCGTCTTCGGCTCCATACTCTCTGGCAAAAAAGGGAGGCTCTCGCCCCCCGGTCCCACATCTGTCGTCCTTAGAAGGCCCAGCGCAACGAAAACTGCACCAGCCGCGGGTTCCCGTTCGTCCCTACAATCTTGCCGAAGGGGCTGCTGGTCGGATTCGCCAGGTACTGCTCAATGTCCGTTACCGTCGGATTCGCAAAATTCGTATGGTTCCACAGGTTGAAGAAGTCAGCCGCAAACCGTACGTCCTGCCGCTCCCCGATTCGGAAGTGCTTCAGGAACGACACATCCCAGTTCTGCTGGAATGGTCCGTGATAGATGTTGCGCCCCAGATCGCCGAATCCCGTGGTGCAGAAATTGCCGGTCGAATCTGCTACGCAAGCCGCCGGATCCACCAGCGGTGCCGGCACGAAATTCGTCGGAACCAGGTACCCGTTGGCCACCCGGTCTCGCAGGTTCCCGCCAGATAGACCGCTCGAGATCTTTGCTCCCGGTGCGAGACTTGCCCCCAACAGAGGCGTGCTTCCTTGTCCAAGGAACGCCGTACCCGCGCTCGAGTCGTAAATCGAGAATGGCAACCCATTCTGGAAGATCGACACGCCGCTAATCTGCCATCCCCCAAGCGCCATCTTCCTGAACCCGGTGGCGTGCTGGAAGAACGGCAGTTCGTAGGCATAGCTGACCGACAAGCGATGCGGCCGGTTGAAGTCCGAGATCCCGCGCGATGCATTGATGTTGCTCTGATCGTTGTACGCAGTATTGAACGCGGTGTTTCCCGTCGAAGTGGCGTCAATGTTTTTCGAGAACGTGTACGCCGCCTGGAAATAGCTCTGGTTCCAGCGCCGCGTCACGCTGGCCTGCAACGCGTGGTAGATCGAGTACGCGTCATTGGCGAACAGTTGATATCCGCTATAGCCGTTCAACCCGGGTGCGGGTGTTCTGGCGATCGCATTGGCAAACGTGTCGGTCGTGATCGTCTGCGTGTTGCCTGCGCTATCAGTGACGGTAAACGGATGCTTCATCGCATCCACCGACTGGATTGCATCGCGAGTCTCACGCAAGTGAATACCTCGTGTGCCGACATAACCCACGTCCACCACCCAGCTCTTCCCGATCTCCCGCTGGATGGTGAAGTTCCACTGTTGCGTATTGGGCACCACGAAGTGCCGCGGAACTTCCAGCACAAACAGGTTCTGGGTCGAATTCACCCCCGGCCCCGTGCACCCGCCATACGTAGCTGCGCCATTGGGGTCCGGAAAGCTGGTCAGTTGCGCCAGGCACGGCAGCCATGCCCCTGAAAGCTGTCCCGCCGGAGGCACCGCATTCGCATTCACCGATGGCGTCCCCGTAAAGAAATTCGTCAGGTTGAATCCCGGCGTCGTTCCGAAGAACACGATCGGAATGAACGGAGACTGGAAGCTCAGCTGATCCACCGCTCCCACGTCTTCGCGAACGTAGTAGATTCCATAACCACCACGCACCGTAGTCGTGTGCCGCCCCATAACGTCCCAGGCAAAGCCCACGCGCGGACCCCATCCCGTAGATACATTGTTCTTAAACGTGGACCCATTTGCGTTTCCCGTCAGTCCAGGCACACCCAGCTTGTCAACGCACTTGGGATAAACGAACGGATACGTGCCCGAGTTCGTCAGGTCCGATTCGATGTTGCCGATGTGGCACTTCCCGTCCGTCCAGGCCCCCAGAAACTCAGTCCGCAAGCCCAGGTTGACCGTGAGATTCGAGGTCGCCTTCCAATCATCCTGCAGAAACACCGCGGAGTTGCTTTGCCGGTAAGCGTGGTTGTAGACACCGCCTCCCCCAAAGCTGAACTCCGGCACTCCCTGCACAAAATTGGCAAAGTCCGAAATGGTGTTGTTGGAGGCATCGGTCGTGTTCGTAAAGAAAAGCTGCCCATTGAACACCTGCGGAAACAGCTTATTCAGCCGCACCCGCGTGTATTGTCCGCCCACGGTAAAATTGTGCTTGCCCGAAACCCAACTCAGGTTGTCCACCAGGTTGTAGTTATTCTGTGTCTGCGCCTGGTTGGCCTGCGGCGTCGGGCCAAACTGGAATCCCGACGTCAGCAATGTGAACTTGTAAATGCTGTTCGTCAGATTGTTGGTAGGCCGATCGATTCCCGCATCAGCGGCAGTTACGGGATTGACGTTATTCGCCGTATTGTTGATGTGCACTAGCCCGAATCGAATATCGTTCACCAGATGCGGGTTGAATACGTGCGTTTCCGACACAATGAAAACTCTGTCGTGAATCGGCAGCTGATACGGGAAGTTCAAGTCTGTCCCGCTCGCCGGCGCCCCCAATGACGCCTGTAATCCGCCCGCGCCAAACGGAATATCCTGCTCTGAATTCGAGAAGAAGAACCGCGCCGCCACCGAGTCCCGCGAATTTCGGAACTCGTGATCCCAATTTGCCGTCAACTGATCGTCCGTAAACTTCCCCGGCTTGCTCACCGTGAACTGCACTAGATCCCCGGGGTTTGCTCCGGGAGCATTTGGCAGTGGGAATAGATATCCATTCGCCGGTGCCCCGAATTGATTGCTCTGGAACGCCAGCAGATTTACCGCTACAGGGTCCGCGCTCGGCACCCCAAAGTCCGCGGCAAGATTCCCCGCATTCGCTGAACCCCGGTCCGATGCTGGCACGTACGGAATGAACGTGCTGATCAGCGTCCCCGGAGAGTCCCCACTCCGTTGCCGCGTGCCCTGGTAATTGACAAAAAAGAATCCCAGCTTTCCGCCCGGACTGACCGGCCCGCCCAAACTTCCACCAAAAATATTCTGCTGAATGACCGGGCGCGGCGACCCCGTCTGCTTCAAGAAATATTCGTTGGCATCGAGCACCGTATTACGGAAGAATTCATAGACATCACCGTGGAACGTCTGCGTGCCCGTCTTCAGGATCGCGTTGATGTTCCCGCCGCCATTCCGCCCCTGGCTCGCGTCATACAGCGAGGTTTGCACCTTGAATTCCTGCACCACATCCGGATTCGGCAGCGGCGTGTTAGTCAGTTCCGCCACGTTGTAGTCCGTAACACTGATGCCCTCGAGCAGGTAGTTATTGTTATCCTCGCGCTGCCCGTTTACCTCGATGCGGACGTCGCCTCGCCCGAGCTGCGTCGCCTTATTCAATTCCGCCTGCGCTCCGCTCGATAGTGTCAGCAGCTGTTGAAAATTCTGCGTTGCCAGCGGCAGCGCCCGGATCGTGGCGCTCTCGATGGCCTGTCCCGTCGTGGCATCGGTTGTATTCACCGTCTGGACCTCAGCCTGCACTTCGATCTTCTGCTGCACCGCCTCCGTCGAGAGCTTCGCTGTCATGCGCGTCGTTTCTGTGACGCGTACCACGATGTCCGCAAACTTCGCCGCGCCAAATCCGGGAGCGTGCACGCTCACTGTGTAAGTGCCAACCGGCATCAGTTGCGCGTTGAAAGATCCGTCGGGTCCGGTCTTCACCGAGCGTTCCAGCACACCTGTGTCCTGGTTTGTGAGTTGTACATCCGCGTTCGCTACGACTGCCCCGCTCGGATCCTGCACCGTCCCCGTGATCGCTCCGGTGGCTCCGCCCTGGGAGAACCCTAGAGCCGCAAGTCCCACCACCATGAGACTAAGCACTACCACTCTCATTGAAGTACTAGACATGTCATTTTCCCCGTGTACTGTTCTGGAAACTGGATTCGCACTCACTGTGCTTTGCGAACGGAAGACATCGGAGTCTCCCGGCAGTCCTGGTTTGGTGTGTACCCGGACGGGTCTTCCCATCGTTAACTACACTCGTACCCCGCCTTTCGGATAGCTCTGCCGGATGCCTTCGCTGGGAATTTTTCGCAAGCTTACAGAAACACGCTGGAATCTTTCAAGCGCAATCGCGAACCCAAGGTAATGATCCAGTTTCCGGCATCCTAACCCCGGACGCCCTCGGCCGGGGTGGCGCGCAACTGACAACTACCCTTCCCCAAACTCCCGGTACCGGTCCAGCACGCTGCGCTGCGAAACCACACCTTCCAGTTGCTGGAAATTCGCCCGGCTCACTACCGGAACCAGGGGCCATCGCTCGATGTAGCGCAGTGCCGTTTCCAGAGGAAGGTCGGGATGCAAATAGGGAATGCGGGGCACCAGCAATAACGGTCCCAGTTTCCCGGTCCCTTTCCCCTCCGATGCCAGCGCTCGCAGATGATCCCTCGTCACCGTGCTCCACCCCCCGGGGCTCAGGCGCACCAGCAAATCCTCGCCTCGTGAACCATCGATATGCTGCAACGCTTTCTCCACCGTCTCCTCGGCATCCAGCACCGGCCCTTCCACTGGCTGCATCGCATCCTCTACTTGTAGGATGTCCTCTTCCCGCAATTCCTCCATCGACGGCAGTTCCAATCCATCCTGGCGTGTGAGCATGTCAAAGATCGGAATCGGCTGCAGTCCCCGCGAGATCACATAGGAAAATGTATTGGCCACGATCACCGGCACGATAATCGAATAATTCCCGCTGACTTCCAGCACCATGAATACGGAGGTCATGGGAACGCGCAGGAATCCTGCAAACAGCACTCCCATTCCCACCAGCGCATAAGTCCCGGGCGAGATGGTCAAGTAAGGAAACATGTACCGTTCCGCTCCGCCCACTGCTGCACCCAGCATCGCCCCGATAAATAATGTTGGCGCGAACATTCCTCCGGGGGTTCCACTCACGAACGAAAGCAATGTGGCCACAATCTTCAGCCCTGCCAGGATGGCAAGAAATTGCCAGGTAAACTGCCCGTGCATCGCCTGGTCGATGTATTCGTACCCCGCTCCCATCACCTGCGGAGCACCCAGCACCGCGATGATTCCAATTAGCAGACCCGCAATTGCGGGCTGGAAATATTGAGTCCATCGCGGCAGCGCTTTGAACGCCGGACGCAGGATACCGATGCCGCTCGCGAATACCACCGACGCAATCCCGCCCACCACGCCCAGCACCGCGTAAGCGATCAGTTCCGAAGGCTGGCTCATTTCGACTGCCGGAATCCGAAACATGGATTCCGACCCCAGGAACCAGCGCATCACCACCACGCTAGAAATCGCCGAAAGCACGACCGAACCCAGAATCCCAGCGGTCCAGCGGCCGATAACTTCCTCAATTACGAACAGCACTGCCGAAATCGGCGCGTTGAAGGCTGCCGCCAGCCCCGCGGCTGCTCCCACCGGCGCAATCAACCGCATGCGGTCCCGCGATAACCGCATCTTTCGCCCCAGAACCGATGCCAGCGATGCGCCAATCTGCAGCGACGGATCTTCCGGCCCCAGCGAATGCCCCGACCCGATCGCCAGTGCCGCCGTGATGAACTTCCCAATCGCTGTCCGAAACGGAATCTGCCCGTTGTAGATGTAAAGCGCAGCCTTGGTCTGGTTTACGCCGCTGCCGCGCGTCCGGGGAAAAAAGTGAATCACCAGGACCGCGATCACCAGTCCCGCTAGCGTCGGCGCTAACAACACCCGCAACGGTGTGAGCACAACTCCGGTCCCCAGCAGGTATAGCCGGGCCCAGTCGATGGCATACCGGAAGCACACCACGGCCAGACCGGAAAGCACTCCAATGAAGACCGAGAGCACCAGGAAAAAGTTGTCTTCGCGAAATACGGCCCGCCAGACATTCCGCGGAGAATGCTCGTAGATCCACGCTGTCGCCCGAGGCGGTTCCGCATGATCGGCCAGCACTTCGCTTTCGGGGTCGGCCTGCAGACTCAAAACCTGTTTCCTTCCCGCAATTTTGAAATCAGCAGTAGTGCGAGATCCGGCCCGCTGGGTGCGCCGCAATTCACGCTCGTTTGCCGCTCGATCCGGAACACTAGATCCATGGCCTCATCCGCCAGACCCGCATTTCTTTGCAAACCTCGCTGGGTGATCTGCGGTTTCAACGCCGACCACTCGTCGCTTAGGGTGCCGCCCTGCACAACACCCCGGCCCGCCCCGTCACCGCTGGGTACGGCGCAACGCTGCAACCTTTCCCCCGCAGTGGTGAACGCTTCGATAACCAATCGGACCCGCTCGCTCTGAGAAATCTGTCGTTGGTACGGGTCCATGCGCAGGACCATCTCTGTCGTCTTTAACCGCTCGGCACTGTCCTTGTCATTGGGATCACGTTTGATCGCATCCTGCAGATAATGCTCAGCCAGCGAATACTGCTGCAATTCATACGCCGCGTATCCTGCGCCCGCCAGCGTCTTCGCATTGTGCGCATCGGCCTTCAGACTGGAGCGGTATTCCGCCAGCGCATGTTCATAATCGTCGGCGCGCATAAAAAGATCTCCGAGAAGGCTCAATTGCACCGGATCTTCGTCCGCATTCTCGGAGAGCCCAATCAATTCTGCCTGCGCCTGTCCCTTGGCATTGCTTTGCAGAAGAAGTCCTATTAATTCCAGACGCACTTCCCGCCTCTGTCTCTCCTGCTGGCTTGGCCAGACTGCGTACACCGCATCGTGGTAGTACCGGACCGCCTGCTGCATCTGCCCCTTCTGCGCCGCGATGCGCGCCAGTTCCAGGTTGACCAATCCGTCTTCCGGTTGCCGGTCCCACAAATTCAGGAGATACGCAGACGCCTCTGCCCTTCGATTCATTCCCAGAAGCGCCTCGGCAAGATTCAGTTGATAAGTGTAGTTATCGCGCGAGTACAGCAGCGCCGCCCGGAAATCCTTGACCGCTGCCTGGTAGCGCTTTCCGCTCATATCGGCTATCCCGCGTTCGAACCATCGATTCCCCAGAGCGGTTTGCTGGTCCTTATAGGCGCGCGACAACGCCGCCACAAACACAAAGAACGCCACTGTGAGAGCCGTCAGCAGCACCAGCATCACCGGTCTTTGCCGCACGTACAAACGTACGCGGCTCAGTCTTTGCGGGGACGCCTTTTGCTCCTGGACTTCAGGCACTCACAATCCTCCGTCCTTACTATGAGGAAATGCAAAGGGAAAATGCAATCCATGGGATGAGGTAAAAAGAGGGCGGCCAGCGGCGGGCCGCCCTGCCAGATCCTAGCGAGACATCGCGACGTGATCAACGCGGTTTTGCTGCCAGCACTCATCGTTGTCTTCGCTGCAGAATGGTTTTTCTTTTCCGTAACTGATCGTCTTCAAGCGATCTTCCGACACTCCCTGCTGCAGCAGCGCCTTTTTGAGCGACTCCGCGCGGCTTGTCCCCAAGGCTAGGTTGTATTCTTCCGACCCGCGATTGTCACAATGTCCTTCCAGCACCACTTTGATAGACGGATGTTGCAGCAGAAACGCGGCATCCCGCTGCGCCACTGTCGCCTGGTCGTTTCGAATCTCCGCTTTGTCGTAATCGAACAAAATGTCTTTTACGTTGCGCGCGAACAATTCCTCTTCCGACGGCGACGGGGCTGTTACCTCCGCAGTCTTTTCATTCACCGTCACACGCGCCGAAGCATTCTGCGTTCCTCCCGGTCCCTTGGCCACTAGCGTGTACGTCATGGAGCCGTTGGGCGTGACCGACTTCGACCCTGACGCCGGCAATTCCCCGAGCCCCTCGATGCTGATCGTCGATGCATTCTCCGTATTCCAGGTCAGCACCGTGCTTTGGCCCTGCTGAATCACCTCCGGGCTTGCCGCTAGCGTAGCCGTTGGAGTCGGGGGTGCCGGAGCCTCCGGCGGCGTAGCTTTTGCCGCCTTCTTTCCGCACCCGGAACACAACAACACCACACCAAGAATCGTGACTATGAAAGACAACCGAATCGTCTGCTTCATTACTCGACCTCCTCAAGAATTTGGAACTAGAGTCACCGCAACGCCCCGTCCGATTGCCTGCTTTGTGCAGAAATCACGTCGGGGAATTTTCTTGCTAATAAACGAAACAATCGCGCGAGATCAGCAGCGAAGAATGGAACTCAATGCAGCCGAAGAGTTCGCCGGCTCATCATCAAGTACAAATAATTCAGCCCGGCGCAGTGCAGGCACAATCGCCCGCGCACGCGCAACTCGCGCGGAAACCGCCCTCACGCTGTTGCGCATCGTGACCAGTCGCAGCCGCGCCGCCGCTCGCAAGGACAACAGCGCCGTCACCGGACCGTGGACCGCAGGATAGGGTCCCTGCAAGGCAGGAAAAAGGAAAGCAACCAGCACACAGAAGGCCGCCAGCACCGCCAGCGCGCATTCTGTTCGCCCAGAAGTCATGGAGTTCCATCATTATATGGTGGATACTCCTGCTTCCAAGCGCCCCTTGGTGGGGGAACCAACTTACGAACGGGACGCTTCGACTTTGATACTTTGGTTACCGCGGAAGCCTAGCCACCCCTGGTCGCGCATGTGCTCATCCCGCAAGCGCCGCATCCGCGCGGCCATGATCGCAGCCCGGTTCAGATAGCCAACAATCTTACGGTCATCGGCATGATCCACAACTGGCAGCCGCCCCACTTGGAACTGCAGCATCTTGGCCACCGCTTCGGAAATCAATTCGTCCGGATAAGTCACGATCATCTTGGTGCTGCCCGCCTCTTCCACGGTCAGCCCGCCGGAGGAATCTTTATCGAGCGCACGCAGAATATCGCCGCGGGTTACCACTCCCTTCAGTTTGCCCTCGGAATCCACAATGAGCATTGCCTCATATCGCGCTACCGCCGGATCATGCCGTGCGATCCGCTCCGCTACTTCTCCCACCTTCGTCCCCGCCGGAATCACCGGAGCATTCTTCTCCATCGTTTCCGACACGGTGGACTGCGCCAGCACGTCCGCCTCGTATTCCTGGTGCACGTGCAGGCCGCGTCTCGCGAGCTTTTCCGTCATGATCGAACTGCGCGGCATGAACAGCATCGCAACTCCATCCGCAATCACCGCCACCAGCATCAGCGGCAACACCGAGTTGTAGTCCCGTGTAATCTCAAACGCAAAAATGATGAAGGAAAAAGTCGCCCGCGAAGCGGCGCCAAATACCGCGCCCATCGCTACCAGGGCGAATGCCCCAGGAGACAGATGAGCGCTGGGAAACACGTGATTAGCAATCATCGCGAACAGCCCGCCCATGGCCGCACTCCACATGAATGTCGGTGCCAGCAAGCCGCCCGAAGTCCCTGACCCCAGCGATATCACCAGCGCCGCAAACTTCGCCAGCATTACGATCAGCAACAGCTTCCACGCCAGATTCCCGTTGAGGATGTCCCCAATCGTGTCGTAACCCACGCCCAGCACGCGCGGTACGAAGAATCCGATGATTCCCAGGAAAAGCGCGCCAATCGCCGGCCACCACAACTCGTCCAGCGGTAGCTTCTCAAATGTGTCTTCCACCCAATACAAAGCCTTGCTCAGCAATACTGCCGCAATGCCGCACACCGGTCCCAGCACCAGGTAAAACGGAAGCGCGTGCGGAATGCCGAAATCTACCGCCGATACCGAAAACATCGGCCCCGGACCCAGCAACTGCATGTGTACCGCCGTGGCGAGAGTACTGGCGATCACCAGCGGAATAAAGGAACGGGCCTTGAATTCGAACAGCAGCAATTCGATCGCAAGAATCACGCCCGCAATCGGAGTATTGAACGTTGCCGACATTCCGGCCGCGGCCCCGCAAGCCAGCAGCACTTTGCGCTCCACCGCGGTGGTATGCAGCACCTGCCCCACCAGCGATCCCAAAGCCCCGCCGGTCTGAATAATCGGACCCTCTGCGCCAAACGGTCCGCCGGTCCCAATCGCAATGGCCGCCGAGATCGGCTTCAATAACGCTACCTTGGGCTCGATCCGGCTGCGGTTCACCAGCACCGCCTCCATCGCCTCCGGAATCCCGTGCCCCTTGATTTTCGAACTGCCGTACTTGGCCATTACCCCGACGACGACACCGCCCGCCACCGGTACCAGAATGACCCACCATCCCAGGTGATGCCCGCCCACGCTGCGGAACTTCGTTGACCATTCATGAAAAAAGAACAGATTCGTGAACAGCCCAATCAGCTTGTACAGGATGTAGGCAACCACCCCGGCCAGCAACCCTACTCCCGCCGCCAAAAACGACATCAGCACAATGCGAAACTGTGCCCGTTCTGAAAATACCGGCGGCACCGGTACCACGCTGCTCAACATCGAATGTCCGTTAGTGCTCATGCTGTCTTGAATTCTTCCTCATTTCTTCTTGAAGCCACTTTGCCCACGTACAGCTACTTGGACTGTCCGCCCGGTGCGCAGCCCGGAAAGAGTGACTCGCGTCAACGCCCAACTGACGAAACGGCCTTCAGTCCCCGGGGCGCACTCTCGTCCTGACGTCTTTCCCGAGTCACCCGCCGTAGCGCCCCAACGAGCTTCGGAGCGGCATTCTGCAGTTCCTCGTGATGATGCAGCGCCAACTGCCCCAACATCCGCTCCCCTTTTGCCGTGAGCGCCAGCAACACCTCGCGCCGGTCGTTCTGCCCGCGCTCCCGCCGCACGTACCCTCCGGTCTCCAGGCGGTCAATCAACTCCACCGCGCTGTGATGCTGAATCAGCATGCGGTCGGCTACGTCCCGAATCCGCGGTCGCACCCCGTCCGGCATCCCCTTGATCGTCAGCATGAGCTGGTACTGTGACCGCTCCAGTCCTGCCCCTTCGATCGCGGAGTCACTGAAGTGCAGGAACTTCCGGATCTGGTACCGAAATTCAGCCAACGCCTGGTAATCCGCAATGCTCAATTTCTTCATCCCGCCATTCTATCGTTCCCCGATTAATCTCTTTCCATTATATCGTTACCCGATATAAAATAGGGAAATACACCCAAGACTCCACGATCCCGAATTGGGGGAGATCGTGGTTCCCCCATCTCTCCTGTCCTGTGGACAGGAGAGATGGGTTTTTTTCGCCAGTATTCCTCTGTGCCCCGTGTGAGGCAGCGATTTCTCCTGCCCGCGACCTGCCGCCTTTGCGGGGAGGAGCTAGCCGTATTTCGCCCATCCATTTAGAATCCTCTGTCCCCGCCGGACTAGGAGAACGCACGTGATTCCCCGCTATACCCGAGCCGAGATGGCCCGCATCTGGAGCGACGAAAACCGCTTCCGCACCTGGCTCGCCGTCGAAGTCGCCGCCACCGAAACTCTCGCCGAAGCTGGCTTGGTTCCCAAAGAAGCCGCCCAGGCCATCAAGCAGCGCGCTGACTTCCGCCTCGATCGCATCCATGAAATCGAGGCCGAGGTCCGCCACGACGTCATCGCCTTCACCACGGCCGTGGCAGAAATCGTCGGGCCGCATGCCCGCTGGTTCCACTACGGACTGACCTCAAACGACGTGGTCGACACCGCGCAAGCGCTGCTGATCCGCCAGGCCTCGCAAGTCATTGCCCAAGACCTCCAGCGACTTTCCGAAGTGCTCGAACGCCGCGCATGGGAATTCAAAGACACTCCCATGGTCGGCCGCACGCACGGCATCCATGCCGAGCCCATCACCTTCGGCTTCAAGATCGCCAACTGGTACTCCGAAACCCAGCGCAATATCGCCCGCTTCATGGCGGCCGCGGAGGACATGCGCGTCGGTAAGTTCTCCGGAGCGGTGGGCATCTTTGCCCACCTCACTCCGGAGTTGGAAGAACAAATCTGTGCTCGCCTGGGACTGAAAGCTGCCGCCGTAAGTTCGCAGGTAATCCAGCGCGACCGCCACGCACACTATCTCGCGACGCTCGCGGTTATCGCCTCCACGCTCGACAAGATCGCCACAGAGATCCGCCATCTGCAGCGCACCGAAGTTCGCGAGGCGGAAGAGTTTTTCAGCGAAAAGCAGAAGGGCTCGTCGGCCATGCCTCACAAACGCAATCCCGTGACGCTGGAACAGATCAGCGGGCTGGCGCGCGTGGTCCGCAGCAACGCCCAGGCCGGATTCGAAAATGTCGCCCTCTGGCACGAGCGCGACATTTCCCACTCCTCGGTCGAGCGCGTAATCCTCCCCGACTCCACCACCCTCATGGACTACCTGCTCACCAAGACCGCCAACATCGTCGACACGATGTTCGTCTATCCGGAGCGCATGCTCGCCAATCTGGAAAGCACGCGCGGCCTGATCTTCAGCGGCCAGCTTCTCCTCGACCTGGTCGAGCATGGAGTCAGCCGCGAAGATGCCTATCGACTGGTGCAATCGCACGCCATGCGCGCCTGGAAAGAAGGCCTGAACTTCCACGAACTGGTGCTGGCCGACAAGGAGATAACCGGCCGCGTCCCGCGCAAGCAGATCGAATACGCCTTCGAGCTTCAACGCCAACTGAAGAACGTCGACAAAATCTTCGCCCGAGTCTTCAACGCGAAAAAGCCTTCGCGAACTCAGCGTAGACAGCCTTCAAAGAAGCACAAGAAATAAACCATGCCGAGTTGCGCCGCGGGCTTTTCCCGGTGCCCCTCTGCCCCTCCTGCGGCATTTAACCAGCGCCCTAGGGGAATTGCTGTACCGCGCAGCCTCGTCTCGCGCAAACCCCAGGTCCCGCCCGCGAATCGAAACATCAGGAGGGAACGACGATGAAGAAATTTGCAATCGCAATGCTTGTGACTTGTGTGGGCGCGTTCGCCTGGGCCGCAGACGATAACGCCAACACCGAACTGCAGCGTGCGACCGAAACTGTGCAGCACATCACTTCCGCGCCCGCGGATAAAGGCGTGCCGAACCAGGTTCTCGAGGGAGCCAAGTGCGTAGCCGTAATTCCTAAGCTGGTCAAAGGAGCCTTCGTGGTTGGCGCCGAGCACGGCAAAGGCGTCGCGAGCTGCAAGAACGCGACAAACCAGTGGAGCGCTCCGGCTCCGTTCGAAGTCAGCGGAATCAGCTGGGGACCGCAGATCGGCGGCAAGAGCACCGACCTCATGATGTTCATCATGAACGATGAAGGCATGAATGGACTCATGAAAGGACACATCAAGTTAGGCGCCGACGTTTCGGCTGCTGCGGGTCCAGTCGGACGGACCGCTTCGGCGGAAGCTGGATACAAAGCCGGTGTGTTGACCTACTCGGCCAGCAAGGGCGCGTTCATCGGGGCATCGCTGAATGGTGCTGAACTGAACCAGGACCACAAGCTGACCAAGGACCTCTACGGCAGCGACGTTCCTTTCGCCGAAATCCTGCAGGGCAAGACTGAGGCCAAGACGGCCGAAGCCCGCGATTTCGTCAACGCCATCCAGAACGCCAAAGAAACCGCGCAGACCCACTAACCCAACGCCTTCGCGAGTAATCGCGACTCGATCCGAAGGTGCCCCGCTCTACGCGATCTTCGTAGAGTGGGGTTTTTGACGTACGCCGGTAACGACAGCTCAGCGTCAGTCCCAAGTGGGCCAGGGAGCTGGCTGTGGCTCAGGGGTTGGCGTGCATGCCTGCTTTCATTTTCTTTATATTTGCGACTGCTTCCTTCACAGCTATGGGGGGCTTGCGAGGTACGCTGGGGGCTCCGGAGTTGGCTGGATTCGAAGGCCGCGACGGCTGTGCGGCGGCCGTGGCGGAGTTTCTGAAGTCGTGCGGGGACAGCGCGCTTGGGGCCACTGCGCTGCGGACCGATACTTCCGGTCCGCCTGGACGGGCCAATGGGCCCGTCCCTA